>JBAXPV010000020.1:0-69783 GCA_037132075.1 Bacteroidota bacterium
TGCACTCGAAGGTAGCCCTGTAGATTTTCAGCTGTCTACCCCCTGAACAGTAACGAAATTAATTCAATATTAAGGTCTTGTCCAAAATGTACTGGATTTGGCTTTATAGCCATAGCAGAATCATCAATATTACTCCTTCCGAATTCTTGGATGTCCCCACTATTTTTTGCTATTGCAGATTCATAAGCTCCAATATCAATAGTATTACCACCATTAATCCTGGCATTGCCCTCAAAGTCACTCCCCCAAGGGAAGCCATTATATGAAGAAAAATTAAGATCAATATCTGGTATCATTAACAAATTATTTCCGGCATTTCTACATGGATTAAAAAGTACAGTATTCGGTAATGAATAGTCGAATGTAGCCGGGTCAATAAAATTTGGATCAGAAGAAATTATTACAGGAGCTGTGCCTGGTGGTGAATTCCATAAACTAGGTATCCATGTATTATAGTAATTCCAGATGCCCGAAGGAAATTCCTCAATGTCACAATAATTTAGCTGTGGATTGCAATCAAAAGGACTGTAACCTACTTGTATTTTATCATAAGGAACAGCAACATTTGAACGATTACCCCAAATTATACTATTATAAAATATTGGAGATATTACACTTGGAAGAGGCGGGTTTGGTTGTTGAATAGTAATACCTGGGCAATCAGAAACATTTGAACTGTTTGATTTATTATATGCTATTGTTGAATTAATACAGTAAAAACTCTGGTGTGTAAAAATTCCGGCGCCCGTGCCGGCGCCACTGGGTAAATTGGGATAATTATTATATATAGTTTCATTATCAGTGATCAATAATTGTTCAAAATTATGAACAAGTGTGGTTGGTGTCCCTAGGAATGGATCCAGTTGACAATTATTGTAAATTCCGCCGCCAATATGGGCTGAGTTTTTTCGTATTTCGATATCTTTTAAACATAGCTTTGCCCTGGATTCTACATATATTCCACCCCCCATATAACCTCCTTCATTGTAATTAATATGTCCTCCCTCATAAACCAGGTCAAGATAATCGCTTGGATCAACTGGAGTTAACAAGTTAGAATTCGTGATACTTAAGCCAACTCCGTTAGTGCCACTTGAGCCGGTAGTATTATTCCCCAGATTTCCAATAATATCAACATTGTACCACAAGTGTTCAATGCCTTGGAATGATCCACAAAGGCTACAAGCGGCTCTGTGTTTTAATCCGTGATATAAGTTTATACCTCCGGGTTTATTATTATGTACTAATATGCCATGCATTTCACTTCGACATCGATATAATTCTAACCCACCAACGCCATACTGGTTTGTGCAAGTATTAGCAGTAATTTCACTTTCATTAAAAACTCCATAAGCCCACCAACCATATATACCACCCCCCACGGCAGTAGCATTATTTTTTTCAAATGTAGAACTATTTATTATCACGGTTGGGTTGTCTACGTCTATTTGAGGACAGTCGTTTGTTTGTAAATCATTGTAACTTGACATAAAAAATAATCCTCCTCCGCTGGCTGCCCTGTTAGAATTAACTTTGCAGTGGTTAATTTGTATCGTTCCACGTGTTTTCCAGTATTGACACGAATTATTGATAATTTCATTTTCTACGTAGCAGAATATTCCACCTCCATCTAGATTTGCACTGCAGTTTCTCACAATTAAATTTTGGATAATAGGTGCTGTCCAACCGGCAATATAGATTCCACCTCCGTTTCCAGGGCCAGGTGGAGAATATAATCCACCATTTGCACGACCGTTAATTATTTCAAAATTGTCAATTATTGTGTTGTTCGTAATTATATATAATGGATTATTGGAAATATTATCCATAGTAATAACTCTATCCGTTCCATTACCATCAATAATAGGTGGTTCCCCTAAAGCATTATTAATTCCAATCAACTGAAGGTTATCCATTGATGGCCAGGTAATATGTTCATCATAATCAGGTGGAGTGGATGTTGTCGGATCGTTATATACATATATTATTAAGGTTATGTCTGGATTATCTATACCATATTGTATTGTACGATAAGGTCCAATTTGTGTAAAGGGTATGTGAACTGCATCTCCATTCCATGCATCATCCCCACTTAAAGAGACATACTTTTGGGCGAAAGTACTGAAACCTGAGAATAAAAAAAAACTGATCAACATTAGAGTAGCTACTTTTTTCATTTTATATATGTATTAGTAAGTCTAGTTTTCGTCCAATGAACAATCCTTTTTAATAAGCAGACTTGCTAAAGCAAAGTTTTCTTTTCACGTCTCAGCAACTCTATGAATAGTTTTGTTATCGCTTTTTGAAATGGTCATTGTTAATATTAATACCACGATTTGATCAAAATCACATCTAAGGAGTAATTTTTTTTAGCTAATGATAAACTGTTTGCCAGGGAGCTATTGCTAATGTTCACTAAATGTGTCGAGTACGCCTATTATGACGCAAAGTGACTCGTCCTGAATTTTGTTTACCGATAAAGACAAGAGGTTAAGGCGTAGTAACGTCTGCGCATGTGATCGTATGATAGGGTGCGCGTTGGCGTTATATCTCGTACGAACGTCCACGTGAAAGCGTTCATAACGTCAACGATCATACGCGCAGATGTCTCATACGAACCACACGAGTCTACGGAATTCTGTCGCCCCCTTTGTCTCGCTTTGCTCGACGTCTGTGGTTTGATTGCCCCTTTGTCTCGCTTTGCTCGACATCTGTGGTTTGATTGCCCCTTTGTCTCGCTTTGCTCGACATCTCCCCGAAGGGGAGAAAAAACAGCCAGATATTACTCTACCGCCATTTTCAGGGGATTATTCCTTCCCATCGGGGAAGGTGGCGAGCGCAGCGAGCCGGAAGGGGCAAATATGTTTACTTTGGCGAGCGCAGCGAACCTAATGTCTTCAATAGGCTCAGGGACCAGCATTATTTTGAGGCCCAACAAACAGAAACAGGAGATTTCTGGATATCGATGGTATAATTATTTAAGGAATACATTTTTTTTATGCAATTTTGAAGATCAGAAACCTTTTATGGAGTTGACTGTTAATTCTTTCAGTGCCAGGCAAGGGGCTTTGATGTTGTGACAAGCTAAAGCGTTAAAAATCAATCAATAAGAATTATAGTTCTATGAAAAAAATCATTGCATTTGTACTATTGAGTTTTTCCCTGAGTATTTTGGTCAGTGCGCAGGCATTACCAAAGAAGACCAAAATCAGCGGGCAACTCAAGGATAATGCCACTTTTACGGAGATTACCGTAAGACTTCCTACGCAGGATGTGAATATCATCGCTACTTCCAAAGTTGAAGCTGATGGAAAATTTAGCCTGGAATTTTCTCAGTTAGAGACAAATATTTATAAGATATTTCTGGCCGATAATAACCAGATCATGCTGATTCTGACCCCTGGAGATCAGGTTATTGCAAACCTTACAGCTGTTAACCTTGGGCAGAATCCGGATATCACAGGCAGTACTGAAACCACAAAATTATTGGTGGCTCAAGCAAAACTCAATGAATATACCCATCAGCTTGATGTTGTAAACAGCAGTTGGAAAGAGTCTATGACTTCTCCCAAGGCTGACAGTATCCAGGCTATCCTCAGAGCACAATATGAAAAGTTTAGTAACGGGCAGAATGCTTTTTTAAAAGATGCAGTAGCTCAGAACAAATTCTCGCTGATTGGTTTGTTTTTTATCGAACGACTGGATATCAGCGATGATTTCCCGACCTACGATCTTTATGACCAGGCCGTGATGCAGCGATACAGCAACAATAACTTTATCAAGGATTTTCATGGCCGCGTTGAAAGTGAACGGAGGATTTCATTAGGCAGCATGGCGCCGGATCTTAAATTTCCCAATCCCGAAGGTGTGATGCATTCCTTGTCAGAGCTGAAAGGCAAAGTGGTATTGGTTGATTTCTGGGCTTCCTGGTGCGGTCCTTGTCGTAAAGAAAACCCGCATGTGCTGGAGATGTACAAGAAATACAATGCCAAAGGATTTGAAGTGCTGGGCGTTTCCCTCGACCGCGACAAAGATGCCTGGATCAAAGGAATTAAAGATGATGGTCTTGTGTGGACACAAATCAGTGATGTAAAATACTGGAAATCTGATGCTGCGAAGCTTTATAACGTCACAGCAATTCCGTTCACAGTTCTTGTTGACCGTGACGGGAAGATTATAGGGAAGAAGCTGAGGGGAGAGGTGCTTTCGGAGGAACTGAAGAAGATCTTCGGGTATTAGTCCGATAAGTATTTTCTCCGCGGATTACGCGGATTTACGCAGATTTGTTTCATTCTTTATCCGTGTAAATCCGCGTAATTAGTGGACAAACACTTTACTTTTTCTTGACAGTAACGAGTTCTACTTCGAAGATCAGTGTAGATCCAGCTGGGATAGGCCCGACGGTTCTGTCACCGTAAGCAAGTTCTGAAGGGATGTAGAAAATGTTCTTTCCACCTTCTTTCATCAATTGAAGACCTTCTGTCCAACCGGCAATAACACCGTTGAGCGGGAAGCTGATTGGTGCACCAGGCTTGGTTGCGTCAAACACTTTGCCATCCAGTAATTTTCCGGAATAATATACCGTTACTTCGTCAGTAGCAACAGGAGTTACACCGGTACCTTCAGTCACCACTTCATATTGAAGGCCACTGGCGGAGGTTTTTATACCACTTTTTGATTTATTTTGGGCGAGGAATGCTACGCCCTGGGATTTGTTCTCTGCCATATTTCCTTCGTCTTTGGGTTGTTGTTTTGCGGACATTTCCTGCTGGAAATCCATCATGATTTTCTCGACTTGTTCTTTTGTTAAGATCGTATCCGCGCCGGCAATGCCTAAAGACATCCCTTTGGCAAAGATATCGACGTTGACATCAATACCACTTGTCTTAATGTTCTTTCCGATGTCGGTACCAAGGATATAAGAAATCGTATCCATTTTTGTTTTCATCTGCATAACTTCCTTTGCAGGAGCTGCAGCCTCTTTTCCTTTTTTGTCTTTCTTCTGGCTGAAAGCCGGTAAGGTCAGCATTAATGCCGCCATCATGGTGATCAAAGTCTTCTTCATACGTTTAAAAAATTAAATACCTGACTGTGTTGTAGCCAGGTTCGCTATTGGATTTTACCTGGACTGATTTAAATTCAGCGCAAAGGTATGTATTATTTGTTTATTTTCCTTCAATCCAGGAGGTAATCTTCTCTGACATCGGGACTTCGGAAGAGAGATAGCTTGTTACGAGTTTTCCGTTTTCGTCGATGAGGTATTTCTGAAAGTTCCATTTGACTTCGCTGTCGAGTTTGCCGTTTTTGTTTTTTTGCGTGAGCCATTGATAAAGAGGCGCCATGTCATCACCTTTAACCGAAATTTTTGACATCATGGGAAAAGAAACACCGTAGTTTTTTGTACAGAAGTCTTTGATTTCGCTGTCGTTGCCTGGTTCCTGTGCGCCAAAGTTGTTGGCAGGGAATCCAATGATGATGAAGTTCTTGGCAGCATACTTTTTGTAAAGTTCTTCAAGACCGGCGTATTGTGGTGTATAACCACATTTTGAGGCTGTATTGATGATCATTACTTTTTTGCCTTTCAGGCTGGCAAGATCAAAGGTCTTTCCGTTGATGTCTTTTACCTGGAAGTTATAGAGGGTTTGTGTTTGGGCTGAGATTGACATAGAGAGAATTGTAAAAAATAGTATTGATAAGGTGGCTTTCATTGGATGATTTGTTTAAAGATTGTTATTGTTTATCAAACAGAAAACGACTTGGTTTGTTCAAATAAACCTTTCTATAGTACTTCAATGTCATCCACATTAATAAGTTCGAGATTCATGAAGCGCAGGATTATTTGTGCGACCGCGACAACGTCGCGCCGACAATATTCTTCGATACGTGTCAGGTCATTTTCTTCATAGTAAACCCTGCCCACATCACTTCCTTCGATGTCTCCTTTGGGGCTTTTTATATCAAGGATATGGGTTAATAAATCAAGGGAGATGTAACTTTTATAATCCCCAAACTTCCATAGCTCCAGGGTGTCGAGATGAGGTACCTCCCAAGGTTTCTTTCCCTGGTGATCCAGGAGGTCGGGCAGAGTGAAATGATGAATCAGCATTCTTCTGGCCAGGAAGGGAAAGTCGAATTCTTTTCCATTATGACCGCAGAGGATGAATTGACGTGCGTTCAGGCGGCCAAGAAAGTCGCTGAAGTCAGCCAGGAGCGATTTTTCGTCATCGCCGAAAAAGGATTTCATACAGAAGTGATTCTCATGGAATACTCCGACAGAGATACAGATCACTTTTGCAAACTCTGCATAAATCCCGGCTTTCTGATAGAGAATTGCAGGGGTGTCATCCTCCTTACGTTTTAAGAGCCCGGCTTTTTTGTCCCAGAATTTCTTCGAAATTTCGGGTAGGTCCTCATATTGATATACTTGTGGTACCGTCTCAATGTCGAGGAAAACGATTTTGTTTAAAGCAATGTTCTTGATCATAATGTGTAATTTTGATAAATATTAAGATTTCCGTGAAAAAGTATTTTCTGATTGTTGTTTTGTTGTGGTCTTTTACCGGGTGTAAAAAGGAAATTGAGATTGCTTCTCCTGTGGTAACATATCAGTATCCGGCCGAAAATACAGTGTTTGAGGTGCTTGATACAATCCGTGTCAACGCGGATGTAACCGCGGCAGAGGAGATTGGCTCTTTTGAGGTGTGCCTGACCAATGAAAACCTGGATCCTGTTCTTCCTTCCGTTTCTCATCTTCTTCTCACAGGTAAATCGACCTTGCATATAGACCTCCTTTATCCTATAGACGATATTCGGCTGGAAAGTGGAAACTATTTTGTGTTAATTTCTGTGAAAACTGCACATTCTTCCAAAAATAAGTATCAAAAGATCATTTTGCATGAATATCCCAGGGTTCTGCAAGGAGTACTTCTTATTCAAAAGGCGAATGTCAACACAACACGCCTTTCTTTATTTACACCTGATCTGATAATGAAACCCCTGTTTCTATTTCCAATTGATTATGGATATTCCGAAATCAAGTCTTATGACAGGACTTTTTATCTTGGCGGAAAGCATGTTGGTGATTTTTATGCATTTGATTTAGATAGCCTGGTGACACGATTTAATTACTGTGGTTATTCAGGAGTGAACCCGGCCTGGGTTCAGGGAATTGGTGCTGAGGAAGGCGGTGTTCGTTTGTCCACTGCAGATGGTCTTCTGACAACCTATGAATTAAGTGGTAAAATGAAATCAAGCATAAAGCAGGTATATCCTTTATACCCTACAGTCAGTTTTGTTTATAATAACTATTTGCTGGTCAATGTCTTGACATTGTCAGGTCCCGAGTCTTATCTGAAGAGTTATTATTATCCATGGGGTGGTTCCTATCAAACAAAGCAACTGAATTTTACAATATTGAAGATGTTCTCTCCCAGAGCCGGAGAAGTATTGATGTTTGGGAATACTTCGGGTCAAGCGGTTTTGAATGTGTATTATCCAGAAACACAAACGCTTTGGGCTCCATTGAACAATGTGCCGGGGAAAATAATAGATGTTTGCCAGGCGGATTCGAAAAATTATCTAATTGCGACTACGACGGGAGTATATTGGTATCAGTATCAAACACAAACGCTTACGCTTTTTGCCTCGGTAACGGGCACGGTAGGGCTTTGTTTTGAGGATCTTTCAAAACGGCTGCTGATTGCCACGAGCCAGGACTTGAAAATATGTTCATTCCCTGAAAGTCAATTGGTAACAACGATTACGCTTACAGATTCCCTGGAGGCTATTAGTCTGTTATATAACAAATAAAGAATCAATAAGATGGAAAAAAGACTGATCCTTACGGAGGATGGCTCACATACTCTTTTTATGCCAGAGGTCAATGAACATTATCATTCTATCCATGGGGCAGTTCAGGAGTCGACCCATATTTTTATCGAGCAGGGATTTAATACCTATGCTCAAAAAGGTACAAGTATTAATGTGCTGGAGGTAGGTTTTGGTACAGGCTTGAATTGTTTGCTAACCGTATTGGAAGCCCGGGAACGTCATCTTAAAGTTAATTATGTTGCCATTGAACCTTATCCGCTGACTGATGATGAATTGAAGCACCTCAATTATCCGGGCCTGGTTGGTTCCTGTAATGAAAGGGTTTTGTTTTGGGAACTGCATCATACACCCTGGGGTGAAGCTCGTTATCTGAACGATGATTTTATTTTAATCAGGATACAGGAAAAAGTTGAAGCGATTCAGCTTCAATCACAAAAATTCCAGCTTGTTAATTATGATGCATTCAGCCCTGAAGTCCAGGCAGAATTATGGACCACGGAAATTTTCAAACAAATGCATGAAGCGATGGTTCCCGGGGGTATTTTACTGACATATTGTGCCAAAGGTGTGGTAAAGCGCAATCTTAAGGCGGCAGGATTCGATGTTGAGTCAGTTCCGGGTCCAATAGGAAAGCGGGAAATTACACGCGCCAAGGCACTGTGATAAGGATTTTATGAAATAATCCGGAAAAAATTAGTGTCTGATTGAAAACCTGTCATAACCCACAACCGGAGCCTTTTTTAGATCGATATCTTCAACGACAGCATGCGGTGGGCCGCTATGGCACCACTCAAGAAAAGGCTTTAGGTCCTCATCTTCTCCTTCAATTTCTATATAAACACCTCCGTCAATGTCATTTCTGACATAGCCATTTAGGTTGTACCGTGTGGCTTCCAGATGGGTGTGAAAGCGAAAACCAACTTTTTGTACTTTTCCCTGGATTCTTATGTCGTAATGATTTTGCATGGAATTAATTCTTAGAAAATTTTGGGGTATCTAACAGGATTGAAGTCATGCATCAGGTTATATATAGCTTCGAAAACGTCTTCAGCATTTGGGTTTGAGAAATAATCACCATCAGTGCTATAGGCAGGGCGGTGATCTTTTCCAGTGACAGTTACCGGGGGCGCATCGAGGTATTCATAGCCTTTTTGAATCTCCAGAACGTTTTGCATCATATAAGCAGTGGCGCCTCCGGGAACATCTTCGTCAAAGAAAACGATCTTGTTTGTCTTTTTCAAAGATTCCACAATGTGATGATAACGGTCGAAAGGAAGAAGTGTTTGAGCGTCGATAAGCTCCACGGATATTTTATATTCACGAAGCTGGTCTACAGCATCTTGCGCGATTCTGACGCAACTGCCATACGTTATCAGCGTGACGTCATTGCCTTCTTCAATGATTTCAGGAATCCCAAGTGGTACACGGTATTCACCGGGATTGGAAGGCATCTTCTCTCTGAGACGGTAAGCATTGAGGGGTTCAATCACCAAAGCGGGTTCATCGGAAGCGAGCAAAGTGTTGTAAAATCCTGCAGCCTGAGTCATATTTCTGGGCACACAAACATGAACGCCTCGTATTGAATTGATTACCATGCTCAGCGGGGATCCGGAATGCCAGATTCCTTCGAGCCTGTGTCCGCGGGTACTGATAATGACCGGCGCCTTTTGGCCGCCTTTGGTGCGGTATTGGAGTGTTGCCAGGTCATCACTGACAACTTGAAGGGCATACAGCAAATAGTCGAAATATTGAATTTCTGCTATGGGTCTGAGTCCGCGCATGGCCAAACCAATAGCCTGCCCGATAATGGTTGCCTCCCTGATACCGGTGTCGGCAATTCTAAGCGCACCGTACTTCTCCTGAAGGCCTTCGAGGGTCTGGTTAACCCCACCAATTTTGCCGACATCTTCACCAAATATTATGGCTAAATCATTATTTTTGAAAATATTATCATAATTGGCAAGCAAAATTTCCCTGCCAGGGACCCATGGGGCATTAGGTTCATAAACAGGATCTACACCTTCTACTTTAAGTGCTGACTGCTCACTCTCGCTGTAAAGATTAGAGCTGAAGGCCTGGTGGCCTGCAGTCATTTCCTGGTCGAGCCACTTAGTTACATTGATTTTTAAAGAATTCAGCGGGTTACTGCATGAATTGCATATCAGCCTGAGGATACGGCTGGAAGAGGCTATTATATCTTTTCTTATTGGTTCGGCCACCCTTTTCAGGTCTTGTTTGATGGCGTCGATTTGGGCAGTTTGAGCACAGTTACAAGTGGTTATGTCGCAAAGCTTTAAAAAATCGTCACGTTTCTTGTCGAGCGGTTTTCTGAAGTGTTGCCAGGCTTTCTGACGGGCATGTTTTACGCGATCGACGGCTTCTTTTTCTATCTGGTCAAGTTCTTCTGTTGATGAAAGTTTGTTTTCCAGTATCCATTCCCGCATCTTTTTCAGGCCATCAAAATCTTTTTCCCAGGCCAGTCTTTCGGGAGTCTTGTAACGCTCATGACTGCCAGAGGTAGAATGTCCCTGTGGCTGGGTAAGTTCATTTATATGGAAAAGGACGGGATTGTGATCTTCCCGGCAGATTTTTACACCTTGGGCGTATAGGTCAACGAGAGCAGGATAGTCCCAGCCCTTGGCTTTGAAAATATGATAGCCTTTTCCTTTCTCGTTTGTGGCAAAGCCGCTGAGAATTTCTGAAATATTACTTTTCGTTGTCTGGAATTCAATAGGTACCGAAATTCCAAAGCCATCATCCCAAACAGATAACGCCATAGGAACCTGTAAAACTCCTGCCGCATTGATTGTTTCAAAGAAAACGCCTTCCGAGGTACTGGAGTCTCCAATCGTTCCAAAGGCAACTTCGTTCCCATTAAAAGAGAATGTATCCTGTTTTTTTAATTCAGGGATGTTGCGGTAAAGCTTGGAAGCGAGCGCCAGTCCAAGCAAACGAGGCATTTGTCCTGCAGTTGGGGAGACATCGGCTGAGGAGTTCTTTTGATCTGTCAGGTTTTTCCAATTCCCATGATTGTCAAGGCTTCGTGTTGCAAAATGGTTGTTCATCAGGCGACCTACAGTACCCGGGTTAAAATCCTGGTCCGTATCACCATATAGTTGTGCGAAGAACTCTTCCAGGCTAAACATCCCGGTAGCGATCATGAAAGTTTGATCGCGGTAATAGCCTGAACGCCAGTCTCCTTTTTGAAAGACTTTTGCCATCGCCAGTTGCGGAATTTCTTTTCCGTCGCCGAAGATGCCAAATTTTGCTTTACCTGTGAGGACTTCCTTCCTGCCGGCAAGACTGGCTTGTCGGGATTCCCAAGCCAGGCGGTAATCAGCCAGGATTTCTTCCCGGCTAAGCTTAATGCCAAGCCTGGTAGTGTATGATAGATTCAGTTTCATAGCAGTACCATTGATTCGGTAAATATAAGAATAAGCCTCATAAGATAAAAAAATAACCCTGACAAGCTTAAACTTGCCAGGGTCGTTAATAAACACTTAACAAATAAAAATGTTGAGCCTATGTTTTTGTTTTTCTTACCGCTTTACTTATGGTATTGGTTTCGAGGGTATCCGCTTTGACCTCCTGTGTTTTATTCATGATGTCTTTTAGGCCGTTTTCCTGCATAATCCATTTCCTCCCACTGATGTCTTCAACATTTTCATCGAGATGATTTTCAAAAAACATTGAGGTTTCTTTCAACAACTTGATGCTTTTTCCTACGGGAACTTTTACGACCAATTTGACTTTCTGGCCTCTGTATTTTTCATCTGAGGGCAGGAAGAAATAGGGGTTGAGGCTTAGAAGTGTGTCGCTTTGTGAAAACTGATAGATAACTTTTTTGGCACGAATAAGTCCCTGATTATAGTTTTCTCCCCTGGCCATAGCATACATCGAAATCTGAAAGCTGTCAGATTCAGAGCGGATGAACTCAAGCGTTGGCAGTCCAAAGTAGATATTTGTATCTCCCGAGGAGATCATATTCCAATTTCCTATTCCCCAGCGTTTTTCGTCGTAGCCAAGAGTCTCTAGTCTTTTGTCAGTTTTAAGACCAATTGTTAATGTGTTGTTTTGTGGTTGAATGAGTTTATAGTCTCTTTCGTCGATGGCTTTGTGGTTAAAACTCTTTAGCAGACCAAAGCCCATAAAGCCGCTGATGATCAGTCCCCCAATGAATAAGGAAAAAGCAGGGATTCCCACGAATCTGGAGCGGCTTTTAAAACCAAAAATAAGACGCGCACCTGTATAAATCAACATAAGCAATGGAATGACGATTACAAGGAAAAGACCCGCAATAGCGATGCTCTGGTCTTTGGTATCCAGGAAGATCCTGAGAAAAACAGGAAGCGAGAAGGTAGAGATTCCGAAAGAGGAGACATACAGGACATTTCCGGTGTCGATCATAGAAATTAGGATTCCGATCAGCAGGAAGAGTCCGATGATCAGGAAAAACACACCAAAAAGGACGACGATTGCCCGAAAGAAATAATTGACTATTTCCATGAGGAACGCAAAAACCTTTTCGAAGATATTTTTCCCTGTTTTGCGGTTCCTCATGTATACATCTTTGGCTTCCTTGCCAAGGTCATTGATTCGGTTTGACATTTCTCCGAATTCTTCTTTAATTGACTTCTCGATGTTCGAGATATTCACCTTCTCGCCGCGCATTTCAAGTCGTTCTGTGGTTGTATTAGCTTGCGGAATAATCAGCCAGAGAATACAGTATGCAAGAATTGGTGTTCCGACGCCGGCAAAGGTGATGAGGACAAACGCCAGCCTGATCCAGAGCGGGTCAACATGGAAATAGGCTGCCAATCCACTACATACGCCAGAGATAACCTTGTTTTCCGGGTCCCTGTAAAAGCGTTTCGGGCGGTTTGTCTTTTCATAAGAATGTGATTCATCGGAATCCCCGAAGTCGGTAGGTTGGCCCATGGCGGCAATCAGGAAATCAATGTCTTCCATGACAATCACTTGTTTTGCATCAGAAAGACGCGATTGAAGCATCTCTGCAAAGCGGATCTCGATGTCGTTCAGGATCTCTTCACGACCTTCCGTGCCCTCAAAATGAAGGCGGAGGTTGAGCTGGTAATGTTCCAGCTTCTCGAAGGCGTCCTCATCGATGTGGAAAATAATTCCACCGATGTTTACATTAAAGTTCTTCTTCATGATATGATGATTTAATTATTTGAATTTGCGATTTCGTTAACGGCTCCTACAAGTTCATCCCAACTTTTATTGAGTTCTTTCACATAAGCCTGGCCGGTATCCGTGATCTGGAAATACTTTCTCGGTGGACCGGATCGTGATTCTTCCCATCGGTAGGATAGGAGGCCATCGTTTTTTAGCCGGGTCAATAAAGGATATAAAGTTCCTTCAACCAGGATGAGTCTTGAGGCCTTGAACCGGTCTATGATGTCGGAGGCATAGGCCTCTCGGGTGGAAAGCAAGGATAGAATGCAATATTCCAGCACTCCTTTCCGCATTTGCGCAATTGTTTTTTCAACTTCCATGCGACAAAGATAATGCAACTTTTAGTACTATGCAATACAAAGTACTAAAAAATATTAATAAAATACATTCATTTCGAAAATCCACGTAATTCCTTTAAAGCTCGATACCCTTTCCTGAAAGGCATGTTATTATAAAAATTGCCAGAGCTTAAGAAATATTAAACATATTTTTAAGTGAACAGAAAGTTAGGTTATATTGTTAAATAATTTGCACTAGAATATAGATCAATGAAAAATTCTCTATTATTACTGTTCATAGTTCAATCGTTGGTTGTGGGGCAAGCTCAAGCCCAATGGCAGCCCGATGTCAGGCTAACAAACAATCTTGCAACTTCCACCACATCGTTGAATAACGCCTGGTGTGTGGCAGCTATGGGTGATACTGTTCAAGTAGTTTGGGATGACGATCGAGACGGAAATACTGAGATTTACTACAAACGTTCAACAGATGCTGGGGTGAACTGGGGCACTGATACGCGCCTAACAAATAACGTCGATGAATCATTAGATCCCTGCATTGCATTATCAGGTTCAGACGTACATATTGTTTGGCAAAACGCGGCCAATGGGCATTATGCGATATACTACAAACGCTCAACAAACGGGGGTGTCAGTTGGCTGGCAGATACAAGCCTGACGAATGTCCCGTTTGATTTATGGAACCCATCGATTGCTGTGAATGGTTCTGGTTTACATGTGGTTTGGGAAGACGAACGACAAGGGAACTCAGAGATATATTATAAAGGATCAACGGATGGTGGTGCTCATTGGGGCACTGATATCAGGCTAACGAACAATGGTTCAGATTCCTGGAATCCAGCGGTTTCAGTTTCCGGTTCTGATGTGCATGTTGTCTGGTATGACAATAGGGACGGAAACTGGGAGATTTATTATAAGCACTCCAGCGATGCGGGCGTAAGCTGGGGCCCAGAGGTCCGGCTGACAAATAATGCTGGTGTATCCAGGTATCCCTGTATTGCAGTATCAGGCTCAGTGGTACATGTGGTATGGCATGATGATCGTGGAGGCAACCTGCAACCCTACTACAAGCGTTCTGCCGACGGAGGCGTAAACTGGGGACCGGATACCCCATTGTCGACGAATTTGGGTGGATCATATTATCCATGTGTCGCGGTTTCTGCTTCAAGGGTGCATGTGGTTTGGTACGACTTTCGTGACGGCAACTACGAGCTTTATTACAAAATATCAGCAGATGGAGGAACAAGCTGGGGCCCGGATACACGGCTGACCTATGATCCAGCCTATTCGTTTTTCCCTTCAATAGCGGTTTCCGGTCCGGTTGTTCATGTGGTATGGCAAGATATGCGTGACGGGAACTACGAGATCTACTACAAACGTGACCCAACAGGGAATGCGGTAGGAATCACTGAGATTCCAGATGAAAATATGTTCCAGGTTTTTCCAAACCCCGCTTCAAATGAGGTAAATGTTCAGTCTTCTGACAAAATAAATGAAATTCTGATTTACGATGTTTATGGCAGGGAAGTTTATCGACAAGAAATCGTGCAGACTAATACTGAGTATCATGTAACCACTTCTGGTTTCAGTAATGGGATCTATTTCATTAAACTTACGGCAAAAGACAGAAGCTGTACCCGAAAATTTGTTAAGATTTAATTGACAATATTCGCTGCAGGGCAATTTTCTAAAGGATTTATAACCACAAAACCATTGAGCATGAAAAAAACTATTTTATTCATTTTTCTGACAGGATTTTTCCTGATAGCTCATGCTCAGATTATTCAGCTGAAATTTACAGCAACTGTCAATGGAGCCAATGGATCCCTTGATAGTGTGATGGTTAATAATTTGACCAATCTTGGGGATACCGTACTTCACTGGCCGGACACCACCCTGTTGCTTGGATATGTTGGCATTCACCAGCCTTTAGGTGATGAGTCTGCAGATTTTTCTATCAGGCTGGCTTCGGCAAATCCTTGTAGAGACCGGGCAATTATCCAAGTTTTTGTACCTGTTTCTGGTGATGTTGAACTAAGAATCATTGATATTTCCGGAAGGCTTTTGCAAAAGACTGAGCGATATTTAACCAAAGGGGGGCATTTATTTCGATATTATCCAAATAAACAGGGTGTAAGCTTTGCTTCAGCAACTTTTGGATCTCAGATAAAGTCAGTTAAAATTATTTATTCTGGCGAGGAAAGAGGAAATGCAAAGCTTGATTATTATGGAGACGTGCATACAAATATGTCCCCAAAATCAGTGTTATCTGCTCTTGGCTTTGCGTTTATGGAGGGAGACAGTTTACTTCTTAAAGGATATTACCATGGGCATGAAACGACAATTAGTGCAGCACCACAAACAAGTTCAAATTATACTTTCAATTTTGTGATAATGCCATCATGTCCGGGTTTGCCACAATTTTCCTATGGTGGTCAGATTTATCATACGATTCAAATAGGGACTCAATGCCTGATGCGGGAGAACCTGAATATTGGCACAATGGTAGCTGGCATTTCTGAGCAAACCAACGATAGTATTCTTGAGAAATATTGTTACAACGACGATACTGCAAATTGCGCCATTTATGGCGGACTGTACCAATGGGCTGAGATGATGCAGTACACTACTACGCCCGGAGCCCAGGGTATTTGTCCTGCCGGCTGGCATATTCCCATCAGCGCTGAATGGGACACTTTGGTTAGTTTTTTAGGCGGAGAATTTGTTGCCGGAGGTAAAATGAAAGAAGCTGGTATTGCGCATTGGTTCGGCAGCAATATAGGCGGTACAAACGAAAGTGGGTTCACAGCATTGGGTGGGGGGCTTCGCTATAACAATGGCAATTTCGACTATTTTCAGATCTATGCTCAATTCTGGAGTTCGACGGAATACTTTTCAAATAATGGGTATATGGAGTTTATATACTACCTGAACACCAATTCTATCACAAGTAGCAATTTTAAAACATATGGTTATTCAATTCGGTGCTTTAAAGATTAAGGCTTCCACAAAAATATTGTTTATTATGAAAAGCTCGGTTCTTCGTATTATATTGATTTCTATGGTGATTGTCCTTGATTTCAATAGTTTTTGTCAAGCCCAGGCCTGGAGTTTTAAAATTTCGGGTGCAACAAACACTTATATCATGGGGATTAATGACAATCAATGGGTTGCGGGCTATTACACTGATGCCACCGGGACACATGGATTTGTATATAACCAGGTGGATACTATAGTTGTTAATGCCACAGGGGCTGTAAATACTTACCTGTATGGTATCAATAATAGTAATGTGGCTGTGGGTGCCTACAATTCTGGGAGTAATGCCAATAACATCGGATTTTTGTATAACCTCAATACCCATGTTGCTTCTGTTATCACCTCATGGCTTTCGGGATACCAGCAGGTGACTCCATATAAGATCAACGATGTTGGTGATGTGGTGGGAAGCTATCACCTGTCAACCAACAACTGGATCTTTACGATGATCGGTAGTATTAATACAGGAAGCCTGCACTATAACTATAACCCCACTTATGGCTATGGCCTGAACAACTTCGGCACGGTTGCCGGTTTTTATATTAATGGCGGGGTTTATCACGGCTTAACCCGCAGCATATTAGGTGTATATACAAGTTTTGACTACCCTGGCGCTTTCAAGACACGCGCTCATGGCATCAACGACAGCGGAATCATCGTTGGGGAATACAACTCGACTCACGGGTTTATGTATAAACCGAATCAACCATATCCTTATCAGGAACTGACCATTTCGGGTGTATCGGAGTTACATCCCTACGATGTCAACAACAGCGGTTATGTTGTTGGTTATTATCGGGATAATACCTCCAATTTTGCAGGTTTTATCCTGATGGACCGATTTAATCCGGAATTGCATTTCAACGATAGTGCTCTTACAAATATGCCCCTGGGGGTGGCTGCCGACGGTAAGGCGAACATTATCCTGAGTATTAAGCGTCTCTATGGCAATACCCCAATAAGTACTGTGAAAATCAAACTGGAGGATATCAATCTCAACCCTACCGTTAAAATTGGAACGATAGGCAGCTCAGCAGCAACAGCTACAAGTACCGAAATGACAGTAAACGTCGCTCCTTATGCCAACCAATTTGATTTTACCTATGTAAGTCCGATATTTTATAGCGAGACTCCCAGTAATGAATTCTACCGCGAAGTAAAGGCTAAAATCACCTTGCACAGCAATGTTACAAACTCGGATTTCTTCTGCGAAAAAATTATTCGTATTATCCGAACCCCGGTTTTGCTTGTTCACGGGCTCGACAGTGACGGGGGGGCTTTCAGGAAATGCGCCGATTATCTAATTGCCACGGGCAGATATAATGAAGATATCGTTGAATGTGTTGACTATAAAGGGACGAACCAGGTGGCCTTTGAGGAAAACGCATTTATTCTGCCTACATTCATAGCGAAGATCACTGATCGCTGCCGAAAAACAGGCTATGAGGTCAAATCCTTCGACGTGGTAGCACACAGTATGGGAGCAATATTAAGCCGTCTTTACCTTCAAAGTGACAATTACAACAACGATATCCATAAACTCATCCCTGTAAATTCACCCCTTTCAGGTTCCCAAGGAGCCAATCTGATACAAACGCTTATCCCCATGGGGATAAGGAAGGTATTGGGTATTGGCGGACAAGCCTTCGATGACCTGGCAGTGACCAGTAATGCCATCCGAGTGATCCTCAACGGACCTAATCTCAATAAAAATATTGTCCCGACCCATACAATCACCTCGACGGCGAGCGACTTTACACCTGCCGTCCGGCACTCGATTATAGGAACGGTGATCTATCTTGCAATAGCATCTTATTTTAATTATGATTATGCAGCATTTTCTGTCCCTTATGTGTATAGCGGCCCAAGCGACCTTGTCGTAGCGGAAAATAGCCAATATGCAGGCGTTACGGCAAACAGCCATATCAATGAGGAATGGCATTGTGGCATCTGCAGTAATACTGACGCTGAAGCAAAAATCAGGGACCTTCTGGAACTGCCGGTTCAAAGTGCAGAGTTCTCTCCTGGTGGCTTTCATCCACCACTACTCACCTGGCTCGGTCAGAAGCCGGGCCCTTTAAATGCTGCGCCAATCACAGATACGATTCACTTCCAATTGCCTGCAGCAGGGACACTTACAGCAAATGGAGACAGCCTAAATGTCACTGTGACAGGAACCTCCGGCGTTCAGAGATTGGCACTCATTATTAATGAAACAGCTGACACCCTGTTTTTTAGTGATACAGCCGCCACTGCTATGACATGGCACTACAAAGTCTCCTCACTATCGTGTGGCAAAGTAAAGATGATTGCCCTTGGCTGGGATGCCAATTCCAATTTTCTCGTAGACTCTACCTTCATTATTGTTCAGCCTTCTGCCGCACCTGACTCCCTCTACATTATTCGCCCGGCAGATTCGTTGGTGCTCTCAAAAGGTTTGCCTGGAAGTTTATTCGTGTCATGTCTCTTTGCCGATGGCGTGAGGCGTGATGTCTCTGCTGTAAACGGGCTTCAATACCAATTGCTGACAAACAATGCGATGTCCCTTGGCGGAGGTAATTTCAAGGGTCTACAGACAGGCAGCGACCTGCTTACCGTCACCTATGCTGGCTTGACAGTGAGTTTGCCCATCCATATAGGATTGTATTATCACCGCTACGATACGGTGAGATTGGCAGTTGATATATGCGCAGGCTCCTCATATAATTTCAATGGACAGCTACTTGATACTGCCGGGATTTATTACAAAGATTATATCAACCAGTGGGGTGGTGACAGCACTGTAGTCCTGAAGCTGACGATCAGCATGATTACACCTGCCGGAGCAGGCAATATCAGTGGTCCTGTTTTAGTGATTCCCGGTCAAGCCGGAGTGACATACACCCTTGCACCAATAGCTAATGCCTACTCGTATCACTGGACCCTGCCAATTGATGTAGAAGGCGTGAGTACTTCTGATACAATACGACTGAATTTCGGATTAATCAATGGTGTGGTTCCCATCACGGTCAATGCCGTCAATGGATGTGGAAGCGGAACAAGTTCCACACTCCTGGTAAATGTGCATGATTTGCTTATCCTTAAAGGTACATTAAACTATGACAATGCCTCAGGAACGCCAATAGGCGGTGCTATTCTGAATTTAAGCAAGTCTGGAAGCCTGGTGGGGAAAGATACAACTGATTTAGGTGGTGCCTTCCTTTTTAACAATCTCGTTCAGGGGAATTACATGGCATCTGTTTCGACGAACAAAGCCTGGGGTGGGGTAAATTCTGTTGATGCGCTGCTTATCATGAAACACTTCGTTGGGACCATCACCCTCACAGGCCTGCGTAAAAAAGCTGCAGACCTTAATGCATCTTCTACAATCAATTCTGTTGATGCCCTTCTCGCTATGAAACGTTTTGTCGGAATCAATTCCTCCTTTCCGATGGGAGACTGGCTGTGGGACAGCAATGCTGATACCCTTCATGTCAATTCAGACCTGACACGAAACATCAAGGGATTGTGTTATGGCGATGTCAATGGTTCTTATAATCCAGCTGCTAAAATAGCATCCTCAATGCAACTTTATGAATCAGGAAACCTGGTATGGAACAGCAAGGTTGAGGTGGAAGTTCCGTTCAGTGTAAAAGAAACACTCCGTATTAGTTCGGCTTCTCTGGTAATCAGCTACAAACCACAAGATGTCTCGGTCATCAATGTTATTCCTTTTGGGATTAATGAGGATGGGGCTAATGCTTATTTCATCAGTAAGGTCACTGAAGATGAGGTACGCATTGCCTGGTTCAGTTTACAGCCGTTGGTTTTGAAGGCAGGAGATATTTTATTCAGTTTACAGGTGCATGCCGTCAGGTTTGGAGCCGGGCTCTTTGGGCTGGAAGCAGGAAGTATCATTACAGATGAAAACGCAGAAGAGATTCCCGGAGCAGCAATTGTATATCCAGGTTTGCAAAATCCATCTCAGGGATTTTCATTGTTTGGTTGTGCACCTAATCCAATGCGGGATCAGACTGACATCAGCTATTACGTGCCTGCGCCAGGAAGCTTACATATTTATTTAAGCGACATGCTGGGCAGCAAAAAGGAGGTGATGCCTGTATTTACAGTAACAGAGGGCATGCACAGCTTTCATATAAATTCGGAGCATGTTTCAGCTTTAGGATTACAAAATGGTATTTACTGGTTTGTTGCCGAGTATGATGATGGTAAAAACTGTGACCTTAGAACATCACGTGTGGTGATTGTCAGGTGATAAGAGCTTGTTCCTGTCGCAATAGTCGCTTAAAAATTGAAGTTGGTATTTTGGCAGATTAGGCTCAAAGATCGCCTTGGGTTTGATTTCCACGATTTGTTTTTGTTTTGCTAAAATAAATTTCCAGAAACAGTGGGTCTTTGTTAAGTTTATCGGAACACATTTTGAATATAACCATATTGATTCAAATTCAATTTAAATGAAAATCAACCCTATAAAAACAGAGGCTGATTATTGGATGGCATTGAAACGGCTTGATGAATCTTCGATGCTGAAATTGGAACAATTGATAGTGATGAGGCAGATATTCTGGCATTATTAATTGATGAATTTGAGAAAAAGAACTATCCAATAGAAGCCCCTGATCCCATAGAAGCCATTAAAATAAGAATGGAGGAAATGCATTTGAAGCAGGTTGATCTGGAAACGAATTTGGCTGAAACAGTAAAGTTTCCGAGGTTCTTAACCGTAAACGGAAGCTTAGCATTGAATTGATTCGTAAATTAACCCGTAAGCTGAATCTTTCAGCAGAATTGTTAATTATTGATTATCAGCTCAGTGGGAGATAAGCAGGCAGTTTTTTGTCGATCGGCTATGCCAGGCATGAATTCCACTAAAGGATTTGTTTACTTTTACAATATATCCAAATTGTTAGTCTCCTCATGGGTTCAAAAATCATTTCAAATTATCTTCCTGAGATATTTGCCCTGAGTCTGAATCGGACAAAGCCAAGTAAAGTAGCTGTCAATCTTACCAATCGCTGCAATCAGCGTTGTATTTATTGTGAGATTGGTCAAAACGGACCCGCTCCGGTCAAGAGCAATTTATGCTTTAATGACTTACGGTGGATTCTTGATGAAATGCACAAGAACAAGATTTGCAAAATATCCTTATGCGGCGGGGAGCCATTTTTATTTGATTCAATAATTGACGTTGTCGCCTATGCTGCGACGAAAAGCGTTCGTTGCTCCATTACAAGCAATGGGATGACTGCTCATGCATTAAACGATAATGATTTAGCAATTTTGAAAGACTGCAAAGCTGAAATCAATATCTCTGTTGATTCTTTTCAGGATGACATTCAGTCTGTGTCCCGCGGTACTTCTTCTGCGCTGTCCAATGCATTAAAATCAATACAGAAATTGTGTGAGAACGGCATTCCTGTGACACTTTTATGTGTGATCTCAAAATATAACTTCAGGGATTTGTCGAATGTCTTTATCAAAGCCCATGAGATCGGGCTGAAAAAAGTGTTGTTTCAGCCAGTAATTTATTATTCAAATTACCCGGAAAGATCAACATTAGAAAACAAGTCGAGCTTGAACGTAAGCCCGGATCAATTTGACATATTATTGCTTGAATTGAGCAGAATTCTTGAATTTGAAAAGAAAAACAACATCTCGTCAAATGTCTACAGAATCATTCCCTGGATCAGCGCTTACCTTTTGAAAGCAGGCGGGCAGGGGAGTACCTGGTTTTTTAAAGATCTTCTGAATAAATTCTATTGCAGAGATCTGTATGCAATTGTTGATATTGCCTATGATGGCGGTATCCAACCCTGTGGCCTGGTCCAGTCCTCTATTTCTATTATGAACAATAGGGATTTGGGATTAATTGCCCTATGGACTAATGCCACCGAGAAAATTAAATTCGATCTAAGCCAAGGGCATTATTACGAATGCTGTAATGGTTGTTGTCATCATTTTAGTCGTAATATGCTGGCATCCATGATTAAATATCCCCTTAATAACCGGCTTGCTGTAGTAAAAATGATTCCGCTTTTGTTGGCAAGGGCTAAGAATAGGATGTATAAAAATTTATTTGTCAAAAATTAGATGAAAACAATCTTAGTCAGCGGAGGAAACAGGGGGCTTGGGCTGGAAATTTGCCGGCAACTGGATGAGCTTGGACATACCATAATTTTAGGTTCCAGGGATCCGGGAAAAGGCCTCGCTACCTCACGGGCATTAAGTAAAAATGTATTGGTAAAGCAACTTGATATAAATCAGGAAGATAGCATTCGTAATCTTTATGAATTTGTCAAAGATCATTATGGTAAACTTGATGTCTTGATTAACAATGCCGGTATAGGAGAATACCAGGTAAGTGATTCAAGCTCGATACTGAGTACGACGAAGGCATTCCTGGAAACCAAGGTTTATGGCTTCAGTCAATTAAAGAAAATGATCGTTCCCTCGATGCGAAAAGCAGGAATTCTTGAAGAAAAGCCTGGTCCTGAAGAGGTATCCATTTTTAATGTTAAACGGGTGATGGAAACAAATTTTTTTGGTGCTTTTCGCATGATCCAGGTTTTTTTGCCTTTGTTAAAGTTAAGTGAGGAGGGCCGGATTGTCAATGTAAGCAGTGGAATGGGTGCCTTAAATACCATGGCAGGAGATCTTCCGGCTTACCGCTTGTCAAAGTCCTCATTAAATGCATTGACACTTATGTTTGCAGATGAATTAAAGGATACTAAAATAAAAGTGAATGCCATGTGTCCCGGTTGGGTCAGGACAGACATGGGCGGCCCCAATGCTCCCAGGCAAGTAAGCGAAGGCGCGGATACTGCTGTTTGGCTTGCCACCGAGAAGGGAATTCCCAGTGGAAAGTTCTTTATGGACCGGGCAGAAATTGAATGGTGATGAATATAGGACTCATTTTTCCCAACAAGGACAGAAGGTACAAAACAATTCATTTAGGCCTAGCCTACCTGGCTGCCTATGCCAGGGAAGCGCATGATGACCTGAACTTCCAGGTCCTTGATACCCGGGTCGCAACCGCAAAAGAGACAAAACAATTCTTTGCTTCTTCCTTCGACCTTGTTGCCATGACAGTGTTCTCACCGGTTTATTTTGAGGTTATTGGTATTTTTAACAAGCTAAAGAAGAACAATCCTGAAGTAAAGGTTTGTTTGGGTGGACCTTACGTCACAACGATTAAAGAAGACATCTTCAAAAAGACTCCGGCAAATTTCGTGGTCGTTGGTGAAGGCGAAATTACTTTCTCAGAATTGATCGCACACTTGAAAGGAACAAAAGAAATTAAAGAGATTCCGGGTTTACTTTATCTGGATTCTTCAGGGAGTGTTATAATGAACCCACCACGTGCTCACATTAAAGACATAAATAAAATTCCGTTTCCTGCATATGATCTTTTCCCAATGGAAAGATATCCCCTTCACAGGATGATCACAAGCAGGGGATGCCCTTATGCCTGTGCCTGGTGTAACTCAAGTTCGATATGGAATCAAACATACCGGAACCGAACGGCAGAAAACATGGTCTATGAAATAGAATTCCTGCTTGAAAATTATGGGAAAAAGATCTTTGTCTTTGGCGACAATAGCTTCAATGTAGATCAGAAAAACCTGGCAGAATTCTGCGACCTTTTAATTGCTAAAAATATCAGGATTCTATGGTCAGCCTCTATACGGGCAGATGTCATGACACAGGAAATGGCTCAAAAGATGAAAATGGCCGGCTGTTATAATGTTTCCATTGGCGTGGAATCAGCCAATAATGAAATATTGGCCCATATCAACAAGTCAACGACAATTGAGAAAATTACCCGGGGAATCAGTTATTTAAAAAGTGTTGGTATAGAAGTTATGACCCAGTATGTGATTGGCAGTCCGTTTGAGACCCTTGATACGGTGAAGCAATCAATTGAATATGCAAAACAATCAGAAAGTGATTATACCAATTTCTATACGGTTCTTCCTTTTAAAGGAACAGCTCAGTGGGATCATATCAGGGAACACGGGACTTTTTATACCGAAGAAATTCATGATTTTCATTCCATAAACCCAAGAATTGTTTTTGAAACGCCTGAGTTTCCTTATAAAGACAGGCTGGAGGCAATAAGGCTGGTCAAAAAAAATGGTTTTTACAGCAACAAGGATACAAAAAGCTGGTGGTTTGATACCGCAAAAGAGACCTCAAGAAAAATCCAGAGACTATTACCGGAATCTGCTGGTAAGAAGCTTTATCTGCTGTTAAAGTCTATTTACAAGCTAAAGTTAATTAAGAAAAATAACCGCTGATCTTTCACTTAATAAACATAACAATCCCGTGCTTATAATATTGGGCATAACTATATGCGTTGTCGGTTTGTATTTGTCTTACCCAATCTGCTTGAGGCTTTTTGCAAAGCGTGATATATTATATAGTGTGGAAAAGGAGGCGATCACGCGTGTTTCAGTGATTTTGTTGTCATTCAATGGGAAAGCTTTTTTAAAGGATAAAATAGAATTCCTGTTAAAAGAAATATCCTTCTTTGAATCCGCAGAATTAATTGTTATTGATGACGGCAGCACCGACGGCAGCATTGAAATTTTAAAAAGATACCCGGTTTCGGATTCTTTGAAAATTATTTTTAATGACAAACAGCACGGAATTCCTTATTCCATGAACCTTGGTGTTGCCAAAGCAGATCATCCTTACGTGATTTTCTGCGATCAGCGGCAGAAATTATCTTCCAATATTTTGAAGCGGATTTTGGAGCCAATGAGAAGAGAAGATGTCGGGGCGGTTTCGGGATGTATTTCATCGCGTGACAATAAGGAACAGTTTTCTTTTATCCGTACGCACGAGAATTTTATGAAATCGGCTGAAAGCAATGCCGGGAGCCTGATTGGTGTTTATGGTCCCTTTTATGCGATCCGGAAACATTGTTATTCACCAATACCCGAATATATCATTTTGGATGATTTGTACCTGAGTCTGAGAATCCTAAAAACCAAGCAGATAGAACTCATAAACGACTGCCATATTATCGATGATAATTTTTCGGTTTTGTATGATTATCAAAGGACTAGGAGATATCTCTGTGGCCTGCTGCAACTTTTGAAAGAGCGAACATTGATCAGTGAATTGAGTTATCAGCATTGGACGATGTTGATATGGCATAAATACCTTAGGTTAATTATTCCATTTCTCTTGTCAGGCTGTTATGTCATCTTGGGAATCGCTATGACTGAAGGGATTGCGTATGTCATTGCTTTTATCCTGATTAGCCTGATGGCTGTTTTATCAGTGTTGCCAGCCAGGATGACTTTTCCTTTTCGATTTAAAAACCTACTCCGTATTAATATCTTTTATTTTTTTGCGGTGCATGACATATTGATTGATGAAATATTTAAGAAAAAGTAATGAAGTTCTGGCAAAGTCACTAAACAATGGAACACGAAATTAAATATAATGATATCTACACTGGCATGAAGAGCGAGCATGATTTGTCTGAAGAAATTTTCCTGATGAAGCCTTTTCTGCCGCCAATAGCGGATATGTTGCCATATCTTGAGCGGATATGGGCTTCCCGTCAACTAACGAACGGCGGTTCGGTACATGCTGAATTTGAGCAGGCAATAGCTGATTATCTCGGGGTAAATTATATCAGTTTGTTTGCCAATGGCACATTGGCTTTGATGATTGCCTTAAAAACGATGAATCTTCAGGGTGAAGTGATTACGACTCCCTTTACTTCTCCGGCCACTTTGCAGGCCATCTATTGGAATAATCTGAAGCCGGTATTTGTCGATGTTAATGAAACCGACCTTAATATCAATTCTTCCCTTATTGAAGCAGCAATAAGCCCGCTCACAGCTGCCATATTGCCGGTCCATATCTTTGGCGCCCCTTGTGATGTTGACCAGATTAAATATCTGTCAAAGAAATATAATTTAAAAGTCCTTTACGATGCTGCCCATTGTTTTGGGGTGCAAATGAATGGGAACTCCCTTTGCAATTATGGAGACCTGTCTGTATTGAGTTTCCATGCAACAAAGGTATTTAACACTTTTGAAGGTGGGGCGATTGTTTGTCATGATAAAGAGACAAAACAGAAAATAGATTCGCTAAAAAATACAGGCATTGACCAGGACCACAAACTCTGTGGATATGGTTTCAATGCCAAGATGAATGAGATTCAATCTGCATTTGGCCTGTGTCAGTTAAAATATGTCGATACTGTGATTGAAATGCGGAAAGCAGCCACGATGCACTACAGGAAGTTCTTTAGCCAAAGTAAAGGACTTCGAATGTTGATTGAATCCGAAAACATCCGACATAATTATTCTTATCTTTCAATTCTGATTGATCCTGAAGTTTTCGGGGCCAGTCGTGATGAATTGTTTAATGCGCTGCAAAGCAGGAATATCGTCAGTCGTAAATACTTTTCTCCGCTGCTGAGTGATACCCCGGAGTTTGAGATGTATAAAACCCATGACTTGCCTGTGGCAGAGAAAATTGCAAGGAACATATTATGTCTTCCGCTTTTTCATGACATTTCCGGTGATCAGATTAGCAGGATCGTTGATACAATAAACCATCTGCATCGGGAATAAAGAAACTCAATGAAAGTATTACAACTATGCCATAAGATGCCTTTTCCCCTTCATGATGGAGGCGCTTATTCTATATATCATACAGCTTTAGGCTTGATTTCACAGAATGTTGATCTGAAAGTGTTTGCAATCAACACACCCAGGAATTGGGTCGAAAAAAGCGTCATTCCAACAGACTTTGTCAAAAAGACCCGTTTCGAATATGCCAGGGTGGATACCCGATTCAGTCCGGTGAAAGCACTCCTGAATCTCTTTTCCAATGAATCCTATTTCGTGGAGCGATTTTATTCAAAGGAATTTGAATCATATTTAATAAGAATTTTGAAGGAGGATTCCTATGATATCGTCCACCTGGAGCATGTGTATTTGTGCCTGTATCTGGATACAATCAGGAAATATTCGAGAGCCAGGGTAGTGCTTCGTCCGCAGAATGTAGAAAATAAAGTATGGGAAAGGTACCTGGCTCACGCTTATAATCCATTTATAAAGAGCTATTTGCGTTTGGCAACGAAGCGGCTAAAGCAATTTGAAATTAAGCAGGTAGCTAAAGTTGATGGCATCATCGCCATTTCTGAAGCGGATCGTCAGCTATTCGCACTCTACGCACCAAAAATTGCCATGGCCACCGTGCCTATTGGGTTTGACTTTTCCATTCGTCAATACCTAGATACAGAAAGGCAATTTGAGAATTTTCCGGTTTTTTATCATTTGGGTTCTATGGATTGGTTGCCTAATGCTCAGGCAATCAGGTGGTTTGTGGAAGAAGTAATGCCATTTGTCATTAAAGATTATCCTGAATTCATTTTCAGAATTGCAGGAAAAAATATGCCTCAGTGGTTTATAAAGCGGCAGAATAAACACCTTATTGTAGATCGGAAAGTAAGCGAATCAGTTGACTATCATGCAGACAAGGCGATAATGATCGTTCCCTTATTGTCAGGTGGCGGTATCAGGGCAAAAATAATAGAAGGCATGGCACTGGGAAAAGTGATCATTTCCACGACCATTGGCGCCGAAGGAATCCCATATACAGATCAAAAAAACATTTTAATTGGGAATACTAAGGAAGAATTGGCCATTCAAATCAGCAAATGCAGAGAGTCAAAGGAATTCTGCCGGATGATCGGTAAAAATGCACAGCTACTCGCACTCGAATACTACGATTGTCGAAATATAGCGCAGCAAATGATCAAGTTCTATAGCCTTCAGCCCTCAGTCTAACAGTCTTCAGCCGATCCCGCCATCCTTCGACTCCGCTCTTGATGACGTCAGCCTAAAAATTCTCCGCCAACACCTCAAAGTACCCTTGAGGATGCTCACATCCGGGGCAGTTATGCAAGGCGCGCTCACTTTCATAGATGAGCCCACATTTGCGGCAATACCATTTAACTTTATGATCTTTCTTGAAGACAGTGCCATCTTCAATGTTTTTCAGGAGTTTCTCAAAACGCCTCACATAGAACTCACTAATTTGCGAGAATAGCTTGAGTTTCGTGGCTACTTTCTTTTGGTCCTCAGTCCAGGCAAGCGCTTCACATTCTTTCAAGAGTGCGATCATCGCTTTTTCATTAGCGATGGAGACAGCCAGGTTTTCTGCGGTGTTGCTGATGCCCGGACTTTTAACCTCCAGGGAAACGACTGGCGATTGTCCTTCCAGTAGCCTGAATAATGTTTTGGCATGATTCAGGATCTGTTCGTGCATCTCGGTAAAGATTGCCATGATCTGTTCATAGCCGTCTTTCTTCGATTGTTTAGCAAAATACTCATATTGGTTGATGGCTTGTAACTTGAGGAGGTAAAGCCTGGCGACATTTTCTAAAGTGTGGTTTTCAGAGATTGTACTCACGGAAAGGAAATTGATTTGTTTCCTGCGAAAATACAGAATGTTGTTAATTTTATAGCTTCTAAACTTAAGCTATGAAGAATTTTTGTTGGATTTTGATGTTGGCGGGCCTTACTTTACTGGGGTTTTCGTGTAAAGGGAAGACAGGGTCGCGTCAAGCTGCACCTGCCATAGTTGTGCTACAAAGAGGAGTCATCATGCAAAAAATCAGTTGTTTGTCGGGGGATTGTAGCTTTGCCTTATACTTGCCTTCGCAATATGACTCCACAAAAAAGTGGCCGGTAATTGTTGCTTTCGACCCGAGTGGCAAAGGAAGTATCCCACTGAAACTCTGCCAGGAACAAGCACAGAAATATGGTTATATCCTAATTGGTTCCAATGATTCCAGGAACGGTCTGCCTTTTCAGACCTCCCTTGAGATCTTTAAAACTTTGATACAAGATGTTTCTTCCCGCCTGAGTATCGATCCGGACCGTATACAACTCTTTGGGTTTTCGGGGGGTGCGCGGGTCGCAGGCGCTATTGCAATGACACGTTCCGATATACATGCCGTGATCGGATGTTCTGCCAGGCTTCCTGACTTGGGTGCACCCATCACAAAACCCTTTGAATACCTTGGAGTTGCCGGTATGGGCGATATGAATTACCTGGAAATGAAGCTCATGTTTAACCAGCTTGACAAGAGCCCCTTACCCCATTTCCTGCTGCTTCATGATGGAAAACATGCCTGGCCACCGGCGACAATGATTCCTGAGATCTTTTACTGGCTACAGCTAAAGGCGATGAAAGACGGATTCCTGCCAACAGACAATGATTATATTGCCGAGGTGTTGACCGCTTTTCACAGAGACCTGGTAGTAGCCAGGCAAGCCAATGACCTTTTGCTGGAAGAATATGTTTGCCATAAGGCGATTCACTACCTTGAAGGCTTCCCCCAGGATGTGACATTTAAAAAAGAACTGGATGTTATTCAAAAAAGACCCGCCTATCAAGGTGCTGTTAATCAGTGTAATAAAATCCTACAGCACGAAAAAGACGCGCAATTGGACTATGCAGCAGACCTGATGTCAAAAGATGTGAATTGGTGGCGGAAAGAAGCAGCTTCCCTGGATAAGAAGACGAAGACTTCTGCTACTTCTGATGAAAAAATGATGTACAAACGTGTCCTGGGCTATTTGAGCCTGGCCACATATACCAGTGTCAACCAGGCGATGCGTTCCGGCGCCTGGGATGCTGCGGATCGTTATAACCAACTATACGCTGTCATCGACCCGGAGAATGCTGAGCATGCCTACCTTGGGGCTGTGCTTTTTCTGAAGCAAGGGAAAGAGAGCGAAGCAATAAAGTCATTGCAAGATGCAGTGAATCTAGGGTTTAATGACTTGGATCGGATGGAAAAAGATAGCAGCTTTGCTTCGCTTAGGGAGAAAGCGGCGTATGTTGAATTGCTTGGGAAAATGAAGAAATAAGTCGTGCGTGAATTGCGCGCCTTAATTTATTTTATAGCTGTTAAGATAGGTTTTGCTATCATAAGAGCGCTCCACATACACCAATCCAACTCCGTTGGCATATAGGTTTGTGCTATTCCCCATCAAAGTATCTCCGTCGCCGAAGTCGATATAGGTCTTCATATTCACGTTGATGCAATGCGGGTAAATGAACCCGTAAACAGTTTTTGGCACATCAAATTCTGCGATGGTATAATGCAATTTGGTAGGATTTCCGTTGTTAGTGTAGGAAACATCCCAATGTGCACCGACAGGCACATTATCTTTTAAATAGAGAAATTCAATCTGTTGATTTCCATTGATCAGCAGATTATAATAAGCACCAGCATCTTTGCGGTACCAGGATATCCCAGCCTGTGTATTGGCGACACCCCGGTATTTCTTGCCTCCGAAAGTGGAGTCGATGCTGGTAACCAGCTGACTGTAAACGCTGCCCTGGGGATAATCGGTATAAGTCCAAAAAGAATTTGTTGTTGTGGGCATGAAGTTATTCAGGAGCTCAACTTTAATATCCTCCTTGGTTTTGGTACACGAAAAGGCGATGATCATTAAAAGAGCCAGTGCCGGGTAAAATAGTTTCTTCATTTTTCCGAGAATTTCTTTACAAATATACTAAAAATCAGAAGTGTTCATAAACCCCCAGGCTAAAAAGCGCCAGGTCATATTTTACAGGATCAGACGGGTCAAATCGTCTAAGGTTGCCTGTGAGTTCGCAAACCGCTTTCCAGTCATCCTGTTTTCTTTCCAAAAGACCAAGTTTCCGGGCAACGCTACCCGAGTGGAGATCGAGCGGACAGCATAATTTGGAAGGACTGATGATTTTCCAAAGTCCAAAATCGACGCCCATCTCGTCCTGGCGGATCATCCATCTCAGGTACATGTTGATTCTCTTCGCAGCTGAATTACGTGAAGGCTCTGATACGTGTTTTTCTGTCCGGGCTGGATGTGAGAGTTCGAAAAAAATACTGCGGAAATGACTAATGGCTTTGCCAGTATCTGTGGCATCTTTGCCGAATCCTGATTGGAATACTTTTTCAAGTCCTTGATGCTTTTGATAAATGTTTTGTAAGGATTTCAGAAAATAGATACAATCGATGCCATTGAAGGTCCGGTGGACAAACTGCCTGAATCTCTTAGTGTCATCAGATTTGGCATTCATGATAAAATCATGTGGCGCCATGTCCATTAATTCCATAAGGCGATGGGCATTTTTCAAAATACTTGGTCGTTGGCCCCATGAGATAGTGGCTGTGAGAAATGCGGATATCTCGATATCTTCTTTCCGGCTAAAAAGATGCGGAATGGAGATTGGATCTTGTTCAATAAATGAAGGACGATTGTATAAAAGGTATTTTTCTTCCAGGAAATCTTTCAGCGTTTCTGGGGTAAAGGACATTATCAATTTAAGTAAGGTTCATGATAAAATCGTATCCGGAAATTGTCGAGGTAAACAATTCCTTTTTTTGGTTTCCAGACGTAAATGGCGATTTTGTCGCTGGTGGATCGTATCTCAGAGATTGTTGTGGTGAAATAAACCGGTCCCCAGGACTTTTTGTCAAGATAAAGCGAAAAATCAGAAGCAGCCCAATTATAGGTTTTCCCTTTGCTGTCCTCCATGGCAAATACCAGGGAAGCATCCGACAAACTATCCGGCAGGCAGGCAAGGGCCTCTATCTTTACCAAAACAGGCAAGCTCAATTTTAAATCGCTGAAATTCAACTTGTAAGTTGGCCCAAACTCGCTGCTGGAATCCATTTTTATACCTCTATTGGCTTTTTGAATCAGGTCTGAAACGAGATATTTCATGTCGAATCCCCAAAGGTCAGTCTTCTCAAAGTCATTGCTAACTTCCAAGCCAGGAGAATCAGATTTACACATTCCTGTAAAACACTTCTTTCCATAGAGAGTTGCGCTTGAAAGATTGTCAAAGACATGATCTTCAATGACATATGGATAGTATGACAAGATAATATCTTTCAGCTCCGCAGGTTCAGGTTTGGTCCAGGCATGCACAAAATAAGGTGTTTTCGACGTTTTTAGGATGTTGATGAGCTCTTTAATGTCTTTCCCGCCCCGGTTATCACTTTGAGAGAACTTTTGTTCGCCACCCAGGTTGCGCAAATAAAAATTCAAATAGTAAGGGTTGTTTGCAACCACGGTGGTCGTCACCTTATCTGCGCCGCATCTTAATGTCCATGTATTGATTGCTGTTGCAACGCCTTTAAAATCAGCAAAATGGTTTTTTGAATAAAAATGGCGCAAGGCGATGGTGTCGACTGTTCCAATCAACAAAAAAGTCAGCAGGCAGATTTTCAGGTAATTGTTAAAATCATTGGGGAGAAAGCTGAAAATCAGAAGCAACAATAGGGGGAATACAAAAAGCAATACAGAGTCTTGTAAAACCGGATTAACCCAAACAGAATACGCAAATGCAATCAGGAAAACAGCCATGAACAATCCGAGGCTGATCCAACGGAACGGATTTCGCCAGTTAAAATTTTTAGTTTTCCAGGCCGCGAAACATAAAATGCAAAAGATCAGGAAGATAAGTAGCCAGGAGCGATTAAAAACCTGGAAGAGGTAATGGGGCATCCATGCTGCCTCGGGTTTTCCGAGCCATTCACCAACACCTTTGAATGTTAGGTGGTTTAATGTAATAGGGATGTGAGGGATAAACAGGATTATGGCAACCCCAACGGAGAGCAGGTAATATTTCATTCGCTCAGGCGTCACGAAAAAAATGCCTGTTATTCCGACAAGAATCACTAGTAAAAAACTGAAATAATGGGTATACATACAGGCAAGCGCTGCGAATCCAAGGAGGACAGCCAGCCAGTATTCTTGTCTGTTGGTCCTTTGTGTTTTTAGGAAAACGACTTTTGTCCAAAGGATCAAAAGGAGCAGGCTGAAAAGAAGTCCGGGGCCATAAGGTCTAGCGATCCTACTGAAAATGAGCGGGTATTCGAGGAATGCCATGCAGGCTGCCGTAAACAATCCTGTTGTTTTATGAAACCACAGTTTTCCGAGAGAATATGCTGCCCCGACGCTGCCGATGCTCATCAGGATGAAAGGTATTCTGACCCAGCTTTCGGAAGTGCCTCCCAGCTTTATCCAGTAAAAGAGCATGATCTGGATGCCACCAGGATGACCATCCACATAAAATCCTTTGCTTACAAGCTCGGTGAAGGTAGGGTATTGGGCGCGGATCAGGGCACTTAACTCGTCATTGGCATATGAAACACTGCCATAGCCCCAGAAACGGAGCAGGGTCGCAAGAAGCATTATAATGACAAGGAAACCTTCTTCAGGGAAATAGCGTGAGAGCCTTGTCATGGGTGGTTTAGGATTGTGTCAGCCTTTGTTTTACCACTTCGTACATCAAAACGCCACCGGCTACGCTGACGTTTAGCGATAATACTTCACCAAGCAGAGGAATCCGAACCTGCTGGTCGCTGAGCCTGAGATAGGCATCGCTGATTCCATCTTCCTCAGAACCGAGGATCAAGGCAGTTGGTGTACTAAGATCGATCTCATAATATTCATCTTTGGCTTTTTCTGTCACAGCAACAACCTGCAAGCCACTTTCTCTTAAAAAGCGTAAGGTGTTTTTCAAATTTGGGGCACGACAGACCGGTACATTCATCAGGGCACCTGAAGAAGTCTTGATGGCATCTTCGTTGATCTGGGCCGAGCCCCGGGATGGAATGATGATTGCATTCACTCCGGCGCATTCTGCTGTGCGTGCCAGGGCCCCAAAGTTCCGCACATCGGTAATCCGGTCGAGAACGAGAAGAAACGGATTCTTGCCTTCTTCAAAGAGTATGGGCAGAAGTTTCTCAATGTCAATGTATTCCACCGCTGAGATAAAAGCGATGATCCCCTGGTGGTTTTTTCCGGTGAGCCGGTTTAGTTTCTGAATTGGGACCGTTTGGTAAGGAACTTCCCTTTCGTCCAGCATTTTAATAAGATCTCTGGAGTGCTCACTGCGTAAACCCAACTGGATCAGCACTTTGTCAATCTCTTTCCCGGCTTCCAGTGCTTCCATCACCGGGTGTACGCCATAAATCATTGTTTCTCTTGCCACAGGCTTTTTATTTTATCGTCTCCAAAGTTCAACACTATTGAAATAACTTTCTTTATACATGGGGTTGCGCATCAGGCTGAAGTCATTGTTGGTAAAGGGATTGTTGACCCTGACAAAACTGAATCTCAGTGATTGCGCTTGTGTGATTTCGCCGTAAGTCCAGTTTTCAACATTACTTGCCCGAAAAACGTGACTTGGCGGTCCAAAGATAATATAGATCATGCCTCTGTCGGTTTTCCAACCTTCCAGATAAGAAGTAAAAAGAATATTTGCTTCTTCAACACGCTTGTAATACCTGTAAATCAGGTTCTTAGCTCTGTCGGTATAGCCGGCATGGAAAAGCCAGAAGCTGTCGACAGCGAGCTTCGTGTTGGGATTTACAGTGAGTTGTTTGTATTCTTTTGAGGTTGTGATATACTGTAAAGGCTCCAGGATATGCTCAGGTAAACTAACATGTGGGTAGTCCCGGTCTCCGACAAAAACTGTAAATCCTTGTTTGTCAGCAGTGTCGCTCTGAAAATGATAAAACCCCTTTCGCTTGAAGTTTATCGGGATCGTGATTCCTTTTGAAAAATTTAAGCTAAATGTACTATCCGCTTTATATTTGAATGCTTCCCCTTTTTCCATGGCATAAGGGGGAATGGCAATCGGGAATTGGCGGTTATAATATCGGCCATATAAAATGTGACTCTTGTTTGCTATGCTTTTAATACGGAATGTTTGGCCTGAAGAAACCCGGTTTCCAAAGATAAGCTCTTCATCTTCTGTGCATAAAAAGAAGTTCTCCCTGAGATCTGTACTGTCTTTGTCGATAGGCAGGAAAAAATCCACATCCCTGTTTGCGTTGAGGTCGACAATGACAGCCGAAAATAAATACGTACCCTTATTCTTAAGTTTCAGATTGAATGCTGGTTGGAGCGTTTTATCACTTAATTGCATGAGCGTATCGGTGATATAGGTACTGTCTTTTTTTAAAAGGTCAATGTTTTCGTATGTTTCTGAAAGTGACCAGGTAATCAGGAGCCGGGCAGTAGGAGGGTTGTCGGGCCTGGACTTTTTATAGGTCAGATCAGTACATTGAATAGCCATGATGACTTTGGTGATGCTGTCATTCAGATGAAAAGCCTGGCCTTCTGCTTGGGTGAAACGTACAGCAGGATCGTAGAGCCCATTGAGATCAAGCCGGCTGAATTCTGAAGGAATCACACAGCCGGCAAAACTAATGAGTAATAAAAACCAGATCCAGGTTCTTTTCATTCTTCAGTATCTCCAGTGCTTATTACGTTATCATCCAGCCCAAGTAGGCGTTCCGGGATGTTTTTGTTGGGTTTCAGGCCGAGTTTGCGAAGCGTTTCTACCTTGTTGATGAGGTTTCCTTTGCCAGTGCTCAGTTTTCCAAGGGCATCATCATAAGACTTTTGTGTAGATTGAAGATAGGTCCCAACTTTTTGTAAGTCTTCCACAAAGCCGACAAATTTCTCATACAATAAGGCGCCCTGTTTGGCAATTTCCTGGGCGTTCTTGTTCTGATTCTCTAGTTTCCATATCGACTGAACTGTGCGTAATGTTGCCAGCAAGGTGGATGGGCTTACGATCACAATTTTGTTCTTCCAGGCAAATTCAAAGAGTTCTGTGTCTTCTTTGAATGCCACACTAAAAGAAGCTTCGATAGGCAGGAACATCAGCACAAAGTCGGGGCTGTCGAGCCCTTCAGTGCTTTGATAATTTTTAGCACTTAGTCCTTTCACGTGTGCATATACTGATTGCAAATGCTCCTTAGCAAATTGTTTTCGCTCCTCATCTGTTTCTGCCATTGAATAACGTTCATAGGCAACCAAACTGACTTTCGCGTCAATGATAATATGTTTTCGTTCAGGGAGATAGACAATGACATCTGGTTGTGATCTTTTTCCTTCTTCAGAAGTGGAACTCACCTGTGTTTTGTACATTGTATCTTTTTCGAGTCCTGAGCTTTCCAGGATTCGCTCCAGCAAGACTTCGCCCCAATTCCCCATTTTTTTAACGTCACCTTTCAGTGCGCGTGTCAGGTTGTTGGCCTCTTCGCTCATCTGCTGGTTCATCTGGATAAGGTGTTTGACCTCTTCCTTCAAACTGATCTTTTCCCGCATTTCATTGTCGTAGGCCTGGTTTACTTTATTTTCAAAAGTCAGAAGTTTCTCTTTAAATGGATTCAGCAACTCACTGATATTCTTGTTGCTGGATTCTGAGAACTCCATGCTGTGTTGCTTCAACAGGCGATTGGCAATGTTCTCAAATTCGAGCGTAAAGCGTTGTTGGAGCTTTTCAAGCTCAGCAGCATTTTCTTCAATCTTCTTTTGAAGGTATTGATCTTTGGCCTTGGTTTGGGAAAGCTCTGCATTCAGAATGTCCAGGTTATTTCTCAGACTCAAAACTTCATCTTCAGCATTTTTTTTCAATTGACTCAGCTGATTCAGCTGGTTTTCGGCGACACGCCTGTCTGCTTCTCTTTCTGTGGATTCCTTTAGCAGCTGAGATTGAAGCGTTTGTTCTTTTTCAGCAAACGAAGCTGCCAGGTTTTTTCCTTTGGATTGTGCTATAATCCATCCGGAAAGCATTCCAACCACCAATCCGCTAATAAGTAATATTATTTCCATTGCTTTTAAAAAAGTAAAGATAATATTTTCTTTCAAATTTTGCCCGAACTTAAGACGAAGGCTCCTCTTTTTTTTAAATTGAATAGCCTGATATGTAATTGATTACATAGTGAGGACCATTTTTCTATATTCTGTCGGCTCAATTCGGTTCCACACAAGATAAAGGTCAAGCCTTTTGGAAGATCTTCAGGGTAAAAGTTTGGAAGAATAGGTTCATACACAAAGATCCCATCGATATTTTTCATGTTTTTTATGCTGGAATTTTGACTTGAATCACAAAGGATAAGGTATTGTTTTCCGCCAAATTGAATCACGTCAATTTCTTTGTATTGTTTATTGTTTTTGAGCTTTGGGCTTATACCCACTTGTTGTATTGTGTGTGTTTTTATTTTTTGGTTTATCAGGATGTTTCCAATTTCTCTGCCGGGATTTGTATCTCCATGGAAGATAAGAGTTTTCATAGCAATCCCTTCTTGTATGCTTATCATTGATTTTTTCGGACTGCTGTAGGCGATTAAATAACTTTTTTTAGAAAGGAAAAGCTTGGAAAGACTGAATGAGAATGCCAGCGAAAGTAATGATAACAAGCAGATCCATAACATTGTAAACCTCTTGCTTGATAAAAATGCGATGCCGGAAATAAGGATTACATAGGCTAAAATACTCTGATGGGTATTGATGATGAGCAAGCCTGAACTAGAAAAAGGTAAGCCCGCAATAATGGAAGTAAATCCGGTCATTAACTTCACTAAAAGATTGAGACCGTAAAACATTGGTTTGTTCAGGACGCTGATCCATGAAAAAGACAATGCACCTAATCCCCAATACATCACAAAACTTGATAATGGAATAATGATCAGGTTTGCAGGCAGGAAATAAAGAGGGAATTGATGAAAATAGAAAATCGACAGGGGTGAAGTTGCAGCTTGAGCGGCGAAGGACACACTGCATAGCTTCCAAGCCTTTTCGAGCCAGGGGTGTTGAAATTCAAGCAGGTCACTGATTAGTGGTTCCAGAAGAACGATCCCTGCGACGGCAAGGTATGAAAGTTGAAAACCGAGGTTAGTGATAAGGTATGGATCAGACAGAAGTATTAGAAATGCAGAGCCCGATAGTACATTGAGTAAGTGAGGTTTGCGCCGCATGTCTCTCGCAAGGATTACCAGGCTGAGCATCAGTGCAGATCGCTGCACTGCCGGAGACAAGCCTGTCAGGAAAGCATAAGCCCAGATGAGGACGATAAGAATGAAAGACCGCAAGAGATTGTTAAAGCGGTTTCCTTTGATACAGCTAAGGATCTGGCTAAAAACTAAGAATATCAAGCCAACGTGCAATCCGGAAACAGAAAGGATGTGGGTGACTCCTGCTTTCCCATAGATCTGACGGAGTTCAGGATCAAAATCGGAATTGGCACCCAGCAAAAGTGCAGCGCCAATGTCAAGTTCATCATCCTTAAGTCCATTATCTTTTAGTGTTTTAACAAGAAAATTACGGGCTCTTATGGAAGTCCAGACCAACACATTCCCTCTAAAATGGCCAAGGTTTACCCAATCCTGAGTCCGTGCTGAGGCTGTATGATAAATCTCTTTGTAAAACAATGACTTACCGTAATCGAAGTCATAAGGATTTCTGGCTTTTTCAGGGAAGCGCGGGCAAGCTTTCACCAAAATCATCTCCCCATATTCGGGAACCGACTTCCCGGGAGCCAGTGTTAGGCTGATTTTCCCGGAACAAGGGATTCCGTTTATCTCCAGCACGCTGCCTTCTGTCTTGATTTTATTGTTTTTTTGCTGAGGTTCATTGTTGATACAGATCAGCATCACTGCGTTTTGCCCTTGTTTTTGTTTCCAGTAGAAATGATCTTTTTTAAGAAAGGAAGGTTTGTTGTTAACAAGCTGGTATCCAAATATAAAGAACAATGTTAAGATTGAAATTCCGTGAATCCATCGTTTGCGAAAGGGGATGGTTCGGGCAGGTAATGCAAGGAAAAACAGGATTAATCCGGTCGACAGCCAAGGGATGCATGATATAAGGCAGTCACGTGCCTCGAGCCGGATTGCCATTAAGCATCCCAGGATAAATGGGATAAGAATACGTGCAAGGGGAATATTATGCCAGGGAATCAATGCTTGTCTTTATTCCTTTAGATGGAAAATCAGGCTGTCACTGGAAAGAAAATCTGGATTATTTTCTGTTATAATTGTCATCCAGGAACATTTAAAGCAGATTTGCCCATTTAACATATGATTATTTTATATTTTTTTCTTCAGAAATTCTAAAATCAGTTATATTTTTGTTTTTAATTGTTTTAATAAATATGCTCATGAAAAAACTATTTACATTATCCTTCTTCTTCTTATTTGTATTTTCAGTTTACGCCCAAAAGAAAACATACTTTACCAGCGGTGGGGAAATGGCTTTTTCCTTTGCCAACATTGAACAAAACGGCAACAGCCACGAGTCGACCATTCGTTGGGCACCAGTTTTCAACATTCAAACCATGTTTAATATGGATATGAACAAACATATTGGTGTTTTTACCGGGATTGCGCTTCGCAACGTGGGTTACATCAACAATCATTTTAAAGGAATTGAATCAGCACATCCTGGTGTTGAGTATACCTATAAAAAGAAGTTCCGTTCTTACAATGTGGGTATTCCCCTCGGCATTAAATTAGGAAATCTCGGAGGAGCCTTTGTCTATGGTGGTTATGAAATTGAGTTTGCCCTTGCATACAAGGAAAAAACATATGATGGTGGCGATAAAATCAGTAAGGTCACGGGTTGGTTCAGCAATCGCGAGGAAATGATACAACATGGTTTCCTGATCGGAATAAATTTCCCGTATGGCGCCAACTTGAAATTCAAGTATTACTTAAGCAATTTTCACAACGAAAATTACGTTGACGGAAGTGGCAACAAGCCTTATGCAGGACTCAAAGCCAATATCTTCTATTTCTCCCTATGTACCAATCTGTTCACCGATTTTCATTATTCAGCACCTACAAAAGCAGAACAAGTTTATTAGTATTTTAACCGATAGTTTTAATTTTTTCAGAATATGACCTTAAAGAAATTCCTTATTGCTCTGATATTATTAGCGATACCGTTTTTTTCTCAAGCACAGAAGGTGGCAGAAACCGACAGCACACTGCGTAAATCAGCCTTGGTATTATTAGAAAAGATACGGGATAATAAGCCTGTAGACACTTTAAGTAAACGGGTTGTTGTACTTGGCAAAGCTGAATGTGAACGTTGTCAGGATATCCAAAGAGTTTTTGCAGAGGAAGGCGTAGTTTTTGAAGATTATGATGTCGCCCTCGACAGACGTTTCGTTGACAGGATTGTCAGCTATTATATGAGAAGAGACAAAGGGGAAGGATTTACCGTGAAATATCCTTTGGTCATTGCAAGGGGGAAGATCTATAACCAGATAAAGGACGTAAAAGCCCTGGCTGTTGATCTCAAGGCCATGCAGCAACAGCATAAAAAATAAATTACGGCTTTTTGGGGATCATGTTTTTTTCCAGTCGTTGGATCTTCACATTGTTATAGTAGAAGTTAAGGATCTGATCGCTGCTATATCCAGTACGAGCCATCTGCAAGGCACCTTCCTGGCTTAAGCCAACGCCATGCCCGTATCCGTTTCCATGAAAAGTGAGACTGTCAACATTGGGTTCAATACTAAAATAGGTTGATCGCAAGTCCAGGTCTATACGCAACGCTTTTAAGGCAATTCCCCCTGGAAAGACAAGCTTCCTGTGTATTTGTGTGAATGTTATTGCACTGTCGCGCATTATTTTATTGTCAACAGGATAGTTATATTTTGATTTTAAAATGCTTAAAAAGTCTTCAGTCTTTATTTTTTTCTCCCATTTGGCTTTCGTCATTTTGGTACTAAAAGTATCGTTAATACCTTTTAAATAATTTTCTTTAAATGACCATACATCTTCTGCGCTTACGGTTTCTCCGCCGCTGTTGGCATGAAAAGCAGCAGAGATCAGGTTGCCGTATTGGTCCACGATTACTTTTCCCTTAGTGGCATCGCGTGCCAGTAAGACATCTGAATAACGCCCTCTTTCCTTATAATGCTGGCAATGAACCTGGTCGCAAAAGTTAAATCCTTCAGCCTCATGTTTTCTGAGATTTTTTACGGCGTAAGTTCTTGAAATCATACATTGTAGCTTGTAAAACTCGGTATTATGCGCATCACCGCCTTCTGATTCAACCACGCCGGCTACGTATTTTTCAAGTTCTATGTTATTGATAATCAATAGATCTCCATTCAAGATCTTTATAGTAAACGCCCCTTCATAATTTCGATCTTCAGCATTGGACTTAATGTTTAAGATAGGTTGTGGTCCTTTGGGTGTCAAGCTTATGTTATTAAATGACCCGTATATTTTTCCTGATTTCTCCAGCTTGATTTGGCCATTCTCCAATTTCAGTGTGCATTTTGAACTGGTTTTAAGGCTACCCAGGGCTTTGTTCCCGGATTTCATGTTGTAAATCCCGGAAACAGCGCATAGGTTGACTGCCTTTATTTGCTTTCCGCTAAAGAGTCTGACTTTCAGAGGCACTGACTGGCAATTAGCCAAATCAGGGAAAAGGATTAGAATAATTATAAGAATAGCAGCAGAAAGAGTTCTGTTAAAAGTTGGCATGCAAAATAATAGGCTAGGTATGTTTTACTGCGGATTTGAGGTAGTGCAGGATGAGCTCCGCAGTTCGGGCTGAAGCGCCGGGCCCTCCCAGTTTCTTTTTAAGCAATTCATAATCATCTGCCAAATGACTCCTTACATCTTGATCATATAAAAGCTTATGGATGTTCTCTTTGAGATTCTCAGGGCTCAGGTCGTTCTGGATCAATTCGGTGACGATTTCCCTGTCGAGTACGAGATTAGGCAGGCCAATATATTTCACATTAACAATTCTACGGGCAATGGCAAATGAAATCGGGCTTCCTTTATAGCAGATCACCTGGGGGACATTCAATAAGGCTGCTTCCAGGGAGGCCGTTCCTGATGTTACCGCTGCGGCATCACAATTCTGAAGAAGATCGTAGGTGCTGTTATAAATCACTTTCAGCGGGTGACCGTCGCTATATTTCTCGTATAATGCAGGTTCGTTAACGGTCATGCCAGCTACTACTGCCTGGAAATCTGGGAAATGAGTCATTGCCTGCAGCATGATGGGTAAAATCTTGCTGATTTCTTGTTTGCGACTACCCGGCAACAAGGCGATGATTTTTCTGTCGTCCAATCGATGTTTGGTACGGAAAGCCACAGAATCGTTTTTCTCATGGCTGCCATCCAGGGCATCCAGTAGGGGATGCCCTACAAAATCAACATCATAGTGATACTCTTTGTAAAATTTTTTTTCAAAAGGAAGGATCACAAACAAGCGGTCAACATCCCGGACAATATTTTTAATCCTTGATTTTTTCCAGGCCCAGACCTGGGGCGAGATATAATAAAATACTTTAATCCCTTGTTTATGGCAGAATTCAGCAATTCTCAGGTTGAATCCGGGATAATCCACCAGTATGACAGCATCGGGTCGCCAAACCATGATGTCCTTTCGGCAAAAGTCGAGGTTGCCTATGATTTTCCTGATGTTTAAGGCAACTTCCAGGAAACCCATGAAGGCGAGATCGCGGTAGTGTTTCATGAGATTTCCGCCTTGTCCCTGCATTTTATCACCGCCCCAGCAACGGAACTCAGCGTGTTCATCCCGTGCCCGGATCTCTTTCATAAGATTGGCAGCGTGAAGGTCACCTGATGCCTCGCCGGCGATGATATAATATTTCATATGAGCAGTTTACAAAGGTATGATGAGACCGGGTAATTGAATCGATGCAATATAATTCCTGGCCAGGAAAAAAAGCATGATATAAATAAACGTGAGGGCAACAAGACCTCCACCGGTATGTTCCAGTTTCTTACGGCTCATTGCCTGCCTGATCAGGAGGAAATTGGGTGCGATACTCAATAGAATCAGTCCGTTCAGGTTGATAAAAGGTTTCAGTGGGAATATTTTCCAAACCAGGAAAACAATCATGTAAAATACTGGATATACGATGATGGGGGCAATGAAGCCGATCAGCATACCGTATTTCGCATCGTCTTTATTAAATATGGTTTTCAAGGTCTTTTAATGTTGGGATGAGGTTATGTGCGGTGAGGTCAAGTTGAATTGGTACTACAGAAATATAATGATTGTCGAGCGCCCATTCATCGGTGTCGGTGCCATGGTCGAGGCTTTGGAAGGAGCCGGCAAGCCAGTAATAAGGTCGGTTGTGCGGATCGCGTCTTTCTTCCAGCACTTCTTCCCAGTAACCCTTTCCCATTCTACAAACCATGATTCCCCTGATTTCCCCGGAATTTATTGATGGGATGTTGACATTCAGGCAGGTATGAGGGGCCAGTCCTTGTTTTAGAACATGCTCAGTAATTTTCCGGATATATGGAATTGAATGACTGAAATCCGCATTATGACTGTGGTCGAGTAATGAAAAGCCGATGGAAGGAATGCCGCTCATGGCACCTTCCAGGGTAGCGCCCATCGTTCCTGAATACAGAATGTTGATTCCGGCGTTGGAGCCATGGTTGATTCCGGAGACGATGAGGTCAGGTTTCTGTTTTAACACCACTTTTAGTCCAAGTTTTACCGTGTCAGCAGGGGTTCCATTGCTGGAATATTCCTCATAATCAGGCTCTATAAGGATTTTCTTCACCCGTAATGGGCTGGCAGTAGTGACAGCATGGCCCATGCCCGACTGCGCTTTGTCAGGGGCCACCACGACCACACGCCCGAACTCGCGCATCAGCTCGATGAGGTAGCGCAATCCTTTGGCATGAATGCCGTCGTCATTCGTTATAAAGATCAGAGGTTTCTCCATATATTTCTTGGAATGCTCAAAAGTACATAAAAGAGGCGAGGAAAAGCTGAATTTCGGAAAGCTTTCAGTATCGGGATGTCACAGATTTGTTATTTCATCCTTGCTCCCAGTTGGCATCTCAGCTACTCCTGCAGTAATAATAAACTTCATCAAATCAGTGGAGGCTCCCTGGACAGGGATGATACTTTTTACCGGTGCTATAAAAAGCATCCCAGCAAAGTTATAAGAATCAGGAAAATAGACTGAGACATAGCTGTTGTCGAGTCCAAGGTGACTCAGGTCGCGTGAGGTGACAAAACCAATGCGCATGAGTTCTGAGTTTTCGTAGATCTTGACAAGAACGGGTTCGGTGAATTTTTTCTTCTCTCCCATAAAAGCCTCCAGGAAATCTTTGATGGATGTATAAATGATCTTCACCAGGGGGGCTTTGCTCAACAAATCATCCAATAAGCCGAGGATAGGCGATACCAGGATAGAAGACCCAATTAAGCCAACGATAAAAATGACTCCAAGCGTGGCAAGTAAGCCGAGCCCTGGTATTTTAAAGGGGAAAAGCCCATCGATGACAATAAATGTCTTATAAAAAACAATCCCGGTAACAACCAATGGGGCCAGGTAAAGCAATCCCCGCAGGAAATAGCGGGCAATCCTGAGCATGATATTTTTTAAAAACATGATTATGATTATTTTATGTTAACAGAAATTTCTCCAGTTCTTCGTAAAACCGATGGGTCGGGAAACCCATCACATTGAAAAACGATCCGACGATTTTCTCAACAGCAACATAACCAATCCATTCCTGCACGCCATAGGCGCCGGCTTTGTCGTAAGGCTGGCAATGTTCAATATAAGCCTGTATTTGTGTCGTAGTGATTTCCTTAAACCAAACCTCTGAGCGGTCGACAAAACAGTGCCGCCGCCCCCTGGTTCTTAGGCAGATTCCAGTGTAAACCTCATGCATACTTCCCGAAAGCAGGTGGAGGATACGTTCTGCATCTGCCACGTTTTCGGGCTTTCCAAGAAGTTGTCCCTGGTGCCAGACTATGGTGTCGGCGGTGATAAGGACGTCGTTGGTATTCAATTCTTCTTCTGCAAATGCATTCGACTTCAACTCACAGAGATACAAAGCAATGTCAGCTGCTTTTAAATCAGATGGGTAAGTTTCATCAACGTTTCTTATTGTAACGGTAAAATCAAAACCAAGTTCTTTTAATAGAAACTGTCGGCGCGGAGAGCCTGATGCCAGGATATAATTTTCCTTTTTGAGGTGTTCGGGTAACATCGTTTTCTTATACAATAAAAGATTATCTACCAGAGGAATGACTGTTCATTAAACCATTTTCCCTGGACCTTCATAACTTGCTCGAGTATTTCACGGGCACAGCCTTGTCCTCCATTCTGAAAGGAGATATAGCTTGCCACCGCTTTGATCTCTTCGGCTGCATCGGCAGGGCAGGTGGATATGCCGACTTCTTTCATTAAAGGGTAATCGGGAATGTCATCCCCCATAAAAAGGATCTCTTCAGGCTTTAGGTTGTGTGTTGCCACATATTCTTTATACATCTTGAGTTTGTCACGCACTTCCAGGAATACGTCAGTGACGCCGAGCGGAGCCATTCGGTTTTTTACGCTATGAGATTTCCCTCCGGAGATGATAGCGATACGGAAACCCATTTCCACGGCATGTTTCATGGCATAGCCGTCTTTGACATTAGCGGTGCGTAACAATTCCCCGTCGGGATTGATCAGGACAGTGCCGCCTGTGAGAACACCGTCATAATCGAAGATTATGGTCGTGATATGTTTCAGTTTCTCTTTATAATTACTCATGAATCAGTAGTTTAAAAGGGATCACAATTCCCCTGTGGGTGTTTTTAAAGGATGATAACGCTGCAAGATCTCATGGGTGATCAGGTCATAGATTTTTAATATTTCAGGAGTCTGTTTCAGCAGGGCTTCTTGTCGTTTAATAATCTCATAATCAGCTCTTGCTGCAGGCCCGGTCTGCCCTATTTTCGGGCTTAAACGGCTGGCTTTTCGGGCCGTCTCAAGTATTATTGGATGTAAAATTTCGAAACTAATTCCTTGTTGTTGTAAAAGATCTTCTGCGACAGAATACAAGTAGTTGCTAAAATTGCATGCGATTACAGCGCATAAATGAGCTACGTTTCTATCGCTGCCTTTCATGAGGCTGAAATTGCCAGAAATGCTTTGAGCCATGAACTGAAGCATGCCGTTGTCTTCCTCCAGGCTTGTCTCGATAAGGATAGGAATGCCCTTAAAGTCAATGTGTTCTGAAAGGGAGAATGTTTGCAATGGATAAAACACGCCGAGCCTTGACGACAGGTCGCCAAAAATATCCATGGCTGTTGAGCCTGAGCTATGGCAAACTAATTTCCCGTTCAGTTGAGGCAATGCTGGCAATATTCTTAGATCTTCCTCCGAAATGCAAAACAAATAGACATCAGCATCATCACTCAGCATCAGTACATTATCAATGAATCTTGCCTGGAGTTGTTCAGCCAAAGGGATGGCTCGGTCAGCAGAACGGCTACAGACATCGACAACAACATAAGCAGCTTCGTGAAATGCCAGTGCAAGCTGGGTGCCCAGATTGCCGGTACCAATAATGCTAAGCCTTGGCTTTGTCATTTTTTAATCTCTTGTAAAGAACCAGTAAAAACCCAAGGAATATCAATCCAGCTCCCAGCCATAGGACCAGGATAAATGGGAACATCATGACTTTGACAACGATTAAAGCCTGGTTTTTCTCATAGAATTTCATCACCAGGCCTTTCGTGTTTTCTGAAACGTTACTGATCCGGCAAACCAGGCTACTGTCGGGGGGCATCCCATCGCTATAAGTAACATTCTGACCTACAAGTCTGAAGCCGAGGTTGAGGTCAGTCCATGAACCAGCTGTCTTTACTTTAAGCAGGGCATCTATCTTCGCATCAGGCCCGTGGCTGAAGTCCATACTAGCCGTTACTGTATCAAGTTTCAACGTATTTCCCTTCAAGACAAGACTATCACCCATGTCCATCTGTTTTTCCCGTATCATGGTGAAGCCTGGGATATCTGACTGGCTGACCTCAGGAGCAAAGACGATATAACCATAGATATCCTTGGTAAGTAAAGTCCGGGTGTCAGGTTGAAAGACATTTCCCATATTACTGTTGAGCAAAACAGAAGGATATAAAGAAAAACTAGGCATGTCTTTTCCTTTTTTATAGAAATTGAGTTGATAGATCAGGTATTTCCCTTCTGCTTTGAAATCAACATACTTCACTTGATAAGGTCCCATATCTGCCATAACGCCTTTGTAAAGCATCTGGTTTTCGGCCATGGCCCCTGTATTCATCGGGCTGTCCATCTGAAAGTGAGAAATAACGTTGTTGTTGGAAAATGTCAACAAAACACCCAGAAGGAATAAGTTTATGCCAAAATGAGCAATCCATGGACCGATACCCCCATGTTTCTGAATTTTCCTGATGATACCCTGGCAGGAGGAAACCAGTCCAAACACCAGGAAGACAAGGAAAAGATAATGAAGCGGGTTTGAAAATGGGTAGATAAAAACAAATAGAATAGCCATCCCAATTCCGGCACCAAAGGCGGGTAAGGTTTTATGCCATAGCTTGTTCACCGGAACATCTCCGAATTTCAGGCTTTGCGAGAAGCCGATGAAAAAGGCAATGAGCAGGGCATAGGGCATCTGCCAGGCGTTGTAATAGCCAATATTATTGGTTGGAGGCGCTAGATTAGTCCCAAGAAGCGTGTTGATTACCGGGATAGAGGTCGTGATGATGATCTGGAAGGCAGAAAGCACCAGGACCAGCGCTCCAATAAACATCCAGAATTCGCGGGAAAGCAGGTTTTCAGAATTGTTTTCGTCAAATTTCGGACGTCGGACAATGAATGTGATTATTGAAAGCAAGAGGAAGACCAACATATACACCACCAATGGCGTTGTACGGCCCTCTTCCCCAAAAGCATGGGCGGAGGTGTCCTTCAGGACACCGCTGCGGGTCAGGTAACTGGCGTACAAGACAAGGAAATAGGCCAGGGAAATGAATATTGCAGCCCAGCTAATGTTTTGAGGTTTCTTTCTGGAAATCAGCAGGGTGTGCAGTGTTGCCACCGAAGCCAGCCAGGGTACCAGAGATGCATTTTCCACAGGATCCCATGCCCAGAACCCTCCAAAAGTCAGGGAGACATAAGCCCAGGCACCGCCGAGGATAATGCCGAGTCCAAGGACAAAACCAGTGAAATTCAGCCAGGGTAAGGCTGGACTGCGCCATCCTTCATAATCACGGTTCCAGTATCCTGCCATGGCATAGGAAAATGGTATCAGGACTGAAGAATAGCCAAGGAAAAGGATAGGAGGGTGGATCACCATCCAGTAATTCATCAGGAGTGGGTTCATCCCATTACCATCTACAATCATCTTGATGTAATCCGGATTCTGGAATACGGGATTACTCAGGTTTGCGCTGAGTTCACGCATAAGAATGAATGGGTCAAGGCCAATAGTGATCGAACCTAATTTGATTCCTGCGATCATAAACATCAGCATAAACTGCGATAGTGAGACCCAAAAAAGTGTAGGAGATTCCCATTTTTTGTTCCTGTTGATCAGGAAAAGACCCAGAAAAGACTGCCAGAATGCCCAAAGCATAAAGCTCCCTTCCTGGCCAGCCCAGAAACTGGAAATCAAATAATGAAGTGGAAGTTCACGGGCAGAATAGCGCCAGACGTAGTCATATTCAAAGTGATGGGTGAAAATCAGGCTGTATAAACAGGAAATTGCCAGGACCAGGAAGGTAAAATGGCTGAGGTAGAAAATGCGTGCCAGAGTTTTGAGCATATTTGCTCCCTCATTGCGCGACGACATATAAAAAAACAAGGTGGCCAGAAAAGCACTGAAAATGGAGACAAGTAAGGAAATATGACCCAACTGACCCGTCCAGAGATTTTCGCCGATATATCGTATGTTCATGTATGTTTTTTAGAAAAGGTGGAGAAATGATGTAATGATTTACAAATCAATACTTTTATTTAGATTGGCTCTAATTAAGCACTGCAAAAATAAAGAAAATCAAGGGGATGGCAGTAATTATTATTTATTAACTTGCAGCTTAAAAAGAAGGTGCCGGATTTATTTTCATAATTAATAAGGGATAATTTCCAATGACCATAAACATCAGGCAGGTAAAAAGCCGCAAGGAACTCAGGACGTTTATTCATTTGCCCGAATTCATCCATTGGGATCATAAGAATTGGCTTCCACCCATTTACGTCGATGAATGGAAATTCTTCAATCCTAAAAAGAATAGATCTTTCAGTCATTGCAGTACAATTTTATTGTTGGCTTATAAGGAAAAAGAAGCAGTTGGCCGAATTATGGGCATTGTCAATCAGGCTTACAATGAGGGAAAAGGAGAGAAAACCGCCCGTTTTGGTTTCCTGGAGTGTTACAATGATCCTGATATCTCACATACTTTAATTAGAGCCATTGAAGACTGGGCCTCTGAACAAGGAATGAATAAAGTGATCGGGCCTTACGGATTTTCCGACAAAGATCCTCAAGGCCTACAGATTGAAGGATTTGAAGAAGATCCCACCCTGGCTGCCCCTTGTAATGAGGAGTACCTGGTTAAATTGGTTGAAAAAGAGGGGTACGAGAAAGAGGTTGATTGCATGATGTATACCTCAATGATAATAAATGGGATCCCGGCAATATATACCACAGTTTCACAAAGAATTCTTCAAAACATTGAATATCAGCTTGTTGAACCTAAGTCGAAAAAAGAACTAAAACCGTATATTATTCCGGTTCTTCAGATGTTGAACGAATCCTATTCTAATATTTACGGTTTCCTTCCTTTGGATGATCAAGAAATGAAAGAGTTTGCAGCGCGATATATGCCTGTACTTGACCCGCGCTTCGTCAAATTAATCTGTGTAGCGGGTGAAGTCATCGCTTTTATGATTGGTTTGCCTAGTCTGACAAGAGGAATCCAGGCCTGCAGGGGCTACTTATTCCCATTTGGGATTTTAAAACTAATCAAAGAATCTAAAAAAACACGTCAACTTGACCTTATGCTGGGGGGTGTTAAGCCTTTATACCACAACAAGGGATTGCCGGTCCCCCTGGTTTTGAAAATGTTCGAATCCGCGGTGAAAGCTGGCTTTAAGAGAATTGATATCCACCTTGTTTTGGAAACAAATCTTAAGATGCGTGCTGAACTCGACCGTGGCGGTGCTACAATACATAAGCGATTCAGAGTTTATAAAAAGTTCCTATGAAAGCAACAAGTAATCCGTGTGAGATGCTGGGCCTGATTATCAGCACTGCGTATGTGGAGACTTCATTGGGTTTGATTAAGGTGGAGGCAGATGAAGAATATCTCTATTCACTCTATTTTGTGGATCAGGTGATGCCACCAAAGAAACGGCAAGGCCAGATGATGCGTCATATTCTTCACCAGCTTGAGGAGTATTTTAAAGGGACCAGAAAGAATTTCGATATTCCTGTTAATCCTGCAGGTTCTACATTTCAGCAAATGGTTTGGGAGAAACTAAGCGAGATCCCTTATGGCCAAACGATTACCTATGGTGAACTGGCTGAGCAATGTGGTGGTCCTGCCTATAGCCGTGCGGTTGGCTCTGCCAATGGAAACAATCCTATTTCAATCATCATCCCCTGCCATCGGGTGATAGGCTTTGATGGCAAGCTCGTGGGTTATGCCGGTGGTTTGTGGCGCAAGCAATGGCTGTTGGAACATGAGTCAGGGAATTTTGCAGGTAAACAAATAAATATTCAATTTCCATAGACACAAAAAAATGTGCCAATTCGGATAAATCAGTTCAATAAACTATTTTTTTTACATTTAATCCAAAATTTCCAAGTTCAAAATAGCATCTATGAAAAGAATATTAATCCTTCCTCTTTTTCTGTTTTTAGTGCTTCAGGTGGGCTTTGCCCAGACTCCGACACTTACTGCAAATTCTGCTACAATCCCTCAGGGAGGCAGCGGGCTCGTTACTTATACACTTCAAGGGTTCCATTATGTTAATACGTTCAATGGGACGATTACATGGGACCCGGCAATCCTTACTTTTGACAGTATTATTAATGTTGCTCCCTTTTTACCGAGCTATCCTGCTTCTTATAATGTTTCAATGGTAGCCAGCGGTAATCTTGGATTCTCCTGGTTTAATCCGATTAGTCTTGGAAATTCCGTTCCAGATGGAACCACTTTCATCCAGGTTAAATTTCATGGGATCGGTGCATCAGGGAGTACATGTGCACTCGGTTTTTCCAGTACACCTGTCCCTATCTATTTCCAGGATGGCTTAATGGGCTTGGGACCTTATACAACAGTTGATGGCCTGGCTACAGTCGGTACTGCACAGACTCCCGTCGCTGCTTTTACTGCTGGCGGAACTGGCTTATATCATGTTTTTTCCAATACGAGTACAGGGAGTCCTACCGCTTATAATTGGACTTTTGGCGATGGCACCCAGAGTGCTTTACAAAATCCAACACATAGTTATGCAGCTTACGGGACATACCAGGTTTGTCTTACAGCTACAAACATCAATGGGAGTGATTCGAGTTGCCAAATGGTATATGCTACTATGACTGTGGGTGTTGGGGAACTATTGTCCGGAAGGCAGGCGAGAATTTTTGTTTCTTCTGAAAATCACGTGATTGAGGCTCTTTTCAATGAGTTTGGAAAAGGCTCAGTACTGGCCGAAGTATATAACCTTCAAGGACAGAAAGTTATTGCGCAGCAGGTATCGGCCTGCAGTGAGATGAAAGTCGGAGTCTCGCAACTAACTTCAGGGATTTATTTGGTAAGGCTAATTATTGGAGAGAGGGTGGTGACGCAGAAAGTCATTATTTCACAAAGGCCACAACAATAATCGCCTCAGCTTCCCTCTCGTTGACTACCGTATATCGCACTGCTGCTGCAGGAATCTCAAAGGTTTCCGCATAATTGTAACGCTGTTTCATCCCAAGTTTGGTGCTTACCAGGACACTCTGGCCTTCTACCAGGCTCAGGACGTGACATTTGTTGTTTGTAAAAACCTGGATCTCTTTTGTAAAGTGATAACGGTGGACATCATACAAATGCGATGGATGTGTGGGCAGGTGGAATAAGGACCAGTCGTTCCCTTTGTCAAGTAATACGGGTTTTGAAATCAATTCTTCCTGAACGACACTGCCTTTGCGGTCGAAATGCAAATTTCCCATCCCTTTTGCGATATTTAAAGGCCGGGGTTTTCCATCCATGTCTGGCCGAAGCCAGTCATACATTTTAAAAGTAAAAATATAAGGAGTAGAGCTGATCTCTAGCACCAGGTTGTTTCTTCCTGAGCCATGTATCGTGCCGTAGGGAATGAGGAAGAAATCATGTTTTTTTGCTGGGTGTTTTTGGACGAATCGTTCAATGTCAATAGGTTTTTCTTCCTGAAAACTGTCGTTCAGGCTGGATTCGAAAATGTCAGGCTGGATATTATCTTGGAAACCAAGATATACCGAGGCATTATCTTTGGAGTCGAGGATGTAATAACATTCTTCCTGGGTGAAATCTTCCCCGAAATGGGTTTTAATATACTCTGGCCGGGGATGACATTGAACGGAGAGGTTTCCGCCATCAAAAGTGTCGAGAAAGTCGAATCGGATCGGAAAATCCGAACCGAAACGCTCATAGGCTTCTCCTAAAACGGCCGATGCTTCAAGGAACATCAGGCTGTCAAAAGATAATTCAAGGGTTTGTCCTGAGCTCTCTAAAACAAGGCCATTTTCAGGGACGATTAACTCAAATGACCAGGCATAATTCGGGACATCCTGTGGCAAAACCGGGATGTTTTCTTTGATCCAGCTTCCTCCCCAGACTCCAGGTTCAAACCAGGGTTTCACACGGAAGGTATTTAGACTCATGGTGTGAAGTGCTTGTCGGGCCGCATGTCCTTCCATCCATGCCACGTCAATGTTGAGCTGGCCATCAAGGAAGATGTCAATTTCCTTGATGATATTGGCTTTATGACGGTTTAATACGACCCAGTCCACGAAATAAAAGCCTTTGTACATTTCCTTGGGATTCAAAGCCTTGTCATGCCCGATATTCCTTATCATCCCTTTACGGGATCTTTGTTGCAGCTCATACTTTGGCAGATCGATAAACAACAAAAGCCCTTTTATCCCACATAAAGCAGCACCCATACCATATATGATATTCTGCGGATGATCAGATGAGATGCCAATAGAAGTAAGTCTTCTTTGATCATAAAAATCTTGCAAACCCAGCGTCGTTCTTGTCCCAAATAAAGGGTCATCTCCTCCTAAAAATGGAGCCGTCATCGTGATAATTTCTTTTGAGGGTTTTAAAGCCTGTTCAACATTGGCCCATTTTGTCTTTACACCTTCCAAACGTAAGGCTTCATCGAGCCTGGTCCTGAATTCTTCAAAGTAAACACCCTGATAACCATCAATGACGACAATGGGCTCTTTTTTTATCCGCTTTGCCAAGGAATCAAATCCCATGAAAATGGTCTGATCTTCCAGATGGAAAGCAGGATAAATATTGTAATGACCCGACTTTGAATTATTTCTTTCCAAGGATGAGCGAGCTTAGAAATACATAGGCGATACATCCAACAAGTATAAAAATGCTCATTACAGCGCCATAATGCTGACTGACAAATCCCATCAGCGGAGGAATGGCAGCACCACCTGCCACTGCCATGATCATCAGCCCGGAGATCTCGTTGACCCTTTGAGGCATTTTTTTGACGGCAATTGTAAAAACCAGAGGGAAGAGGTTTGCAGACCCCAATCCGGTATTAAAGATGGCAATTTCTGCCAAAATAAGGCTAGGCGCAAAGATCATCAATGCAAGTCCGCATAAAGCTAATAGCGAAGTCAGGATGAGGAAGGGACGGGTAGCAATCCAATTAAGGATGACAGCGCCAAAGAACCGCCCGATCATCAAGGCTGTGAAATAAAGACTAATCCCAAGCGATGCTTTTTCCAGGCTGATATGAAATGTTGACTTGAGATAATTCGCAATATTGGAATTCATACCGACATCACTCCCTACGATCAGAAAGATCCCGATGACAAGAATCAGAATAAAAGAATTTCCCAGTAGTTTAAAACAAGACACAAAGCTTGCAGGTTTGTGACCACCTGTTGTTTCTTCAATTTTAGTGAAGTAAAGCCAGAGAACAGCCAAAAGCGAGGTTACTGCATAGACAGTAAACACGATACGCCAGTTACCATAAGCTGTTGCGAACCAAGTTGCAAGGATAGGACCCATTAGCGAACAGATTGCTTTTACAAACTGAGATAGGCTCATAAAACTGCCAAATTTGTTTTCAGGGACAACCAGGTGGAGGAGGGGATTTGCCGAAACTTGAACGATGGTATTCCCGATGCCCAGCATTAAAAAAGCTGTCAGCATCACTGGAAAAGAATAATGAAACAAGGGCACCAGCATCCCCAGGCCAGTCATCGCCATACCCAAATTCAGCATGTTACGCTTTCCAAATCTATCTTGAAGAATACCAACTGGAACAGAAAGCAGGAAAAACCAGACTAAAGCTATGGACGGGATCAGCTGGGCCAGCGAATCACTTAATCCAAAATCTTTTTTCACATAACCGACTGAAACACCTACGATATCTACAAAACCCATTACGATAAAAGATAACATGACGGGGCTTATCTTCGAGAGTTGAATAGTTTTAGAGGCCATACATACAGCGTTTGAAAGTGAATAATAACCTAGTTCTCAGTATACGTAATCCTTAAATCTAGTTAGATTGTCATATTCTAATCATCGTAAATTTACGCAAATAGACGAACCCTCCATCGTGTATTTATCTATATAGACAACACTTAGGTAAAGCACTATATATTTTGTCGTCAGCTTTATATTTCTCGTTATCATGTCCAGCTTCTGCAACTGATTTAAGAATAAGGTCCGGATCTTTCAGGGTCTCACGATATTGCACCTGGAGAACTTTCGTTTTTGATGACCAAATAGCTTTTGTCACACCTTTCACTGACCTGGCAGCCTTTTCAATTCGATCTTTACACATGACACAATTGCCGTAAACAGTATATTTTGCCTTAATATTAGGATTCGGGACTGCCATATCATTGTCCGGAATTTTCGTCTCTGGCTGGATAGAAGCCTGGCTTGATCTTGGGTCCATCATACTGGGTTTCCCTTCGAGTTGAGCCGCGGCATCCACACTAAAAGCCCCTTGAGTTACAATCTCTTCTCCGTCTGTCAGGCCATCCATCACCACATAACTATTCCCTAACATGGGGCCAAGTTCTATTTCGCGAATTTTAAATGCTGTTTCATCAACATTTGGGAGTTTAACATAAACAATCGAGCGCTTACCTGTCCATAAAACGGCAGAGCGTGGAATAACCAGCATGCCCTGGTATTGGTCCAGATGCGCCTCTACGATTCCCGTTGCAAACATTTCCGGTTTTAGCTTTCCTCCCTGGTTGCTGACTTCAACCCTGACTTTGGCTACCCGGTTAATAGGGTCAAGGACTGGATCTACAAAAGAAATTAATCCATTAAAATTAGACCCAGGTAAGGCTTCCAGGGTGAAAGACATTTTTTGACCCTGAGTTAAAAAGGGAAGATCACTTTCATAAGCATCGAACATGACCCAAACCTGGGAAAGGTCTGCGATATCATATAAGATAGTCCCGGGGGAAATATAATCACCATTGTTAACACGCCTGGCAGTGACAATTCCGGAGGTACTGGCATAAATGTCAAAATCAGTTTTTACCACACCAGACTTTTCAATGGAGTTGATCTGGTTCTCAGAGAGTTTCCATTTTCTTAGTTTGTCTTTTGCCGCTTCATAGAGGTTGGCTTGTAATTGTTTTGTATTTGCTGTTTCTAAAAGTTCCTGTTGGGCTGTCATTAATTCCGGCGAATAAATCGTTGCTAGAATTTGACCTTTTCTCACCAACTCGCCGGTAAAGTTTACCGATAATTTTTCAATCCGGCCGGGCAGATACGACACCTGACTTTGAAGCAAACGCTCGTCAGCCTGGACTTTTCCATATAATCTCACTTGTTTCATTGGATTCTGTTTTGAAACAACAGAAGTGATCACATTGGCAAGTTGCGCTGCCTCAGGGCTCATATGTACAGCGTTCGAATCAATAGTTGACCCACCCTGGCTTAAAGGGATTAAATCCATGCCGCAGATTGGGCATTTCCCGAGCTCAGGTTTGCGGATCTGAGGATGCATGGAGCACGTCCAGACAGCTTTTTTTTGAATATTAGCTAAATTCTCTTGTTTCACGGTGATCTTGTCAGACGTATGAAAGAACACCCATCCAAGGAATAAACCTCCAATTAAAAAAAGGAAGTAGGGTATGTATTTTTTAAGACCTGGGTTTTGCATCTTCTTGTATATAAATATAATATTATTGAGAAAGTCCGACAATACGAGTTAACCATGCGACAGAAGTATTATAATCTGCGATGGCTTCTATTTGTTTATACTCGTAATCTAGATTTTGTTGTTGAACGCGCAGTACATCTGATAGGTTAGATGTTCCTGAGGAGAAATTCATTAGCATGACATTCAGCGACTTGGAGGCAAGGGAGAATTGGTCTGTGTAGAGCTTTGACCTGTGCTGAGCATCCTGCATTGATTGTAAAGCCTGGTAATAATCATTCTGTAAAGTATTCTCGGTTGCTTTATAGTTCTGTTCTGAGGCTGATTGCAGGGCATGCATTTCATCCTTCATGGCCTTGTATTTTTTACGATAAATTGGAAGTGTGGCGGTGACCATCGGCATAATCATGTCCTTTCCATTCATCGAGGAATTATTCCCCTCACTTTTTTTAATCAAAGAATAATTGAGTCCAACACCGATCATCGGGTAACCCATTTTGTTTACCATTTTGTGTCGTGCCATCAGGGATTGTTGTTCATATTCAATCATATTCAGCATTGGGTTTCTTTCAAGCATGCTGTCATTAATTATGAATAATGATTGGTTTGGTGTCATCTGAACAATGGTGTCAGGAAGATATAGCGGATTTGTAGGTGGTCTGTTGAGATAGCTGTTAAACTCTGCCGCCAGGGAATTCCAGCGACTCGATAGCAATTCAATGTTATTCTGAAGTTCCCTGATTTCAATCTGGACTTGATAAACATCTGTTAAACCAGACCCTCCGGAAGCGTTACCCATGGAGTTGTCGGGCATTGTGGCGCCAGTAGGTTTTGAGCCTGTACTGTTTTTGTTTCTCTGGCTACCTCCCATGTTTTGCATCCCGGAAGGACCGGAAGTGACGCTTTGCCCGCTGCTTGCTGGCATAGCTTTGGTTGGTGCTTGGGGATTTCCGGAAATTGGAGAAGAAAATTTTGCAATGCTCAGTCGTTCAATAGTCTGGAGTATCTCGAGATTTTTTGCAGAGATCCTCATATTCTGTTTAAGCTTAAGCAACTCACTCCAGGTTCTTTGAAGGTCGTAATCCAATTGAAGTTTTGCATCCAGAAAAGACTCATATTTAGCTTTAGCCATCAGACTCATTTCATCTCTGGAAGATTTAAGAATTCCAAACCAGGGAAACATCTGCATCAATCGGACATCGGCCAATTGCTGTCCTTCCATCAATTCCATCGGGACCAGGAATACACCCAGGCTGATCTCAGGATCAGGTAAGCTGCCGACTTGGGGTGCTTTCTGGGCAGATGCCATGTATTCATAATACCGCTGCATCACCAAGGGATTGTTTTTTGCCGCGCAAAGCAAGTATCCTGTCAATGAATCGGTTTGTGGCTGACAAATTGCTATTACGCGGCTGCCGAGGATGAGTAGTATGAATATTGTTCTTTTAAATGCCTGAATTTTCATCGCTTGTATCATTATTTAGGGCATTAATTGCTAACTTATTTTGCTTCTTTACTGCAGCTTCTCTCCAAATTGCTTGAAGCAAAGGGACAACAAAAACTGTCATCACTTGTATAACCATGCCGCCAAAAGTGGGTATTGCCATTGGGACCATAATATCAGAACCTTTGCCAGTTGAAGATAAAATCGGAAGGAGTGCTATCACAGCTACGGCTGTAGTCATCATCGCAGGGCGCACCCGTCTCATTCCGGCAGAGATAACGGCTTCGCGGACGTCATGAACAGTAGCGGGTTGTTTTTCTTCAAAAACCTGGTGAATATAGGTGCCCATGATTACTCCGTCATTAGTAGCGATGCCGAACAAGGCAATGAAACCAACCCAAACGGCGACACTTAAATTTATGGGGTGCATCTGAAAAAGATCCCTCAAATTGATCCCTGCGACAGAGAAATCCAGAAACCAGGCCTGGCCATAAAGCCAGAGCATGATAAATCCACCGGCAAAGGCAACAAATACACCGGAGAAATGAATGAAAGAAGCGATGACGGTACGGAATTGAAAAAACAATAGCAACAATATGAGAATCAGGCTGATGGGGATGACGATGGCCAGTCGTTTCGTTGCCCTGATTTGTTGTTCATAATTGCCTGCAAACTTATAGCTTACCCCGGGTGCGAGGTTAAGTGCCCCTGAACTTAATTTCTCTTTGATAATTTTATCAGCCTCATTCACGACATCAACTTCGGCTTTCCCTTCCAGTTTGTCAAAGATTACGTAACCGACCAAAAAAGTATTTTCGCTTCGAATCATCTGAGCCCCTCTTGCATAGTCGATGTCAGCAATTTCACTTAAAGGAATTTGTACCCCATTCATAGCTGGAATCAGGATGTGTTTGAGGTCTTCAGGGTTGTCCCTTAATTCGCGTGCATATCTGACTCTTAATGGAAATCGCTCGCGACCTTCAACAGATGAGCTTAGAGACATCCCGCCCACAGCAACTTGTAAAACCTCCTGTACGTCACTGACTGTCATTCCGTAACGAGCCATGGCCACTCTGTTCAGTTTGATTTCCAGGTAAGGTGCACCAACGGATCGGTCATAAAAGACACTGGATGTTTTTATTGAAGGAACGTCTTTTAAAGCCTGTTCAAAGATCAAACCAGATTTTTCGATGGCGTTCAGATCCGGACCATAGACTTTTAAACCCATAGGGGCGCGCATCCCGGTTGATAACATTACCAGTCGTGTTTCGATGGGTTGCAACTTTGGCGCTGACGTCAATCCAGGGATGTCAGTCACTTTTACGATTTCATTCCAGATGTCATCAGGCTTTTTTATCTGTGGTCGCCATTGACGGAAATATTCCCCGTGATTATCAGGGAGGAGGCTATCGTAAGGGATAATTCTGAATCCTTCTTTAACGAAGTTATATTTAGTGCCACTTTTTAAGAAATAGTTTCCTTCATGATCAACTTTAAACCGCATCCGCTGACCATTCTCATCCAAAATATATTCTGGTCTATAATTGATGGTGTTTTCAAACATTTGAACCGGGGCAGGGTCCAAAGCCGAGTTTATACGTCCCCATTTACCCACGGCCACTTCAACTTCGGGAATCGCTGTAAGTCGCTGGTCCAGAGTTTCTATATAATCCAGGTTCTTTTCAATGCTCGAATGTGGCATGCTGGTAGGCATCAAGAGGAAAGATCCTTCATTTAGTGAGGGCATAAACTCCTTCCCGGTTCCAGGAAAGGCTTTTGCAGAACTTTGCCAAAATGAGTGCTGCCTGATGCTTTTCCATCCTGTCTTTTCTGCCCCATTACCTATGAATCCAAAAACGTTCTCAAATCCCAACCATATCAACAATCCAAAGATTAAGGTTATCAGAGGAATCATCAGGAATTTTACCTTGTTTTCCAATGCCCACCGGATGATGTTTTCGTAGTATTTAACCATTGACATTAGTGCCGCCAGGATGATTGTGATGATACCGGCAACAAAAATAAAGTTGATCAAGGTGCTGTTGTGGGCGCCAAGAGGTAGCCATTCTGTTGAAAGATAGTATGTTGCGACAAGAATAGTGATTGCAATGTTGAAATAATTGGTGTATTCTTTTCTCGTCTCTGCCCAACGATATTCCAGGATGTTATTAATTCCAACAGCGATCAAAGCCAGGGCAGGCCAGGTTTGCCACAGGATAATAAATAAAATACCTGCTAAAATCAGCACCGCATTCCAGAACCTTCGGATCTTCTTGGTGTCTATATGGATAGAAAAGAAGATATGTGTCAGGGTTGGTAATACTACAATTCCCAGAATGAATGCCGATAAAAGTGCAAAAGTCTTCGTAAACGCAAGCGGATGAAACAGCTTCCCTTCTGCTGCCTGCATGGCAAACACCGGTAAAAAGCTTACGATAGTAGTTGCTATAGAAGTCACAACGGCAGCCCGCACTTCGGTAGTTGCTAAATAGATAACGTCCAGAAGTTTTTTTCCGCGAATCCCTTTATTTTCTGGCAACTCGAGATGCCGGAGGATATTCTCAACATCTACAATGCCAATATCTACCATGACCCCAATTGCGATGGCTATACCCGACAATGCTACAATATTGGCTTCTATCCCAAAGAAATGCATCAGTATAAATGTCATCAGGACACCAATCGGCAATAAGCCGGCGACAATTAATGATGCCCTTAGGTTCAGCACCAAAACGATAATTACGATGATACTGATTAGAATTTCATGAGATAAGGCAGTTTCAAGAGTACCAATGGTTTCTTTGATCAGGCCTGTACGGTCATAAAAGGGGACTATCGTTACTTTTGAAATGGATCCATCAGGTAATTTCTTTTGGGGCAGTCCTGCTTCAATCTCTTTAATTTTGTCTTTAATATTATTGATTACCTCCATGGGATTTGAGCCATAACGGGCGACCACGACTGCTCCGACTGCTTCGGATCCTGATTTGTCGAGCCCGCCACGCCTCGTGGCAGGTCCAAAAGCAATCCGGGCCACGTCTTTCAGCCTAACAGGGATGTTGTTTCGGACAGCAACCACTGAGACTTCGAGATCTTCCAGGTTCTTTACATAACCCAATCCACGGATGATGTACTCCACATTATTCAGTTCCATAGTCTCAGCACCAATGTCGAGGTTGCTTTTTCGAACAGCATTCATTACATCCATCACTGAAACGCTGTAAGCTTTTAAGGCTTCAGGATTCAGGTCGATCTGGTACTCTTTGATAAATCCACCAACAGACGCAACTTCTGAAACGCCTTCAGCAGCAGTCAAGCCAAATTTGACATAAAAATCCTGGATTGTCCTAAGTTCTTGCGGATCCCAGCCTCCGTTAGGTTTACCCGTCTTTGGGTTACGACCTTCGAGTGTATACCAATAAATTTGTCCGAGCGCTGTTGCATCAGGCCCAAGTGTGGGCTGAACTCCTGTTGGCAACGTACCAGTAGGTAAGGAATTGAGTTTTTCAAGTATGCGGGACCGACTCCAGTAAAAATCAATCTTGTCTTTGAAAATTATGTAGATGAATGACATCCCAAACATTGAAGTGCTACGCACTGTCTGAACACCTGTTATTCCAAGTAATGCCGTTGTTAATGGATAGGTCACCTGGTCTTGTATGTCTTTGGGTGACCGCCCCATCCATTCCGTGGCAACGATCTGCTGATTCTCGCCAATGTCAGGGATGGCATCAACTGCAATCGGATCTCGAGGCAGAAATCCTGAATTCCAGTTAAAGGGCATATATACGAAACCCAAACCCACAAAAACAATCAGGAAGATGAATGTAATCAGCCGGTTTTCAAGGAAATATTTTACAAGACGATTAAACATAACTGATTATTTTTGTGTTTTTTAAAGATAGGCAAACCAATTGTTACATAATGTGCCTGGGTTAATGTTTATTTGCTTTTAGGTGTTGAAGTCATTAAAGTCTCCAGATCCATTTTGCATTTAGGGCAAGTTCCTGCTTTTGTATAAACTTTATTTCCTTCACATTTCATAGGACATTGATAGGTCGTTTTTGAAGCTGCCGTAGCACTTTGTTTTTTAATAAGCTCCATTCCACATTTTGAACAATTGCCTGGCTTGTTGCTTAAGATTTCGGGATGCATAGTACAGCTGTATTTAACCACGGTGTCGGTTTTTGTTATAACAGTTTTTTGTGGACTTGATGGCTTTGCGTTTTGAGCCATGGTAAAGGTGACGCTCACTAAGATAAGGGCAAGAATTAAATGTATTTTCATAAAGAATAAGTGTTGGGATGTTAAAATTATTTGGGTTGAATTGAGAAAATTATTGAAGTATAATTTCCCTGGTTTCGTTGATGTATTCAGTTTTTATGTTAATGAAATAGACTCCTTTTGCAAAACTGCTAACATCAATGTTCTGTGTTATAATGCCATGAGACATGCCAAGATTCTTAGCATAAACAAGTTCTCCCTTCATATTCGTTAACAACAGGCTAAGATGACTTGGGGCCGATAATTCAAGGCTGACAGTTAAATTCTGATTTGTAGGGTTAGGGTAAATCGAAAGCTTATTAATTGAAGAAGTCATATTCTCAATTCCTGCTACTGTTCCAGACAATGTCAGGTTATCTACCCACAAATAATCTCCTTCCGCAGGGGTCAGCCCACTGGCTTTAAGAACGATAATACAGCTGTCGGGAAAATCACCCGTGAGGTAATTATAATTAATTGTAAAGTTCGCCCAACTCATCACCATGCCAGAGAGCGTGAGGTTGGCAGTTGCAACAGTTTCCCTTGAATTTGTCAGAGGATTCCATTTTGTTAGAGTTGAATGGATGGATCCGGCGCTTGTGCCCGAAAGCATATACTGCCACTTGCCGGTTAACTTAGAGGGCCTCTGGTTATATGCAAACCCGGAAACCGGTTGAAGCGTCATAGAATCAAGAATTCCGCTGACAGCGATCCCATTCACCACACCGCCGCCAACAGTATGTGAAGTTAGCTTCAGGTATGAATTCCCTGGAACACCGGGTGTTCCTTGTGTTGCAGTGAAAATGCCTGAAGCAGCGGTCTTATTATTCATAGTACCCCATTTATCAGGATTTAGGTATGTCCCAAAATTAACCCAGTTCTCAAAACTGAAATTCGGAACCTGAGATTTGCAAATCACTACAGTGCAAAGCAAGGCAATCGACATGATCGTTTTTTTTGTCATAATTATTCCCATTTATTTTGGTTGATTAAGTAAGCAAGAATTGCATTTATTTCTTCTTTAGAAAGGTAATATTCACATGATGGCATACAGAGTGGTGGAACAGGACCTAAAGGATCTGCTTTCTGAACAACATTGGCGCCATTTAATATTTTTTGATTAATGGAGTTGAATTGAGCCAGGAATCTGCTGTAAGTCCTGAAGGGCGGATTCTCGCTCAGCTTCTCGAAATCAGTATTTGTCTTTAATAATTTAATGATGCTGTCTGCAGTTTCTTTATCAGGGATCTTTAATTTGTCTGCTAAAGAAGCAAGCTCAGGGATAGTATATTTTGCATAATTCGTGTTTTTTACACCCCCTTTCCCACCGGCACCATGACATAAGATGCAGTTTTTTGTTTCAAACAAAACCTTGCCTCGTGTTATAAAATCACTTGGAAGTTGATTCTCCAACAGTGGAGCGGCACAAAATTGCAAAGTGGTGTCAATTCCTTTTTCAATTTTAGCAAGCTCAATTTCTGTTAGTTCCTGGCCTTTATCTAAGATGATAAATTTCCCTTGCATATAAAAATGACAATGGCCGCAAATGGAAGTACAGAAATAGGTAAAAATCCCGCTAGTGTCTGCCTGGAAAGGGACATCATATAAATGTCCTGCATCTACAAAGACAGGCCCTAACTTAAGTTCAGGGATATAAAAAGAATGTGTCACATCAACCGTGGTAAATCGCAATATTACCTTCTCTCCCTTATGAACTACGATGGTTGCTTTTTTAAATTCACTATTCCAGATATTCAAACCATCAACCTTTTCCGCCGTCCAGATTCCCTGAGTTGAGATGGCTGTAAGGTTTATTATCCGTGTTGATCCATGATTCCGAAAGGGGGAATAGTAATTGATTACCAGTGGTGTCCCGATAAGAACCAGCAGCAGGGCAAGGCCGCCTAATATTTCTTTGGTATTTGCTTTCATGGCACCCTGTTTTTAACCGATATAAAGCATAATAAAAGCAAGGGCGATTATCGTCGAAAATACTGCGACCGGGAGTAATGCCCTGAAGGCTGCCGTGGCAGAATTATACAAATGCTGCCCAACAAAGAATCCCTTATAAATGGCATAACCCAGCCCGATAAGTAACAAAGCAATCTGGATAAAACCGATATATTCAGGAATTACCGGATGCCAAAGAAAGTCGCGGGTCCCAAATAAATTCCATCCCCAACCTAAAGGATCTGAGATCACAGAAACTATATAGGAGCCATTTACCAGCAGCAAAGGCACACTGAAAGCGATCCAGGCTAGTAAGCCCAATGGGATCAAGATGTAGGAATAGGCCTTAAAGGCTTCCTTGTAAGAAACCGTGGTCGTATGAGAAAGCTTGTTTGACAAACTCGTGAACAGGAAAAATAGAGCCGGCACCACCAAAAGTGAAAACAACCATAAGATTACGACATAACTAAAGAAACCAATCCAGTTGTGACTTTGAGTCGGGTTCACCCAGTCTTTTAGAACACCGCTACTTCCAAGGTATATCAGGGAATATGCATGACTCGTCCCTACATCAATAAAGCCTTTCCAGGCTTCGTCGTATCCTTTTAAAGTGGTTTCTGTTGCAAAAGGCCTGAGATTCAGTGCAATGTTATCGTTGGGGCAGGATTTGACACATTCCATGCATAAGCCACAATTGTTGTTGCGGTCCAGGTTTCCCATGTATTCGAACCACGGACAACCCCAGCCATTTTCATTGCCACGGAGGCAACCTTTGTCGGTACAGTTCTTACAAACATCTTTGTCGTTGGACCTGAGCTCAAGCATGGCCGTTTTTGAATAGAGTCCGATAAAACCGCTCACCGGGCACACATGACTGCAAAAGGCCCGCTGTCTGAATACAATGGCAAGAACTGTTGCTAAAACAAGCATCGCGCCGACAACGAAAGAGCTGACAAAAGGACGTGTTACCAGTATGGCGCTGAAAGTGCATAAAATCAGGAAGTTAATGTTTGGAAGCCAGATGTTTTTTAAACGTTTTGGCCAAGTTAAGTTGAACCCGAACATTTTGTTTCGTAGATAATTTGTTTTCCCGGGTCTCACTTTGAAAAAGGACATACGTTGGAATAAATCCCCAAACCAGGGTAGGGGACACATCGCACACCATGACCTTCCGAGGAGAGGAACCAAAATTGCAATCAGCAGAAACCACCATAAGATCCAAAGCACTACGATCGCAATATTCCTGTTGCCCATTGGAGTCCCGATCAATCCTGAGATAATAATGATATAGAAGATAAACAAGCTCGGAAGGATCAGGATAAACTGAAATCCTTTCAATTTTGCAAACTTCTTCAGGAGCGGGAATTTTTTAAACAGGTTAATCCTGAATCCTTTGGATTCTGTTAAAAGATCCGCATATTGCTTGTTATCAGTGTTTTCGGCCATGTTGAATTAAAGTTTGTTTTTAATTCGCAGATAAAACATCGAAACCATACCAAGCAGAAAACCAATAAACCCACCCCAGCTTGCATGATAAGGCATGTTGGGTTCTACAATCATTTCACCTTGCATAAAAGGATGCATACAACCACAAGTGTGGGAACAGCGGTATTTGAACTTTCCGAAACCTTTGGCAATGATCGTAAAGTTTGAGGTGTCTTTCCAGTTATGGCCTTTTGAGGGGTTTCTGAATTTAAACGTCTTCTGATTGGGATGGATTTCGCAATCAACATCATATCCTTCAAGGTAAAAGCCATGAACGACATCCATCGATACCATTTTAAAATTCAGGGTATCGCCGCGATTGACCACAATTTTGGGCGGGTCATAGGAATATTGTCTGGCTTTAATGATATAATTGTGTCGAACAGGTTTTACAGAGGACCAACCCAGTCCAATGCCAACTGCACAGCCCAATACTGTAAACATTGCTACAAAAAGGAATATTCTAATGTTTTTCATCTAGGGTGATTAGGTCCCGTTTACGATTTTGCATTTATTTCGCTAAGCTAAAATTGACCATTACGCTTCCTGAAGCTGGAACAGTGATGCTTTGACCAGCTGCATTTAGCTTCTCATTCCAAACACTTAGGGTGTATTTTCCGGGTGGTACATTTGGGATTTTAAAGTTGCCTTCCTTGTCGGTGACCGCATAATAGGGGTTTTGCATCACCACTACGTAAGCTTCCATTTCGGGGTGAACATTACATAAAACAACGGATTGACAGCCCACTTTGTCGTATTTATGGGTTTTAATGACACCCTTTGGGTATTGTCCGAGGTCAAACTTGGCACAGGCGTCCGGACAAAACACGTTGTGCAGGACATCGTCGCTGTTCATGAAGTCTACAGTAGTCCCAACCAAAACAGGAAGAACCCTGGGTATAAAAGTCAGGTTCTTCTGATCCATATGAGGATTCTTGGACGGAGGGGCAAATGCGCCTGATGCTTTCTCGATATAGACAATCGTATTCGCCCGGTATTTTGCTTTTGCAGGATCAGTAGTAACTTGTCCTGTAATCTGTGAATATACACTGACCCAAGAGAGCGTCAGCACTGATGCCAAGATGGCAATTTTAAAAAATCTTTTCATTTTTGGATTCCCAATTTGAAATATAGAGTTATTGGACAACACAAGGAAAGTGCATGTCGCCGCTTGAACCCATCATCATATAATTAAAATGCATCTCGTAAGTACCAGCTGCATTGAACTTGCGGGTTCCATTGTAGATTCCTGTACCCATGTGGGTTATGGTCATCGTGTCAGAAGAGGCTCCCATGACAACATCGCAGGAATATGTGTCTACATTACTCATCATCCCGCTTTCCGTGACATTAAATGTAAAAGTCACAATGGAGTCAACTTTAGCCGGATTGGGTGTATAGGTCATTTGAATATCCATGTTCATAGGGTTGGCTGATTTCTTTTTGTCGCATGAAGACATTGCGAATCCAATACTTGCGATGAGAATGACGATGGCAAAAATTTGTTTTTTCATATTTTGTTTTTTTTGAATTTATTAATACAACTTTGACTTTGTTTTTTTTACTACAATGCAACTTCAAACCCGAGGTAGAGGTTGTTAAATTTGATATCTTCCGGATTTAAAACTGTTTCAATTTTGAATTTCATATTAGCTACTACCAGGGCGCTGATGTGCGGGATGACCTGGCTCACGCTCTCGAGTGTTCCCGGGTTTGCACGCTCGTATCGCAGCAAACCCGTTAGCCAAGGGTACATAGCATAATCTACCTCTGCATAATAAAGGTCGTATTTCTGATTTGCCGCAGTGCCGTTGATCCCGTTGATATAACCACCAATTATGTTAAATTTGTTGAGGTAGATGTTAATGTCGGAGCCGACCCTGTAAAAGTCAAAGTCAATCCCATCTTTAGTCCCAACACCTTTATATCCGAAAACGCCAATGGCAACGGATTTCTCAACGACACTGGCTTCCGGATTTTCTGAGTTAATTTTGCTTGAACCATCATAGCCCATTCCTCCGAACTTATAAGCAAGCCTGCCATAGAAGTCTTTGCTGGCATTCACATCTTCAAAAGCACCATTTCCATTGACCATACTCAAGACATAGCGAAACCGGCTTTTCAGGATTCCACTGGCTTCAAGACCCAATTGAAAATTCTCGATTCCGAATGTTGTCGCACCATGAACATGGCCAGCAACAAATTTTCGTCCCATGCTTGGGTCGTAGGTGTTCATTGCATAAGCCGAATTTGTCAAACCCCTGTGATGTGTGGCAAAAGGTACCATTTCAGGGATAAACTGCCCAACCTGGATGTAAAGTGCATGCTGGGGAATCCATTTGGTCAGGAGGTTGTCGAACTTGATATAAAAACGGTCGAGGCTGCCGGCTTCCCCGTTTTCAAATAAATGAGCCCCAACGAAAACAGTGATGTCTTCTCCCAGCGTCCCGGCAGCTAGCAATTGAACTGCAGGCATCACGAACTCAGATGTGGTGGCACTGTCGACGGTCGTTACCTGGAAAGCAGACCTGGCACGTAAAGCGAATGGAGCTGTTCCGGGCATGGAGCTTGGCCACACACTGTTGGGCCACACTTTTTTATTAGACTCAGAACCCATTGAAACAGGTTCCTCTTTTACTTTGTCTTCATCATCTTTAGGATATTGATAGCCATTTATCCGGAAGGCTTCTCCAAAAGGTGTCATCTTGGGGTAAATGGCATGACAAGTGACACAGCTTGTCTTGTATTTCCTGGAAAATGCCGGGATTGCCTTGATAGAAATGGTGGATAGACCAATCGTCAAAACTGTAATTAATAAAATGAATAGTAATTTGAATTTCATCAGGCATCGTTTTATTGCTGTGGATAAAAAAGTATTCGCTTTATTTCTCAGTCCATTATTTGAGAGCTTTCCGTGACTGTATTCTATCGATTTTCATAACATGCATTACTAGCATGAAATGATTTTTTGAGTAAAATAGTATTAGAAAGCTTGTGAACTGGATATGCCAATTCAAGATCCGAGCTGGATCTATAGAAGAATCAGCGAATTAATTCAAATCCGGAAGACAGCAGTAAAGGGGGCCGATGTTCGATTTAGCGGAGGCGGCTGAGTAGAAGCAAAGCTGCCAGGAATATATGAAGCGATCAGATTCGGAATGCTAACTGTTTCCAGTACAACGAGATCTGAAGATGTAGGCGCCGAGATTTCGACTGCCTGTTTTTCAAAGGTGTCTTTCAGTTTATAAGAAGCCGAAACGTCTTTACAGGAACGGCAATGGCCATCACAACAAGCCTTGGCTTTAGAAAAAACGGCAATATTGAAGAGCTTTCCCCCACAGAAATGCATTTGTACGCTGGGGCCAATTGTTCCCAGAAGTAGTAGCAATGCAATGGATATGGAAAAAAACCTTTTCATCATAAGGGATCAAAAATATAACAAATAATCAATAAAGTACATAAATACTTCTGATTAACTTAAAATTAACAAATTCAATTTCGCCGCATGTTATTGTTTAACGGGAGCGGCTGGAAAATCAGGATCAGATGCGAAGCTCTAGTCTGCGGTATTCTAGTTTTGAATTGCCAAAATTAATTAGCAATCCAACTTCTATCCCGGTTGCTTTCAGGTAATTAATCACTTGAGCCTGATGCTCAGGCACAAGAGCTTTAACTGCTTTCAATTCAATAAGAACTAGATCATTGACGAGTAAATCCGCATAAAAATTCCCCACATTTTCATTTCTGAAATAGACGCTGATTGAATGTTGATCTTTTACGGACAGCCCGTTTTGTTTCAGTGCAATTATCATTGCTTTCTCATAAACAGATTCCAAAAATCCCGCCCCTAGTTCTTTCGCCACTTCAAAGGCTGATTTTAAAATTAATTCGGTAATTTCTTCATACTTCATTTAAATTCTCCTTCCTTATTAAATTCTCTTTGATGATATATATAAAGTTGCTTTACTATATATACGTAAAAAGGGGCCATGACTGGAAAGATAATACGGTATTTTTTTCAGGGATGGATAGGATAGACAGGATTGGGTTCGTAATTTTGGGCTAGGTGAATGAGCTTTGGGTTGCCAAAATTAATGAGGATGCAAGTTCGATCCCTGTTATTACTAGAATCACATTGCAATTTATTTGAAAAAATGGCCTTTGACTGGTAAGTAAGATAAGATTTTTTGCAGGGATGGATAGGATAGACAGGATTAGTTTCGTAATTCTGAGCGAGGTAACTGAGCTTTA
>JBAXPV010000021.1:0-65986 GCA_037132075.1 Bacteroidota bacterium
CGGTTTCTGTACGGTCGATACCGGCAGCAAATGAATTCATGGCCCCTGCCGTACAAGTATGGCTGTCGCTGCCAACTACGAGCATTCCCGGTCGCGCATAGGAGGCCATGATCTGGTGACAAATCCCTTTTCCAACATCATGAAACTTCGTGATTCCCTGCTCATCAGCCATCTCACGAATTCGTTTATAGTCATTAGCCAGCTTTGCATTTGTCGGTGGCGCATTGTGATCCAAAGTAATTAAAACCTGCTCTGGAAACTGTATCCTGGCACCTCCCATCTTCTGAAATGTCTTTTCAATACTAGCAGTGTTATCATGGGACAGGACGATGTCCGGCTTTTTAAAAACGATGCTTCCTGTTGAAGCACCAAAAATCTTTTCTGCAAATGTTTTTCCGCTCATAAATCTTCGTTTTAATTAGGTGTTAATACAGAGGATAATATTTTATAATCAATTTATTTTCAATGCACTGTATAATATCTCAATGGGATGCAAGGCCTTTCTGCCGGTGCCGTCATGAATCTGATGACGACAACTGGTTCCAGGTGCCGCGATCATTACCGCCTCTGGTGCTTGTCGTACAGAAGGAAACAACAACATCTCCCCTACCTGCATCGAGAGATTATAATGCTCTTTCTCATAACCGAACGACCCAGCCATGCCACAACAGCCCGTCTTTAGCTCTTTTACTGTATAGTTTTCAGGAAACCCGATCATCTGTATCATGGGAGTGGCTGAAGCTACAGACTTCTGCTGGCAGTGCCCGTGAACCCAGATCTCCAAGGGTTCTTCAGTGAAATCCGATGCCTTGATCCGGCCCTTTTCCATCTCGCTGGCGAGGAACTCATCAAGCATTAGTGCATTCTTAGCCAATTCCCTGGAAACTGCAACATTTCCCTCCGAAACCAGTTCCGGATATTCATCTCTGAAAGTCAGGATAGCAGAGGGCTCTATGCCGAGCAAGGGGCTGACAACGGTGATTACATTTCCTAAGAGTTCAACATTCCGGTTGGCGATCACTTTGGCTTTTTTTAGCAAGCCTTTAGAGATATAGGCACGACCACTTTCCAGGTGTTTGGGAATCTCAACCTCATATCCCAAGGCAAACAAGAGCTTTATAGCTTTCTGGCCAATCACAACATCATTATATTCGGTGAATTCATCAACAAATAAATACACCTTTCCTTTGGTATTGCCAACGATGCTCAGTTTATTCTTTTCTCTTTCAAACCAGGAAGTAAGGCTATATTGGTAAATCTTAGGAATACTCCTGGCCGGGGCAATTCCTAAAACAGCCTTTGTGATTCCGGCAAATAAAGAACTACTGATAAAGAAATTAAACAAGCCTGGTATCAACATCCCCAGTTTATTGACTTTAGAAATATTGGCAATGAGAAGGGTTCTGAGCGGGATTCCATGGGTATCGTGGTAATGCTGCAGGAACTCAGCTTTGTATTTAGCCACATCCACATTCGACGGGCATTCCGATTTACAGGCTTTACATGACAGACACAGATCCAGTACGTCATAAATCTCCTGATGATCGAAGGGATTTTCTTTTTTTGAATTCGTCAGAAACTCACGCAGGATATTGGCACGTGCCCGTGTAGTCTGATTTTCGTTACGGCTGGCCTGGAAACTCGGACACATAGTCCCTCCGATGATCTCCGATTTCCGGCAATCACCGCTGCCATTGCATTTCTCAACGGCTTTGAGTAAGCCTTTTTCCTTACTGAAGTCAAAATAAGTTTTAATGACCCTTTCTTGCTGTCCGGATTCGAAACGCAGATGCTCATCCATGGGAGGGGCATCCGTGATTTTTCCCGGATTAAAGATTAGATTGGGATCCCATGTCATCTTTAACTTTCTTAAGAGCTGGTAAACATGGTCGCCGAGCATCAGAGGAATGAATTCACCGCGAAGACGGCCATCACCGTGTTCACCGCTTAGGGAACCCCTGTATTTCTTCACAAGCACAGCGATCTCACGGCCCAAAGCCCTGAATATCCGCAGGTCTTCAGGGTCTTTCAAATTTAAAACAGGCTTCAGATGAAGCTCTCCGGTGGCGATATGGGCATAATAAACACAGTCTTTTCCATGCCGTAACAGTATCTCTCTGAATTCCTTCATATAGGCCGGCAGGTCGACAGGTCTCACTGCCGTATCTTCAATAAGTGTCACAGGCTTTGCATCTCCCGGAACATTGGAAAGCAGTCCCAGTCCTGCTTTGCGTAAGGCCCATACCTTATTCATATCCTGGTTCAGGATCAGGGGAAAGTGGTAACCGTATCCGGCTTCACGCATCGCCTTTTCTACGGCAGAAGCAAGGTCAAGAACCTCCTGGCGGCTGTCTTTGGCAAACTCTATAACGAGGACAGCCTCAGGCTCGCCTTCAATAAAGAATCGGTTCCGCCTTTGTTCAATATTGTCTTTGGTACATTCAATGAGGATTCGGTCAATCAGCTCGATTGAGGCAGGATTGAAAGTCAGGGCAACGAGATTTCCCAGGAAAGCTTCTTCCAGGCTCCTGCAATGCACCGCGACCAGTCCTTTTTCTTTTGGAGGCAAAGAAACCAGGTTTAGTTTGATTTCCGTCATGAACACCAAAGTACCTTCTGACCCAGCGATCAACTTACAGAAATTAAAGTCCGGACTTCCCTCGGTAAAAATATTCGTTTCTAACAATAAGTCAAGGGCATAACCGGTATTTCTTCTCTCAATTTCAGGATGTGGATATTGTGTCCGGATCTCAGCCTGATTCAACACATCCGACAAAATCTCATGAACATTCCTGTAAACATCTCCTTCCAATCCCGGCAACTGTAGTTTTTGGGCATATTCAGCCTTACTGAGGGCTCCAAAAGTCACAAAGGCCCCATCACTCAAATATCCTTTAACTTCCAGTGTATGGTCACGGGTGCTGCCATAAAGTATCGAATGAGCGCCACAGGAGTTGTTACCCACCATACCCCCGATCATACAACGGTTGGAAGTGGAAGTCTCTGGTCCAAAAAACAGGCCCAGGGGTTCCAGGACTTTATTCAGCTCATCAGGAACCACACCCGGCTCAACGCGAACCCAACATTCCGTCTCGTTAATCTCCAGGATGCGACCCATATGTTTTGAGACATCCACCACGATCCCTTTGCCCACGACTTGTCCGGCCAAAGAAGTCCCTGCAGCTCTAGGAATCAGGGATACACCATTTTCAGCGGCAAAGTTGATCAGCTTCCCGATATCCCCGGCATTTTTCGAACGACAGACTGCAAGCGGTTTTTCTTTGTAAGCAGAAGCATCCGTTGAATACATCAATAAAGAAGACTCATCCAGGAAAAGATCTCCTTCAAGCTGTTTCTCTAGTATCAAAAACCTTTGTTGGATGTCGGCGTGCTTCATAAAATAGTACTGGCAGCAAAATTAGCTATACAAAAGTAATAATTTCTGCGTACCTCAGCACCCCATTGGCAGGCCCGTGCAGTGGGTCTATTTCTTGTAAAAATCCGTGCTCTCAAAGATCTTATCCGCCGATTTGGCAATAAATCCTGAGTAAAGTTGCCCGTTCTGATCAGCATAACGCCTGGCAAACTCATAATATGCACTGGGTATCTCATAGCTGCCTTCTGTAAAATCAATAGAGACAATGCCTGACTTTGTGCTCGACTGCTCCAAAAGCTCCTCCGGCGTCCCTTTGATCTCTCCCCCACTATCATTTAAGGCAAAACCATGTTGCTTTAGGAAATCATTCACCTTCTCCAATGAATTAAAATGATGCAAATTATTTACACTGACCGTGAAGTGATTGGCGCAATAACCCCAAACATATACCCAGGCTGCATATTCGGATTCGGCCCGAAGCCTTTCATAAATTTCATAAGACGGCTTGCCCCAAAGATTCCCTGAGAAAATAAGTTCATCTGAATTCAGATGTGATTCAGGAATGGCATCAATACAGGAAGTAATCGCCTTTTGCAGAAAAGGGCTAAAGTCCTTACTTATAAGTTGAGAAATAAACACCCTTGGGACGTCTTTCATCGTCTTATGTTCAAAATGTTTGGCGAAGAGACGCTTATCCTTAAATTCATAAGAACCGCAAAACTCATAACCACTTTCTAAAAACGGCTTTGCCAGCACATCAACATCTACCCTGGGATCATCAAAAGTGCGGAAAGCAATGTGGTCATTGACAACAGCTTCACCATCATCCGTGAACAATTGCCACACCTTCAAAGCATGGGGATTCTGCTTTGTATAATCAGACCACAAACGCTCAAAAATTTCTTCAACCTTCATAAACACATTTTTTAACAGTAAAACTCCGTAGCATACTCGGTCTACTCCGTGTGAAAAAAAATTAAAATAACCCAGCCACAAACTCCTCCTTCGTAACCCCTGTAAAATACAACCCGATATCAATATTTACGAGAGCATAAACAATTGAAGCCTCTTCATGGTTCACACCTTTGAGCGCCTCCACAACATCTGAAACATCCAGCGTATTGAAATAATCACCAAAGATCTGTAGATCACGGATTTTCCCCTTGTCAACATCCAAATCAAATTCAATCATTCCGCCACTGGTTTTGACCTTCTTTTGCAATGTATAGCGGGGTGAATAGCCAAAATTCCATTCCCAGGTGGCATAGCGTGAGTCTCGTAGGTCTGTAATCCTTGCTGAATCAGACTTTGTCAATTCATAAACTTCTATACTATCATTATTTTCAATGATATGAGCCATGATCATCTGAGTAAACTCAATTATACTTATTGGTTTGGTAAGATGCTCACTGATATTTGTTACACGGCTTCGTACCGACTTCACTGCTTTATCCTGGAATTTCGCAGGATCTACATTCAAAGCTGCACTTAAATCAGTCATCACTGAAGAAAACAACAAAGTCCCGTGATGTAACACCCTGTCTTTAAATACATGTTCAGCATTTCCGGAGAACTTCATCCCTTTTATCGTCAAATCATTCCGACCTTCAAACAGGGCATCAATACCCATTTTATCGCGCAAAACCTCCAGAATTGGCAGTGTATATTTCCGAAAATCAACAAGTTGGTTCGATTGACCCGTCGAGACAAATGTAAAATTGAGATTCCCCAGATCGTGAAAAACTGTGCCACCACCAGATAGCCTCCTAACTACTTTGACGCCATTTTTACGTACGAAGTCCATATTGATCTCAGCAAGCCCATTTTGATGCTTCCCGATTATGACAGATGGCTCATTTCTCCATAGCATGAAGAGATCTTCTTTGCGCTCCCGCAGAAAATATTCTTCCGCAGCCAAATTAAAATAAGGATCCGTTGAAGGATTATAAACACATAACATCACAAAATTTTTGAGGGGATAAAATTACAATTCAATCTAAGAATGACGGCTATTTTTCGTCAAGATTGCTGAACACCTTTCCATCATTCATCATTTTCAATACAGCGATCACCCAGGGATCATAATCCATGATGACCCTATAGTAAGTCTCCTGATCGTATAAATCACGGCCAAAACTGGCTTTGATCTGGTTCTTTACCAGTGCATTCCCACCCGCAATATCCTTATCGTCAACTTTTTTTGTTTTTAGCATCAAGGCCTCTACAAAACTTTTAAACGTTTGATCATCAACAACAAAATCCTTTGCAAAACTATCTGAATCAGGAAACTGTATTTTCATCAACTCTCTTTTCCCTTCCAGGTAAGCTAATGTAAATTCCGAAAACATATTATTTTTTGACGCTTCTAAATATAAAGGGTCCTGAACTGTTGTATCAATGGGAAGAAACACGTCAGGTACTATTCCACCTCCCCCATAAACAGTACGGCCAACTCCCGTTGCAAACCTCAACGAATCAGGAAAATGAATGCTATCAGGATGGACAAACTCTCCCTTTTCCCGACGAAAAGCGATTTCCCTGAAATACTTCTCAGCCCCCTCACTAAATGGCTTCTGTATGCAACGGCCACATGGCGTATAATAGCGCGCTGTCGTGAGCCGTATCATCGATCCGTCTGGCAAATAATAGGGTTTCTGAACCAGGCCTTTTCCATACGTACGTCGCCCGGCGAGGATGCCCCGGTCGTGATCCTGAATTGCTCCCGAAAGGATCTCGCTGGCAGAGGCAGAAGATTCATCAACTAAAATAATCAACCTTCCGGTATCATATTTTCCATTCCCATGGGAAACATATTTTACTTCAGGGCTATTTAAGCCTTTCGTTGAAACAATCAGCTGGTCTTTCTTAAGAAACTCTTCGCACAAATCAATGGCAGCATTCAGATATCCTCCTCCATTTCCCCTGATATCCAGAATTAGCTCTGTCATCTTCTTTTCTTTCAATGACTTAAACGCCTGGCGAAACTCCTGCATCGTCGTGGCCGAAAACCGGTTCAGTTTAATATAGCCGATCTCTTTGTCAACCATATACGCCAGGTCAATGCTGTGTATCGGGATATTGTCCCGTTCAACCATAAAATTAAAGATATGTTGACCTGGATTCCTCAGCACTGTCACCTCGACCTGGCTTCCTTTTTTTCCCCTAAGGTTAGCAACGACGAAAGTCTCTCCTGCTTGCTTCCCGGTAGCTTCTTTGCCCCCAATTTTGACAATCCTGTCACCATTCATCAAACCCGCTCTTTTTGCCGGACCGTCATTGATTGCTGAGGTAATAAAAACAGTATCTCTGAGCAATTGGTAATTAATGCCAACCCCTTCAAAACTCCCTTCCAGCGGCTCATTCATCTTTTTGATATCCTTGGCAGAGATATATGAAGAGTGCGGATCCAGGTCCTTTAACATGGCTTTAACAGCAATTTCGGTCAGGCGATTGTTGTTCACACTGTCCAGGTAACACGTATTAAGAAGGTGTATGACTTCATTGAACTTGAGCTCAGTCGCTTTGGGATCATGAACCTGGCCAAACGCGCAATTGCCAATCGCCAGGCTTACAGTCACCATCATCAGCATCAGGGCCGTTTTCGGAAGCTTTGTCATAGATTGTATTCGTGGCATAATTCGTGATTCGTAATCCGTTTGCAAATTAACAGCCAAAACGCTTTATATTTACATTTCTTACCGCATTTTTTAATGAGCCACGACTTAAAAGCATTGATCAGATCCTCATTTTTCCCTGGATTGCTAGTCCTGGGTATGCTTGCTGTTAAAATTTTCGAAATTTCCACAAAGACTCACCTTACTTTCCTGGGAATCTACCCGCTCAAAGTTGAAGGGCTCATCGGAATCATCACCTCGCCCTTTATACACGATGACTGGGCACATCTGTATGCCAATGCCATTCCCTTTCTGATATTGGGAACCAGCCTTTTCTATTTCTATCGGAAAATAGCCATTACCTCATTGCTGATGATCTGGCTGCTGACCGGTTGCTGGGTTTGGCTAGGTGCCCGGGAAGCCTGGCACATTGGAGCCAGTGGCATACTTTACGGACTTACTACTTTCGTCTTTACCAGCGGCCTCATTCGAAAAGATGCCAGGCTCATGGCGCTTTCTATGCTTGTGCTTTTCCTCTATGGCGGCATGGTCTGGGGTGTCTTCCCTGATTTCTTCCCCAACAAGCAAATAAGCTGGGAAGCCCATCTCTGGGGTGGCATCGCAGGTGTTGTGGTGGCAATTTTTTACCGCTCCTATGGGCCACAGCGAAAACTCTACTCTTGGGAAACCGGAGATGATGAAGTACCAGCCTGGTTCCCTGGAGAAAATATCAGTCAGGATCCAAATGCACAAGCGCCCACTTTGCCTGAATTCCCTCCACAAGACAAGCCAAAACAGGATCCTCCTCAGATCAACTATATCTATGTTGAAGGGAAGAATTCGGAAACTGAACAAAAACAGCCATAAAATCCGTAAAACACCAGAACATTCTATCAGAAGTTCCCGCCTTTCTGTTAATTTTGCAGACTAATCCTGAAAATACTTACGATACATGGGAAGAGCTTTTGAATTCCGCAAGGCAAGGAAGATGAAACGTTGGGGCAATATGGCCCGCGTCTTTACCAAATTGGGCAAAGACATTGAAATGTCGGTAAAATCAGGAACCCCGGATCCTGACACCAACCCCAAACTCAGACTGTTGATCCAGATGGCACGTGCGGCCAATATGCCAAAAGACAATATTGAAAGAGCCATCAACCGGGCAATTTCGAAAGATGCCGCCGACTATAAAGAAGTCATTTACGAAGGCTATGCCCCTCACGGAATCGCTGTTGTGGTAGAAACTGCCACCGACAACCCCACCCGAACTGTTGCCAACGTCCGCTCCTATTTCAACAAAAATGGAGGCAGCCTGGGAACTACCGGCATGTGTGACTTTATTTTCGATCGCAAATGTAGCTTCCGCGTTGCCGCAAAAGAGGGTATCGACCTGGAATCACTGGAGTTTGAACTGATCGACTTTGGCGTGGAAGAGATCTTCGCCGAAGACGATGAAATCATGATCTATGCTGAATTTCAACAATTTGGCCCCGTCCAGCGTTATCTTGAGGAAAACACCTTTGAGATCAAAGGATTTGCTTTTGAGCGTATCCCGAATGACACCAAAGAACTCACCACCGAACAGCAGGAAGAGGTTGACAAACTGCTCGAACGCCTCGAAGATGACGACGACGTCACCAACGTCTTCACCAACATGAGGTAAAAATTGTCCCGTCAAAAAATCATAAACGGGATTGCTGGTTCATGGATGCGCTTTAAAATACGTTTCCATTTTGCAGGAATCATTTTTGGCATGTACCACAATCCAGTGACAATTTTTCGCGTCACCCGGAAAATGCTGCAGATACGTCATCAATTCCTTCAGGGCCAAGAGATAAAAAAAATCGCATTCGTCGATGGCAAGTACTATTTCGATCTTTTCACACCCGCCTTTGGATCCCGGGCATTCAGGCATTTTATTGAAGGCGAGGCAAACCGGATAGCGCCGATTCCAGGGAAATTCAATCACTTTGCCAATATCTTCGTCGCGGTCACCAAAAGCTGTCCGCTGAATTGCCCCCATTGCCTCGAAGGCGATAGCCTGAACCAGCCTGACCTCCTGACGCTCGAAGACCTGAAGAAACTTTTTCAGAATATTGACAAGGTGGGGACCGCACAAATACAGCTGACAGGCGGAGAACCACTTTTAAGACTTAACGACATCATTGAAATACTCAAAGCACATGGTAAAGAAACCGAGTTCTGGCTGTACACATCAGGTTATAAACTAACTGCAAGCAGTGCTTTAACTCTAAAACAGGCAGGTCTTTCAGGTATCGCACTCAGCCTCGACCATTGGTCAGCTGAATCACACAATAACTTTCGCGGAAACAAAGACTCCTTTCAATGGGTTGAAGAGGCTGTGCAATACGCCATGGAGGCAAAATTGGTCGTGGCACTGTCCATCTGTGTCAGCAGAGCCTTTGTCACCGAAGACAACCTCCTGTCTTACATAGAATTGGCCAAAGAATGGGGCGTCTCTTTTATCCAGCTCCTCGAACCCAAAGCCAGCGGCCGTTATGCCGGAAAGGATATCGAATTGAAGCCGGCACAGGAAAAGATACTCGAAGATTTCTTTCTTAAGATGAACTTCCATCCTGCTTACCACGACTATCCCATCGTCACCTACCACGGCTATTACCAGCGCAAAGCGGGCTGCCTCTGTGCCGGCAGAAAGAGCTTCTATATTGATGCGGATGCAAATATCCATGCCTGTCCTTTCTGCCGTGGCAAAATGGGCAGTGCGCTTGATGGCGACATCATAAAAATAACGATGGCCCTTCAATCGAAAGGCTGTTCCATGTATAAGGCTTTTCCTTCTTAGGTTTTTTTGAAGAAAAGCAGAATCATCGGTGCTTCGAAGCTGTCTCTAATCCCTTCCGTGCATATTGGCGAGCAGCCGCCTGGATATCATGAAAACGACGAACGCCAATAAGATCATCACAACACCAAGTCCCCCAAAGACCATTCCTGCGCCTAAAGCATTGACAAAACCCACAAAGAAACCTCCGAAGAAATTCGCCAGGAAACTTGCCAGGAACCAGACACCAACAAACATTGAGATCATCTTGACCGGTGCCAGCTTCGTAACCATGGAAAGACCAATCGGGGAAATGCAGAGTTCTGCAATCGTATGGAAGAGATACGTAAACAAGAGCCAGTACATCCCAACTTTTGCCGTATCAGGCGCATGATCACCACCGCGTTGAAGAACGGCAGCCAACATAAAGAAGAAACCGACGCCAAGGAACAACATGGCAATGCCCATCTTGACAGGGGTTGACGGGTCTTTCCCCTTTTTACCCAAGGACAGCCACAACCAGGAGAATAATGGAGATAAAGCAACTACAAAAAGCGGGTTGACACTCTGGAACCAGGTTGTCGGAATCTCCCAGCCCAACACAACCCTATTGACATATCGCTCGGTGTAAAGGTTAAAAGAACCTCCGGCCTGTTCGTAGCCCATCCAGAAAAAAGTCACGAAAAATAAGAGCACAAAAATTACCGAAATCCTGTCCTTTTCCTCTTTGGTCAATGGGGCCTTGACAACTTCGTTCTTTTTATCGATGCTGTGTTTGGTCACTTTGCCTAGATCACCCAGGAAACGGTTGGCAAAAATCATATAGATTACCAATCCCAAAGCCATGCCGGCACCTGCAGTAATAAAACCATAACGATAGCCGTATGTCCCGCCAAAGAAACCACAAAGGATAGGCGCCAGGAAAACACCGGCATTAAACAGCATATAATAGATTGTAAAGGCACTGTCACGCCGTTTGTCACCCTGTTCATAAAGATCACCAACCATCGAAACGACAGTAGGTTTAAAGAAGCCATTCCCGATCACCAGGAAGGAGAGTCCTGTTACAAAAGACAAAAGACTGTCGTCGATGGCACAAGTAAAATGCCCGATCATGATAAAAAAACCGCCAATCAGCACAGAGCGGCGTTGCCCGATAAACCTGTCGGCCATATAACCGCCGATCAGGGGAAAGAGATAACAAAGTCCGGTAAAGATGCCATAGACCTGGCCCGCAGTGCCATCGCTCCATCCCATGCCACCCAGGTGGCTGCCTGCTGCATTTACCATGTACAGAATCAGGAAAGCACGCATTCCGTAATAACTAAACCGCTCCCAGGAAGCAGTGAGCGCCAGCATATACAATGCAGGCGGTTGTTTCATCTTTACACTCTCAGCCATATGACTTCTTATTTTGTGGCTAATGTATAAATTTCCGGTTTACATTCACAAATCGGATATTTACACGTTCGTATTTACGTATTGTCTGTATTATCATAACCGAAGTAATAATGTGGCTATCGGCGATTCTGCGCTTTTTAATAATGGCTTCGGTACTGTTAATATTTATGAGGCAGTCAGTAGCACTGCTGTCTGGTCAAAAGCACTGTATATGAACACCACTGTTACGACAACACCGCAAATGGTTTTAATGCCTTGTATACCAACCTTTCATGATACTCAAATACTGCCTATGGTTACCGTGCACATTACACCAACCTGAGCGGAAATAGCAATACGGCTGTCAGCTATAACGCCAATGTTTTCTCCGGAGCGCTCACCAATGCCACGTATATTGGCAGCGGTGCTTCAGTTTCAGCGAGCAATAAAGTAGTAATTGGCAACACCTCGGTAACCTCTATTGGTGGGCAGGTGGGCTGGTCAACTTATTCGGACAAACGACTGAAAACCAATATTAACGAAAGCCAATTGGGCTTGAACTTTGTCATCAAACTGAAACCGGTTTCTTACAATTATTTAGCAGAAGGTCAAAGTGGCATCCAATATACCGGTTTGATCGCTCAAGATGTCGAAAGCAGCCTCACAGAGCTTGGACTTAAGTTCAGCGGCCTCGACAAGCCGAAAAACGAGGACGATTTTTATAGCCTGCGGTATGCCGAGTTTACGGGTCCTCTCATTAAAGCCATCCAGGAACAGCAAAAGTTAATAGAAGATCTTCAGCAACAGATCAATGAATTGAAGTCTAAATAGACATCGAATAATCCATATATTTGTAAAAAATATAACAAAAAAGGATATGACAAAAAATACATATATCTTACTGTTGATTGTAATTATTTGCCTGGGGGGATCAAAAGTTAAAGGACAGTATACAAGTCCTGAAGTCATTGCAACAGCAGGCGATTTCTTCAGTAATGCCACTGTTTCTATCAGCTGGACCTTAGGGGAAATCACTACAGAAACATTTACCGGAAGCAACGTAGCGCTGACCCAGGGCTTTCAGCAACCTACCGGCAGACTGACAGTAAGCGGGCAATTGACCTACAAGAATACGGTCAGTACACCCGTGAGCAACACCAAAGTTTACCTGAGAACTTTTGCTGGAACAATCGTGGATTCTGCTATCACTGCCAGCAATGGCAATTTCCAGTTTTATGACACACCCGCGGGTACTTATAAATTTAAGGTGACGGTCACAAAAACATGGGGAGGCGTTAATTCCACAGATGCCTTATTGGTGTCAAAACACTATGTAATGCTTGCTTTGCTTACAGGCCTTAACAAATCAGCTGCTGATGTTAACAATTCAGGCTTTATCAATAGTCTGGATGCATTGATTATTGCCAAGCGATTTACAGGAATTATCAGCACATTTTCGCTCCCCGACTGGCTCTATAGCGCAGACACCATCATCCTTGGCTCCAGCCCTGTAGTTCATAATCTTAAATCTATATGCTCCGGGGATGTCAATGGTTCTTATATTCCTGCATTAAAATTACACAAAAACATTGATTTTACATATGAAGGCGAAATCCAGGGTCAAGCCGGAAAAGACATCACAGTTCCGCTTAAAGCTACTGAGAACACACAGCTTGGCGCCATATCCCTCGTTGTAAACCTCGGAGAACAGGCGATTCAAATTAAAAATGTGGAGATGCCTGCCAACAATGGAACCCTTCAATATTATGTTATAGGTAATCAACTCAGGATCTCCTGGTATTCTACAATCCCGCTGAATATTGAAAAAGATGAACCCGTATTTTTCATAAAACTGACTTCCCAACAACCAACGAAAGAAGGTGGAGCAGCCATACAGTTCAGTTTAACTGATGAATCAGAAATTGCTGATCCCGAAGGATTAAAATGGCATTATCAAAACTGGAGTATCCCTTCACTAACATTTGGGTCTGAATCGAACAAGCATCTCTTCACTGACCTCCTGCCCAATCCTTTTTCAAGTAATACACAATTGCTTTACAATCTATCCGAACCAGCCGATGTTCGTTTTACTGTGCTAAACACACTGGGTCAGGTGATTAAGACAAATCAATTGGGAAACCAAACAGAAGGTCCCCATACTTTCACCTTTGATGGAAGTCAGCTTTCACAGGGAATATATTTTGGGCGTATTGATGTGATTGGGAAACAAGGACCTCAGTTTGAGATGAAGAGAATGGTCATTGCACGATAATACGAAAAGACATTGACTCATTAAGAGTATCACATTGGATATGTGTATATTGGTGAAATTAATACCTCGAAAATAAATATCCATATAAATATGGCATATTTATTGTACCTTTGTGCCCTTAACACCAGAATATTCTTTTTCCAAAAAATCTTCTGCCTAACAACAATTCATGCCCTTTCAATCATTGCGCATCATAGATCCTATTCTTAGATCTTTAAAAGAAGAAGGCTACACCACCCCAACACCAATCCAGAAAGAAGCGATTCCAATCATACTTCAAGGCACCGACCTCCTCGGCTGTGCCCAGACGGGTACCGGAAAAACAGCAGCCTTTGCCATTCCAATACTTCAGTTATTAAGTGCCAAACACCCCAACGACAAACGACGTAAAATCAAGAGTCTAATTGTCACCCCAACCCGGGAATTAGCCCTGCAAATCGGCGAAAGCTTTAGCACATACGGGAAGTATACAGGCTTGACCAATACCGTCGTCTTCGGCGGGGTCAACCAAAATCCCCAAACCAGCATCTTACAGCGTGGTGTCGACATCCTTGTCGCCACACCTGGCCGACTGCTCGACCTCATGACACAAGGCTTTATCAGCCTTAGAGACGTCGAATTCTTCGTCCTCGACGAAGCTGACCGCATGCTCGACATGGGTTTCATCCATGACGTAAAAAAGATCATCGCAGCCTTACCTCACCAAAGACAATCGCTGTTTTTCTCAGCTACCATGCCACCAGAGATCGTAAAACTCGCTGGCTCTATCCTGAAAAATCCTGTAAAAGTAGAAGTAACCCCTTCTGCCTCAACAGTTGACATCATTCAACAATATATTTTCTTTGTCGACAGGGGGAATAAAAACGCCCTCCTCGTCAACATCCTGGAAAACGACAACATCAAAACCGCACTTGTCTTTACGCGTACCAAACATGGTGCCGATAAAGTCGTGAAGGTTTTGGAGAAACACAACATCCGTGCAGAAGCCATCCATGGCAACAAAGCGCAAAATGCCCGTGTTCGTGCCTTGACAAACTTCAAAGCCCAAACAACCCGGGTTCTCGTCGCCACCGACATCGCCGCACGCGGCATCGACATCGACGAACTTGAGTTTGTCATCAACTTCGAAATGTCAAACATCGCCGAAACCTACGTCCATCGTATCGGCCGTACCGGCAGAGCCGGAGCCAAAGGCACCGCAATATCTTTCGTTGACGCTGAAGAAAAAGCCTATCTCAAAGACATCGAGAAACTGATCGGGAAAAGAATTCCCGTCATCGATGACCATCCCTTTCCACTCATGGATCACAACCCGCCAAAAGCGCCCAAACGGGAGCCTCGCGAACGAAACGCCTCAGGGCACTCACGGCCGAAAACGGCTGTGGCGGCTGGGAAGCGGAGGAGCTTTTCGAAGAGCAGAAATTAAGGATGAAGGATGAACAATGAAGGATGAAGAGAAGTATTGAAGAGTGAAGTCCACACTTCAAACTTCTCTTCAAAACTTCAACCTTCTCTCTAAAACTTCAACCTTCACTTCAGAAGTTCAAATCTCTTCATTGCTCATCCTTCATACTTCATCCCTTACGAAGTATAAAGTCCGTCCCTCAACTCCTTCAGCCTACCGTCACTAATATAATCGTCATAATCCATCAGCTTGTCAATCACGCCAAGTGGCCCCATTTCGATGATACGGTTACAGATGGTTTGGATAAACAGGTGATCATGGGAACTCATCAGGATGTTTCCTTTAAATTTCACAAGCGTATTGTTAAACGCCTGAATGGATTCGAGATCCAGGTGATTCGTCGGTGTATCGAGCATCATCACGTTGGCGTTTCGGATCATCATACGGGCAATCATACACCGCACTTTTTCACCACCGGATAATACGCTGGCTTTTTTATAAATCTCTTCTCCTCCGAATAACATCTTTCCAAGGTATCCCCTGAGAAATAGCTCAGTGGTATCCTCCGAATACTGCCCGAGCCAGTCGACCAGACTCATGTCGGTTTGAAACAAATGTTCGTATTCCAGGGGCAAATAGGCTTTCATAATGGTCTGGCCCCAGGTAAAAGTCCCGCTATCTTGCTCCTGGTGACCTTTGAGTATCTCGAATAAAGCCGTCATGGCCCTGGTATTCCGGGAAAGAAAGACAACTTTATCATCTTTCTGAAGGGTGAAGCTCAAGTCTTTGAACAAGATTTCGCCATTCAGGCTCTTACTCAGACCTTTGACTTCCAGGATATTGTTCCCAGGCTCACGTCCTGGCGTAAAGATGATGCCGGGATATTTACGTGTAGATGGCTTTATCTCTTCAAAGTTGAGTTTCTCGATCATCTTCTTCCTGCTGGTTGTCTGTTTCGACTTAGAAGCATTCGCACTGAAGCGGGCAATAAACTCGAGCAGTTCTTTCTTACGGTCTTCAGCCTTTTTATTCTGAGTCTGCGCCTGGCGAAGTGCCAGCTGACTTGACTCATACCAGAAAGTATAATTCCCGGGAAACTGCTGAACCTTGCCAAAGTCGATATCGACGATATGAGTACAGATAGAATCTAAAAAGTGCCTGTCATGGGAGACCACGAGCACCGTATTTTCGAAATCGGCCAGGTAACTCTCGAGCCAGTTTACCGTTTCGAGGTCAAGGTCATTGGTTGGCTCATCAAGCAGGAGGTTATCCGGTTTGCCAAAGAGAGCCTGGGCAAGGAGAACTTTCACTTTCTCTTTACCGCTGAGTTCGCTCATAAGCTTTTGATGAAGGTATTCTTTGATTCCCAGTCCGCTCAACAGGTTCGCAGCATCACTCTCGGCATTCCAGCCATCCATTTCTGCGAATTTCTCCTCCAGTTCTGAAGCACGATGACCGTCCTTTTCAGTAAAGTCGGTCTTGGCATAGATTTCATCCTTCTCATTCATGATGGCCCACAATTCGGAATGTCCCATCAAAACCGTATTCAATACTGTGAAATCATTGAACTCAGAGTGATTCTGTTTCAGCACTGAAAGACGTTCATGAGCACCAAAAGACACATTTCCTTTGGTATTCTGAACCTCGCCATAGAGCATTTTTAAAAAAGTAGACTTCCCGGCACCATTGGCGCCGATGATGCCATAGCAGTTACCCGGGGTAAATTTCATATTGACATCCTGAAAGAGGATACGTTTTCCAAACTGAATTCCCAGATCTGAGACTGTAATCATTTAATTTTGTGTTATTTATGGACAAAGATGACCTGAAAGTGAAAATGGCTGCAAAGGTACAACTTTTTATTAAGGATGAGGGATGAAATATGAAGGATGAAGTTTTGAAGTTGAAGTTCAACCTTCAAACTTCTCCTTAACACTTCATACTTCACTTCAAAATCTAAACCTTCTCTTCATTGTTCATCCTTCATTGTTCATCCTTCATTATTCATCCTTATTATCATTACCTTTGTTTACCAAGTATTCATCATCCTTAATATTCTATTTAATGACCCGCTTACCCTCCTCAAAAAAGCTGGTTGATGTATTAAAAGTCCATGGTTTTTATTTTGTGAGCTAAGGAGGCAGTCATCAGAAATTCACCAATGGCACACTTACTGTTATTATTACAGCTCCACGAAAAGAGATCCCAATTGGCACTCTTAGATCTATTAGCAGACAATCAGGGATATTAATTGAAGAGTTTCTGAATATTTAGATAGATGAAAAGAATCACCTTTTTGCTCCTCATTCTGTGCTTTGTAACAGCTTTTTCAAGCACCATGGCAGGAATCCCACCTGCTGTTGTCACAGCTTTTTATGAGAAATACCCGGCAGCCGACAGTGTCAGGTGGGGAAAAATCAATTGCTGTGATTATGAAGCAGAGTTTGTCCTGGACGCAAAAAAACTCACAGCGCTGTATAATACAGAAGGTATGTGGCAGGAAACTGCAATAAAAATTTCACTGAAAGATCTGCCAGCTGCCGTTTCAAAAGGCTTTAATAAAGAATTTGGATCTAAAAAAATAAGCGCTGCCTATTCTTTAGAAATGATTGGAGAGAAAAAACTATTCTATAAAATTGAGTTCAGGAAAGGACTTAATTTTACGGATGCGGTTTTTAGCTCTGAAGGGAAACTGGAAGAGTAATGGTGTAACGGTGTACCAGTTTACCAGTGTAACGGTGAATCGGTACACTGGTAAACCGGGACACTGATTAAATTTCTTTATTATCGATCTTTTTTCCCCACTCATACTTCGTCCGGCTCTTCCAGTCAGCGTTGTGATAAACATAGCTGGTAATCAGCGGAACTACTGAAGTAGCTTCTGCATAGACCATTTGCTCATAGATCGTATCAACTTTCCCCCAGGAAGCAGCTTCTTTCAATGTCGAGCTGGAACAAGCACCGTCACGTACATCAGCTACCGTGATCTGAACAGCATATTTGTGCATGGGAACTTCTTTGTCAAGGATTTCTGCACAAATCACAGTATCCTGGGCAAAGTTCTTGGGAACACCACCGCCAATCATAAACAAACCTGAGATTCCTGCTGCCATCTTAATGCGGGTCAGTTCAAGGAAGTCAGCAACCGAGTCAATGGAGACATGTTTTTCAGGGTTTTCCCACTGGTGACGAACGAGGCCAAAACCAGCAGAGCTGTCAGAGAAGGCAGGGCAAAAAATTGGAACATTATGCTCAAAAGCCAACTGAACCAGGGAATTTTTTTTCTTGCTGTGGGTAGTCAGGTAACGGCCCATCTCGCGGATGAATTCTCGGGAAGAGTAAGGACGTGGATCAAGGCCATCGGCAATCGCTTTAATGCTGCGGTCGCAGTACTGAAGCTCTTCCTCATCAATATAAGTGTCATAAATCCTATCGATATAATTGTCACGCAGGACAGTATCATCAACGTAAGGAGTGCCTCTGTAATGTTTGAAACCCAGTGCTTCAAAGAAATCCATATCGACGATACTCGCACCTGTCGCCACGATGGCATCGATCATATTATAGCGAATCATATCGGCGTAAACCTGCATACATCCACCGGCGCTGGTACTGCCGGCCAGCGTTAAGATAATGGTACAGTCTTTATCCTCGATCATCCGTTTCAGAATGTCAGCTGCTGAAGCAGTATCGCGGGATGTAAATGACATCTTACGCATGGCATTAATAATCTGTGTTGAATCGATAGCGGCGAAATCGACATGTTCAATAGTTTCTCTGAGGAAGTCTTTCTTTTCCATGATGTATGCTTGATTATGAATTGACTATGAATGTTTTGGGCTGCAAAAGTACAAAATTTTCAGAAACCCAGGGTCTTTAACATTGACTTATAACTCTGTTCTTTCGCAAACAGGCGGGTATAATACTCACCGTTTTCATCTAACTCAATGATAATATGCTTTGGCGAAGGAATAAGGCAATGCTGAATGCCACCAAATCCACCCAAAGCTTCCTGGTAAGCCCCCGTATGAAACAAGCCTATATATTGCGCTTCCCCGTCATCGGCTTGCTTAGGAAGGAAAACAGCATTTTGATGGGCTTCAGCATTGTAATAATCATGACTGTCGCATGTTAATCCTCCAAGGAATACCCTTTGATACTCCTGATCCCAGTTGTTTACTGCAAGCAGGATAAAACGTTGGTTGATCGCCCATGTGTCAGGTAAAGTAGTCATGAAAGAACTATCAATCATATTCCAAAGTTCCCGGTCATTCTGTTGCTTACGGTCAATAATAGAAAACAAAACAGCGCCACTCTCACCGACAGTATAACTCCCAAACTCGGTAAAGATATGGGGTTCAGGAACGCCATTCTGGACACAGATATTTTTAACCTGTGCCACGATTTCATTGGCCATATACTCATATTCATAAGAGAAACCAAGGCTGTTTTTAATTGGGAAACCACCACCGATATTAATGGAATCAAGTTCAGGACAGATTTTCTTTAGTTCACAATACAACTGAACAGACTTGTTCAACTCATTCCAGTAATAAGCTGAGTCTTTGATCCCTGTATTGATAAAGAAGTGAAGCATCTTTAATTCGAAATTCGGATTTTCTTGTATCCTGTCCTTAAAAAGGGGCATGATTTCCTGAAACCTAATCCCGAGTCTTGAGGTGTAAAAGTCGAACATAGGCTCCTCTTCCGAGGCTATTCTGATCCCAACTTTACACTTGGATGTCATTTTTCCGTCGTAGTGAGTAATCTCTTCCAGGTTGTCGAGGATAGGAATGACATTGTCGAATCCATTGTTAACCAGGTCAATAATCCCCTGGATATAGGCCGGACGCTTGAACCCATTGCAGATGACGTAGCTTGATTTCTTCAACTGGCCTATCTCAAGTAGTGTCTCAATTAACTGTATATCAAATGCAGATGAAGTCTCAAGATGCACATCGTTCTTAAGTACTTCCTCCAAAATAAAGGAGAAGTGAGAACTCTTAGTACAATAACAATAATAATAATCACCCTGGTAATCAACCTGTGCCATGGCAACATTAAACAATCGCTTTGCATTCCGAATATTTTGAGAAATTTTTGGTAAGTAACTTATTTTCAATGGAGTGCCGTATTGCTCAATGATATCCATTAAAGGAATGTCATGAAAAAACAATTCATTTTCTTCAACCTTAAACTCCTGCTGCGGAAACTCAAATGTTTGTTCAATCAGGTCAATATATTTATTTTTCATAATATCGGAGTGAGTTAGTTAGGAGTTTTTTTCGCAATCCAACTGAGACGGATGTAATTAATTCGACAAAATTAGTTCTTTCAAACTAAAATTCAAGGAAATTATTGTTAATTATAATTTAAAGGGGATTTTGAAAAAAAGCTAAGGAAGATACACTGGTTCGATGCACCTCATCCCCTGTCCCCATCTCCTGGAGATGGGGACAGGGGACGAGGTGCCACAAGAAATAAATCTCAAGAAAAACCAAAGAAATTATTACGGTGTCGAAAGCGCCACCGGCAACACTTTCCCATTAAAGACCTTGTGACCGTTTAGTGCAAAATCTTTAATATAAACAGCCATCTGTGCCGGAAGCAGCGGAGCTGCATATCCCGGGAAAGCCTCTGCCAACATCTCAGTTTGGACAGATCCCAATGCCAGCGCATTTACCTTAATCCCTTTTTCTTTGAATTCTTCAGCCAAACACTCAGTCAAAACAGCCACTGCGCCTTTACTGGCACTATATAAAGAGAAACCCGGAAATTTAGCAGAACCCTGGTATCCGCCCATGCTACTAATATTAACAATATGGGTATCCGGCTGCATCAAAGGCAGCAAAATCTGTGTGGTCCGGAATACAGCCTTGACATTGGTATCAAACATGGCGTCAAAGTCAACAACACTAAGTTGCTCAAAAGGCTTATTGATCAACTGACCTGCATTATTAACAAGTACATCCAGCTTGTCGAAATGCATCTCCACAAAAGCCTTCAGCTCTGAATAAGCTCCCATACTCAAATCAAAACGAAATGGAATGAGCGTTGACATGTTCAGCGTTGCATACGAAGCACTGCCGCTCATTGCATTCAATGCTTCAAGGCTCCTGGAGATTGCAATGATGGTATGACCGGGCTCTTTTAAAAACTCCTGGCAAAGTGCAAACCCAATGCCTCTTCCGGCTCCTGTGATGATTATATTCATTTTGTTTTATAAATAATCCCTGGAATGATCTGACAATGCCACAAAAGGGCCAATGGCTCTTTCATAGATCCCATGCATATAGGCGATGGCCATGCCATAATTTGTCACCGGTACTCCCGCATCCACAAATGGCTTTACCCGGTTCATTATTTGTTTCTTCGTGATGACACAGCCTCCACATTGGATCACTATGGCAAAGCTTGTAATATCTTCAGGGATGGGACTTAATCCTGAAATGACTACATATTCAATCCTTTTCCCGCTAAACTGGTTCAGCCAACGCGGAATTTTCATCCGCCCGATATCATCACAACTGACATGATGTGTACAACTCTCGAGAATAAGCACTTTGTCGCCGTCTTTGAGATTTCCAAGGGCAGGCGTACCTTTCAGGTAGTTGACAAAATCTCCTTTTTGCCTGGCAAGTACAATACTAAAGCTTGTCAGTGGAATGTCTTTCGGCACTGAGGCATCAGCCTTTAAAAACACCTGGCTGTCGGTGATGACAAGCGCCGGCCTTGGATTCATCTTTTTAATAAAAGCATCTACTTCTCGCTCTTTCAATACGATAGCCACCCCATCATGATCGAGTACATCCCTGATGACCTGAACCTGTGGCAAGATCATCCTTCCTTCCGGAGCTTCAATATCAATTGGGGTGATCAGCAATACAACATCTCCGTAGGAGATCAGGTCACCCACCAGCGTTTGTTTCTGCAAAGCTGACTCTGGCATCACCTCTTTTATAAGTGCTACCAGTTTGCTGGTTTCAGGTTCCTGCTGACATGAAAAATCCAGAATCGGCACCTGGTATCGGTTATCGAGCCTGATGCGCAACTCAGATTCCAAAGAATGCTGATCAGCTTTGTTGTGTACAATTATATATGGTAAGGAATGTCGGCTGAATTCTTTGATCAGTGCTTTTTCCGGATCGTCAAACTGGTTTTCTGCGATAACAAGTATGGCCAGGTCGACAGTCGCCAGGGCCTGCATACTTTTTTCTATCCTTTTCACACCCAATTCCCCAACATCATCGATCCCGGCAGTGTCTATCAGGATTACTGCGCCAATCCCAGGGATCTCCATCGACTTTTTTACCGGATCGGTTGTGGTACCAGGCGATTCAGAAACGATAGCAATATCCTGCCCGGCAAGGGTATTGATCAGCGAGCTCTTGCCATTGTTGCGCCGTCCGAAGATCCCAATATGTGGTTTTGTGTCCCTGCCTTTTGTCATGAGGTCATTCTATGAGGTCATTCAGGCTGAATCCCGTTTTTAAGAGGTTTTCCGGCCTGAGAATATCCTGGAGTTTTTTAGGGCTTAAAATTTCCAATTCAGCGCAGGCTTTAATAATGTTGCATTGCTTCAATTTCATATGCCTGGCTACTTCTGCCGCTTTGTTATAACCCACGAAAGGGCTTAATGCCGTGCAAATTGCCGGGCTTGACATCAGTCGCTGCGCAGCCACATCAGCATTGACTTGCAGTCCATCAAAAATATTTTGCCCCATTGTCTTGTTACAGGCTATCAACAACTTAAGGCTTTCTAACAAGGCATGCCCAATGGCAGGCAGGTATGCATTCAGGTCGAGTGCTCCCTGTCCACAAAGTGAGCAAATGAGAATATCGTTGGCATAAACTCTATGAGCAGCACTAATCACAAATTCAGAAATAACGGGATTGACTTTCCCCGGCATTATGGAGCTTCCTAACTGTTTCTTTGGCAGGACGATCTCCGGATGTCCGTTCAGGTCAGAAGCCAGCAAGCGTAAATCCGAAGCAATCTTTTCAAGGTTAACGGCATGCGCTTTCAGTATCCCGTGAACTTCCACCAGGGAATCCAAGTTTGCAGTTGCATCCTGTAAATTCTCCGCCCTGGTGATTGGCAATCCGCTAAGACTTTGAAGTTCCCTGACCACTTCCATGACGAAAAACCTGGGCACACCTATTCCGGTGCCAATGGCTGAGCCACCGAGGTTGACCACTTTTATCCTTTCGAAACACTTAGACACCCGCCACCAATCGCGTGACAAGGCATCATTATAAGTACTGAACAACCTGCCATATGATGATGGCACGGCCTCCTGCATCTGTGTGTAGGCTATTCTCAAGTCGTTACGCGTGGCATTTTCTACAGCCTCAACTTTGCGTCTTACGGTGTTGATGGAACTTTCCAGGTCCACCAGCAGACGAATTGCTGCAAGTTTGAGTGCAGTAGGGATAACATCATTCGTTGACTGAAAAATATTGGCATCTTCAATGGGATCGACCCGGCTGTAATTGCCAGGTTGATCACCCAAAAGCTGCAAGGCGCGGTTCGCCAGGATTTCATTCACATTCATATTGATGCTCGTGCCGGCACTACCCTGCATTGCCGGGACGATAAACTGTTCAAAGTGAAGGCCATTACTCAGTTCTGTTGCCGCTTGAATCAAGGAATCACTGATTTCACCAGGAATCATACGTAATGCCGGCATCGTGGCATCCGCAGGCCTATCTTTTAAGGCTTTTTCAAATTTCACAAAGGTCTGGTAACAGGCAAGTTTTACAATCCCTATTGCCTGGAACCATTCCTTGTGAAATAACGATTGATCCGGGAAGTTCTCCCTGGCCCTGACAGCGTGAATCCCATAAAGGGCTTCTGCCGGAAGCTCAAGTTCGCCAATAAAGTCCTTCTCTTTACGCATCAATACTTAGTAGGCAAATACATCTTTCAATGAGAGATATTCAATCGGGCCATATTTTCCCAGTTCCTTGAGGTCGAGTTTGTCTTTCTTGCCAAGGACGAGGATCGTATAATTCTTTTGTTTCAGATTTTTGTCGGCAAAAGTCCTGAGACTGGCAAAATCCATTCCAGGAACCTGGTTGTAGACATCCTGACGAATATCGTGATCCAGTCCAAAACGACGTGAAGTTTCATAATTAAACAAAATACGTGACTTTGTGATCCGCTCAGTCCTGATCTTGTTCAAGACGCCGTTTTTGGCATCCTGGAAGCTTTTTGGTGACTCAGGCATGCTGTTAAACAATCCGGTCATCGCTTTCATGGCCTCAGGAAGTTTGTCATTTTGGGTGCCTATGTAAGCAAATAACATATTACTGCGGTCGGGCCTGCTAGGCGTACGGTATCCTCCATAGGCGCTATAAGCAAGTGCCCTGGCTTCGCGAAGTTCCTGAAAAACGATACTGGCCATACTTCCACCGAAGTATTCGTTAAAAATACGAATCTCAGGAATCGCCTTTGGATCATATTTATCAGATTTTGACATCATGATAATCTCAACCTGCTTCATGTCATAATCCACGACATATACCTTCGTAGATGCATTATCAAGTTCAGAATATTTCTTTTCAGCAGGTAAGGTATTGGTTATGGCAGCTTTGTGCTCCAGTGGAAGTACTGTAAGCAAGGTATTCTCAGGAATTGAACCATAAAAAAGGATACGATGCGGATAGCTTTCCAGCGTCTTGACAATTTGAATCAACTCACCAGGCTTCAGGGCTTTCAGTTGCTCCTCAGATAAGATATTCGTAAAAGGGGAACTGTTTCCGAATTCACCATAATTGTACAAAGCACTCCAAAGGATGGTATTTTTATTCAGTTTATCATCAGTGCGTTGTTTGAGAATATCGGATACCATGTTATTAAGCGCTTCTGTATTTTCCTTGGGGTCATTCAAGAGGCTCTCAAATAACTTCAGGCCTTTGTCGAAATTCTCGCTCAGGCCGCTCAGACTCACCCATACCTGGTCTTCGTTGGTGTTGACATTCAAAGAGCAGCCAGTTTTATATAGCTCTTGCTGAAACTCAGCGGGGCTTAACTTAGAAGTACCCAGGAATTTCAGATAATCCAGTGCAATTTCCAGTTTGGGATTGTGATTCGTACCCATCTCGAATTTGTAATAGAGGTCGAAAGTTTTATTTTCGGTATTCTCTTTGTACAAAACCGGGGTATTGTTAGCGAGTTTCAATGTCTTGATATCTTTTGCATAATCAATAAACACAGGTTGAATGTCAAGTGGCTTCCTGGCGCTGATGTCTTTTACAAAAGCACTGGTCTCTTCCCTGTTAACCTCAACCGGCGTGATCACTGGCTTGCTGACTTTCTGAACGCTGTTGTCAACACCTGTTTTTTTATAGATCGCTACATAATTGTTGTTGAAATTTAAACGGGCAAACCGCATCAGGTCAGCTTTTGTAATTTTAGAGAGACGGTCAATTTCTGTCACTGATTTCTCCCAGGACTGCCTGGTAACAAAGGCATCCACCATGGTCATACAACGACTCATATTGCTTTCATCGCGCTTTACCTCATTGAGTTTGAGGTCATTGATTATGGCACCTAAGAGCCAATCCGGATAATCACCCTTTTTCAATTTCTCAACCTGACCCAGCAGAAGGTCACGGGTTTCTTCCAAAGTCTGGCCTTCTTTTGATTTTGCCTGAAGAATCCAGGTGCTATAGTCTTTCAATGAATAATTGAAGCTACTGGCCTCAAGCACTTTCTGGGCCTGGAGCAGGTTAAGGTCGATCAGGCCGGCTGTGCCATTGTTCATGATCATATTTGTCAGCTTCAGCAAGTCGGCATCAGGAGTATCAATACCACCCAACCGAAATCCAATGGTTAGTGAAGCCGCATCTGGCCCTAAAACAGTTTTTTCTATCGGTTTTGTGATAGGATCTTCCACGGGTGGAACATAATCTTTCAATTCGAGAGATTTGTAGGAACCCCAGACTTTGTCGATCAGTACAATGACCTTATCCGGATCGAAGTCACCGGAAAGACAGATTGCCATGTTATTCGGGACATACCTTCTCTTAAAATACTGTTTCAGGGAAATCAGTGACGGATTCTTCAGATCTTCAATAGTTCCAATGGTTGTCTGTGTGCCATAAGTATGTTTCTGGAAGAGTTCAGCAAAGAGCAACTCCCAAACTTTATCATCATCATTGTCCAGGGAAATATTTTTCTCTTCATATACAGCTTCTAGTTCTGTATGAAAAAGGCGGAAAACTGGATTTCTGAATCGTTCTGACTCAACGGCAAGCCATGTCTCAACCTGGTTTGCAGGGATCTCATTAATATAAACTGTTTGTTCAAATGAGGTAAAAGCGTTGGTACCTTTGGCACCCATTACGCTGAGCATTTTGTCATATTCATTGGCGATTGCGGCTTTTGCAGCCACGCCAGATACGCTGTCAATGATATGGTAGATTGCTTTTCTCTTGTTGGTATCCTTGTATGATCTGTAAACCTCAAAAAGGCTATCGATTTTCGCCAATTCCGGACCTTCTTTTAAGAAATCCCTGGAACCAAATTTATCAGTTCCTTTAAAGAGCATATGCTCCAGGTAATGTGACAAACCGGTATTGTCATGAGGGTCATTTTTTGAACCTGTCCGCACTGCAATCGCAGTTTGGATGCGGGGGGCGTCTTTATAAACTGAAAGATAAACTGTCAATCCATTGGGAAGCGTGTAGATCCGGGCATGCATCGGATCATTGGGGATAGCGGTGAAATTGTAAGTCTTTTGGGCCTGAGCCATTGTGGCAAAGAGAAGACAAAGGATTAGTAGTAGGTTTTTTGTTTTCATCATGTTTATTATCAAAATGTGCTAATTAATTATGAGATATCTTAGAATTGACTACTGCAAGAATTTCAGCTTCCAAAGCCTGGCTTTGAAGCTCAAGAGCACTTCCGTCATCAAGTATTTTTTGGATAAAAGCCTTATCATCAAGCCCTCCGGCATTGATCTTAACGTTGAGATAGGCGCCCATTACTGCGGATCGCGCGCAAAGAGCGCCAACGCCGGCATCAGAGGCGCTGTTAGGATTACCAGATTCTGCCATTGCCTTGATCACTACAAAACTCTCGAATGACTTCTTCATGACCCGGAATGGAATCTCTATGGCATATTTCGTGGCGGCCTGCATGGCATCATGACGAGCGGTTTTTTCTTCGGCAGTGCCTTTAGGTAAACCGATGGCATCCATGATGTGATTAAAAGCACGGGTGTCTTCATCGATCAGGAAAAGCAGCTCATCTTTGATTTGCTGACCTTTTTCAGCCCATCCTGAAAACTCTTCCCATCGCTCGTCCCAGCCTGCTTTGTGAGAACTGAGATTGGCAACCATAGTCGCAAGGCTGACACCCAAAGCGCCTAAAGTTGCAGCAACAGAGCCTCCGCCGGGAGCTGGGGATTCTGAGGCAGTTTCATTGGCAAAGCCAGCGATGCTCAAATCAACGAGTTTTTTTTCATTGTGGTCCTCAAGGAGATATTCAATAATCTTCTCCCTGGGGTTAAAGGGCTTCAGGTCATCAAGACCTAATGACTTCACGGCAATTTTTATAATCTCTTCTTCAGAAATCCCAAGAGAACGTTGTTGTTTCTGCAGAAAATACTTCCCTGCATCCAGGAGTGACTTTTTGGGAATTAAACCAACCAACTCAGAACCTGTAACCCTGAGTCCTCGGTCCATGGCTTTTTTTGAGGCTTCTTCAAAAGCAACATGAACAGGGGTGATACTAATATTCGTAAGGTTAATAGAGATCTGAGCGATACCATATTCTTCTATATACCACCCAATCGCTTTACATGCTTTTAAGGCACCCGGAGTCCACACCTCCTGACCATTTTCATCTTTTTTTAATTTACCGGTGAAGGGATTCCCGTCCCTTACGGGTCTACCTTTTTCGCGAATGTCAAAAGCGATGGCATTGGCTCTGCGCGTTGATGTAGTATTCAGGTTAACGTTATAGGCAACGAGGAAGTCGCGGGCTCCCACTGCCGTAGCACCGGCTGTTGCGTTAAAAACCGTTGGGCCGAAATCTGGTTTCCAATGTGGATTCTTTAACTTCTCCGGAAGACCTTCATATTCGCCTGATCTGCAGTTTGCGAGATTGCGGCGTTCTGCAGTAAAGGCAGCATTTTCATAACAATATACGGGGATACTGAGTTCTTCACCTATCCTTTTTGCCAGCCGACGGGCGAATTCAGCTGTTTCTTCCATGCTGATTCCCGCGATGGGGATTAAAGGACAAACATCAGTGGCTCCGAAACGTGGGTGTTCACCCTTATGATTGCGCATGTCGATAAGCTCAGATGCCTTTTTTACACAGCGAAATGCAGCTTCAATCACGGCTTCCGGGTCACCGACAAAAGTAACGACAGTACGGTTCGTGGCTTTACCGGGATCAACATCCAAAAGCTTCACACCTTCAACGGCTTCAGCGACATCAGTAATTTGACGAATGAGTGCCATATCACGGCCTTCACTAAAGTTTGGAACACACTCTATTATAGGTTTCATGAGTATAAATAGTTTGATAAGTCGGCAAAGGTAATAAGATATTGCTCATGAAGAATTGTTCGCTTCAAATCACAAAGCAAGTTTTACAGTTTGGGATAATTCGCAAATTATTATTTCCAGATTAAACCTTCCCCGGCCTTTCATGTCAAAACACCATATTTCTGATCAACAAATATTGGCAATACACATTAAAAGCTGGCATTTGCAGTTATAAACCTGAATCTCACTTATGAAAAAATACGCAACATTATTTTTCTTTCTGTTTGTTTCAGCACTATGTAATGCCCAACCTACCGTTGGACTTCAACAATACGATATCCCTAATGCAGACGGGTACCTTCTTTTTTCTCCCATGCAAAGTCATAAGACATTCCTTATCGACAAATGTGGCAGAAAAATAAACGAATGGACGAGTCAATACAACCCGGGACTCGGATGCAGTCTACTTGATCACGGAATTTTACTCCGTACAGGCTCTGACTCATTAAACAATACGTTTGGCGTTGTTGGAGGGATTATTGAAGAAAGAGAATGGAATAATAACCTTATCTGGCAATACAAAATCTCCAGTACTTTAGAATGCCAGCATCATGATGTTTTGCAGTTACCAAACGGTAATATTTTAGCCATTGTTTGGGAACTTAAAACGAAACCACAAGCAGTATCACAGGGCAGAAACCCTTCCTTAACGAGCACGGTAGTATGGAGTGAGAAAGTCGTAGAAATAAAACCTACAGGAATTAATACCGGTAATGTTGTTTGGGAATGGCATTTATGGGACCATTTGGGCCAGGAATATGATGCCACAAAGCCTAATTTTCTGATGATAAGAGAGCATCCTGAGCTCGTGAACATCAACCAATTTGCGGGCCCGAACAAACCCGACTGGATTCACATGAACTCTCTGGATTACAACCCTTTAACTGACCAGATCCTCATGAGTGCGCATGCCTTCCAGGAAATCTGGATTATCGACCACAGCACAACAACGGCTGAAGCTGCCAGTCATAGTGGCGGAATCAGCGGCAATGGTGGCGACCTCCTGTATCGCTGGGGAAATCCACAGTGCTACAACCGCGGCACGGCAGTTAATAAAAAATTCTGGGGCCAGCATAACGCACAATGGATAAAACCGGGCTACCCAAATGCCGGAAAGATCATCGTTTTTAACAATGGCACCAACCGCACACCCGTCCCCTACTCAACTATTGACATCATTGATCCACCCATGGATGCAAGCTTTCATTATTCCATTGACACGGTTAATGCATTTATGCCAGACACTGTTTATTGGAATTATACGGCAAGCATTCCAACAGATTTTTATTCACCAAACATCTCTGGCGTAACAGCTGTCAACAATGGTTCTTTTGTTATTTGTGAAGGCTCTACAGGGCGTTTCTTCGAAATAAACCAAAACAAGCAGATTATCTGGCAGTATACCAATCCCTATGGTCTTTATGGACCTACTACACAGTATTCGCAACCCCAACAAAACAATGTATTTCGCGCTCCTTATTATACCCCAAGCTATTCAGGATTTATTGGGCTTACACTTACACCTGGCTCACCAATTGAACTGAACCCTATCTCTCCTTCAATATGCGATTCATTGAATGTTGGTATTGACCAAGCCCTAAATGATAATGTAATTTTTATTTACCCTAATCCTACAAGTGGAATTCTGAACTTCAATATTCCAGGTGGAAAGTATGTATCCCGCCTGGAGTTATATAATATCTATGGTCAAATTATCATGGCTGAAGAAAACCGCCAAACACTTGACATGAGTGCTTTACCGAAGGGCATTTATCTATTGAGATACGAAAATTGTCATCATCTATATTCAAAGAAAATAATCAAAGTATAACAAAACAAGACTCCTACAGGAAAAAATAATATAACACGGAATTGCACTGAAGTATGGCACAGAGTTTATAAAATGAACCTTAAATGACTCTACCCTACGCTAGTCAAAACCCGAATACAGGCGAAAAAATAATGAATAAGCACATTAAAAGATTTTAATCTTTAATTCCGCCCTTAAGCATGTGAGTTTAGTTTTCATAAACTAACTTTGTGCCGCACTTCAGTGCAAAACCGTGTTAAATTTTCAACCTATGAAAGTAAACTATTTATTGATTGTTTTACTGCTCGTCACAGGAAATTCTTTCGGGCAAAAAGCTTCCAGATTTAAAATATCAAACAAATTTCATGTTGAAGGGGATGGGTCCTGGGATTATCTAAGCATTGATGAAGCCACCAAATATCTCTATATTTCACATGGCACTCAGGTAAATGTTCTTGATGTTACTTCCGGGAAGTTTATTGGCATTATCCCTGACACCAAAGGTGTACACGGAATTGCACTTGTCAGCAATTTAAATAAAGGGTTTATCAGCAATGGCAGAGACAGCTCGGTAACAGTCTTTGACACACGTGATTTAAAGGTGATAGAAAAAATCAGGATTAGCGGAAAAAATCCAGACGCGATTATATATGATCCTTTCAGTCAAAAGATCTTCACTTTTAACGGAAGAAGTGCCAATGCTACAGTCATCGATCCCAAATCCAACAAAGAAATCGGAACTATTCATTTTGAAGGAAAACCAGAGGCTGCAGTTAGCGACGAAAATGGAAAAATCTATGTCAATATTGAAGATAAAAGCCTGATCAGTGTCATTGATGCTGTGAATATGAAAGTACTGCACAGCTGGCCATTAGCACCTGGAACAGAGCCCAGCGGTCTTGCTTTTGATAAAAAAACACAAAGATTATTTAGTGTCTGTGATAATAAATTAATGCTTGTCGTTGATGCACAAAACGGAAAAGTAATCACAACATTACTAATTGGAGAAAGAGTGGATGGCGCCGCCTTTGACCCTGAAAAAAAACTCATTTATAGCTCAAACGGCGAGGGAACACTAACGGTGATTGCTGAAGAATCTGCAAATTCATATAAAGTTATTGAGACTTTGCCCACTCAAGTTGGTGCCCGCACGATTGCGCTTGATTACAAAACTCATAAAATCTATCTTCCAACAGCGGAATATGGTCCTGCGCCTGAACCCACGAAAGAAAACCCACGTCCCAGGCCAACAATCAAACCAGGAACATTTACGATTCTGGAGATCGAACCTATTGAATAAAAGTTTTGCGTTAAACGACTACACACAGAACTCGGCAAACGTAGTTTGCCGAGTTCTATTATTTTATTAAATCTCCGTTTAGCTTCATCAGTCCAACTTCTGCAGCTTTTGTCGTATACAGAGATGTGAGCAGTCGGCTAACAGCATCAAAATAGCTTTTTTGTGCCGTGATCAGATCCAATGAACTTGTGGAACCCAGCTTATAGCTTTTCATGGCAACATCCAGATTTTCACGGGCATTACCGAGATTAAGCTTTTCAAGGGTAAACAACTCCTGTGCATCCTGAAAAGTTTCATATGCAAACAGGAGATCAGACTGAACTTGCAGTGTAATATCACTATTCTCTAATCTTGAACCCAATGAATTTAACTTTGCATTTTCAAGCTGCGTTGTCAGCGTATGTCCTTCATAAATAGGAAACGACAGCGTAAATCCATAACTCAAGCCTAGATTTTTATTCAGCAATACCTGTCCAACCTGGTTTTCCGTTCTGGTATAATTATATCCTGAGTTAAACCCAAGCCTGGGAAACCTCAATGAATTCACTTCTTTAACACTCAAATCAGAAACTCTCATATTTTTTTGAGACATCATCAGGGAAGTATTCTGGCTTAGAATGGTTTTCTTCAGATCATTATAGGAAGGCTTATAAGTAATAAGGATAGTATCTTCTGTCTTCCATGTTTTCTCAACATCCATTGCCAGTAACTCATTCAGGTTTATCATGCTTTGCCGCAGCATGGTTTTCTGTCTGATAAGGCCAGATTGCTGTGCATTCAGATCAACTTTTGCCTGAAGATAATCTTGTTTGGATGAAGAACCCACATTGAATTTCTTTTCTGCAATTTTCATTCTTTCCACCGAAAGGTCGATCATTTCCTGAATTGCATCATACAATCGCTTTTGATAAACTATATTCTCATAGGCTAAAATGATCTTTGAGATCGTATTCTCCAGCTGGATTTTCACAGACAAGTCGCCAACATCTTCCAATTCTTGTAATTTTTGTCTGGTGGCAAACATTTTCATGCCATCAAACAAGGTCCAGTTCAAAGTCAAACCAACATTTTCTATGGTGGAAATTGCATTATTTTTCTTCATTTCTTCAGTACTGCTTGAATACTGAATATCTATATTGCTGTTGGAGGAGTTATAGGCCGCAACAGCGCTAACATTAGGCAGGAAACCCGCATTTCCAAGGGTATTTGTGTTTTTTGCAATTTCTGCAGATGTCTCTAAAATTTGAATGGAGAAATTATTTTTCACACCAATCTCCAAGGCTTTTTTCAGGCTAAGCATTTCTTCCTGGGCAAAAAGACATCCGTTAATGATGAGAATACCCATTAATATCAAAAAGATCTTCTTCATGCTTTCGTGGGTTTTGAAAGGTAAGTATACATTGCCGGTATAACAAAAAGTGTAAAAATAAGCGATAACAAGAGTCCCCCGATTACCACAATACCCATTGGAATACGGCTTTGGGCCCCGGCGCCCAGACCCAGTGCAATCGGCAAGGCACCCAAGGCTGTTGCGATACTTGTCATCAGAATCGGCCTTAGTCTTAAAGATGCAGCTTCCAATGCGGCTTCTCTTCGATGTAAACCACGTTTCTTTTGCTGGTTCGCAAATTCAACGATTAGAATTCCATTTTTCGTTACAAGGCCAATTAAAAGAATAATGCCGATCTCACTGAAAATATTGAGGGTCTGGTTAAAGTACCATAACGAAAACAAGGCTGTAGACAGAGCCAAAGGGACGGTAAACATAATAATCAAAGGATCGCGCCAGCTCTCAAATTGTGCGGCAAGAATTAAATAAACAAGGACTAAGGCAAGAACAAACGCAAAAAGAATATTAGATGAACTGTCGGCAAAGTCACGTGAAGGACCTGATAATGAATTGCTAAAATTATCATTCAGTACTTTCTTACCAATTTTTTGCATGGCAACGATTCCATCGCCAATTGTTTTACCAGGAGCCAGGCTGGCAGAAATCGTGGCTGATTTATAGCGGTTAAAATGATATAAAACAGGTGGGTTTATCTGCTCCTGGGTATTCACCAAATTATCCAATTGAACCAATTTCCCACTTCTGTTCCTAACAAATAAGGACTTAAGATCAAGAGGTTTATCCCGATTCTCGCGGTCAGCCTGGCCAATCACTGAGTATTGTTTCCCGTTTATAGTGAAATAATCAAGCCTTCCTCCGCTATACGCTAACTGAAGTGTATTGGCGATATCCTGAACAGAGACACCGACAGCATTGGCTTTCTCTCTGTCGATGCTCACTGAAATCTCCGGTTTGTTAAATTTAAGATTCCAGTCAACAGCCTGGAAAGTCTTGTCTTTTTGAGCTTCCTCAATAAATTTCGGGAGCACGGCCTTTAACTTCTCGAAGTTTGGTGCCTGAATCACATACTGAACAGGAAGACCACTTCTGGCAGAACCTCCGACACCAATAGTTTGTTCCTGTGTAACAAACACCCTGGCCTCAGGATACCGTTTCAGGTTCTTTGATACATAATCAGCCACTTGCTGTTGTGTTCGTTTTCTTTCCTCCGGCAAAGAAAGTCGAATACGCATGACCCCTGTATTTACGGATCCGGATCCTGTATAACCTGGCGCAGTTATGGTGAGCATTGTTTTTTTCTCTGGCACCGAATCCTGGATAAATTGCGACAACCCATCCATATAAGCCTGGGTGTAATCATAGGAAGTCCCTTCCGGCAATGTTGCAGTAACCCTGATCAGACTCCTGTCCTCCAGAGGAGCCAATTCTGACTGAAGTGCAGAGCCTATGATATAAATCATGGCAAGTGAAGCCAGGATGATGACGAAAGACCATTGCCTGTGTTTTAAAAACCGGTCAAGAAGGTTGTGGTAGCCCTGTGTCAGATTCTGATAAAACGGTTCTGATTTACGGTAAAACCAGGAAGGCTGATGATCTTTTTTTGCCAGCAATACATTAAGAACCGGCGTTAGCGTTAGCGAGACAAAGGCGGAAATCAGTACAGCTCCACCAAGGACGATACCGAATTCACGAAAAAGACGTCCAACAAATCCCTGTAGAAAAATGATCGGCAGAAAAACGATTGCCAATGTCAGTGAGGTTGATAATACAGCGAAAAATATTTCTTTAGATCCTTCGTCCGCTGCTTCAAAAGGCGACATGCCTGCTTCGAGTTTTTTAAATATATTTTCAGTGACAACAATTCCGTCATCGACCACCAGGCCAGTTGCGAGGACAATAGCAAGCAGGGTGAGAATGTTGATAGAAAAACCCGCAACGTACATGATGAAAAAAGCGCCAATTAAAGAAACCGGAATGTCGATCAAAGGCCGAAAGGCGATGATCCATTCCCGGAAGAACAAATAAATAATAATGACCACCAGGAGAATGGCAATCAGCAGTGTTTCGCCGACCTCAGCAACAGATTGCCTCACAAAACGAGTGTTATCCAGGGCGATATTGAGCATATAGTCTTTTGGAACTTCTTTTTTCAGTTGTTCGAAACGCTTGTTAAATTCGTCTGATATCTCAATGTAGTTAGATCCAGGTTGAGGAATGATCCCGAGCCCTACCATGGGAATCCCGCCCTGTTTCATGATAGTTTCCGTATTTTCAGGCCCCATTTCTGCATAGCCTACATCTGAAAGCCGAATCGTTTTGGTATTATCAGACAGGATCACCAACTTGTTAAAGTCTTCTGGTGTTTGAAGACGACCATAGGTACGAACCGTTAACTCAGTGGCATCACCTACGATTTTTCCACCTGGCAAGTCAACATTTTCGCGGTGAAGCGCATTAGAAACATCAGTGGGTGTCAGGCCATAAGAAGCCAGTTTAGGTGGATCAAGCCAAAGTCGCATGGCATATTTTTTCTCTCCCCATATTTGAATCGTACTCACCCCTGGGATGGTCTGCAATCGTTCAGCAATTACATTGGTGGCATAATCGTTTACTTCCAGCAAATTTCGTGTATTGCTCTGCACAGTCATGGTAAGGATTGCATCCGAGTTGGCATCTGATTTAGTGACAGTCGGGGGGGCATCAATATCCTGGGGAAGCAGACGGAGTGCCTGAGACACCTTGTCGCGAACGTCATTGGCCGCGGCTTCCATATCCTTACCCAGGTTAAATTCCACGGTAATATTACTCATTCCCAGGCTACTCGCAGAGGAGATTGTCCGGATGCCATCAATACCATTAATGCTTTTCTCAAGGGGCTCTGTGATCTGTGATTCGATGATATCAGAATTGGCCCCGGCATAGCTCGTACGAACTGTAATAACGGGCGGATCCAGTGATGGATATTCCCTTACCCCAAGGAATTCATAACCAATGACACCAAACAACACGATCACGATTGACATGACCATAGCCATGATCGGACGTCGTATACTTAGGGATGAAATATTCATAAAATGTCAGCTTACCTAAGTTCTGTGATTTTTACCTGTATTCCCGGTTTCAACTGAATGATTCCGTCGCTGATTAGTGTGTCACCCGGATTAAGACCTTCCACGATCTCTATGGTTTTCTCATTACGGATTCCCGTGACAACTTTCTGTGGCTGAGCTTTCCCTGAACGAATGACAAATACCTTCTGACCTCTTGACTCTGGAATTACAGCTTGTGTGGGTGCAAGTAAAGAGTTGTTTATGTCTTTCAAAGCCAGTCGAACTTTTGCAAAAGCGCCTGGATAAATCTTACCAAAAGAATTGGGACAGCGTGCCCTGATCTGGAGGGTCCTGGTGATTGGGTCGATGCGAGGCTCAATGGCAAATACCCTTCCGGCAAAATCTTCGTTTAGGCCGGCAATATTGAAAATTATCTCATCATCCACATGAATCAAACTCATATACTTCTCAGGCACACTAAAATCAATCCTCACAGGATCAATTTCCTGAAGACTAGCCACCATGATAGAAGGAGAAACGTAAGCCCCTTCATCGACATTCCGTAAACCTATCTTTCCATTAAACGGTGCATGAACCTCTGTTTTTGAGATCTGGGCCGTAATAAGCTCAATATCTGCCTTTACGCCATTCAGCTGTGTCAGTGTCGCATCATAATCCTGCTGGCTGATCCCATTCACTTGCAAAAGTTCCTTCTGCCTTTTTTCGTTTTTTTGAGCCAATTCTAACTGGACATTTAGTTTATTACGCTGAGCCTGGAGGTCTCCATCGAATAGTTTCGCCAGTAAATCGCCCTTCCTGACATTTTGCCCTTCCTTAAAAGTCAAACTTACTAGCCTGCCATTCACTTCAGGATGAAGTTCAACCTGTTGGTTGGCAAGGATCGTTCCATTTGCTAAAATTTCATTAAGTAAATTCTGAGGTCTCATCACAATGGCCTTTACGAGGACAATAGGTGCTAAAGGCTTTGACCCTGATTCATTTTTTATTCCCTGCTTAAGAAATCTTGGCACCAGAATAAGTAACAGGAGCAAAACAAGCCCAAGGATGATCAATATTTTCTTTAATGTCATTCTGCCAATATTATTAAATTTATTTTGACCCGATTTTAACCCATTGGTTTAAAAAAACAATGTTGTATTCAAAATTAACATTAAAATTCCCATAAATTCATGAAAACGTTTGCTCAGGACAGTGAAATTTCAGTTTGCAATTTAAGTTATCTTTGCCTTTCTTCGAAAAAAATAAACATTCACGCAATTATGAGAATATTCCCTTTCTTTTTAACACTGATTTTTTTTGGACTTTTTTCATCCGCTTATGCAGGACCCGGTGATACGACAGTTGTTCACACTTTCAGATTCGATACGAATATGAGGGCCGGGGTTTTTAATTTCCCGGATATTGTTGGGAAAAAGTATGAAAAAATTCTGATGCTCTACAGCATGCGTTGCAAAAACGGGCTGATTTCAACACAAAGTTTACCGAACCAGGGCTGCGGTGAATGGGATTATAACTGCTACACCTATGTTGTTGACTCCAGCCAAAATGACTCCTTGCTTAGAAAGGCAAACAGGTATAAAATCAGTGATTTCAACGGCAACAATTATCCCTACAGCAATCAGCCGGTATATAATTATATTCAATTAATTCAACCCGCAGTAACTTATACAAATACAATTTCTGAGACCATTTCCCAAATTACGGGTGGAAGCCTGGCTGTGCCACATCCCCTCGGCGGAGGCACCGAAAGTCGCTCCCAATATCTCTACAAAGCCTCTGAATTAAGCCTTGGAGGCCTTGTTGCGGGTAGCATTAACGGGATCGTCCTTAATATTGGCAGCCTGGGAAGTAACCGTGAAAACCTGAAAATCAGGATAAAAGCTGTCACTGTTGACAGTCTTAACGCAGCGGCACCCATACTTTCTGGGTTCACTGATGTGTATTTTCAATATTCGCCGATGCCGGTCACTGGCCAGCTGCGACTTAATTTCCCCATGCCGTTCTACTGGGACGGGACTTCAAACTTGCTTATTGACATCAGTTACCACAATCCATCATTTTTTCCGGCAACGAGTGTATTGGGTGACAGCACCTTATTTACATCAAGCCTGAACACGAATACCCCCATGGGACACCTCCGTTTCAAAGGAGGGATACAATCCATGAATATGAATCCAGGATGGTTCGACTCAGTTTCCCAAGAAATCAGTATCGGTTTCTGGTGCTTTGGTGATTCAGTTTTGTTGCCTGCCAATACTGCAATCCTGGAAGGAACTGACAATGCCAACACCAGACAGGTAAACATTCACCTGCCCTGGAGCAATTCTAACATCTACTGGGATTGTGGTAGCAATGCCTCTGGATATGACAGGATCAATAAAGCAGCAACTCCCGCGGAAATCAAAGGCAGATGGAATTTCTGGACCTTCACCAAAAATGCCACCACTGGCAGGATGAAGATTTATCTCAATGGGAGTATGTGGCTGCAGGACAGCAACAAAACACGCCCCATTAATCTCAAAAAGATGCTGGTGGGATCTTCCTGGGATGGCACAAACCGCTGGGCCGGATATCTGAGTGAACTGAGCATCTGGAATAAAGAACTAAGCCAGAATCAGGTGCAACACATAATGATGCATTCTATCACTAGTTCTGACCCTTCATGGAACCAGCTGATGGTCTATTATCCACTGAATTCAAGCCCGGGAAACATCGCAGTTGACCATGGCCCTAAAAGCCTGGATGCCAACCTGATCAGTCCCGTTTATGGAGATATCAGAGGAAGTAGCCTTTTCAGAGATTTCTCTGAAAGTAATGAAAGGCCTGCCACCAAACTGATCCAGGGCACCTATACCTCATTGATTATTAATGACACCATACTGGATTCTGTTGTGAATATCTCAAATTCAGTGATATCATATGCAACTCAAAACAACAACCTTGTGACTGTAGACACTTCGTACAGTTGGCATGCCAACTATGCTTATATATTCAATGAGTCCGGGCAGAAGCTTGATTCTATTCCTGTTCATGCAATTGACACGCTTCACCAAAGTGTGCTGACCTATTTTCAACGCCGCCCAATGCGCGTGGAACTCATCAATTTCATCACCCCATATGGCAAAGGCTTAAGCCTGAATGGCCTGGCCGGCAAAACATGGACTTTCGATGTGACTGACTATGCCCCGATACTTAAAGGAAAGCGCTATATGGCTATGTCTGACGGTATTTACCAGGAAGACAATGACATCACCTTCGTGTTCTATGAAGGCACACCCCCGAGAGACGTAAAAAAGCTACAGCAGATCTGGCCTAGCGGAACATGGGTATCACCTTCATGGAGCGACATCTACAACAATGTGTATTTTGAACCCAGGCAATACCAATTGTCAACCGAAGCCTCGCAATTTAAAATCCGTTCTTCCATCAGCGGTCATGGACAGGAAGGTGAGTTTATCGCCAGGAATCACACCATCACTGTTAATGACACCCTTGCTTTTACCCGGCAGGTATGGACAGCCTGTGCCACGAATCCAATCTATCCACAAGGTGGAACCTGGATATATGACAGGGCCGGATGGTGCCCGGGCGCTGCAGTCGACAGGGTCGAATTTAAACTCCCATCTTCTTTTATCCCGGGCCAGGTAATATCGCTGGATTATAAAATGCCATTTATCGGCAGTCCTGGCAGTTCCAATTACCGTGTCAACAACCAATTGGTTTCCTACGGCGCCCCCAATTTTTCCCTTGACGCCGCTATCGATTATGTGAAACAGCCCTCAGGCCGGGTCGAATTTTCGAGGTTAAACCCACTTTGCAGCAGCCCTGTTGTAGCCATTAAAAACACAGGGTCCACAAATCTTACTTCTGCGGATATCATTTACGGAAGGAAAGGTGGTATTCAATCGACTTACCATTGGACTGGCAACCTGGCTTTTCTGGCATCAACAGAAGTGAGTTTGCCAATTCCAGACTGGCAATCGTCACAGAGCAATAAATTTATTGCCAAAGTGAGCAATCCCAATGGAGGAGTTGATCAGTATCCTACCAATGACAGTGCTACTTCAGCATTTTTTGTTCCAGGAGTTTTACCGTCTGACCTGGTATTTGAATTCAGAACAAACAGCGCTGGATACCAGAATATTTTGACACTGAAAGACAGCCAGGGAAATGTAGTACTCACTAAATCGAATTTGGCCAACAATATGGTTTTCTTTGACACACTTTATTTAATGGATGGATGCTATGTGTTGAGCATCACTGATGCAGGCGACAATGGATTGTATTTCTGGAACGAAGCCAGCCAGGGTACAGGTTATTTCAGGATTAACTCGATGGATAATAATGTCGTTAAAAACTTCAATTCCGATTTCGGAGACAACATTTATTTCCAGTTTACTGTTGGATTTGTGTTGCCTGTTGAAGAAACGCCACTGGCGAAAATCAATTCATTCGAAGTTTACCCAAATCCTGCCAACACTGATTTTACTGCGGCGATTTCAGTTCCGCAGCATTGCACAGCACATATTAAAGTCATGAACATGCTTGGCCAAACGGTGAAACAGCTGAATGTGATTGCCAATGATAGCCTTGAGAGATTCAGGATGGATGGAAGCACCTTGCCAGACGGGATTTATTTTGTAGTTCTGGAAGCCGGGAATCAACAACAGACAAGGAAGCTGGTGATTAAACATTAAAAAAATCAGAATTCCAGCTTGACCACCCTTAAGCGGGTTTTCCAATCTTTTGGGAGGGCGACCAAAAACTCGTCACCAACAGTTTTATAGCTTAGTTTCCCTTGAAGGCCAAGAGCTGTGATCTTTTGGACTTTGTCCTTTTTGATTTTTGGAATCTTAATCTCAGTGGCATTATCAAGGACAAAACAATAGATGATCTTGCCTGATTTGCTGCTTGTGAACCTAAGATTGTTCGTTTCCTGGTATGGACTAAGTGGACGGGTATTATAGATCCCTTCGCTGTTGACGTTCATCCACGCGCCTATTTCGGCTAGTTTACTATACGCTTCTTCATGCCATTCGCCGTCGGGACCCGGAGCAACATTAAGCAAATAATTACCGCCACGGGAGACAATATTGACGAGGTTTTCCAGCACTTTCTCCGTACTTTTAAAATGCTCCTGGGGGATGTAACTCCATGAATCACCCAGGGTCATGCAGCTTTCCCAGGGATAAGGCAGGGGTTTAGAAGGGATCGATTGCTCGGGGGTGTGGTAATTCTCATAAGGCCCTGGCACCCAGCGATCCACGATAATAATGCCAGGCTGGTTGGCGCGGGCCATCTTAGCGATACGGCCCATGTCGACATCCTGACCTTTTGGCAAGCCCCGCTCCCACTCTACTTTCTCATCAATAGTGCTATCGGGTCGTACCCAACCACCGTCGAGCCAAAGGATGTCGACTTTGCCATAGTTCCTGGTCAGCTCATCTATTTGATTGTAAGAAAAATCACGATATTTTTGCCAGCGTTCCGGGTATTTCGCGACTTCATAATTTACATTTCTGGATTTAGGCGGGAAATACGGCCACCAGTAGTTTTCGCAATGCCAATCAGGTTTCGAGAAATAAGCGCCGACACTTAGGCCTTCCGCCCGGAAAGCGTTGAAGATCGCCTTCGTCACGTCCGCTTTTGGGTTTTTAGCAAAAGGATAATCAGGATTGGTGATCTTATAATCCGTTTGCCTGGTGTCGTACATACAAAATCCATCATGATGCTTTGTCGTGAAGATCATATACTTCATCCCTGCATCTTTCGCTGCTTTCGCCCAACGCTCGGGATTAAAACGGGTAGGATTAAAGGATTTTGGTAAAGCTTCATAATCTTTCTTGTAGCTATAATAATCCTGAAAACCTCCTTTTCTACGCGCACACCAGCCTTCGTCTTCAGGACACAAACTCCAGGATTCCACAATACCCCAAACTGAATAGGCGCCCCAATGCATGAGCAAGCCAAACTTCCAATCATTCCATTGATCGAGGTTTTTAAGCGTAAGCGGATCTTTTTCAGGTACAAATGGGTAATTATCCTGTGAATAAGAATGCGCAGGGATAACAAGAAATCCTAGTAAAATGAATAAGAAATACTTTTTCATAATAGTTATTGTTGTTGAAAACTGTTGCAGCTAAGATAGAAGGATTTTCTCTTTTATACGTTCCTTTGCAATTGATAGCAAACTAAAAATCGTTATTTCATGAAAACTGCACTTCAAATTTTCTTCCTGTCATTTTTGGGCATTTCACTGGCTACTGCCGCATCTATTGGCGAAACGCCCCAGAAAAAGCCGACTTTATCTCAGGAAGAACGCCTGAATGACAGCTGGGTCCTCCAGGAATTTGACGGTAAATCTGTGACTCCAAAACAATTCCCTTCAGGCATGCCAACACTTCAATTCTATGTCTCTAAGGACAAAGTAAACGGTTTCGGGGGGTGTAATCGTTTTCATGCCACCATTAAAGTTAAAAAGAACAAGCTGACGATCAGCGAAATCGCAGGAAACAAAATGGCTTGTCCGGGGGAAGGAGAAGATGATTTCTTAGAGAAACTGGCGGAAGTGAAGGAATATAAGATAGAAGGTGCTCTCATGGAGCTAAAATCGGATGACGAAGTGTTGATGATCTTCCACAGATTCGAGGAGCATAAGCCTGGACCCTAGTAATAGCGGCCTTTACAGCAGATTTAAAATATTTTAATGCAATTCTGGAAAAAATTCCGATCTTTGCATTAAGTTTTTGTAATTCATTGCTGTGTTGTATTCTAATCATCCACATACCTTCCATATTCCGGTCATGGGCCTGGGATTTACTATTGACACCCCTTACAGGGTATCGCAATATGGTATTTCTTCTGTGATTTCACTTGTAGATGATGGTCTGATGGAAAAGATGCGCAGGTATTTCTGCGAGCAACTCAACCTTGACTACGAACCCATTTCGCATAAAGAGCCTGATTTCAGGGCAGCCCGCATTACGGCTTATCTTGACCTCATGGATGAAATGGTTAAGGAAAAATTCAAAGAATTCAAGCAGAGCGTTTTACAGCGTCGTGATGAAATTGAGAAATACATTTCACTCTTGCCGGACCTCTCTGAGCTGAAATTAAAATTCGAAAATATCGTCAAAAGCAACATAAGCTCACAAGCTTTATATGAATGGGTTGAACGGAACCTCACAGCCGGCAGCATTGATGTGAACATCATGACAAAACTGGATCGTGAGATTCATGTCGGCACAGAGAAACTTCCTGTTGAATATAACGACGCTCATGCTGCTTTAAGAGGCTTTGCCCAAAGCACTTTATCTTCCTCGCTGGTATTATCCGCTGGAATGAATCCCCGCTTATACAATTACCTCGAAACCTTCAAGGATTTTTACCCTGATTCTAATGGCCATCTTAGTAAGAAGATCATTTTAAAAGTCAGTGATTACAGGTCAGCGATTATCCAGGGTAAATACCTGGCAAAGAAAGGGTTGTGGGTCAGTGAATACCGTATTGAATCAGGCTTGAACTGTGGCGGACATGCTTTTGCCAGTGATGGTTTCCTGATGGGACCGATTTTAGAAGAGTTGTCCTTAAAGCGCGATTCTCTGCTAGCAGAAACATTTGCTATATTATCTGCTGCCCTGATTCAGAAAGGACTACCCTGCCCTACTGCACCGCTCCCGATGAAGTTCACAGCCCAGGGTGGTGTTGGCACTGCTAAAGAGCATAACTTTCTGATGGATTATTATAAACTTGACTCTGTTGGCTGGGGATCTCCATTTTTATTGGTCCCCGAAGTAGTTTCCCTAGATGAACCTACGATGCAGCTACTCTGCGAAGCCAAGGAAGAAGATCTTTATCTCAGTGGAATCTCACCACTGGGTGTTCCATTTAACAATGTTCGGAATAACAGCAAAGACGTTGAAAAACAAGCATTGATCGACTCTGGGAATCCTGGTAGTCATTGCCCGAAACGCTATGCCTGTATCCTTAATGAATTCGGTGTTGAAGGAATCTGTAGTGCTTCCCGCAAATACCAACGACTGAAGATCGAAGAACTAAACACCAAGGACTTTAGTCCTGAAAAGCAAAAAAGAGAATACGAAAAGATCGTGGAAAAAACCTGCATATGTTTGGGCTTAGGTAGTTCCGCTCTTATCGAACACGAAATTGACCACACAGTAGAAGGTAGTGGTGTTTCTGTTTGTCCCGGTCCTAATCTGGCTTATTTCGACAAAATTGTCACTCTCACAGAAATGGTAGATCACATTTATGGACGCACCAACATCATCAGCAGAAACGATCGTCCCCATATGTTTTTGAAAGAGCTTGAGCTTTATGTCAATTACTTGCACACATTGATTGAAGACGCGGACAAACCACTGCAGGACAAACAATTAAAATACTTCAATAACTTCCGCCAGAATATCCTGGATGGTATTATTTATTACAGGAACCTGTTCAACAACAACGATTATTTCTCAGAGGCTCAACAAGCTGAATTACAAAAGCAATTGGGAGATTTGGATGGGAAATTGGTGGGTATTGTGATGGGGTGATGGGGCGGTAAATTAGGTTTTCTGTGTGATTTTAATGGTCAGGGAAATCTAAAAAAACATTTTCGTATTTCGAGTTCAGAATTCAGTTTTCAGAATTTCAGCAAATCTTTCCTTTTAAAATCGTAGTTTCCACTTTATTCGAGCCATAAGCGTATGGCATGAAATTATAGGAATGCATTGGAGTGGTGATAAAGACATTCGCCATTTTCCCGATGGCAATACTCCCCAATTCTTTTTGAACACCCATTGCATAGGCAGAATTAAGTGTCACAGCCTGGATTGCCTCCTCAGGAAGCATCTTATATTTGATACAAGCCAGTGAAAGAATAAACTGCATATTCCCTGAAGGCGATGAACCTGGATTGAAGTCGCTGGCCATGGCAAGGCCTAAGCCAGCATCAATCATTTTACGCGCAGGCGACCACGGCAAACCGAGGAAGAATGCAGCTCCCGGAAGTATGGTAGGCATCGTTTCTTTTCCTAACAGGGTCCGAATCTCTTCATCACCGGTAAACTCGAGATGATCTACAGACAAAGCATTGTATTCAACACCAACCTGAATTCCTCCGCTATAATCCAACTCATTGGCATGTATTTTGGATCTCAGGCCCAGCTTAGCTGCAGCTTCCATGATACGACTGGTTTCTTCAACAGTAAAAAAGCCTTTATCACAAAACACATCCACATATTCAGCCAAACCTTCTGACGCCACTTTGGGCAACATCTCTTTAATAAGCATGGTCACATAGTCTGACTGTCTCCCTTTATATTCAGCAGGAACAGCATGAGCACCCAGAAATGTTGCTTTTACCGTAAGTGGTGTCATCTCTCTAAAGGTCCTGATCACCCGCAACATCTTCAGTTCGTCTTCGGTATTGAGACCGTAACCACTTTTAATTTCTACGGCGCCTGTACCATACCGAATTACTTCCTCCGATCTTTCCAACAATTGCTGCAGAAGTTCTGACGCTGAGGTTTCGTGAAGTTTGACGGCAGAGTTGAGGATCCCGCCCCCACGCCTGGCGATCTCTTCATAGGAAAGGCCTTTGATTTTGTCGATGAACTCGTTTTCACGACTCCCTGCATAGACCATGTGAGTATGAGAATCACAAAAAGAAGGGAATACAAGCCTGCCCGTAGCATCAATTACTTGTACTTCATTTCCTTTATTCTCTTCAAAAAGACACTCATCCATCATTCCAAAATTCTCGATACGGCCATTGTTGATCATTAAAAAAGCATCGTCCAAGACCGGCAGATTTGCCATCTCTTTGCCTAAAACCCTTGTCCTTAAAGGAAGGTTAGGATGCTCAACACCAACAAGCTGGCGGATATTACGAATGAGGATTTTCATAAAGGATCAAACTGTTTAACATATTTTCCTGGTTTCAGGAACCAGGCAGAGATTAAAAAAACGATAGTCGTCAATGAAAACACAAATAAGGCATGCTTATAACCAGGCAAACCCGGAGTGGCAGTTAACATCACCCCAATGGCAACGGCACCAAGGATCTGGCCGATGCTTTGAAAAATGGTAATGATCCCTTGAGATGAAGCCCTTTCCCTTTCGGAAACTTCGTGAAGGATAATATATCGCAGGGAAGAGCCAACCAGGAAGGAAAGACCTAAGCCCAACAATGCCCCTGGAATATAAAAGGCATAAGGGTTATGATTCAGAAAACTCAGCATAAACAGACCGAGAATCGACAGAAACAATCCGACAAGGATCACGAACCTTGGACCGGTTTTGTCGATCAGGCGGCCACCCAAAGGAGCTCCTATTGCAGTGGCCAATACAACAGGGACAAGCATGAAACTGGCGTCAGAGTTATTGACATTAAAAGCAGCAATGGCCATCTTTGGAAAAAAAATAAACGAGGCCTGAAACATCCCTGTTCCGAAAGAAACAAAACCGGCGATGGTTACTTGTTTGGATTTCAAATAATTAAGATTCAAAACAGGTTCCCGGGATCTTCGTTCAATAGGAATGAAGAGAATCAGGCTCAAAATCGAAACCGTTAGGATTGCCATGAAAGGCAATGCTGTGAGGCTGTTCATCAGGTCGCCAGGACGAATCAGGTTGATGGCATAAGTGAACCCTCCAAGGAAAACACCCAGTGATATGACGCCCTTATAATCGAAATTAGACAAAGAACCGTGGCGCACGGAAGGCATGACTTTGTGACTTTGCCAAATCAGAACGGCACAAATTGGAAGATTAATAACAAAGAGCGTATGCCAGGCAAAATATTTCAGCATGATCCCGGCCATGATAGGCCCCATGATGAAAGCCAGTCCGAATACCATGCCAATGAGCCCTAATACTCTTCCACGACGCTCGATAGGGAATGCATCCCCGATAGTTGCCGTGGCAATCGGAAAGATTCCACTAACGCCGAGACCTTGAATTGACCGTCCCACTAGTAAAAGGACATAGGAATCAGTAAAGGAAACTACGGCAGAACCTATTCCGAAGATGGCTAGAGCAACAATATAAATGCTTCTGCGTCCAAGGAAGTCACTGAGTTTGGCCATCGGAGAGATCCCGATCAGGCTAAAAAGGATATAGATAGAGAACACCCAACTCAGGTTTTTATCTGTCACATGCAATTCCTGCGATATCGCAGGAATTGCAGGGCCAATGAGTGAAATGTCCAAGGCCCCCATAAGGGTTCCTGTAAAAAGTAAGGCGAGTAACTTAGAGTTGTTAGCCGGCAAAGGAATTGAATTGAAAGGATTATTTTTGTTTTAAAAGCTTAAAAGCATGAGCCCATTCATTGTTTAAGAATCCCGGAATACACCACAACATGGCGAGAGGTTCGATAGCACGAGCGGCTTCTGCCTTGCCCATATCAGCAACTTCCCAACCAAAGATATCGAGGATGGCACTCACCTCAACTTTAGATGCATCGTTATTTCCACAGATAAACATGGATGGTTTTCCTTCAGAAAAAGAAGGGTTTACCATCATGCTGCTTCCAACAGAAGAGAAAGCTTTGACAAAATTACCGTGAAATGCTATTTTCTGAAGACGCTCCATAAGTGATTCATCCAATCCGGTAAAATATTTTACAACGCCATGAACCGGAGGTTCTGCTGCAATTGGATTCGTGGTGTCAATGATGGTTTTTCCATCGAAATTATTGAGACCTGAAGTCTTCAATACTTCTTCAGCAGCGAGGCCTGACACTGAAAGGACAAGGATATCACCAAAACCAGCAGCATCAGAAAAACTACCAATTTTAGCTTTTGCGCCTGCGCCAGACTTCCATTCCTCTAACTTACTAAGGTCTCTGGTGCCAAGCATGACATCAAATCCATGTTTTAAAAACCCACTTCCGAGTGTTTGAGCCACTGCGCCAGAACCTAAAATTCCAATTTTTGATTTCATAAATATTCAATTAATTAAGGTCAATATTGCTAAATAAATGTCAAATTTCGTTTACCAATTAAAATTATTGCCTGACAGACTGTGATAAAAAACAATATCTTTCTGCAAGTAAAATTAAGTTAAAATACGAATATTCTGTAATTAAACTTATCAAAGGTTTTAGTAGTCAAACAAATCGTTGATTCACATTGTTTATTGTTCGGAGAAAAAAATTCAGGATATGCCCAAAGAAAATAGCCCGGGACGATACGAAAGGATCACCGTTCAATTGGCTGATTTATTTACAAAAACAAGAGATCCACTCGCCCGGATGTCAACAACGTCGGCAGTGCTATATCACAAACTGGATCACGTTTTTTGGTGTGGTTTCTACCGGCTAGTCGATGAGGACCTCATTGTTGGGCCTTATCAAGGGCCTTTGGCTTGCCAGGTTTTGACAAGAAACAAAGGTGTCTGTTGGGCAAGCATTCGTGAACAAAAAGCTATGGTGGTTCCTGATGTTGAAAAGTTCCCAGGACATATTGCCTGTGATGCGCGATCCAGGTCTGAAATTGTTATTCCGGTGAAAGATGAAAACAATCAGATCATTGCCGTCTTAGACATTGACAGTAAGGAACTTAGCAATTTTAGTGACGAGGATGCTTTTTTTCTTGAAAAAATCGTTCAATTAATCTATAAATAAATTTGGTATATAGAGCTATGAAATTGAATTTGTGTACTTTTTACAGCTAAATTTGCATAATTTTTATTGAAAATAACATTACAATTATAACAGATTATGAATCGAAATATACTTCATCGGATTTTATCCCTGGTTTTATTAACAATACTTATAAGTCCGGCTTCGGCAAAGATTGTTGACCAGCTTACTGCTGAGAAGGCTGCTAAGAATTTCTTATACGAGCGCCTAAATCAAACGAATACAGTATCTTATAAAGACATCGTTGTTTCCACAGTTTATACCGAAGTTAGTAACGACGTTCCTGTTTATTATGCGATCAATTTCAGGGATGGCGGATTTGTTGTCATCACCGCTGAAGACAATGTGAAACCCGTGATAGGCTTTAGTCCGGATGGCTTTTTTAAAACCGAAAACCTGAATGACAATATTAAAGACTGGATGGCAGGCGTCACTGACCAGGTTAAAGCCTGTCGTGAACAAAACCTTAAGGCTAATGCTACAATCGAGGCTGAATGGGCTCGTTTAAATGACAATAATTTTGCATCTCAGACAATAACAAAAGGTGTTAAAAATGTCGCCCCACTGATTATGTCAAAATGGGATCAGGCAAAGTTTTTTAACTCCATGTGTCCTGCTGACCCGGCCGGTGAACAGGGACGTGCTTTAACCGGATGCGTTGCTACAGCAATGGCCCAGGTTCTTTTTTATTACCGCTATCCCACCCAGGGTGTTGGCACCCATACCTACAGTACCAACAGTAATAACCCTCCTTACGGTCATTATGGCACCTTGTCTGTTAATTATACCAACAGTACGTACAATTACGATGGTATGGTGAATTCACCCACAGAATCTAATCTTGACATTGCTAAGCTGATGTACCACGCTGGTGTTTCGGTGAGTATGATGTATGGAGCAACAGCTTCCGGTGCACAAACCCAGGACGTGGTTGGAGCACTAACTAGTCACTGGAAATATAGTGGAACTACCACCTATGCGCTTCGTTCCAACTATCCCGATGCCACATGGAAAAGCCTGATTGAGACCGAGATGGATGCCAAGCGCCCGATCATGTACTCAGGCCGGAATCCAACTTATGGCCATTGTTTTGTACTTGATGGTTATCAAACCGGTGGTACCACAACTTTATATCATTTCAACTGGGGTTGGAGCGGCAATAATGATGGCTATTATGATATCGATGCATTGAATCCTGGCAATGACCCCAATGGACCTTTTGCTTTAAGTCAGGGAATGGTTAAAGGAATCTATCCCTCAAGCGGCTATCCTTACCAATGTACAGGTCAGCACCTTGTTACAGCATCACAGGGAACCATAGAAGATGGAAGCAGCCCAACTGCCAATTATCTTGACAATGCCAATTGTTCCTGGTTGATTGCCCCAACGGATTCTGTCAACAAAATCACCCTGAGCTTCAATCGTTTTTCTACACAAAGTGCCAATGACCTTGTTAAGGTATATGACGGTGCAGATACCACAGCACCGCTATTGTTGACACATTCAGGCGATGGCTTGCCTGCAATAAATAGTTACACTTCTTCAAGTAATAAAATGCTGGTTACCTTTAAATCGGATGGATCAACCAATACAGAGGGTTTCCTAGCCACTTTTAAACCGACCTACCCTTCCTATTGTACAGCTTTATCCCTTACTGACCCAAGTGGAACTGTCTCTGATGGCAGTAGCTCAAGATCCTATAATAACAATACATCCTGCACCTGGCTGATCCAGCCTAACAATCCTGACAACAAAACTTTAATTCTTACATTCACCTCATTTGAGACCGAAGCGGGAAAAGACATAGTAAGAGTATATGATGCGGGATCAACAGCTTTACTTGGAGAATTTAGTGGCACTTCTTTACCACCAACCCTGGTATCGCTAAGTGGACAGATGTATATTGAATTCCAATCCAACTACATCAATACATATGGAGGTTGGTCAGCAGATTATTCACTTGGATTCATTGGAATTAATGAAAATAACGGATTTGACGGTTTAAAAATCTATCCAAATCCAGCCAAAGACCAGCTCAACTTAAGCTTTGACCTGGCTTCCAGCTCAATACTTACTGTAGATCTTATTTCAATGTCAGGCCAAACTGTGATCACGGAAACCTACAACAACTTCAGCGGAAGTTTTAACAAATCCTTTGACTTAAGTAATATGGCAAAGGGAGTCTACACCTTAAGACTTAGTAGTGACAAAGGTGTCTCCAACCATAAAGTTGTTGTTCAATAACATTTTTTTCTGAAAACTAAACCCTTCTCTATGATAAAGCGATTACTTATTTCAGGATTTGCCTTACTTTTTGCCTTTACTGCTTTTTCCGAAAATGTCAAACTCGCAAGAGCTAGTCAGGTTGCTAAAAACTTCTATTATGAAAGAGCCAGCTATGAAAAAGTGCTATCCTATGCCAGCGTCAAAGCTGTAATTGCCGAACAGAAGATCGAAAATGGGCAAACTGTTTATTATGCCTTCAATGTAAACGATCATGGTTTTGTACTGGTCTCTGCTGACGATCAGGTTGTTCCTGTTTTAGGTTATTCTTTTGAGTCAGCCTGGGGAAAAGATCAATTTCCTGTTCAGATGACTGATTGGCTTAAGAATTACCAGGACCAGATCGCGTATTGCCGTAGCCACGAAACTCCCGATGATGCCGGGATTCAGTCAAGCTGGGTGCGATTGAGTGCCAACGAACCTTCCCATTTATTGTCCTATAAATCAGCAAACAACATGGTTGGTCCTTTATTGATTTCTACATGGAATCAAGATGGCTTGTATAATGATCTTTGTCCTCTTGACCCTGCTGGTCCTGGTGGAAGAGTCTATGTAGGTTGTGTGGCTACCGCGATGGCCCAGATTATGTATTATTACCGCTGGCCCCATACCGGAGTCGGTACACATAATTACAACTCCGATTATGGCAATTTGACGGCCAATTTTGGGAATACGACCTATGACTGGAACAAAATGCTGAATTCAATTAATTCTCCAAATCTTGATGTAGCCACCATCTCCTATCATTGTGGTGTTGCTGTAAATATGATGTATGCCCCTGACGGTTCAGGAGCGTATAGTGGAGATGCCGCCAATGCTTTTAAAAATTACTTCAGGTATTCATCAAGTTGTCAACTGGTCGACAAAGGAAGCTATTCTGAACTCGACTGGGCAAACCTGATGCGCGCCCAATTGGACGCAAAAAAACCATTGTATTATCATGGGTTTGGTACGGCTGGTGGACATGCTTTCAATCTTGACGGATATGAAGATGGCGATTATTTCCATTTCAACTGGGGATGGAGCGGATCCTATAATGGTTATTTTTATCTGAACAACCTTAATCCAGGCTACACATTCAACAACGGACAGGGCGCGATCATCGACATATTCCCAGCAGGAGAATATCCACCGAATTGTGTTGGTAGTTCAAGCTATACAGCATTAAAAGGGACTATTGAAGATGGAAGCGGTCCGCTAAATTATATTGGCAACAATGATTGCTATTATTTAATCAACCCACAAGTTAGCCCTCAGGATTCTATTAGCAATATCATTCTGAGATTCAACCAGTTTGAGACTGAAAGCACCCAGGATGTCTTAACAATTTATGATGGCCCCACCACTAACGCTCCTGTGTTGGGTACTTTTTCAGGCAGCACTATTCCTGCAAACATCACATCGGGAAACAACAAGGTTTTGTTGCACTTCACCTCTGATAATGCACAAAACAAGAATGGCTGGTTCCTGACTTATGAAGCAAAAGCACCTGTTTTTTGTCATGATATTGATATGATAACGACACCAAGCGGTGTAATTGAAGATGGCAGCGGTCCGAAAAACTACCAGGATAAAGTGATTTGCCAATGGTTGATACATCCTTCAAATGTCCAATCCGTCACCTTGAACTTTGATCAGTTCAGTCTCGACAATGGAGGGGATTTTGTTGAAGTTTATGCTTTTGACACTGAAAATTCTAATGGAACACTGATTGGTCACTATTCTGGCCAAAACCTCCCTCCTTCTGTTACCTCGACCACAGGAGCTATGTTCATTATTTTTCAAACAAACAACAATACTACAAATCAGGGATGGAAAGCCCATTTTGTAAGCCAGAGTGTTGGGGTTCCTGAAAACAACAACAAAATACAATTTAATATTTTCCCAAACCCTAGCCACGATCAGGTCGAGGTAAGCTTTAACAGCAATGGGTTCACGCCTGTCGAAATGAGCTTATTTACACCAGGTGGTGTTGAAGTGAAAACTTACCGCTTTGATGCGCAATCTGGGTTTGTTAGTCATCAGATTGACATGACTGATCTTGCAAAAGGAATGTATTTCCTTAGGATGCGTTCAGAACAAGGTGATTCCATGCACAAACTGATCCTTCAATAGAAATTTATAAAACAAAAAAAAGCAGTTATGCGAAAGCATAGCTGCTTTTTTTATACCGCTAATGATTATTCGCAACCCAATTCAGTGTCTGTGGTATTTTCACGAATATAAGAGCGATCGATTAAGTTAAATCGTCCCTTTTCTTCCAGGCACTCCAGGATTTTCTTCTTGAACTTCCAGCAAGTCATTTGCCGCAAATGGATATTCCTTGAAATCTCATAGGTTGAAATCTCTGGGCTTTGACATACCAAATAGGCAATTCTCAGTGCATTCTGAACCGGGATTTTACAATGATGAAAGATTGTATTTGCAGTTGCAGATTCTTCTTTTTTACAGCGTGTGCAGCGACGCGCAAAAGCTGTCTTGCCTTTGCAATAGTTAGTATTGCCACAAAACCGGCAAGTGTACCCATCTCTCCATTTCTCTTCTGCCAGAAACGCAAGTGTCTTTTCTTCGTCAGGGAACATCCCTTCGAGATCAGCCAGATCAATTTGTTTAAATAAATTATCCAGTTTGAGACTTCCTGACATGATTTCTATTTATGGGCGCAAACAATTTCTGCACAAAATTAAAAAAAAAGTGATACTAATGTGATTTGTTTTTAAAATAGTATTACTTTTGTAGCGCTTAAGTATCACTAATTGTATTAATCCACATGAAAACTCCTAAAATTATTATTTTTCTTTTTCTGCTAACTTCCCTGGCCGCCTGCAGCAGCAGCTCATCCAAAGAGGCATCAGGTGATGGGACAACGATTCAATTGACGAAGAGCGCATTTATTAGTGATGTATTTGACTACGAGAAGAATAAAGAATGGAAATATCAAGGGGATATGCCTTGTATCATCGACTTTTACGCCGACTGGTGCCGCCCATGCAAGATGGTATCTCCCATTATGGAAGAATTAGCCACAAAGTACAAAGGCAAAATCAAAATTTACAAAGTCAATACCGACAAAGAACCTGATCTTTCAAGAGCTTTTAACATCAGCAGCATTCCGGCAGTATTTTTTATTCCGATGGCAGGAGAGCCTCAAATGAATGTAGGTGCTATGGCAAAAGAAGATTATGAAAAAGTCATCAATGATTTCTTATTAAAATCTAATACCAAACAATAAATATAACACAATGGAACATTTAACCGTAGAAACATTTAAAAGCAAGGTTTTCAATTATGATGCCAACCAGGAATGGAAGTTTGAAGGAAATCTACCTGTACTCATAGATTTCTATGCCGATTGGTGTGGCCCATGCAAAATGGTTGCACCTATCCTTGAAGAACTTTCCAAGGAATATGACGGAAAGATCAACATTTATAAGGTTGACACTGAGGATCAGCAAGAGCTTGCTTCTGTTTTTGGAATCCGTAGCATCCCTTCCCTTTTATTCTGCCCGCTCGTCGGGGAACCTCAAATGGCAATGGGTGCTTTGCCTAAACATGAATTAAGCCAGGCAATTGATGACATCCTTTTAAAAGGATCTAATTAATCCCTTTTAAACAAACTTTACTTTCATTTTTGTGGTTTGTGAGTAATTAGCAAACCAATCCTGCTCCTTATAAAAGCCCGCTCATAACTGCGGGCTTTTTTTTATTTACGGCCTCAGCTTTTGTATCTTTGCAAAAGACTTCCTGCTTATCAATGATTCGAATGCGAAACACTGTTTCATCCTGGCTTTTCATTTTTATACTGTTATTGACAGGAAACAATACCTATGGGCAGAAAGTAGGCCTGGTTCTCAGTGGTGGCGGGGCAAAAGGATTGTCACATATTGGCTTTATCAAAGCGCTCGAAGAAAAGGGCATTCCTATTGACTATATCAGTGGAACATCAATGGGGGCCATTATCGGAGCACTCTATGCCTCTGGATATTCACCTGATGAAATGACAACCTTAATTACCAAAGGAAATGTGGCGAGTTGGATCAGTGGAGAAATCGATGATCGTTACATTTATTATTTTAAAGGCCAGGAAACAAATGCTTCCTGGGTTGATGTTAAATTTAACATCGATTCCATTGTTTTACCATCTCTTCTGCCTTCAAGTCTCATCTCTCCTATTCAGCTTGACTTTGGGCTAATGGAGTTGTTTGCAGCGCCTTCCGCCGCCTCCATGGGTGACTTTAACAAACTAATGGTTCCATTTCGTTGTGTTGCGGCTGACATTGAAAACAATAAGGCTATTACACTGAAAAATGGGTCATTGCCTTCCGCACTGCGAGCTTCGATGAGTTTTCCATTTTATTTCTCACCCATCCGTATCGACAATACATTACTTTTTGACGGAGGAATGTATAACAATTTCCCGGCTGATGTCATGGTAAAGGACTTCCATCCTGATGTAATCCTGGGCAGCAAAGCCGCTTCAAATTACGGGCCGCCAAAAGATAAAGACATCTTATCCCAGATACAGACGATGCTCATGGCCAAAACGGATTACTCCATGTATCAAACACCTGGTATCATTATAAGTCCTAAATTGTCGGAAATGCCGCTTTTAGATTTCACTTTAGCAAATGCGATCATCGACAGTGGGTATTTCGCGACCCTTCGCGAAATCAATATCATAGAAAAAATTGTTAGCCGCAGGGTGAGTAAAGAGGAGATAAACCAAAGGCGTGCGGAATTTAAAAAACAACTCATGCCACTTATCATTGACTCTCTTAAAATTAGCGGGATCAATAAATTTCAGCAGCTGTATCTGATCAACAGTCTTTCCCACCAGGTGAAAGGAATCACTCTCGCTAAATTAAAGCCCGAATATTTCAAAATTGTGGCTGATGATAAAATTGAAACCATGTACCCTTCGATGCAATACGATACTTTAACAAAATTGTTTTCCTTATCGGTAGATGTTGAAAAAGAAAAAAATTTCACCGCACAACTAGGTGGCAATGTTTCCTCAAGTCCCATCAATGAAGCATTTTTTGCTTTACAATATAAGTATCTGGGAAGAGAAGCTTTCGCGATGTTTGTCAACTCCTATATTGGCAGGTTTTATTCCTCAGCGCTTATCGGGGCTCGTATGGATGTCCCAAGCAAACATCCTTATTTCATCCAGGTAATATTCAGTGCCAATCAATGGGATTACTTTAAAACATCGTCTGTTTTCTTTGAAGATAAAACCCCGTCATACCTCATCATCAATGACTGGCATATAGAAGAAGATATCGGGTTCCCGATGGGAAACCAGGCAAAAATCCAAGGGGGACTCGCCTATGCAAATATGCGCAATGACTATTACCAAACCAATCAGTTTAGCCGGACAGATACCACAGATAAAACCTATTTCAATTTCTGGACAGCTCATATCTTTTATGAGAAAAACACTTTAAACCGTAAAGAATTTGCCAGCAAGGGAATGCATATCTTATTTGAAGCTCGTTATGTTTTAGGAGATGAAGAATATGTCCCAGGCTCAACTTCCACAGAATCAAAAGAATTGCTTTATAATAAGGCCCACAGCTGGTGGCAATTCAAAGGTATTTATCAGAATTATTTCAAGCATTATAAGAAACTATCTTTTGGTGCCTACACAGAACTGATTATCAGTAACCAGGAATTATTTCAGAATTCAACGGCAAGTCTATTAATGGCCCCGGATTTTTGCCTGATTCCTGAAACGCGAACACTTTTCCTTCCTGCCTATCGGGCCAACAAATACCTTGCACTCGGACCCCAGGCAATTTATCACTTCTCGAGTAAATTTGACTTTAGGACAGAGGCATATATTTACCAACCTTACCAGGAGTTAATCCCAAGCAGTGATCAAGGTATAGAATATGGAAAACCCTTTGATAAAAGATATTTTGTTGCCAGCGGTTCATTTATTTTCCATGCCCCAATCGGACCGGTAAGTTTAAGTCTGAATTACTTCAAAAAAACTGATTTTCAATATTCTGTGATCTTTAATATTGGGTATACCATCTTTAACCGCAAAGCACTCGATTGACAATTTTCTTTTAATTTTAAGAATAAGTGCTTCTTTCCGTTGAATTTTATAATTTTGCCATCCTTTTAAAAATCAAAGATGATCATCATCCTAAATCTTCCTCAGAATAAGGCCTTTATAAATCACTGATTAACAGGCTCTTATTGGATATGCTTAATAATATACATTGATCAAACCTCTCAACCTTAATGGAAAACGAAAAAACAACAGGCGCTAACCCTGAAGAAATCCTTGAAAACATCCAGGAATCAGCCATTGAAACCAATTCTTCAACAGAAGAAACACACAATGAAATTGAAATTCAAGTCGAAGAATCTGAAACTGAAATTCCAACTGAAGTAATAACAGAAGTGGAATCAACGCCCACAGCTGACGTAACCGAAGCTGTAATCACTGAAACACCGGTAGAAGTTTTTGAAGAACCAACTGTCGAATCTGTTTCAGAAACTATTGAAGAAGTTGTGTTTGAATCTCAAGCTGAAATTCCAGCAACTGCCGTTGAGGTGGTTGAATCAATTGAAGCTGAGTCCACTGAGAAGCCAAAGCGTAAAGCCAAAGCAGCTGTTGCTACTGAAACCGAAGCGATAGTACAAGCTGAAGTTATTCAAGAAACCCCTGAAACAAACGTGACAGATATCCTGGAAGATCATCCCATCATGGATCTCGTCGATGAATTGCATGAGCGTATTCTGGAAGGATCTGAAGCCATGGAAGATGTTTCTGCAGCGGATCACCATGCTGTCAGACAATTGATAGAATCCAGCCCTGAACTGAACTATGAAGACCTCGGCCGTGAAGACCTTATCCATGAATTGGAAAGAGTTGTTCAGGAAGAAGATCTAAACCAGATCAAAACGACAGTTGCGTTAATAAAAGTTAGTTTTTTAAAGATCACCAAAGAAGAAAAGCACCAGCACCTGGAAGCTTTCCTGGCAGAAGGTGGTAATAAAGAAGAGTATGAGCCTGCCGAAGATAAACTTGAGCAGAGATTCACCGAAGTCTTCAATATATATAAAGAAAAGAAAGCCCAGATTACTGAAGAACAGGAAAAGCAAAAATTAGCAAACCTGGAGGCTAAAAAACAAATACTGAACAAATTAAGAGCCCTTATTACTTCTGAAGAGCCCTTAAATAAAACGAATGAAGAATTCCGCCGTCTTCAGGATGAATGGAAAAACACAGGGATGGTTCCCCGGACCGATGCCAATGAACTGTGGGAAAACTATCACTTCCTGGCCGAAAAAATCTATGACAGAATCAAGATAAACAATGAGTTACGTGATCTTGACCTAAAGAAAAACCTGGAAATTAAAATTGCCCTGTGTGAGAAAGCTGAAGCTTTATTGCTAGAAACTTCTATCCTGAAGACCTTCAAGCTTTTGCAGCAATATCATGAAGAATGGCGTGAAATCGGTCCTGTTCCCCAGGATAAGCGCGATGATATCTGGAATCGATTCAGAGATGCCAGTAACAAGATCAATGAAAGAAGGCGTGACTATTACGAAGAAGCCCGTGTGGAGCAGGAAAACAACCTGATGGCGAAGAATGCTCTCTGTGACCAGGCTGAAAAGCTTGTCACCACAGAAATCACTTCTTTAAAGTTATGGCAGGACCTGACAGATCAGCTGAACGAATTACAGAAGATTTGGAGAACAATTGGTCCGGCGCCAAAAGCAAAGAATGACGAAATCTGGCATCGTTTTAAAGGATATATCGATAGTTTCTTCACCCAGAAAAAGGAGTTCTACAATGATATCAAAGAAGAGCAGGTACATAACTATAATGTAAAGCTCGACTTATGTGTTCAGGCAGAAGGGTTGAAATCTTCGACAGATTGGAAAAAGACAACACAGGACCTCATTCATCTTCAGGAAGAGTGGCGTAAAGTGGGTCCTGTCCCCAGGAAATATTCTGACAAGCTATGGAAACGTTTCAGGACAGCCTGTGATGAGTTCTTCCAGGCAAAATCTCAATATTTCTCCAGTCTTCAGGAAACAGAGACCGACAACCTGAAGAAGAAAGAAGAGATGATCAAGAAAGTTGAGTCTCATGAATATTCTGATAACAAGAAAGAAAACCTCGAAATCCTGAACAACTATCAGCGTGAATGGATGGAAATCGGACATGTGCCGATCAAGGAAAAAGACAGGCTGAACCAGGAATTCCGTAAGAGTATCAATTCCCAGCTCGACAAGTTAAAAATTGGTGGTGGCGAGTTAAACAGTAACAGTTACCGCAGGGATTACAACCAGGGCCCCCGTGACTCATATGACAACAGGGGTGGCGGTGGAGCCGGTGGCAACCGGGAAAAAGTGTCCTTATCACAGAAAATCCAGCAGCTTCAGGAAGAAGTGAACCTATGGGAAAACAACCTTGGGTTCCTGGCAAACTCAAAAAATGCTGCGATACTCCGTGAAGAATTTGAAAAGAAAATCATTCGGGCAAAAGAAGAAGTAAAGCTTCTTGAAGCTAAGCTTCGTATGATGAGAGAAACACAATAAAAAAAACAGAGGGGCTTCCGGGCCTCTCTTCTTTTAGATGGCAGGCAATACGATTGGAACTTTATTCAAATTGACGTCTTTCGGAGAATCCCATGGCCCGGGAATCGGCGGTGTTATAGATGGATTTCCTTCCGGAGTATCCATTGATATGGATTTTATCAATAAAGAGCTTAGAAGGCGTCGTACTGGCCAAAATCCATATAGTTCTCCCCGAAAAGAGACTGACGAGCTGGAAATATTTTCCGGTATCTTCGAAGGTGTTTCCAGCGGAACCCCTATTGCTTTCTTTGTAAGAAATACGGATGCCAGGCCACAGGACTATGATGCCATGCGTGACGTCTATCGTCCTTCACATGCTGATTTCTCCTATCGTAAAAAATACGGGATTTTTGATCATCGGGGCGGTGGCAGAGCTTCTGCCAGGGAAACCCTGGTTAGAGTGGCGGGAGGAGCTTTTGCAAAATTGTTTTTGAACCAACAGGGAATTAGTATCACTGCCTTCACCTCCGCTATCGGAAAAATTAGTATACCAGCGGATTTTGTCGTTACAAACCCTGAATCAATTGAATTAAATTCACTGCGCTGCCCTGACAAAATCATTGCAGCGGAAATGGAAAAACATCTCAATATTATCCGGCAGGCGGGCGACACTGTCGGAAGCGCAGTTACATGTTATGTCAATGGGTTACCTGCAGGATTAGGGGAACCTGTCTTCGACAAACTTGAAGCAGATCTCGCAAAAGCGATACTTAGCATTAATGCATGCACTGGCTTTGAATATGGCTGGGGCTTTGCAGGTGTAGGGATGTTGGGTTCTGAACATAACGACAGCTATGGCATCAGCAATCTTTCAGAGAATGAAGAAATAAAACCATTAACGAACAACAGTGGTGGCATCCTCGCCGGAATAAGTACCGGGCAACAAATCACCCTTAGGGCAGCATTTAAGCCAGTACCATCTCTGAAACAAGACCAGGCAACGACCAACATCAAAGGGGAAAAAATAATCCTTGAAGGCAAAGGCCGGCATGACGTCTGTATCGCACCCCGGGCAGTGCCGGTTGTTGAAGGCATGACGGCGCTTATTATTGCGGATCATTTACTGAGAAATAGAGCCAGTAAGGCTTGAAAAATTAAACTTTTTCTGGTAAAAAATGTGGACCTTTGCCCTTGCTAATGCAGGCATCCGAATGAAAATACGTCTACTCACAATCATGATACTTATCCAGGCAAGTCTTTTAGGTTTTGCCCAGGAAGAACCCGCTTGTCCGCCCCCTGACAATAAAAAAGCCCAGAAACTTTATGAAAAAGCTGAGGGTTATTTTAAGTCTTTTTATTATGCAGATGCCTATACGACTTTAAAACAAGTCATTGAAATGGAACCGGATTATGCAGACGCGCATTATTTAATGGGCGTTATCAACATGAAACGATCTACGCAGAACCTCAAAACCGCACAAAAATGCTTTGATAAGGTCATTGAGATTTGCCCCGAATACAATACATATATATATTTTTACTTAGGGGATCTTGCCTACAGCAATGGAGATAATGCCACTGCTGCTGCCGATATGAAAAAATTCCTGAAAGATGTCGACAAGGTTAAGAGTGACAAAGATTATGATCGGGCGGAAAGTATTTTAAAGTATGCTGGTTTTTCTTCCGAAATGACTGCCAAGCCAGTGCCTTTCAATCCAATTCCTGTAAAATACTTCGACACGCCGGCTGATGAGTACCTGCCAACAATTTCAGCTGATAATGAAATGGCTCTTTTTACGAGGGTTGTGAAACTTCCGCCTGACAGAAACCAATTGGTTCAAAGAGAAGTTATGAAAGAACGCTTTATGTATAGTTTGCGTAAAAATGGTGCTTACGAGTCAGGAACAGAGATGCCATATCCGTTCAACCAAAACGACAATGAAGGTGGTGCTTGCCTTACTATCGATAACAAAAAACTCTTTTACACCTTATGTAAAAATGCAAAAACCGGAGAATATTACAACTGCGACATCTGCTATTCGGAGTACAAAAACGGATATTGGAGTGACATACAAAACCTGGGAAAGAATGTAAACCTGCAGGATGCCTGGGATTCACAGCCCAGTATTTCAGCGGATGGCAAAACTTTATATTTCGTTAGTGACCGCAAAGGCGGGACCGGTGGTTATGACATTTACAAAACGACCCTTGACGACAAAGGAGAATGGACTCCTGCTGTGAACCTTGGTCCGCCAATTAATACATCCGGGAACGAGAAGGCGCCATTTATCCACCCCGACGACCATACTTTTTACTTTGCCTCAGACGGCCATATGGGTATGGGAGGTTATGACATCTTCTTTTGCAAAAAGAACGAAGATGGAAAATGGGGAAAGGTCAGAAATTTGGGATATCCTATTAACACATCAGAAGACGAAGCAAGTTTCTTTGTCAGCACCGACGGGCGTTACGGCTATTTTGCATCTAACAAATACCAGGGAGCAGGAGGATGGGACATCTTTACTTTTGATTTATACCCGGAGGCCCGCCCTGAGAAAGTTCTGTTTGTGAAAGGTGAACTAAAAGACCAGGAAAATAAAGAACCCGTTAGAGCTAAAATCCAACTCAAGAATGCTTCAACCAAAAAGGTAACAGAAATCCCTGTTGACACCATTACAGGGGAATATGCCGCAGTTGTATTGTTCAGGAATGACTATATCATGACGGTAAAAAAAGAAGGTTATGGTTATGAATCAAAGTACATTGCTGAAACTGATTCAGCATTCACTCAACCAAAACGTATCGACATGGAAATAAAACCCATTAAAGTTGGAGAGTCCTACAAATTAAATGACATCTATTTTGAATCAGATCATTTTGAACTAAAACCGGAATCGCAGGCCATCATCGACGGGTTTAAAGAATTTCTTGATGAAAATTCGAATATTAAAGTCGCAATACAGGGTTTTACCGATGACGTGGGGAACGATGACTATAACCTGAAGCTTTCTGAAAACCGTGCAAAATCTGTGTATGAATATCTCATATCCTTAGGAATAAAATCGGATCGATTGACGTTTAAAGGTTTTGGTGAAAGTATGCCGGTCGCATCCAATACGACTCTTGATGGCAGAGCCAAAAACCGGAGAACCGTATTTGTAATCACTGATAAATAATTGTTTATTATATGAGATTCTACTTGATTCTGTTACTAACTAGCCTAATCTCTATTTTAGAGCTCCCATATAGTTTAGCATCTGCTGTCCCACCTGACAAAAGCCTGACGATCAGCGGCATCCTTAAAGATGAACTTACAGGGGAAGCCTTAATTGGGGCCACCGTTTTCGTTAAAGAACTCAAAACAGGCACTACTGCCAATGCTTACGGATTCTACTCTCTTAGCCTCAAGCCTGGGAATTACATCCTAGTATTTTCATTTGTAGGCTATGGCTCAGTGGAGAAACACATTAATTTACAATCCAACATTACACTTAATATTTCGTTATCATCACAGGAACAGCTACTTAAAGAAATGGTTGTTGTTGGAGAACGCGTCAACGACAACATCAAAGCCCCGGAAATGAGTGTTGTAAAAATGGATGCAAAAATGATCAAACAGATACCTGCATTTATGGGCGAAGTGGACATCATTAAAGCGATTCAGCTTTTACCGGGAGTAACCAGCACCAGTGAAGGTGGTTCAGGGTTTTCTGTCAGGGGTGGCAGTCCCGACCAGAACCTGATCCAACTGGATGAAGCCACTGTATATAATGCCTCCCATTTGATGGGTTTCTTTTCTGTCTTTAACAATGACGCGATTAAAGATGTCAAGCTATACAAAGGAGACTTACCGCCGTTTGCCGGAGGGAGAATCGCTTCATTGCTGGATGTCAGGATGAAAGATGGCAATAACAGGAAATTTGAAGGGAATGGTGGCATTGGAACGATCTCAAGCCGGCTCACTCTAGAAGGGCCTATTTTAAAAGATAAAGCATCTTTTATGATCTCTGCGAGACGCACCTACGCTGATATCTTCCTGATGTTTTCCAACAATGAAAATCTTCGTAAGAGTAAACTCTATTTCTACGACCTGAACGCAAAATTGAATTACACCATTGACGATAATAACCGTCTTTACCTGTCAGCTTATTCAGGGAGAGACAATTTCAAAAACACTGACTTCCTGTTAGGCTGGGGAAACAACACATTTACCCTTCGTTGGAATCATCTCTTTTCAAAGAAACTCTTTTCGAATTTCTCTATTGTCAACAGCAAATTCAATTATGGCCTGGGCGTTCCGGCCGGGCAAGCTCAATCCTTTGAGTGGAAATCCATTCTTAGCGATTATACTTTGAAAGCTGATTTCGGATATTATCCCAATCCTGAGAACACCATACGATTCGGGATTTCCAGCACTGTGCATCATTTCGAACCCGGAACAGCACAGGGATTGGGGGATTCAACAATTTTCACAACGTTCATCATCCCCCATCAGACAGCTTTAGAACATGCCTTTTATGCTGGAAATGAGCAAAACATCGGCGCGAATCTCACGATAAAATATGGCTTACGTGCATCCGTTTTCCAAAATATTGGAAAAGGAGTTTTATATCATTTTGACTCAGCATACAATTCAACTGATTCCACAGTTTACCCAAGAGGGGAAATCTTTAATACCTATTGGGGCCTGGAACCACGCTTGGGATTTACTTACTCAATTAACGAGATTTCTTCCATCAAAGGAAGCTATTCCCGGACCCGCCAGTATATGCATCTGGCATCAAATTCTACCGCCGGAACGCCTTTAGACATCTGGATTCCCTCCTCCCCCAATGTTAAACCACAGATTGCTGATCAGGCCAGCATTGGCTACTTCAGAAATTTTCTGAAAGGGACCCTGGAGTCATCAGTCGAAGTTTATTACAAAAAGAACCACCATGCCCTGGACTTCAAAGACCACGCTGAGCTATTGTTGAATCCGAAACTGGAAGGGGAACTGCGGTTCGGAACAGCAGATTCTTATGGAATAGAGTTTTTTCTCAAAATCGACCGCAAAAAATTCAGCGGTTGGATCAGTTATACGCTCTCACGATCTTTCCGCCATATCGAAGAAATTAACAATGGGAACCTCTACCCCTCCAATTATGATAAGCCGCATAATATCTCTGTGGTCGTCAACTACATGGCATCCAAAAGAGTCAGTGTCGGTGCCAATTGGGTATTTGCAAGCGGGGCTCCTGTTACATTTCCCACAGGACGTGCTGAAGTTGGAAACCTGATCATCCCGATCTATTCCGACAGAAATGCCTACCGTATGCCTGCTTATCACAGGCTCGACCTTTCTGTCACCCTGAGCCCTAAGGAGAAAATCAACAGGAAATGGTACGGCGAATGGAATCTCTCAGTTTATAATGCCTATGCCAGGAAAAATGCATGGGTGATCAACTTCCAGCAAGATCCTGAAAATCCAAATAACACCTATGCACAGATGACCTACCTATTTAGTGTTATCCCTGCGATCACTTACAATTTCAAATTTTAGCTTCCCATGAAATTATCGAACAACATATATAAACTACCGCTCGTATTTCTGATCCTTGTTGTTGCAGGATGTACAGAAAAAATCGATGTAAAACTTGACAACACCTATAAACGACTTGTGGTAGATGCTGTAATCACTTCCGACACAACTGTACACCAGGTGAAATTATCGACAACAACAGACTATTTCTTCAACGAACCTGCACCTCCTGTTAGCAATGCTATCGTTACTATTTCAGATGGAACTGAAACAATAATCTTAAAGGAAAATAGTCAATTCCCAGGCATTTATGAGACACCGGCAAACTTCTATGGGCTTGCGGGGAAAACTTACAAACTGGAGATTAAGCTAGACAATGCGATTAACGGGAATGCCACTTATGAAGCTATTTCGGAGATGCATCCGGTAGCTCCATTAGATTCCATTAAATTAAAATTGATCCCTGAATGGGATGTCATCGCCGTACAAACCTACGCCCAGGACCCGCTAAGTGTCGACTATTATATGTTTAAAACATTTAAAAACGGAAAATTACTGAGTGACACCCTGAACAAAGTCTTTATAACCGATGACAAACTCTTTAACGGAAGCTACACCAACGGAATTCCGGCCAGCTATTTAGACCAGAAGAACTTGCTAGAAAAGGTAAAACCTGGTGACACCATAACCTTACAGATTGCTGGAATCACCAGGGATTACTTCAATTTTATTTCAGATGTACAAAGCGGGACAGGCTTTAACAATCCTCTTTTCGGAGGCCCTCCCGCCAATATCAGAGGCAATATCAATAAAGGTGCAATTGGCTTTTTTGCGGCATATTCGGTCCACTACGCCAGCACCCTTGCCCACTGATTTCTGGAATTATTTTGCTTTCTTGGCAGCGGCTTTAGGAGCAGCAGTCTTTGCAGTAGCTTTAGGAGCAGCAGTCTTTGCAGCAGCTTTAGGAACAGCAGTCTTTGCAGCAGCTTTAGGAGCAGCAGTCTTTGCAGCAGCTTTAGGAGCAGCAGTCTTTGCAGCAGCTTTAGGAGC
>JBAXPV010000022.1:0-64978 GCA_037132075.1 Bacteroidota bacterium
ATCATTCTTTATCTTTGATTGGTTAACTTGTTAATAACCCCTGAACAGTAACAAATAATTATTCTAAATAGCATTATCTGAATATAATTTTTAAACGTATGACATACATATTTATACATACAAATTTATAGTATTAAATATATGCTGGTTTTAATGTGGTTTTGAGGTTATTCTTATACAGTAATTGCTCTTTTTTACGATCATCCCAAGTGTAAAAATTACATCGGCTCGGATACTTTGATGATCTGACGATGTACTTAATGATTAAAAGCAGTTTTTTTTATTTCGCAGTGGTGTGCAGTTTTATAGGATTTCCTCTTGAATTGGGATTTTCCTTTCGCAGAGGGACGCGGGTCCTAGTTTTTGCCCCTTCCGTCCCGCCTGCGGTGGTCCACAGGGTTTTGTTTTGCCCCTTTCGTCCCGCCTGCGGCGGTCCAGCTTCCGAGGGGGAAGGAAAAATCCTCTGAAGATGGCGGTAGTGCTATATCTGGCTGTTTTTTCTCCCCATCGGAGATGTCGAGCGGAGCGAGACAAAGTGGCCCCTTCGACAAGCTCAGGGACCGGTCACAGGCCGCAATTCTCAAAAACCGCGTCCCTTTGCGCATGTAAAAAACAGAGACAGGCAGAAATAAATAAAAACCGCGTCCCTCTGCGTAACAAAACAAACCGCATGGCTGCGTTGACTATTTATTCCTTATATTTGGTAGAATTTGGTCTCAGGGAGAATTGAAAGCGTTAACAATTTCTAAAAATTTATAGCATCTGTTATGAAAACACTTTTAAGCTTTGTTATCGTTTGTTCTTCTTTCCTGGTATTGGCTCAGAACTATCAGTTATTCAATGCCAACTCAAAAAAGGAGTTCATCAGCGATTCAACTGCAACTGAAACTTACAGCATTTCCTTTGATTCGGTGCTGCCAAATGGCAGTGAAACTGTGTATTACAATCATGTGAATGTGGATATGAATCAAAATATTATGCCGGATAGCTGTTACTTCTGGTGCTCTTGGTTGTGTTCCCCGCAAAACAAACCTTCCGGTATGGGGCCCAGAGTAATCAATTATAATAATAACCATTATAAATTTTTTACTTCCTACGGAGATACACTGGGTTTCAATTTTAAACTTGATACTGGCGATACAAGCCTTATATATATGGATTCCGCACAAAAATTATATATGATATATGCCGGAGTTGATACTGCAACAATTTTAAATATCATTGATTCAGTAAAATCGTATAAAATCTTACTCCTCGATTCAGTGGGTAATACCATAAGCTCTTTATTGAATAATAAGAGCATCAGGATCGGAAAGGCTTTTGGAATGATAGATTTCATCCGGACAGACTATTTCCCCGTCATCCTCCAACCTCTTATCCTCATTGGAAATATCTCCCCTGATGCCGGATTTTACAAGCTTACCAATGAATTGTTGTATGATTACCAGGCTGGAGACGAAATTCAATATGTTGACTCTTATATGCATTGGAACGGGAACCCCGGCGGAAATTATCAACGATACTTGAAATATACGATTCTTAATCGCATAAATACATCATCAACAATAAGTTACCTTGTTGCAAGGTACAAATTTGAGATCGGACTTCCTGCCCTGGTTTATGATACTATTACCTTGAATTACAATAAATATGACTTTGTTGCCGTGATTCCATACGATCATTTTGATCAGCCCATGTATCTGCGGACCTTCGGATTTTCAAAACAAGACTATTGTGGTCTCAGTTTATGGACCTACAGCGGCTATAGTGGCGGCTACCTGGCTTATTGCAGTGCCGATAACTGCTGGGGTTGTGTTGATGTTGGCGGTTATCCAACGGAAACAAGGATCTCCTACGTATTAGGACTTGGGCTATATGAAAATTCTGTTGAGATCCTCTCAGTTTATAGTCATGGGCAGGGAATCAATTATTTTAAAAAGAATGGAGTCACCTGCGGAACCCAAGTTACATTAGCAATAAATGATCCAAATGCAACTTCTTCTGGCATTACAATTTATCCAAATCCAGCTTCTCAGTTACTTTTTATTCAGTCTGTTGTTGATCGAAAAGGAACCGTAAGCATCATGAATTTAATGGGCCAGGAGCTTATGACCACAGCACTCTCAGGTCAAAAAACCAAACTCGACTTGGGTAATCTTGAGGCTGGTGTATATCTTGTAAAAATTACGTCAGGTTCCAATACCTTCATGAAAAAGATTATTAAACGATAATTCTCTGCGTAACTCTGTGTCTCCGTGCCTCCGCGGTGAATCTTAAAAACCCCCGTTTTCAAGCAGAAATTTCTCAATCACCCTCGATACAGGATACGAATGAATCTCCTCCCAACTAACACTGATCCATGATTCAGGCAAAGCCAAAGAATTATTCAATTCAATTTTAAAGAACCTCACAAATATGGTCTGGTGTGTCAGCTTGTGTTTTATTTCTTTTGAAAAAGCAGAAACAGTACAACTTTTAGCAAAACTGAGTTCGTTCACTACCGGATCCTGTAACAGGGTCAGGGGATCAATGCTTTCCATGGTCTCTATCAAAGGAAACTCATACAATCCCTGCCAGATATCACCAGGTTCTCTCTTTACCAGGTAAGTAAACCCCGTTTCATTACGGATCTCATTAAAAACCAGGTAATTGAAAAACCTGATCGCAGACTCTTTTTTTACTGCCGGAACCGGGAATACCTCTTGCTGACCTGATTTATAAGCCTTACAGCTCTGGTTCAAAGGGCAATGCGCACAATCCGGGTTACGTGGCGTACAAATTAATGCACCAAGCTCCATCATGGCCTGGTTAAAATCTCCTGGCTGATCCTTGTCAATATTTCTTTCAAGGAAAGCATAGACTTTCTTTTTCCATTTAGTCGAGTTAACAGGCTCATCCAATGCCAGATAGCGCGTAACCACCCGATATACATTTCCATCCAATACAGGGTAAGGCTGATGAAAACAGATTGAAGCAATGGCAGCAGCCGTATAGTTCCCAATCCCTTTCAATGATTTAATAGATTGATAATCAGAAGGAAATTCTCCATCAAAGTTCTCGAAAATATTACGGGCTGTTTCATGCAGGTTCCGTGCCCGGGTATAATATCCCAGGCCCTGCCAAAGCTTAAGTACTTCATCCACAGGAGCCTTAGCCAGATCTTCAAGCCGGGGATACTGCTCCATAAATTTTAAATAATAGGAAAGGCCCTGCTGGATTCGGGTTTGCTGCAGAATAATCTCTGACAACCAGATTGAATAAGGTTCCTGGTTTTTTCGCCAGGGTAAATCACGGCCATTTTGCCGGTACCAGTTTATTAACAGCTGGTAAATGGGTATTTGCTTTTCAGAAATCACTATCTTTGAAATATTTACCACAAAAAAAAATAATTTTCTTCACAATTAAAAAAAAGTTTATATTTGCACCCCTTTAAATAAGCAATTTAGTATCAAATCATTAAAAACTTAGTTCGATATGACTAAAGCAGAAATCGTAACAGAAATTGCCAGCAAGACCGGAATCGAGAAGGTTGCTGTCCAGGCCACAGTTGAAGCGTTTATGGATGCTGTAAAGCAATCTATGATCAATGGAGAAAATGTTTACCTGAGGGGATTTGGCAGTTTCGTCATCAAAAAGAGGGCCAAAAAAACCGGACGTAATATTTCACGTAATACGACCATTATCATCCCGGCTCATAACATTCCTGCTTTCAAACCAGCAAAGAGTTTCATGGGAGACGTTAAAAATAAAGTAAAATAAGATATTTCAATTGAATTATTATGCCTAGCGGAAAGAAGCGGAAACGACACAAAATGGCTACCCATAAGCGGAAAAAACGCTTACGGAAGAATAGACATAAAAAGAAATAGCAAATAATTGCTGTTTCAGCAGTCCAAAGACACGGGATTTGCTGCACAATGTAATATGCCCTGAAAATTCATTTATTTGGATTTGCATGGTGCAGTAAAAGCAGTAACTCGTATCTTTGGATTTTTATTTATTGCAAAACTATGCCCCGACAACGGGCTTTTAAAGAAATTATAGTGATTATCAGGGAAATAAATTTTCCGTGTGAATAAAGAACTTATTATCAGCTCAGGTCACGCCGGAGTTGAGATCGCCCTCCTCGAAGATAAAGTATTAGTCGAATTACACAAAGAAAAGACTAATAACAACTTTGCAGTCGGGGATGTGTACTTGGGTAAAGTAAAAAAGATCATGCCCGGCCTGAATGCCGCATTCGTCGATGTCGGATACGAGAAAGATGCGTTCTTACATTACCTCGATCTTGGCCCCCAGGTTAAGTCATTCCTGAAATTTACCAAAGTCGCCCTCGGTAGTAAGGAGGAAGCTTTCTCTATGGATTCTTTCGAATTGGAAGCGGATATAGACAAGAATAACAAAATTGCTTCTGTTCTGCATCCCAACCAGCAGATCCTCGTGCAAATCGCCAAGGAACCCATTTCAACCAAAGGGCCCCGCGTTTCATCAGAAGTTTCTTTTGCAGGAAGATACCTTGTCCTGGTTCCTTTCTCAAACCGGATCTCTGTTTCTCAGAAAATTAAAAGTGCCGACGAAAGAAACAGGCTGAAACGCCTGATCAACAGCATTCGGCCTAAGAATTACGGCGTTATTATTCGTACGGTCGCTGAAAACAAACTCGTAGCCGACCTCGATGCCGACCTACGGCACCTGGTTGCCAAATTTGAACTTTTAGCTGAACGACTTCCTGCTGCCCATCCACCTCAAAAAGTGGTCAGCGAACTGGATCGTACGTCAGCCATGCTTCGCGACTTGCTCAACCCAACTTTTAACAGTATTGTCGTTAGCGATCCTGTCGTCTTTGAAGATATAGGACAATTCCTCAAACAAATTGCGCCTGATAAAGTAGACATCCTGAAGTTATACAAAGGGAAACTACCCCTCTTCGAACATTATAGCATCGACAAACAGATCAAGTCTTCCTTTGGGAAAGTCGTTACCATAAAAAGTGGTGTTTATCTTATCATAGAACATACTGAAGCCTTGCATGTCATCGATGTCAACAGCGGCCACCGCATGAAGACTGAGGATTCACAGGAGACTAATGCCCTGGATACCAATATTGAAGCTGCAATCGAGGTGGCACGTCAGTTACGCCTTCGTGATATGGGCGGTATAATCGTTATCGACTTCATCGACCTCAATGAAGGTGCCCATCGCAGGATGCTTTACGATAAATTGCGGACAGAAATGGCCCGCGACCACGCAAAACATACCATCCTTCCTCCAAGTAAGTTTGGTTTGGTTCAGATTACCCGTCAGCGAGTCAGGCCTCAGATGAATATCGAAATCCTGGAAAAATGTCCTGTCTGCGATGGCAGCGGCGAAATTAAACCAACTTTGTTGTTTATTGATGAGGTGGAAAACCATATCCGCTATTTACTCCAGGAACAAAATGAGAGTAAACTAACCATCAATTTCCACCCCTTTATCTATGCATATATCTCAAAGGGTTGGTATCCAATTCAGTGGAAGTGGTATTTCCGTTTTAAGAAATGGATCACACTTCGTTCAATGCCCTCATTCCATTTTCTCGAATACCATTTCTTCAATGCAAAAGGTGACGAGATTAAAATGTAGTCGGGAAAATTCTTTTTTAGCTTTCAACATCCTCAATTTTTATTGCCATGACTATCGTCGTAAGTGGTATCAGACCAACCGGTAACCTTCACCTTGGAAATTATTTCGGGGCAATCCGGAATTTCCTTAAAATGCAGACTGTTGACAGCTGCTTCTTCTTTATCGCAGATTATCATTCATTGACAACACATCCCAAACCAGCCGACCTGCATGGGAATATCCGTACCGTCCTGGCCGAATTCCTGGCCACCGGTCTCGATCCGGAACAAGCAACGTTGTATGTTCAGAGTGATGTGCCTGAGACGGCAGAACTCTATCTCCTTTTGAATATGAATGCCTATCTCGGCGAATTGCTGAGATGTACTTCCTTTAAAGAAAAAGCAAGAAAGCAGGAAGAGAATGTCAGTGCAGGCTTATTGACCTATCCAACTCTGATGGCTGCAGATATCATCCTTCACAAAGCGCATAAAGTGCCTGTTGGTAAAGACCAGGAACAACATCTTGAGATGACCCGGACCTTTGCCAAACGTTTTAACCGGATGTACGAGGTAGAATACTTTCCTGAACCTGTTGCCTATAACTTTGGAGAAGAGCTAATTAAGATCCCCGGCCTCGACGGGAGCGGGAAAATGGGAAAGTCAGAAGGAGAAGGTAATGCCATCTTCCTTGTAGACGCTCCGGAAGTAATCATGAAGAAAGTCATGAGGGCAGTCACCGATTCAGGCCCTACCGAACCCAATCAGCCCAAAGCTGATGCCATTGAAAATCTGTTCCAGCTGATGAAAGTGATGTCAACACCGGATACCCTGCAGTTCTTTGAAGAGAAATACAATCAATGTGAGATTCGCTATGGCGACATGAAGAAACAACTCGCTGAGGATGTGATTCGGTTTACGACACCAATCAGGGAGAGAATCCTTGACATTGAAAAGGACAACGACTATCTCCGTAAAGTGACCCAAAAGGGAGCTGAAAAAGCCAGGGAAAGCGCTTCAAAAACGGTAAAAGAGGTCAGGGAAATTATTGGTTTCCGACCATTTTAAGCTTAATATGCCTATTATTAATAAGATAGCTTAAATGAAAATTCATTTTTAAGCTGCTGACTTATTTGTATTTTCTTCCTAAATTCGCCTTAATATCATAACTAAAAACAACTGACATGGCTGATTTATCAGTGAATTACATGGGTTTAAAGCTCAAAAACCCGATCATCGCCGGAAGCAGCGGACTAATGAATTCTATCCGCGAATTAAAAGAGGTTGCCGAACATGGCGCTGGCGCTGTTGTCCTAAAATCTATTTTTGAAGAACAAATCCGTCACGAAACGGAAAAAATGATTAATGAACAACAGGATAATCGCATGGCTCCCATGCAAAAAGGCTTGGGGAACATCATGGATACCCGTCCTTATGATTTTGCAGAAGCGCTCGATTATATCAGCAATTTTGCAAAGGAACATACACTCAATGAGTATCTTAACTTTATCACTGAAGCCAAAAAGGCCATTGATATCCCTGTCATTGCCAGCATCAACTGTGTCACTCCTTACGATTGGCATTATTTTGCCCGCAGGATTCAAGCTGCCGGTGCCGATGCCATCGAACTGAATATTTATATTCTTCCGTCAAACCCGGAAAAATTGGGTGCCGATAACGAAAAGGTTATTTTTGAAGTTGCCGAGGCTGTGAGAAAAATGGTCAGCATCCCGGTTTCAGTAAAAGTGAGTTATTATTACTCGGGCTTGGCTCATACGATGGTCGAGCTTTCAAACAGCGGGATTAAAGGCCTCGTTCTTTTTAATCGTCCTTTCCATCCTGATATCAATATCAATACGCTTGAACTTACGACAGAACATCTTTTAAGTGATGCCAATGAGTATTCGCATACCTTACGCTGGATGGCAATCCTTGCCGGAAGAGTTGGCTGTGATCTTGTCGCCTCTACGGGTATTCACAACTATGAATCCGCTGTAAAACAGATACTTGCTGGAGCTACAGCCGTGCAAATGGTTTCGGCGATCTATAAAAATGGGGCTTCATCAATCAGTGATGCCATAAAAGGAATGGAAAGCTGGATGGATAGCAAAGGATTTAAAACTGTTGCTGATTTCCGGGGCAAACTAAGCCAGGTTAACATTGCAAATCCGGCCGAATTCGAACGTGTTCAGTTCATGAAACTTTACTCGAAAATTGTTTAATTTCAATTCTCACAGATTAAACAGATTATAAAACACACGGATTACAAAGAGGTTTTTTATTACAAGATTCGAATAAAACTTCTATTTAGTCTGTTTCCTTAATCTGTGAAATTTGTGTGACAAAATTACTCAGCTAAGAAATCCCGGGAATGTTTTACGATTTGACCTTCTACCATAAAGTACACTGACTCTGCAATATTCGTTGCCAGAGCGGTGACCCTTTCTACCTGGCTGAGAATCAGAATTAGATTTGTTGCCACAACCACAATATCGGCTTGCTTCTGAATCATTTCTTCAATGATTTTGGAAGAAATTTCCCGGGTGAGGATCTTCAGATTTTGAGCCCCGTCAAAGATGTCTTTGACAAAGACAATTCGTTTGGTTTGAATCAGATTCTCGATGTCTTTGATGAGTTTCATGCAAAGATTGGCCACTTCATCCGTCTTTAAATCAATCAGAACATCTTTATAATCAACAAAGTAATCGATTCTTTTTGCAATGTAGACGGCAATATCTCCCATTCTTTCCAGGTCGTTATTGATTTTCAAGGCCGACATGATAAAACGAAGATCTGTCGCCATAGGTTGCTGAAGCGCAAAGATCCGCTGGCAAAGTTTATCGATTTTTACGTCAAGGTGATCAACTTTGTTGTCCATGTCAATGACCTCTGCTGCCATAACAACATCAGTATTAATTAATGCCTGCAACGTCATATTCATTTGCTGCTCAACGAGGGATCCCATTTCCATCAGGCGTCTGCCTAATTTTTCGAGTTCTTGTTCAAAATGTCTTTCCATATGTCTAAATAAAAGGAATCTTATCCAAATCTACCTGTGATATAATCTTCTGTTTGTTTCTTCTCTGGTTTTGTGAAAATATCAAGGGTTTTCCCCATTTCAATCAATTCTCCCAAATAGAAAAATGCCGTAAAATCGCTTACCCTGGCTGCTTGCTGCATATTATGGGTAACAATAATAATTGTATACATTTCTTTTAACTGGTGGATCAGCTCTTCAATTTTAGCTGTAGAGATTGGATCCAGGGCACTGGCGGGTTCATCCATCAGAATGATCTCCGGTTCTACCGCAAGGGTACGTGCAATACACAAACGCTGTTGCTGACCGCCTGATAATCCCAAAGCAGAATCTCCCAGGCGATCTTTAACTTCATTCCAGATCGCAGCTTTTTGTAATGAATTTACCACAATCTCTTCCAATGCAGTTTTGTCGCGCAGGCCATTGATCCTTGGCCCGTAAGCCACATTGTCAAAAATAGACTTGGCAAAAGGATTAGATTTCTGGAATACCATCCCGATCTTTTTCCTGAGGTTCACCACATCTACCTGTTTGTCGTAAATATTCAGACCATCAACAAGTACTTCTCCATTCATATGAAAGGAGGGGATAAGGTCGTTCATCCGATTCAGGGAACGCAAAAAAGTTGATTTTCCACATCCGGAAGGCCCGATAAAGGCAGTAACTTTAAAACCGGGAAGCGGAACACTTACATTATTGATGGCCATCTTCTCACCGTAGAAGATTGACAGGTTATTCGTTTGTATTTTAATATCTTTCATGCAGATCCTGTATAGGGTCAATTAACGGGTTTGTCTCCTTCTGATACGAGAACGAAGGATTACAGCGATAAAGTTCAGGGAAAATGTCAAAAGTAACAAAACCAAAGTCGTTGCATACTGAATAGGTAAAGTCTGGTCAACATTGGCAGATTGGGTGCTCATCACGTAAACATGATATCCCAGCGACATAAACTGGTCGTGTAAGGAAGTTGGCAGTGTAGCTAAATAATAAGCAGCACCGGTAAATAGTATAGGCGCTACTTCTCCCGCACCCCTGGCAACGGCAAGAATGGCACCTGTCAATATTCCCTGGATAGAGCCTGGTAAAACTACTTTAAGGATCGTCTGCCATTTGGTTGCCCCCAGGGCCAGGCTGGCTTCACGGTCCTCACGCGGAATTGTTTTCATGGCTTCTTCAACAGAAACAATGACAACTGGTAAAGTAAGTAACGACATAGTAAGGCTGGCCCACAGGATGTTTGGCTGACCCCATACCACTTTGCCTCCCAACAGATATTCGTCCACGCTGCCCCCAATGAATTTGATAAAAAATCCCAAACCAAATAAGCCAAAGATAATAGAAGGGACCATCGCCAGTGTTCGAACTGCAAATCGTATCGTCTTGGCAATAATAGAGGATTCACTGGCATATTCCGATAAATATATTGCCGTGATGGTCCCAAAGGGAACCGCAGCAATCGACATCAGCAGTACCAATAATGCGGTGCCATAAATGGCAGGAAAAATTCCGCCTTTTGTCATTCCGTCTTTAGGGAATGATGTGAGGAATTCCCAGCTGATTGTATCTTTACCGCCAATGATAATAACAACCATTAAAAATACAATGGTAGCCAGGATCAGGATTACGCTGAATCCGGTAATGCCTATCGCAAGTCTGTCTTTTATCTCCCGGCTTTTCATTTTCCTTGTATACGATTCATGAGTTTGCCCTTAACATAAAACTCAGCGATGGAGTTAATGGCAAAGGTGAAAAGAAATAGGAGTGATCCTAATAGAAATAAAATGGAGTAATGGGTATCCCCAAAGACCACTTCGGCCATCTCGGCACCAATAGTTGCAGAAATTGTCCTTACAGAATCAAATGGATTGGCCGAAATTAAAGCTGCATTACCGGTCGCCATCAGCGCAATCATAGTTTCCCCAAAGATCCTGCCAATTCCTAAGAGGACTGCGGCAAAAATACCGGGTGTTGCCGCTGGTAAAACTACATTATAAGCTGTTTGCCACTTGGTAGCACTCAAGGCAAGGCTCGCTTCACGATAACTGGCTGGAATTGCATTCAGCGCATCTTCAGTAATGGTATAAATTATCGGAATTGCAGCAAGTGCAAGGGCAACGCCACCCACAAAAGAATTCAAACGACTGCTGTAACCCAGTACATCCTGAAAGAAAGTTGCCATCACCATCAAGGCGAAAAAACCAATGACCACCGATGGAAATCCGGCCAAAAGCTCAATGGCAGGTTTGATGCTTTCCCTTGCCCATTTTGGGGCAAAAGTCGATGAGTATAATGCTGCCAAAATTGCAATTGGCGCCGCAATTAGGATTGAAATTATGGTAAGTTTAAAAGTCCCAAGGAGTAAGGGAAGCAAACCGTATCTCGGATGTTCTGAAACAGGAAGCCAATCTTTACTCCCCAGGCTTTTTAAAGCAGTTCTATTGTCATTTTGAGCATTCAGGCTTGCTTCACTTTCCGATACACCTAATGTTGGTCTTTCGTCAGTAGGCTTTGAGGTGTCTTTGGTATCACCGTATGTTTCTTGTTTTGATGGTGCAGCAGCTACATCGCCGTAGGTCTCTTGTTTTGCCGGGGCTGCAGGTTCAGAGCCATAGGTCTCTTGTTTTGCTGGGGCTCCAGGTTCAGAGCCATAGGTTTCTTGTTTTGCCGGAGCAGATGACTCACTTCCGTAGGTTTCCTGTGAATTGGAAGGTTTTGAAATTTCTGTCTTTGGCGCTGCATCGGGTTTGAAATTGAAGGCTCCAAGAGATTCTTTGAAGACAAAGAAAAAAATAAGAACGATTACAGTAATCGACAAGAAGGCAACAGAAGAAATGATTTTCTCCGCCAGATATTCAGACCAGCGAAATTTCTTCTTCAGAGATTCTCTTGTGAAAACGTATGAAGCCTGGCGGATCTCTTTTAAATGCTGTTTCTTTTTTCCCATCTTGAATGGTAAATATATTAAATTAAGAAAAGGCAGCAAAAATTCCTGCTGCCTTTCTAACCAAAAGTAACCTACAAATTACTTTACTGGGAAATAGCCAATATCAGTAACCAGCTTTTGTCCTTCCGGGCTGAGAATCCAGTCAATATAGGATTTCATTGCGCCTGTCGGACGATTCCTTACATACATATAAAGGTAGCGGGTTATCGGATAAACATTAGTTTTAATATTGTCAGCTGTGGGTAAATAAGCAGTGCCCTTGTCATCTTTTTTTACCATACAATGTTTGACACCAGCGGCATAAGCTGCGCCACCATAGCCAATACCAAATTTGTCCTTTTTAACAGCGTTAACAACAGCTGCAGTTCCCGGTAAGGTCTGGCAACTGGCAGCATAATCTGCTTTTACTACATTATCTTTAAAGAAAACATAAGTCCCGGAGCTGTTTTCACGACCATATAATGTGATTTCATGGTCAGGACCACCAATATCTTTCCAGTTTTTAGTTTTTCCTGTGAAAATAGCGCTGAGTTGTTTGATACTTAACTCTTTAACAGGATTTGTTTCATTCAGAAAAACGGTGATGCCGTCCTTGGCACAGGCGATCTCAACACCCAGGGTATTGTAACGCTCTTTGAGTTTGTCCATTTCCGATTGTTTCATCGGGCGACTGGAATTAGCAATGTCTGTGGATCCATTGATCAAGGCTGAAATTCCAACACCTGACCCACCTCCGGTAACCTGGATAGAGGCATTCGGATTCTTTTGCATATACACTTCTGCCCACTTTTGAGCAAGAATTACCATAGTGTCAGAACCTTTTACAGTGATTTTGTCAGCTGACATGAAAGCAAAACCTACAAATCCAATCAGCGCAATCGTTGCAATAAAAATTATTTTTTTCATTATTTTTTTGTTTGTCGTTGTTGTCAAAAATTAAAATTTGGCTTGAATTCTTAAAGTGATGGTGTTTTGCTTAAAAACTTTGCTGTAATCCAGAGTTCCTGGTACACCATTGATTGTATAAGAATCAACAACCTTTCCCTGTAGTGACTTCTCATTCATAGGCATATCATACTGAAGCGTTACGCGAATGTTATCGTCAAAGTAATACTGCCAGGCCAAAGCCAATGTTCCATATGCAAGGTCACTCTTTCCACTTTTTGAAGAGAAATTGGTTGTGGTTTTAGTAACGGTTTTGTTGATCAGAACCTGTGAACCATTAACGGATGTAACAGTAGCGGTTGTGCTTGTTGAGCCATTACTGGGATCTGTATAAGCAAGCACGCCTGCATCTTTTCCTTTGACTTCTGAATTGGGATCGTAATAATCATACCTGGCAACAAACTGGTTTTTCTTTCCTACGTTTTTGATTAAATATACATAGTAACCACTGAATTTGTTGACAAAGTTTGGAGAAATCGTTGTTGTAGCGGTATTGGTGGTTGTGTTGGTTAAAGTGTCATTCTTAAGAACTGATGCGAATGAGGATGTGCTTACCGGTCCTAATTTGTAACCAGAGTTTGCATTTTGGCCAAAGAGGTATTCTCCTTTGATTGCCATTCCGCCTAAAATATCAGCAAAGAATTGGAATTCAACACCAACCCAGCTGCGTTTTACATTATCTCCAAGTTTAGCAGCATCCAGTGTCTTGTAATCACCATGCAGCGTGGCCGTGGTGTTGGCTCTTAAACCGCCAAAATACCCATGTGCTCCAAAATCCAATCCGCCTAAACCTTGTAATTTCAGGGAGTAAGTTGCTCTTACCATCAGGTCTTTAAAATTGTCAATGTCTTTATTTACGGTTGCAACAGCTGTCCCGGTATTGTCTTTATAAGAGATGGCATCATTGCCATTAAATAAGGCTGCCTGAACTTTTAAAGGAATACCTGTTGGGCGAAATTCCAATTTAGCTCCAATGGCGCGTTCCCCAGGATAACAAGCAAGGATAACCCTGGAACGTTCCAGAACTTCACGTTGACTGGAAGAATATTCAACTTCATAATTTGGACGATTAAATTGTCCCATTGTCAGGGCAAACTGCTTGGTCCAACGGTCATTCATGACAACATAAGCATCTTTCAATGCAAAATTTCCTGGGGATAAATCCGGTTGTAAGACAAATACAACACCTTGTGCAGCTTCATAAGTAAATTTAATCCTTGCCCTGCGAATCGAGAAATAGCTTGAAGGATATAAAGAAGGATTCTCAGATTTGAAAACCTGGGCCTGAACATAACCGGATACTTTAATTTTGTTGAGTTTTGCAAGGTCACTTTCATTCGTGAGAACTCTTTCGTTCAGACCAGTAGCCTGGTCGTTGAGTGTCGAAACTTTTTCTTTCAGCGTGTCTGTCACTTGTTGCGCAGATACTGTAAAGAAGGAAACAGTGAACATGGCTGCGATGCCAAACTTCATCAATAAGAGGAATGCTTTTTTCATGGGGTTTGTTTTGTGTTTTTTGTTTGCCGCAAAATTAGAGCCTCCATAAGTAATGCAGGTTAGGATAAGCTTAAGTTAATATTAAGTTTATGTTAAGATCGTTTTCAAGGACGAATACTGAGATTCAACTTCCCGTTAATTCCAACCAGAAGATGGATAGATTCCTTCCGGATTCCAATATCCAGGATGTCAAGATCTTTTAAGCGGGCATTGAGCAAAACACCTTCTGCTAATTGATAATCTTTCATGTTTGATTCAGTCAATGCCTTGGCTTCTTTCAATTCATCTGCAATGGGGAAAGCTAAATTCTGACTCACCATATTGATGAGCGTGCTCTTAAAAAGCCAGGAAGCTGATTTGACGATAAATTGCTTGGTACTCACGTGATAATCGAGACCGCTCAGCTCGATAGCCTGTTTGGTGGCATTATATACAGGTGTCCCTTCCAGGTAAAGTTCTCCCTGGTAGCTACCGGTCAGGATTAGGTAAATAACAAGTTTTTCTCCTTCCCCGTATAAACTGATGTGATTGATCGTTACGCTTCGTTTTCCTTCAGTAAAGGTTTTTCCCTGAAGATATCCCGTGGCAAGCTCGTTGGCTTTGACAAAAGGGAGCTCAGTCCACAGATTGACCTGAAAATCAGAAGGAATCTGATTTTGAATGGTCAGCTTAGGTAAGGGTAATATGGGACCTTTGTCAGGAGGAGCTCCGACAAATGCTTGCGTTGTAGATTTTATCGAGATCGTGTGGATCAGTTTTCCATTTTTTCCGCTGATCGGTGTCGTCAAAATTCCCTGAGGGATGATTTTTACCCAAAGATTATAGGTGTCATTCACTTTCCTGGGCTCCTGAAGTGCATTCCATGAGTCAAGCATATAGGAGCGGAGGTTTACATTATCCATGAAGCCTTTGTCGATGGCAGTGGTAAGTTTCGTCTGGTTTGCCTTCAGGATCAGGTTTGCAATATAGGTAATCGGGACATCGATCGGTCCAATTTTAAGCACTGGCGTGCTAATCCAGTCAAACCCATCAGAAACAGTATTTGTATTGAGGCTCCAGTCGGAGTTTAAAGTGATCGTCGATTTGAATTTCAAAGAGATCGCAGCATTCATCTCACGAAAGTCACCTACTTCAAAGCCGAACTTGCTAATCTTCCATCCCGCTTTAATCCATAATTTTAAGGGAACCGTATAAGAAAGCACGTTGTTATTCAGCGAAATCTTAATATTCTCCTGCTTCCAGGCCTTTACCATGAGATTGTCACCACCATTATTATCCAGGCTCGTATCTGCATAAACAAGCCCGCTGATCTGCTTATTAAGCATCTTTTCCAGGTCTGCCACCGGCGTTTCAATCGGAATGGTGATATAGGAAGGAGAAAGGCTATCGTTGAGTTTGAGATAATGCTCGACAGGTTTTTGGATTTTAGCGCTTCGGCATGACGAAAACACCAAGGAAATCAATAACAGTCCTGAAATCAGGAATATAGGTCTTTTGCAGTTTAAAAAAAGTGCGTTTGTAATCATTGTTATAAATGTAATACTTTTTGGATCTTGGATAGAAGTATTAAACCGCTTCAATACACCTTGCTTTCTAAAAGAAAATGTTTACTTTTGCACCCGAATTGGTCCTGTGGCCGAGTGGTTAGGCAGCGGTCTGCAAAACCGTCTACAGCGGTTCGAATCCGCTCGGGACCTCAAAATTAACCCCTATCGCAATTGATTATCATTGCTTTAGGGGTTTTCCTTTGGTGAATTATGCGGCATTCAAATCAAATATGTATCTTTCAGAATGTTTACAGGATGTCTTTTTAACTGAGATGCTAATACATATTATATGAATTTTCAAGACAAGACTAAAGAAGAGCTTATTGCCATTTTGCAGAAACAGCAACGGGAAATACTAGATCTCACAGAGTCAAAGGAGCGCTTTGAGTTGATTATCAACACCAGTACTGATGCAGCATTGAGGCAGAGTGAAGAGAAGTTTCGGACCCTCTATGCCAATATGATTGATGGCTCAGCGCTCCATACGCTCGTGTATAATGACCAGGGAGTTCCTGAAGATTATCGTATCATTGAGGTTAATCCTGCCTTCGAATCTCAACTTGGAATTTCAAGAGAGGCAGTGATAAACAAAACAAGCAAGGAGGCCTATGGTGTTGACACGGCACCTTACATTGAGATCTATTCAAGGGTTGCATTGACCGGGAATCCAGAGATCTTTGAAACTTACTTTGAGCCCTTGGAAAGACATTTCTCAATTTCGGTTTACTGTCCCAGCAAAGGCAGTTTTGCTACAATTTTTGAAAATATCAGCGAACGAAAACAAACGGAAGAAACGCTAAAAGTTATTCTTACAAAATATAAGGTTCTGTTTGATGTATTCCCAATCGGAATTACGATTTCCGATACTTCCGGCAAAATCGTTGAGTCAAATCACATTGCAGAAGCCATTCTGGGCATCTCGATTGAAGAACAGGAAAATAGGAAAATTGATGGGCAGGAATGGCGGATCATTAGACCCGATGGCTCAACAATGGCTTCTTCTGAATATGCGAGTGTAAGGGCTCTCGAGGAGGGGCGTCCGATAATCAATGTCGAGATGGGAATTGTAAAAGGCAATAACCAAATTACATGGCTCAACGTTTCGGCAACACCTATTCCTTTAGAAGGATATGGAGTTGCCATTATCTATAGTGATATTACAGAACGTAAGCTAGCAGACAATGCGCTTAAGAGAAGCGAGGAAAGGTATCGCCTTCTGGCTGAGAATACAAAAGATGTTATTTGGGTACTTGATACCGATTCAATGTGTTTGACTTACACTAGTCCATCAGTTGAAGGTCTATTGGGTTATACTTCAGAAGAAATAAATACAATTCCTTTTGAAAACATTTTAGCCCCTGATATTCGTACACCATTTTTGCAAAGAACCGGTCAGCGTATTGAGAGTTTTTTAGCAGATCCGGAATCTGGTGCAAGTTACCAAAATGAGGTTTTGCATTTGAGAAAAAATGGGTCCACAGTATTGACAGAAGTGGTGAATCAGTATTACCTGAACAAGGTTAGCGGGAAGGTAGAAATTCAAGGCGTTAGCCGCGACATTACAGATCGCAAGAAAACTGAAGTTGAACTTTTGATTAAAAATGAGCAACTTAAAGAACTCAATGCCACAAAGGATAAATTTTTCTCTATCATCGCTCATGACCTTAAAAACCCTTTTAGTGGAATCCTGGGATTTAGCGACATATTGAAAGATGAAGCGCGTGAACTGGATGTTGATTCGATTGTAGCCTATGCCAATATCATTAATTCAACGGCAAAACAGACTTTCAAGTTGTTGGAAAACCTTCTTGATTGGGCAAGAATGCAGCAAGATCGTTTTCATTTTGAACCACAAACAATGTCTCTTAATTCCATTGTGAAAACTGAAATTGAAGGGTTGAAATATTATGCGGATCAAAAAAATATCACCTTGGTCAATAGGATTAACATAGTGATAATTGTCAACGCTGATGAGAAAATGCTAGGCTCTATAATCCGTAACCTGATCACAAACGCTTTAAAATTTACGCCTAAAGACGGCGTAGTTGAAGTCGCTGTTAAAGTAAAAAATGATGAATTTGAAATTTCAATTTCTGATACTGGGATAGGGATGGACCAGAATCAAATTGGCAAGCTATTTAAAATTGAAACCAGCTTTACCTCCCGGGGTACCGAAAACGAAAAAGGATCAGGCCTGGGATTGTTGCTGTGTAAAGATTTTGTGGAACAACATGGTGGAAAAATTTGGGTTGAAAGCGAATTAGGAAAAGGAAGTAAATTTACAATCTCAATTCCCATCAGAGTTTCTTAATATAGAAGCATTTTCCTGCTCATATTTATTCCATTGCTCTTCAGATTAACAAAATAAATGCCTGCTGAAAGCCTAGAGCCGTTGAAATTAATATTATAAGTCCCAGGGGATTGGAATTTATCGGTTAGACATTCAATTTCACGACCAAGTTTGTCGGTAACATAGAGCCTGACCGGACCACTATTCGCGAGATTATAACTGATCGTTGTATTGTTTCTGAAAGGATTGGGATAATTTTGCAGCGATGCTGGGTTTGATACTTGCAACGCATCAGTCCCTGTGATAATGTCGCTGACAAGACCACGCCAGGCAGAACTAAACATAGTGCCTGCAAAGATATACGTCCCGCTAGCAAGAAGGGTGTTGACCGGATCTCCATTAAGGCCCTGTGACCGTTTAAGCCAGCTCGCCGCATGGTTGGTCGTTAACCAGACATTGCCACCCCAGGACCCTGCCAAAAGATTTGTACCGCTAATGGCAAAACTGCGAATACTCTCAAATTGGATTAACCCGGTGGAGGCTGTCCAGTTGTTTCCGTCATCAGCAGATTTCAAGACTCCATTTGATTGTGGTGACGCATACAATTCTGTTCCTAATACAGCCAGGGTATAAATTGTCTGTGCTGTAAACCCATTATTGACAGTTGCCCAGCTAAGTCCATTATCAACAGAACGGTAAATCCCATTATATTTCGACGCAGCAAAAAGACTTGATCCCTTTACGGCAATTGACAGGATATAGGTTGAGGCAAGATTGGTATCCAGGGCAACCCATGTGGCTCCGGTATCCGAGGAACGGAAAAATCCTCCATCGGTTCCTGCAAAAAGATAGCTTCCTGAAATTGCAAGGCAGTTAACATAATGATTGTCAAGGCCAGTATTGGCTGTGGTCAAGTTAAGTCCATTGTTTGCAGATCGATAAATACCATAATAGTTACTTCCTGCAAAAAGCATATTCCCAATTTTTTTAAAGCAGGATATTGGTGAAAAAGGGGGTAAGCCAATGCCTTGTGTCCAGCTTTGGCCTTCATCAGGTGAAATCAGAATGCTCCCATTGCCTTCTGCACCGACAAGTAAGTCTGTGCCATTCTGGAAGAGTGAAAGTACTTTTACGTTTTTGATGCCCGTATTCGATTTGGTCCAGTTTCCACCATTGTTATTTGTCCTGAAAACTCCGTTGTTTGTGCCTGCCATGACAGTGGTATCATTGGCTACAATAGTATTTATTGTTAAATTGTTTAAGCCCGTATTTACTGACGTCCATGCTTGTAATGCCGTTATTGACCTCAGTCCAGCTGACCCCATCATCTGTGGAACGAAACACCCCGGCTGCCCAGGTTCCTGCGAAAATATTGCTTCCGGATTTGGTCATGCACATGATTTTACCCCCCGGTGGGCCGGCAGTCTGCTCCCATTGTGCCATTAATATCGTTGAACAAAGGGAAAGAAATGCGAGAATTATAATATTTTTCATAATATAAATATTAATTTATAATATTGATTTATAGCTAATTGGGTGTTTCTCAAACAAAGATAAGTAATTTTCTTAAGACTCCCCGCGGAGGCTCTGAGAACGCGGAGTTTCGCGGAGGGAATTTTATCTCGGAACCGTAGAGAAATAGCGCAAGTTTCGTGATTAGAAAATTGTCATAAATTTACGGTAATTGTACCCCATTTGTTATGAGATCAATCTTTCTTATTTTTCTACTTTGTCCCTTATGGCTGTTAGCCCAGGAGAAATTACCAACCAATAAAAACGGAAAGGTGATCTTTCAAGGTAATGGTGTTGTTGAAGGGCTATTCAAGACACAGGTCTTTGATCTTTGTAAAGCCTGGTGCACCAGGGAGTTTGTTGAGCATGGTGGAATGATTGAGAATGAGGATAATGTAATTGGGAAAATTGCTGGGAAAGCCAGAGTTCCTTTGGCACTGAAAACATCTAATGATACTGAAACTAATGGTATTCTGACTTTTGATTTTTATATTCATGCAAGAAGTTATTATTTTGAATATATTTTTTCAAACTTACAATGGGTTTCAGATGCATCTTCAATGCCACTAGAGAATTTTAATGAAGGACATCTTCCCTGCCAGGTTGACGACCGGAATACGATCAATATGTATGTTAAAAGAATTGTATCGGAAGTTGAGAAAGAAAATAAAACCAATATTGCAAACAGCAATACAACCCAAACGGATAATATCCATTTGAGTGCCAATTATCTTAAAAGTGCAGGGAGTAATTTTGCCGTAGGGGGAGGACTAATACTCTTTAGTTCAGGATTGGCCCATATTGCACAAGTAAATTATGACAAGGAAAAAGATAACGCCAATGGGAGTACATCTGCCATTAATAAAGCAGAAGAAAACTATAACTTACTATATTATCTGAGCTTAGGTGTTGGTGTAGTGGGAGCCATTGAGTTTATTGTTGGAAGCGTACAATTGAACAGATCAGGGAATCACCTCAGAGAGACTGCCAATTCCAAAATATCCTTTAAAATAAAGCCAGACAGAATTTCATTGTGTTACTGTTTTTAACTAATCCAGCTTCAAATCTCAGTGCTTGTATTTTCAAGGGCAAATAACTTTCATCCCTTTGCTAAACTCTTTATTTGAAACTCTGATCAGATAAATCCCCGGAGCAGGTTTAAATGGGCCTAAACATATATTTCCCATCTTGCTGCTAAAGTTCAGATTTTCCTCAAAAACTTTTTGTCCGCAAAGATTAGAACAGGTCGTATTATATTGGCCTGTCGGCATATCAGTCCAGCTTAAAATGATGCTTTGACAATTAGCATTATAATACGCAAGACAATCAAAATCTGAATCAGGAGCAGGATCATGGATGCCAGTGTTTCCATTAATGTTCCATAAAATTGCGCTGTCAGTTACCAGAGCTGAACATATCTGCTGCAGAAACTGTGCCAGCGTGGGGTCCAGACCGGCTGTATAGGAATTGCTGTTTGCAGCCTGCTGAAAAAGGGTCGTATAAAACACACAGGAAGCAAGATAGGTTCCCGCAACAGAGGGGTGTACGGGGTCACCATACAATTCAACCGTTGAATCCGCAAGCCGAACTTCCCGCCAGGCACAGCCAACAGGAGCAACCATCGCATGAATACTGTCGGCCAGGTGAAGATAACTTTCTCGTAATCGTCCCTGCATCAGCCAATAGGTATCATATCCACCAACACCCAATATCCCTTCATCCCCGTTTTTATGCGCAAAGGTCAGGAACAACACGGTTTTGGCAGCAGGATTATACACATGAATCAGGCTGTCCAGCTTCACCCCATAGGGATAAAACTCAGTCGGCAAATAACTCGAAATAGACGGAATCTGGCTTTGCTCCTGGAGCACCACATAATCCCAATTTCCTTGTTGGATCTTTTGTGTAGTCTGCACATCCACAAAATGCATCTGAAAAGTATATCCCCCGAAAACACTGGCATCAGTCACAACCTCATGTCCTCCTGCAACGGCAAGGGACTTAAACATCGTGGGCAGATCATTGACAAAAGTCAGGCTATTGCCTATGAAAAGGATGCGGGTGGTATCCTGGGCGCTTGTTGGGAATTCCAACAACAGCACAAGCAGGCTGGTAACAGAGATCTTTAAAATGAAATTCATCATAGGCAAAGGTAAAAAAAAGGCGCTCAAATTGAGACGCCCTCTTGGGGGTAGACGTGTAATCCAAGGTTGTTTTCAGGTCCTTTGTAGAGGTAGTAATTGTTTTGGTTGTCATTTCCATGGAAATAAGCAACAATGTTAGGATGAGACTGGAGGAAAGAGGCAAAACCTAACTGTTCCATAGTACTTGGAAAACTTATTGCATTGCCATCTTTAAAACGCTCAAGAACGAGATTCTCAAATTTATCAGTTGAGTTAATGTTATGAGTTCCATTTGGATTGGTAAGGTGTTTTGATTCCACCAATGGCTGATCATGCGTAAATAAAAATACCGGCATTGTCGAAGGAACAGTACTTAAGTCATTTTGCATCCAGACTCTTTCAGCAGAGTCAGGCCACATACAAACAAACATGAAATGAATGCCACCAATATTTTTAGAATAATGAATTTTTTCATTGGCATAATTGTAATTTCCGCCGGGAGCAGGAGTTGGCATCATCATATTATAGATATTCCGCATCACAGTTGAATCCTTTTTTGGGGTCAATGTTTTGTAATATCCAATAGCATTTGATACATCATGATTTCCGGGAAGCAGGAACAATTTGGCATTCTGACCTGAATTACTCTGCAAAGTGATGCCATTAATATAAGTACTATTAAATTGTGTCCAGGAAGCCGCAGCACTCTGAATGCCTGTTTCTGAGCGATTGGCGATATCGCCGGTCATAACCACATAATCGATTCCACCTACTGTGGTCCCGGACTTTACCCCACCATCAGCGGGTAAGGTCAATGTTGATAAGGTATTCATTTTGCTGATCATCGCAGCATTTACGACCTGGGCATTCACACTGGGAGCACCCTGAAAATTGGCGCGGGTTATACCAAAGTGAGCGTCGGAAGTGTAAACCATCTGGATGGTCTGTGCCTGGAGCTGAAAAACTCCCAGCAAAATCAGCAGAATGGCAACAGCTCTCTTTGCCTTGATAATGATGAGCTTACACCATCGTAAAATCGGGTAATTTTTTGGTTTCATATCTTGATGTTTTTGGTTAGAATTTTCTAATGCAAAGGACATCCGGTGAAACTTAACAGGGATTAATTTCCTGTAAACTTAAGCAGCGACATATTAAATAATGTTTACTAATAAGAATAATTCTATATTGAATTAACAGCTAAGAAAGGTATCAACGTAATTTATTCCGTGAATTTTCATAAAAAACTGTCGCTTCGAAAGGAAATATTCCAAGCTCCTGATAATAATATAAATCATCCGTTGCCCTGTGTGTTGACAAAAGAACATATCCATGACTATGCTCAGGAAGAGGAAGTCTCTTCTTTCGGTTGGTGAAATTCAGTACGATGACAATCCGCTCTCCCTCATGAATTCGTGCATAAGCCATAATTCCATGCTGACCAGTGATCAGGGGTACCCATCGGCCATATTGTAATGCCGGAATTTCTTTACGGATTTTTATCAGGGAACGGTAGAAAATATAGAGTGATTTCGGATCTTTTTCCTGGATTTCAACATTTCGGTATGCAGCGTCATTGTTTAGGGGCAACCAGGGTTTGCCACTGCTAAATCCTCCATTCTCCTCCGGATTCCATTGCATCGGTGTGCGTGCTTTATCTCTTCCTGTGAAGAATGGCCAAAAGCGTTTTCCAAAGGGATCCTGTATGTCACTCCGCTTAATCTTTGTATTTCGCATTCCAATCTCTTCCCCATAATAAATAAAGGGAGTTCCTTTGAGCGTTAACAGCAAGGTGGCTGCAACTTTTGCCTTCTTTTCTTTATAACTTATAATCGGGAATCTGTCGATACTGCGGAAGAGATCATGGTTCGACAAAACATGACAGGGCCATCCTTCTTCAGGGATATGCTGGTAAGATTTTTGAATGGCTTTGTAGTAATCCCGTGCATTCCACTGACGAAAAATCAATGAGAAATCAAATGCCATGTGCAGACCTTCCCCATTATCCAAATATTTCGCACTTACTTTTGGATTTCCAGGTGGCATGATATAAATCTCTCCTACAAGCATTCTGTCGTCATAAGCATCAAGCATTTTTCTTAGATTCCGAACAACTTGATGCGATTTGTTTCGATTTCTGGTAAATATGGGGTTTTGGAAAAGAGGTATTCCCCAGAAATGTGGGTTGTCACGGAACTTCTTGTCTTTGGCAATTAAATTGATGACATCCAGCCGGAATCCATCAACACCCAGATCTAACCAGAATTTTATTTCCTCAAAGAAAGCATCTGAGAGCTCAGAATTTCTCCAGTTCAGATCAGGTTGCTCCTTAAAAAAGGAATGATAATAGTATTGTTTCGTTTTTTCATCATATTCCCAGGCACTTCCTCCTGCAGCGGATTTCCAGTTATTGGGCGCATCTCCTTTGTAGGAATCCTTCCAGATATACCAATGTCTTCTTGGATTTTGTTTGGAGGATCTCGCCTCCTGGAACCAGGCATGCTGGTCGGAGGTGTGGTTCAGGATCATGTCACAGATTACACGGATGCCAAGAGCATGGGCCTGAGTCAACAGATTCTTAAAGTCTTCCAGGTCTCCATAAATAGGATCAATTTTCCGGAAGTCCGATACATCGTAGCCGAAGTCAATATGCGGGGACAGGTATACAGGAGATAGCCAGATCCCATCGACACCAAGATCTGAAAGGTAACTCAACTTGCTGATGATCCCTATCAGATCACCAATGCCATCGCCATCTGAATCCATGAAACTTCGCGGATATATATGATAGATTACGCCATGTTTCCACCAAATCCATTTATCAGGCTGGGATTGCATCATGAATTTCAGCAGGGAAGATAATTTCAATATCCTGTAAGAGTTTCTTGAGGATTCTATCGGATGTGTAGTCATTAGCTCTTGCCACAGCAGCTTTTTTAAAAGAATCATGATTGTCTTTCTCAGAAAGATAACTTACAATCCCCTGACTCATTTCTTCGGCCGTTTCTGCCAGAAAACCATTAACTGAATCCTGGATTATATCTTTCGGCCCTTTGGTGTTATACGCGATCACGGGCAATCCGCAGCTTAAGGCTTCAAGCACGACACAACTAAAGGTGTCGAAGCGGGAGGGGAGAATCAGCAGGTCTGCTGACTTATAGACCTCCGGCAATCTGTCATGGTCAATCCATCCGGTAAATTCGGCTTCCGGGAAAATCGCTCTCAGTTCATTTTCTGAAGGCCCTGTTCCTGCTATTAGCATTCTGAGACCAGGAATGCTTTCTTTTGCTTTTCTAAATATACCGGGTAGTTCAAATATACCCTTTTCAGGGCTGATTCGCCCGGTAAAAAGAAGTACAGGTCCTTTATTATTATTATTGACATTTGGAAAAACAACATTCTCTTTTTTTAGAAAAATGGATTCTGTCCAATGAGCTGTCATTAATATACGTGAGGAATCAAAACGCATCGATTTCCCCGTCAGCCATTTTTGCTGATCCGAGTTTAATACAAAAATATAATCGAATGTATTGTAGTAAGCTCGCATTAAATACTGCAGCCGATTAAGACCTGCCTGCTGAAACCCCATGACCTGTTTGGCAAACATGATCCAATCGGTATGCAGGTAAAAATAAGTTTTTACTGCATAAAATTTCTTGAAATATAATGCGGTAAACCCCATAGGTCCTTCTGTAGAACTTAAAATACGATCAAAATTTCCTTTACGGAAAATGCGACGAATTTTAAAATAATTGGGAATCCTCAGTGGTTGCTGCCGATATAAAGGGATGTTAAACTCTAAAAAGGGTTTTACAACAATTAGGTTACGATCTGATTTTAATTTGTTGCTGCAAACCATGATATCAATTGGGAGATTTCTGCATTTTATTTCCTTATGTATAGCTTGCAATACCATCGATACACCATTATGATCATCAAATGTATCGGTCAGCCACAGAACCCGGTTTGAAGGCTGATTGACTTTTTCCTTAAACAGATTGAACATATGATAAATATTACAAGTGTTAGATGTGATTTTTCAATTTTCCTTGCGTGTTTGCAAAATTCCAGAAATAAAAGACTGGAAAGTGCTTCAAAATGAAACTTAATGATTAATTAACTCATTCTTAATGAGTGCTTAACATTGGAGGATTAGCTTTAAATACCTTTGTTTTGTTATTATGGTAAGCCAAAAAGTTAAAAAGCGTGAGGTCGATATCGTTATCATTTCAGATGTGCATCTTGGCGCTTTTGGATGCCACGCTAAGGAATTATTGCAATACTTGCGCAGTATAAAGCCCAAAATGCTCATACTGAATGGCGATATTATTGATATCTGGCAATTCAAAAAAAGATACTTTCCACAATCTCACCTGAAGGTAATCAGGCACATTACAGGACTGATCGCAAAGAATACCAAAGTAGTATACATCACGGGTAATCACGATGAACTATTGCGAAAGTTTGTGAAGTTTAAGTTAAGTTCCTTTAAATTGGTCAACAAACTTCTTCTGGATGTGAATGGCAGTAAAGTTTGGATTTTTCATGGCGACGTATTTGACATCACCATGCAATACAGCAAATGGCTGGCAAAGCTGGGTTCTGTGGGTTATGATATGTTAATCCTATTGAACAGTTTTGCAAATTTCCTGATTACCAGCCTGGGCCGCGAGAAGATCTCTTTTTCGAAAAGGATTAAGCGTAGTGTGAAATCTGCTGTTTCCTACATTGGAAAGTTTGAAGAAACGGCCGCTGAAATTGCCATTTCAAAAGGTTATTCTTATGTGATTTGTGGACATATCCACCAGCCCGAAATGCGAAAAATCAGCAATTCACAGGGTGAAGTTATGTACATGAACTCTGGAGATTGGGTTGAAAGTCTTTCTTCACTTGAATATTATGATGGAGAATGGAAAATATATAATTATTATGACGATATAATTGCGCAAGCATATTCACTTGATTCTGATCACAACGATACACCAAGCCATAGTGAAACCTTTGAGAGTCTTCTTCAGGAACTATATATGGTTTAAATTTTAATAATAAGTAAAATGGCCAAAGAAACGTATCGTATATTATTGGTTGATGATGAAGAGGATATCCTTGAATTTCTGACTTATAATTTGAAAAAGGAAGGTTTTGAGGTACGTACTGCCCACAATGGACAGGAAGCCATATCTCAGGCCAGGAAATATCTGCCTCATCTGATTTTGCTTGATGTCATGATGCCGGTGATGGATGGGATTGAAGCTTGTGCGGAGATCCGGCAAATCCCTTCACTGAAAAAGACGTTCATCGTTTTTCTGACAGCCAGGGGAGAAGATTTTTCGCAGATTGCCGGTTTTGATGCAGGTGCTGACGATTATGTTTCAAAGCCTGTTAAACCAAAGGTTTTAATTAGCCGGATCAATGCCATGTTGCGACGATTCCAGGAACAGGAGGCTGTCGACAATGTCATCTGCATTAAAAACCTGGTTATCAATCGTGACAAATTTCTTGTTTATAAAGATGAAGAAGAAATTGTCATGACAAAAAAAGAATTTGATTTACTTAGCTTCCTGGCAAATGTCCCTAACAGGGTTTTTTCAAGAGACCAGATTTTTACAGCAGTTTGGGGTGATGACGTAATCGTAGGCGATCGTACCATCGATGTTCATATTCGAAAAATTCGTGAAAAACTTGACGTTGATTACCTGAAGACAGTCAAAGGTGTGGGTTATAAATTTGAAGCCTGAAGCTTTGATTGGCCAATTTTTCGGATTTATTTTTGCCCGCTTAGTATAAAAACTTTTGTAACCCCATTTCTGTAAAGGATGGTGTATTTATACAATCCAACATCCCTTTTATAATAAGAGGTCACTTCATGGTCGAAAAGTTGGGATTCTCCAACTTTTACATAATAATAGTCACTGAACTTTGCCAGATCACGTTCCGGATCTAATTTTTTAAATACCCGTGTCTTTTTGAGTTCAAAGTTTTTCGAATAAGTGCTGTCATAATAACTTACGCTCCATGTAACAGAATCCTCAGGCATTTGAAGCCAGTTGTACATATAAGGTTCTTTTACCTGGCAGACTTTTTGTTTTGTTTTATTGTCTTTATAATCAATAATTTTATAGGCTTGCATGATCATTCCGGTTTTGCTGACCTCTTGTATGACCTCTTCTGTTAGTCTGCCTTTTGAGTCCTTAACCTGTGTCAAAACCAAAGTATCTCCTTTATTGATTTTGGTTTGAACCAGCCAATTGTAGCGCTCTGATGAATCCGAGGCATTGATATAGGTGTAAATTTTACCTTTTTGCAATTTTTTTATCGGGAAGTAATAGTCTTTCAAATCAACATCCTGGGTTTGAGATTGTCCAAAAGTAAAACCTGAGATGAAGAAAAATAAAGAAAGAATGGTTATTTTAAACATATTGTATTACTTATTGTATCGGTTGATCTTGTACACAGCGCACACTGAACCCATAGGTTTTAGGCCCGTGATATCTAAAAATATTTGAATTTTTATAGTCCAGATATCTATACCAGGGCTCTCCCGCCGGACCTGTACTTGAAGTCCACCAAAATCCGCTGAAAGCCAATCCATAAGGGCTGCTCCAGCCACCGTTAAACATTCGGCAACCACCGGCTTTGGCAGAAAATCCACTTTCATTGGTTCCCCAGATATCGTTGTAAAGATACCAATAACCAGTTCCTGAGATCTTTAATTTATCGCCTTCAGTAGTGCCACGCCAGTTTACATTGTCAGCGTCTGCTTTATTCATACCCAGGTATTGTTCTAAGGTTTTCCATTCATCATCACTGGCGATGTGCCAGCCTGCCGGGGCCAATAAATTGGTATCTGTAACTGTGAGCCAGTTATAAAGGAGTCCGGGGCTATCATTGCTATTATCGTACGAACAATAAGCCCCTTTTGTATTCCAAAGCGTTGTATCCGTGATGTTAAATACTCCGGGGATTACAGTATTGTTTCTATAATGTTTAACCTTTAAGTTTTCCGCCATCCACCAATGGTTTCCGATTTTGACCGTTTTGTAAATATTCCCATCTATATCACTTAGTGTTCCGGTTTGCGGTAATGGTTTTGGATCATCTTTGGTGTTGCATGATTGCGATAGTATTGCAATCATGCCGAATGTGATAAAAAAGAAAAAGGCGCTATAATAAATTTTCATGTATTTACGATTTCTCAAGAAATTCCAGACAGTTCAGGATATTATTTTTTGATAAATTTAAGTTTGTAGGAACCCTCATTCATATCCAATTTAAGAATGTATATGCCGTTTACTAAATCTGAAAGATCAGCATCAAAAGCGTTTACGTCAGTAATATTTACAGACAGGTACTTTGTTTGGATTTTTCTGCCAAGCATATCATAAATTTCGTATTTGTTAACATGGCCTTCTGGGACTACAATTCTTACAGCCATATGGTCATGTGCCGGGTTTGGAAATAGCTGGAATTCGGGGACTAAAGAAGTGTTCTTTGTTAGGGAAGGGCATACTTTGCTGATGTCCCGGTCATTGCATTTTCCAGGATAACAGCATAATTCTGGAAGATTTACATTAGCTGAGGGGTCATAACTGCATGATAGGGGGTCCATGCATCCAAAAACAATCAAGGTTTTACAAGAATCAGGAGAGTCACATCCATAGCTTGATTTATACTCAAGGTAACGTGCGTCTTTACAACCGCAAGGTAATGGATAAGTCAGAAAAGCACTGGTAAGCTCGTTGGGCTTAGGATCTTTTGCCACACATTTTGTCACATTTCCCAGGGAATCTACCACTTCGATATTTAGCTGAAACGCGATCTGGCCGCTCGTAGTTAATTGAGCAACCAGGATCTTTGAGCTGGGAAGTATTGAACTGACACCGGAATTCTGTTGTAAATATATATTATTGCTTATCAGTGTTTTTCCGGTATTTACAGAGCCAAAAATGGTCGTATCGATGCCTGAAAGATCTTTAAATCCATTATCCAGCCATTGTACGTAATTCGTATTGTCAGGCATCATTCCGTCGCTGGTGGTAAGTGGTATTCCACCATACAAGCTTTTATTTACAAGTAATCCCCCAGTAATATTTGCCGTCCCTCCATTGTTGTTTAATCCACCAATGAAAGACCCATTTGTGTCGTCAGTTTTCTCAACAGCAGCTTGTCCTTTTGTCGCAAGCCCGATGGTCAGCCAGCTGTCGAGTCCCAGTGTAGGGTTGCTGGTAAACCAGGCTTTGTTAATCTGGTAACCAAAAACTGCAGCCGGTCGGTCAGTATTATTATAAAATGATTCAGTACTGGAAATAATGAGGCTGTGATCGGCATCACCGTATATTTTTTTTAATTTATAGGAAGGTTTGAGAACTATGTAAACACGATATGTTATTGATCCTTGTTCCAGCATACGGCCTCCGGTCGTATCTGTAGCATCTTTCGCATCAGAGGTGTAATAATTTTCTACTATTACATTCTCAATCTGGGCTTTTGCAAAAATTGGCAGAATGAATAATAATAAAGCGAACGTAAAGAGTTTTTTCATTTGTGTTTTTTTTCTGATTTATATTTTAACAGCTAAGCTGACAAGGAAATTGGTGCCATAAGTGTATCTGTCATAATCGATGTTCCAACCATCAGGATATTTGTAGGACCTGCGAATAGGTGAATTCAGAATATCTTTAACATTGAAACTGGCTGAGAAATATTTTCCGATTTTTTTTATAACTTTCAAATCAAGCAAATTCCTGGGGAGTTCGTATATGTCAGGTGTCCCATTAGTGGAAGTTAGCACGAGTCGTGGACCTTGAACATTATAGCTTAAAGTGACACTCAATCCCAGGCTATCCGAAGTATAAGCAAAGATCCCATTGACAACATAAGGTGCCTGGCCAAACATAGTTCGTTGAACTGTGTCAATGGGGATGAATACTTTTGTTCCGCTATTAACTTCCAGCCGTGTCTGAACAAAATTTGTCATTGAATTGATCACACTTACATTTGCCCTGAATTCAAAGTGTTTACCCAAGACTTTTTTCCCTTCGACTTCAATTCCCAGGGCCCTGGAGTTATCCGCATTTTGCCAGGTGTAGTACTGATCGGTTTTAACTAGTTCAATATGGTTTGTGAATTGTTTATAGAAAAGGCTGAACGACAATTCATCACCTGTTTTAAAATAGGATTCCAGGCGAACATCATAATTGTCGATGTGAACCATTTTTAGTCCGGAATTTCCAAATACATTAGCCCGAAGCTCGTAGTCATATACCATGCCGTCATACAATTCCCGAAGACTTGGCCGGGCTACTGACTTACTATAATTTAATCTAAGGTTTAGGGGTGCAGCCTCATCGTTTTTTAATTTATAAATTAAGCTAATACTGGGTAACACATTTACATGATTCAATTCACCTGGATTAACTATAAATATTTCACCAACATGCTGTCTTCTTGGGTCATTCGGCGCCAGATGCATAAAGTCATATTGAGCGACATCTGTATAAAGCTGAGCTTGCTCTGCACGAATTCCGCCTGAAACTCTAAGATCTTTATTGATAGAATAGTCAAGCATCAGAAAACCTGCTGCGATTTCACTATGTCCCATGGTATGGTTCGAAGGCAGATTGCTTTCGATATAGTATTCCATCATTGTAGGATAGGTTATACCATCAACAGTAAAAGAACCAACCCCAAAGTTATTTAAGCTGAAGAAGTCACTCAGGTGATTGGCGTCAAACTTTCCGGTTGACCCGGGGCCAAAATTCAAACCATAGTCATATTGGTCAAAGGTCCTGTCGTTGAGCTGATAACTGCCGCCAAATTTAAATTTTCGTGTTAATCCGGGAACATTATCTAAGGGGATTTCAGCTGACAGATGTGAATCGAAAAGATTTTCAGATAAATACCTGTAATATCTATGAACGCCTTCTACCTGTGCATCTCCGTTGCTTTTCGCAGTATATAATAATTCCTTAAAATCCGGGGCGCTGCTATTCCCTTTGGTATATGAGGCATCTATGTCAACTTTTAATTTAATGGAAGGAAAGAAATGTGCCGATTTATATTGGTAAACCAATTGCTTTCGCTGCTCATAAAACTGACTTTTATTGATCGTAAGGCCGTTTTGATCAACTCCTCCTGCATTTTGACCCACTGTGTCAGTAGAGTTTCTTACATTGTTGACTCCGGCCAGGTTTGGCATAAACAATAAAGAAACACTGTGATTTGCATTGAATTTGTAAGCAAGGTTAATTAACGCACTCCAACCGTTATTTTCCTTTGTGACTTCCTGAGTTGCGGATTGTTTCATGACCATTTGGCCAGTGACATCGACATCTGTTCTGTTTGCCACTGAGTTTGGATCATTTTGAATAGACCTCCCGTAACGGAATCCCGCAATAAATCCAAGTGCCCTGCCAAAAAGCTGAATTTGGTTTCCAATGGTAAAACTCTGGCTAAAGTTTAATGGAGCTTTTATAGTGGTTGTATTCCAGTTGTTTGGCAAGGATTGTCCGAATTTTGCTGCTCCGGCATTGATCGTATTAAATGCCTGGATATAATTTGCGCAGGAAGGCAACTCAAATTGGTTCTTGGCATTCTGAACAGCTTGAGGATCGTTGATCAGCGCTGGTTGTAACAAACCGAACTGAACCAGGCTTAATTTGTAATAGGTTTCGTTCCAGTTGTCACCGCGGATGCCAAGATTTTTGAAATATTCCCCCAGGCCTAAAGCAACAAATTCGACATAAGGTGTGGGATTGATGTTCGCACTTGAAAAATCTCCCTGGTTAAGAGCCCTGAATCCATTGTCATAGCCCAGCCAATCAGTGGAACTGTGTTGCGAGGATACTACGTTCTGAAAAGTGCTCTGATTATTATAACCCAAAGTAGATTCGAAGCTTACCGTAAACTTTTCCGGATAATCTTTGGTTTCTACTGAAAGGTAGGCCCCTGACCAATCTCCGGGTAAATCAGGACTGGCGGTTTTACTGATTACAATATTGTCGACAAGAGCCGCCGGGAATAAGTCAAGCTTGATGTTATTTGTAAAGGCATCAAGGGTTGGAATCAGGCATCCATTTATGGTAGTTTTAACGTAACGGTCGCCAATGCCACGAACCGTGATAAAGTTGCCATTGGTTGATACTCCGGTTACTCGTGAAACAGCTGCGATAACATTGTTGTCACCCGTCTTTTTTATGGTAGCAGATGAAATATAGTCAATACTCACAGCCGATTTCATCTTGACTTTTTCCATATAAGTATCCGTAGTCTTGACTGTCTTTGCTTTGATCTCAACACCGCTCATCAGTTTGGCTTCTGAAATGAGGATAAAATCCTTGATTATAATTTTACCATGATCAGGCTGAATAAGGGCTTCCGTCGATTTATAGCCAATATATATAGCAATGATCGTTTCCGGGTTATTCCCTGAAATTTTTAAGGTATACATTCCATCGAGATCTGCTACCGTACCTATCGCACGATTGGATTTCAGGACAACAGTTGCCCCTATTAAGGCTTCACCATTTTCATCTGTGATTTTTCCACGGACTGTCGTTTGTGCTGAAACAACTGAAAACGCCATAAATAGGGCAAAGCCCAGAAATAGTTTGATTTTCATAAGCTAATTTTTCTTCCAATCCTTCGATTAGTTCTTTGTAAAGCGTTTTGAAGTCACATTGTTATCGGTCACGATTTCAAGGATATATGTTCCTTTGGCTATGACTGATATATCAATTATTTCAAAAATGCTATTCTGAATCAAACCAAGTTCTTTGTGTAAAAGTCGAGCGCCGGAAATAGAATATACCGTATAATTGTTTACTTTACTTTGTCCTGTAAAAGCCATCTCCAGGCTCAGTTGATCGTTAGCAGGATTAGGATAAAGTTTTATTGTCTGGCTTAATGAATTGAAATTATTTACAAAAACAGTCCCAACAGTGATGATGACTTTATCTGAAGTAGTCTGTCCTCCATAATTATCAGTAGCAATGGCATAAAGGGTATCTGACCCTGAAATACAGGTCCATGGATAAGCATAGGGCGCTGTGACATCTTCCCCTATTTTCAAACCATTCACATAAAACTCAACTTTAGCAATGGAACCGTCCTGGTCATTCGCATTGGCCGTAATATCAACAATATTCCCGCCAACCAGGGCATTTCCTGTGAGTGGTGCTGTAATGCTTACTATGGGTAATAAATTGGAACAATAACTCAGACTTACATTTTGAATTTCACTGCCAATCGGATTACTGGCAACATATTGTTCAACGGTATTGGTTACAGTATCTTTAATCTGGATGTTTAAAAGAAATGTAAACACGCCATTCGTTGTGATCTGAGCGATCAGTACCCTGTTTTCAGGGGTTGGCCCCACAGCACCGTTAAGAGCTGACCATGCTCCATTATGAGTTGTAAATAGATTTCCAGCACCACTGGTGGCATCGAAGATCTGGATCTCATTATCAATTCCAACAGTAGTGACGCTTTGCGGTATGCCAGGGATCATGCCATCCTGAGTACTCAAAGGAATTCCGGCAAGTGGATTTGCATTTTGGAGGATTCCATCGAGGTTAACCACGGTGTTAAGTCCGTTATCCTGTGATTTTAATATCCCCATATTCCCTGTACATGCAGCTCCTACTGATAGCCAGGAATCAAGCATCACAGTATTATAGCGAGCCTGTGGTTTGGTATAGGTTGGTGTTACGGCCCCACGGTCTTCATTGTTGAAAAATGAAGTGGTGGTTGCCAGGCGTAATTCGTGGTTTGCATTTCCATAAGCGGCCTGAAATTTGTAAGCCGGAGCCATGTCAACGAAAATTCTATAAGTAATTGATCCTGCAGGAAGATTTCCAATACTTCCATTAGAATCTGCTGTATTTGATAGGTAATATCTTTCAACAATAATGCTGTCGAGACCCTGAGCGTGCCCATTAATGAAGGGAAGGAGCATTAAAATGTTAAGTATTATGTATTTCATGAATATTTATTTAAAATATGTGATATATTAGTGTTTATTATAATGATTCAGGAGCGGGTGAATCATTTCGCCCGCTCCTGAGTCATTATTGCTTATTTTATTCCCTTGTCCAAATTCTACTATTGGTTTAGGATAATAAGCTTCCCATTACAAGGCGTGAATCCCGACATTTCTGCCACATAGAAATAGCTGCCGGGTTTTATTTTGGTCAGATCAAAATTCAGGCTGTGGTTCCCATTGCTCAGCTGACTATTGAAAGGCATTGCCACGATTTCACCACTTAAATTGTAGATTTTTACAGTTACAATTCCGTCGGCAGGAACATTTACGTTAAAAGTTGTGTTGCTTGTTGCAGGATTCGGGAAAGAACTCAATGTCAGGCCGGAAACTTTTGTAGCACTCATAAGTTTAGGAATGTTTAAACGAACTGATTCTACAACATTTCCATTAAAGTCATCGATTTCTGATCCATCAGCAATTGAGAAGTCATTTTGGAATGATTCGCTCTTTATCCGGGCTACAATTTTCATGAGAACGTCATCTTTATTAAGGTTTTTAGATGCAATATTGAACCAGGAGATTTTCAATTCGTTGTTGTCTGTGTTATATACAAGGTTTTGATTGTCAAGCATGTCAACAGCAACAACTTCAAGATTCTGAGGAATGTCCATTTTCAAAGAAACCGCACCAATGGCCAAATTCCTGTCAATACGAATTGGAATCTCAATCAACTGACCTGGATTTACTGTGAGATTTCCTTTTAATTCCAGGCTAAGCTGAGGTGCTTGTTTTGTTGCAGGCACATAACTAGCGTTAATATCACCAAAACAAAGGGCTTTTAGGTTGTGGGTAACATTACTTCCACTTACCGTAAACGGAGTTTTATCAAATACCCAATCTCCGGCTGCAAATGTGGAAACCTGTCCTACAAAACGTCTTTGAATAAGGAGTGCATCGGTTGAATTTATCGTTCCTGAGTTATTTACATCAGCTGCGTCCTTATTAATTCCAGTCAAAATACTCAAGCCAACAAAATGCTTAGAAGCGAGGAAGGCGTCTGCAGAATTATATCCACCTGCAGTTTTCGTAGTACTTCCATCAAGGTCGTAGCTACCGTCTGCAACGCTATTAAAATAGAAAGCCCCTTGTGCATTGGAAGTAGTTTCCTTTATGACAGTTGTGCCTTGTTTTAGGAAAACACTGACAGTTCCCATTGGCGTATTAACAATATTGTTGTAGATAACATACCCATAAATAGTAGCAGGATGAAGTGTGCCATGAAGACTTGCCAAAACCAATTCACCGGTTTGAGGGTTTGAGGTGACCCATTTTTCAACAACATTGGTGGTGGTATCTTTGATCTGAATATTTAATTTATAGTCAAGGGTACCATTCGTTGTTATCTGAGCAATCAAAACGCGATTGGAGCTTGTAGCTCCTCTTGCACCATTGAGAGCAGACCAGGCACCATTGTTGGTTGTAAACAAATTGCCGGAACCGCTCGTTGCATCAAATACTGATAAAGCTGAACTAATTCCGACAGATGTGACAGCCTGTGGTGTTCCTGAAACCATGCCATCTTTTACAGTAAATACATTCCCAATGGAAATGTCACTATTGGTATAAAGACCATTGATGTTTCCAATAGATCCATCAGTATCTTCTGTCTTCAGGACACCGACCTTCCCTGCAGCAGCTGCGCCAACAGAAATCCAGGAATCTAACAATACCGTATTTTTCTTAGAGTTATTCACCGAAATTCCGTTCGGAACAGTATTCCCATAATCTTCATTATTGAAGAATGAAGTAGAAGTTGCAAAGCGGAGTTCATGATTTGCATTTCCAAAGGCAGCCTGGAATTTATACTGGGGGAGCATATCTACATAGAACCTGTAGGTTACTGAACCTATAGGCAGATTCCCGACGCTTCCTGCAGAATCTGCTGCGGTTGCGATGTAGTACTTCTCAACAATGATGTTTTCCAGCCCCTGGGCATGTAAGAAAACAGCAAGGAAAAGTGCTGACACACTTAATATTATTTTTTTCATTTGTCTGGATTTAAAATAATGTGTGTTTCTTATTGGCAGGATTGACCAAAGTTTCCAAGCAGTTGGAGGAAGTCATCAACGTTGGTGGCACCGTCCTGATTAATATCAGTTGGACAGGGTGAAAGACCGGTAGTGTTATTTAAAAGCATTGCATAACTCCAATCAGAGAGCCATGATTTAACACCTGGTTTAAAGGCACCTCTATAGGGAGCAGGACTAAAAAATCCATCAGAAGGAGGATTAATTGTTGTAGATAATCCCGGAGCAGGTACAGCACTAAACTTTGTGCTAACTGCATTCGTGGTTCCATCCATACTCCAGATATAGGTAAATCCGGGAATTGAAGCTGGTGTCAGGTTGCCGTCATTTGCGAATTTCGTGAAATCAGCAGCACTTGCAGTCCCATTACAGTATTTGTCGATAGAGACGGGTTTGGTACAGCCAATAAAGGTGTTGTTTTTAACGATCAGATCATTATACATCCAGTTGTCATAAGCTTCAACCAGAGGATTTCCAGCCTGGTCAGTTGTGGCAGGACGTCCATAGGCTTGTTTCCACATATTTAAACCGCCTTTAAAATTGGCAAAAACGGAATTGTAAAATTCTCCTTCTGTAAGTTCTTTCGCCATAATTGCAGCAATACCGCTGTTGTCCACAGTCATAACACGTTTGTTGTTACCGATCATGGTTACATTATACATAACAGGATGTGAACGTGGCCATGCATTTGATTTGCTGTCATCAGCATCACATTCAAAACCATTGTCTGCTTCAGGAGAAGTTACTATGGTGTCATTGGTTGAAGATTTAATACTAAAATAGAATTGCACTTTCCCTTTATATCCAAGGTCAAAATCAAACATATCATCGTTTCCGAACATACAGTTTACATACTTTACATTTACAGTTCCACCGAAAAATTCAATGTTATCATCAGCAGCAGCTATAACTTCAACGTGTTCAACAATAGTTCCTCTGCCAACAGAACCTAAAGATATGCCATTCAGCTCATTACCATTTCCTGGAGGAAGAATAGCACCGGCAAAACGAACTGAAACATATCTCAGGATACCGGAATTGTCATTATCATCAGCGGTGCCAGTAGGCATGCCATATAAATTCCTTGAATCTGCACTTACGAATCCTTCAACAAATCCAACGCCTGGTTGAACAGCAGTTCCGCCTGTAGTTTGGTTATTTGTTGCACGTCCTAAAATTACAAGACCACCCCATTGACCTTTGTTTTTAATTGGGAAAGTTCCATCAAGCGGATCTGCCGCAGCAGTGAAAACGATTTGGCAATCAGGTTCTCCAGCAGCAAGAATTTTTGCACCTCTTTCTACTACAAGGGCAGTTGCCTGAGCAGGGTCATTGTTAGGAGCAACATTCCCTTTTATAACAGTTCCCGGGAGGATAACGATTGTCTTTCCATCCGGAACATAAATTTTCTTGTCGAGGATCCAGTTTTTGCTACAGTCTAATATGGTAGTAGTGGCTGTTAAGTCACCATCATTGGCACCACCTGATGTAGCTAAAGTTGATAAAAGTACGTTAGGCCTGGATGCAACTGGCGGGCATCCACAATCTGCGCCAAGGTCAGCCTGAGCAAAAGAATTGGAAACACCTACAGTTCCCAATGCAAGAATTGCTGCGAATTGGATTATTAGTCTCGATTTTTTCATAGTCTTCGTTTTAACAGTTAATAATTTCATGTTTCACACCCCATTTTATGGAATGCGAAACTACAACCGTTAAACTGTTAGCTATTTAAGACTATGTTACCATAATGTTAAGATTAGATGAAATACAAATGAGGATATATGAAGAGAGGCAATCACAATAATCGCGCTAAGGAAACATTAGAGACCAGACTATCGACATTAATTACCTGAGTAAAGTTACTGTCCCTTTAAGCTGTTGCTGTTCACCGCCCCCCTGACCACCGATGCCGATGTAATTCACTACAAAGAAGTACACACCGCCCGGGCATTCTCCCCCTTTGAAAGTGCCGTCCCAGCCAGCTTCCGGATCATTAGACTTGTAAACCTTCTCGCCCCAGCGGGTATAAATAGACATCTCGAAATGATAGATCTCTTTATAAACTACTTTGAATGCATCGTTCTTGCCGTCATGGTTGGGCGTAAAGACATTCGGGGCCCAAATCTCGCTGCAGGGTTTCAAAACAATGGTATCGGTCGAGGTGCAATTCTCGTTGCCCGCTTCAACCCAGAAAATACCAGGCTGTGTTACCTCGAGGCTCTGACCCATACTTCCATCTGACCATATATAGTGTTGTATCCCCGGGGGCGCAACGAGCGTCACCGAATTTCCCTTACACAAATAATCATCAGGGCCCAGGTTGATCAAAGGGTGAGGAATGACAGCCACCCAGGCAGAACTCGTGTCGGAACACCCGTCATAAGTGCAGCTTACCGTGAACCAATGTGAGAAAAGAGGCTGTGCCTGGATCGCCAAATTCGCAGAGCCTGTCGACCACAAATAGGTGGAAGTCGGGAAGGCTGAGCTGGCCGTAAGTGGAACCGAATCACTGAGGCATACCGAGATGTCAGGCGGATTGATGGTAGGTGTGGGCAAAGGCTTCACCAGCAAATTCAGAGTATCACTGCCGGGGCAGCTCCCAAGCATGGCCGTGGCGATAAAAAGCTTGCTGATAGTGGGATGTACCTGGATCATACTCCCGCTTTGACCGCTGTTCCAACTCAAGCCTAATCCGGCTGGAGTCGTTGTCGCCGACAAAGTTATTGTATCCCCATAGCAGATCCAGTTTTGTGGCGCTGAAATGCTGACTACCGGCAAAGGAAGGGGAGTAAGATTTAAAGTTTGCATTGAACCGCATCCTTCCAAAGATCCCCAAACAACTATGTTTGTAGTGCTATCAACCAGTACTTTGATTGCTGCGCTTGTTTCGCCGCTGTCCCAAAGCCAGGTCGTTGCCGGATCACCGCTCAATGCTGTCACTGTTACGCTGTCCCCCTTACAAACTACCGTGGGCTGCTGGCTTAGACTGATCACAGGGGGGAGCAAAACCGTAAGGTGCAAGCTTGCGGTATCATGGCATGCCTGCAAGGTGGTCGTTACAGTATAGGTTGTCGTACTATTGGCGGCAATAAGCTGGCTTGCACTGCTAAATCCGGCATTCCACTGATAAGTAGTCCCCGGAAATGGACAGGATGCACTGATCAGGATTGAGTCTCCCTGGCATGCTGTGATGCTGTCGGGAGTAATGACAACTACAGGTATCGGATTCACCGTTACCAGGTTGCTTGCCGTTGCGCTGCATCCATCTTTTGTCGCCGTAACCGTATAAGTGCTTGTCGAAACGGGATTTACCCACAAGTTGAAATTGGCAGAACCCGTGGACCAGATAAATGCAGAATTGGCCAGGTTCGAACTGGCTGTCAGTTGGACACTGTCACCCGCGCAAAGGCTTGGATTCAGGGGCAAGATTTGAGGTTGCGGACTCGGTTTCACCACTACCGTTAGAAAAGCAGTATCAGTGCAGGTGGTGTAGTGCCCCACCAGTGAGTAATTCGTGGTTATCGTCGGGCTAACGTTAATGTTTTGGCTCGTTGCCGAAGTACTCCATTGCCAGTTAGTGCCGCCGGCATTTGACAGTCCGTGCAACAACAGGCTTTCTCCCGAACAAATGGAAGCCGTTGGCGGAGAAATAGTGACCTGAAGGGCGTTATTCAGGCTGAGATGAATCGAATCCCTTCCTTTACAGCCGTTTGCATCGGTGACTTCAAGCCAATATAGCCCTGGTTGGTTTACGGTAATGCTAGGGTTCCCCGATGCCCCATTCGACCATAGGTAGGAGGAATAGCCGGGTGGTCCATGTATCGTGACAAAGGTTCCGGGACAGAAGCTGGTGTCATTGCCCAGATTGACAGGAGCTTTGATCACATGAACCAGGGAATTTCTGAAACAGCTGTGCCCTTGATAAGTGACGGTCACAGTATAGTTAGTAGTCTGTGCAGGACTCACACTGATAGATGGGCTGGTTTGTCCTGTATTCCATTGATATAGTGTAGTGTCATGTTTTGTCAGCGTAAGTTTCACATTGTCAATGCTCCAGCTCTCATCGCAAAGGTTTTGAAGGTTGCTCGCAGAAAAGCCTAACAGAATCTGATTTGCATTGTGGGGAATTTTCCTGGTGATTTTATACAGTCCGGTTCCATAAGCATTCGACAGGCATCGTACGGGTAGCAGCGGAGGCTGGCTACCTGTCATGGGTATGTTGCTGGCCGGATAATTCGAAGGGTAAGACTGCGCGAAACCCGGGTACAAAGAAATGGGAGCATTGACGAAGGTGGTATGAATGAGGCTGTTGCCGTCAATGTTAAGATCCCACAAATCAAGGTCTTCCGAAGCTGCAGGAATGCCGTTCCCATCCCATGAGTCAAAAATATACAGATCAAAACTAAGGCTTACAGAGTCATGTGGTGGCAGGTTGTTAAGGTTTAGTTGCATGGTTTCATTCCCGAAAGGACCGGATACATTGGTGCTGTTGTAGCTAAAGTTTGCAGTTTTGTTCCATTCGGGCCAGGGCTGACTTTCAAAATTCTGAGTATAGATCCATGGAATCTGTAAGTTTTCAATGCTTGCTTTGAGTGTTAATGTTTGGCCAAAACAAATGGTGGTGTCCTGCGGGTTGATTTTGGACTTGACCACCTTTACGGTCAGGGAATCGCTGCAGAAGCTTATTGGGCCCAGGGAAATGTCGTCCAGAGCGAAATCATTGCCACCAGCGGTAGTGTTCTGGTTCATGATTTTAATGTTCGCCACAGTGTTGTTCCCTGAATTCCAGACTACATAGAATTGCTTCCAAACACATTGCACAGTATCCGAAGAAAAGATATTCCCCAGTAAATTTCCATTAATAGAAAACTGAAGTTTACACAGTAGTGTTTGTATGTTTGACCAATTGGAAACCCAACAGGAAAATGCATAATCAGTATTTGGATTAACAGTCACTGTTTGTCCCCAAACCTCAAGGTTGGGTGCCATCGCACCATTTACCACCATCATGTAACCACTCCCGGAGGTATGATCATAGCAAAGGGAAGCCAATGGGTGCCAGCTTTGAGCATTTTGAACAACGCCAAAATAACCTTCGTTATGAATACTGGAAGAATAGATATGTTGGCTTGTAAAACCGATATTTCCCAGGTCAAAATCTCCATTATAAACTAGATTTTGACCGCTACCCCCTCCGCTGACCGTATAGGTGGTGTTTTGCAAAGGGGCCGCCTTGGGGTTCGGGATATTGGGGTTGCTAAGACCAGTGGAGGGACTCCAGAGATAAGTCAAGGCCCCGCTTGCATTGAGTTGTACACTGTCATCACAGAACCTGATCTGATCAGGCCCTGCCGTCAATAGGCTGTATTTGACTTTCAGGCTGTCTTGTACCCGACACCCTGAACCGTCTGTAGCCCTGGCCCAAAATAAACCGGCTGTGTCAACCTGGATTGATTGGGTTTGGGCGCCGGTGGACCAAAATACATTGCTGTAAGTTGATGATGCTGCAAGCGTGAGGCTTTGCCCATTGCATAGCAGGGTGTCACTTCCCAGTTTAAATTCCGGGATAGGATTATTATTAACAACAATGGTGTCATAAAGCAAACAGTTGATATCTGTTACGGTCACGGCATAAGTCCCTGGGCTGTTTACAAGAATTTTCTGCGTAGTCTGACCAGTGCTCCAGAGATACGACAATCGGTTAGGGCCTGCATCGAGTGAGACTGTATCTAAAGGGCATTTGTAAATATCTGCGCCCAGGTATAGACTGCTGAAATCGGAGAAATAGCCGTACTTGCATCCTGACACGGAGCCCCCATTGATGATCCCAAGGTGAAATTTCCCACTGCCATTGGTGATGAGATTTCCAATGCCTGTCGTTACACTGGAACTTAGGTCAATACGTGCCGCCACCCATTGGCTGGCAGTCCCGGGAACGATCTGGAATGAGGTGGGCGTGATCACACTTGAATTCCCATTCAACACAAAATTGCTTTGATTTCCGTTTTTTGTCAACAGGATCACCCCAAAGAATTCACTGCTTGATCGTGTAAATCCAATGACACTAGAACCTGTGCATTCAATGGAGGGTAGCACAGGCATGCCAAGCTCACAGCCGAAACCCGACATATGTAACACATATACAGCTTCAGAGCTTTCAATATAAGCAGAAGCATTGCTGATCGTATACATATAGGTCTGTCCCAAATTGATGGTGGCAGAAGGCGTACTGCTGCCATTGATAAAAATATCAGTATTGTTTTGAGTGGCCATGATAAAAACTTTTTCAGTCCCTCCATTCAAAAAGCCTCTGACTACAATGTATTTTTTGCCGGTAACCGCAACAGGGATGCACTGATCCCCGCAAAGGTCGGCACAGCCGCCCCATGCGGTCCCAGAGAGAGAATCGTCAAACAATGTTAGAGCAATAGGCTTGTTTGAAGTTACGACACTTCCCGCAAGACGGTCGCTTGCAGTCAGGCCTGCCGCATTGCATGTGTAAGTTTGCCCCTTGTTGAGGTAAATTGTGAAAGGAACATTTGCGGGATGTCCAGTTACTGCCTTGCTTGGAACGATGGTAATGACAGTGCTGTCTTCAACGGCAACAATGTTAAACCCGGAAAAATAAATATTTCCTGCGTTGGTAAAATTCTGAAAAGGTGTCAGAAAATAAGTTCCGAGTGAGTTTTTTCCTTTCAGCGTAAAAATCTCAGGATTGATGGTGGAGGCCTCGTCATAATATGCAGTGATCGGAGCTGTAGAGACAATATGTAAGCCGTAATTTAAAACCACATTCGCAGGTTTATTTTCAATGATGTCAATCCAATTGGTCAGGTTGACTGCATTGCTTGTCAGCGCCGGAATTGTTACCACGATAGGCGAAAAGCCAGGATTCGCCGGTTGCGAGATCGTCACCGTGGCAGCTTGGGTCATGGCCGTCATCCGAAGAAAAATCGGCCGGTCGGCATGGCTTTGGTTGACTTCCGGTGCCGCAAACCAGAATTCAGTATCGGTTTGGCTGTAGGCCAGGAAGGGAACAAAAATGAGGATAAGAAACAAAAATTTTATCATCATCAATGAAGAAGAAAGTGAAAAGCAGAAAGTTAGCTCTAATAAAAAATGAACATGGACCTACTTTCCTGTCAGTAGTGGTAAAAATATAAAAAAATCGGATATGAATTTATTTGAACCGGGAAACAGACGATTTTTACAAGAATGAATAGATTTTGGCGGAATGCTGTGTTGAAACGCAGTCTTCTTTTACCTTTGAAGATCAATTCCGACGCCATGCCATCAAAACAAAGCCTGAGACGCACTCTCAAAGAGTTCTCCATTATCACCATTGCCCTTTTTATCAATGCGCTGAGTTGGACTGCCTTCCTCATCCCTTCCAAGATTGTGGGCGGAGGCGTTTCAGGTATTTCCTCCCTCATTTTTTACGCCACCGGTATTCCAATGGCCATTCCCCTATTGGGGATTAACTTTTTTCTTATACTCGCAGGATTGAAAATCCTGGGTCGGACTTTCGGTGTTAAAACCACTTATTCTATCCTTGTCCTCTCGGCTTTTATCGCCATCCTACAATATTATATTAAAGAACCGATCGTTCCCGAACGCTTTATGTCCTCCATCATCGGTGGGATTTTGTGCGGATTCAGTGTCGGGCTCATCTTCTCCCAGGGTGGAAGTACCGGCGGAACCGATATCATCGCCATGATCGTCAACAAATACCGAAATGTCAGCCAGGGCAAGGTGATCCTGGTTTGCGATATTGTCATCATTGCCTCCTCTTTTTTACTGTTTCATTCCATTGAAACTGTCGTGTATGGTTATGTTACCATGACCGTTACCTCTTATGCCATTGACCTTTACCTGACCGGGGCCAAACGATCGGTTCAGATGTTTATCTTCTCCACCCAAAGCGGTGCCATAGCTGACGCTATCGGGAAAGATATGGGCAGGGGAGTCACATTCCTAAAAGGAAAAGGTTGGTATACTGGCGAAGAAAGGGATATCGTAATGGTGATTGTGCGCAAAACAGAGTCACAATTGATCTTCAGAAGAGTTAAGGAAATCGATCCAAAAGCCTTTATTTCTTTGGCCAGCGTCACGGGTGTTTATGGCGAGGGATTCGAGAAATTACGTTAGAAGAATAGTTAGTATAATTTTACTACTAACTTACTAAAACTAACAGAGTATCATTTCTTCTTCCGCGTAAACAAATACTGCGACAGCACCAACAGTCCCATGGTCAGCAAAGTGTTCAGGATAACACGTAGCAGGGTGGGGAAGAACTCACTGAAACGGAATGATTCCAGAAAAAACAAGGCGAAATGGTGCAGAAAAACCAGCGAAAAGGTATAAGACAAAAACCAGTTAATACCCAGGTCCCTGATACCAGGCCTGAGACCTGGCTCATATTCTTTTTTTGAAGTAATAAGACCCAAAACACCTGGCCTGGAAAATGCCATAAAAGTTGTTGCAGCTGTATGCAAACCCCAGCTATTGGTAAAGGCATCGATGCTTAAGCCCATCCCGAATCCGGCAAATAGCAAAAGCCAGGCTGGAGTTTCAAAGGGCAGCAACAGGACAAAGAGCACATATACGTAAGGATTCAGGAAGCCGATCAGATTGATCCGATTCAGCACCATCACCTGGATTACAACCAGCAGGATAAACCGTAGTATGTTTTTAATGACTTCGTTATTCATCGACCACAAATTTTTCAAGTGTGCTTTTCTCTTCCTTGAAATAGTCTGTTACTACATATACCCAGGCAAGTTTATTCATATCCTGCGAGAGATTCACAGAGATTTCATAAAAATTATAACCCTTATCTACCACAAACTCCTTGATTGTTCCAATTTTAATCCCCTGGGGAAAAATACTGGAATAACCGCTTGTAATTATGGTATCGCCCTTGGCAATCAGCACATTAGCTGGAATGTCTTTTAAAGTGGCGTTATGGTAATTCATCCCATCCCACACGAGAGTTCCAACGAAACCATTCTTTTTTATTTTACAGGAAAGCTTGGTTTGTTTGTGCAACACACTAATCACCCAGGCAAAATGAGCAGAAACCTTGGATACGATACCAACAACGCCTTCAGGTGAAATAACCGCCATATCTGAATGTAAGCCATCGACGCTGCCTTTGTTGAGCATCAGGTAATTATTTCGTCCACTTACCGAATTATGAATGACCTTAGCCGCAGTATAGGTATATTCCTGCTTTAAAAGCGTGTCAATTTTCGCAAATCTGCTGGTATCCCTGCTGAGCATGGATTCTTTTAACTTGGCTCGGAGCAAGGCATTTTCTATAGCCAGGGCTTCGTTGGCTTTTCTTAAACCGAAATATTGTGAAATGCTGTTAAACCGATTATTGATTCCACCGGTAAGCTCTGTGCTGGCATTAAAAATTACGGATGACTGATACTGATAATTGCGCACGATAAGAATACCAGCTATTACTTCCAGAATAATGAAAAGGAAATAATAGGCATTCTTTATCAGGAAGGCGAAGAAATAGCGCATAAACAGCCTCCCGGTTTGGTGAAATTACTTAATGAGGAAGTTGAATTTATCGAAGTTTTTCAATGCAATACCTGTCCCACGGGCAACTGCGCGGAGCGGATCCTCTGCAAGGTGAACCGGGAGTTTGGTTTTTAGGTGGATACGTTTGTCAAGTCCACGCAAAAGAGCGCCACCACCTGCCAGGTAGATGCCCGTACGATAAATGTCAGCGCTCAGCTCTGGCGGTGTCATCTCCAAGGCATTCAACACAGCAGTCTCAATCTTGGAGATAGATTTGTCAAGCGCATGTGCAATTTCAGCATAGTTTACCATGATCTCCTTAGGAATTCCGGTCAACATATCACGTCCATGAACAGGGTAATCATCCGGAGGATTTTCTATCTCTGTCATGGCGGCACCAGCTTCAATTTTAATACGCTCTGCAGTACGTTCCCCAATGTTGATGTTGTGCTGTTTTCGCATATATTCTTCAATATCTGCATTGAAATCATCACCGGCAATACGGATTGATTTGTTGTTAACGATACCACCCAGTGCGATAACAGCGATTTCAGAAGTTCCGCCTCCGATATCGATGATCATATTGCCGGTAGGCTCTAAAACATCGATCCCGATTCCGATGGCAGCAGCCATGGGTTCATGGATTAGCCTTACTTCTTTGGCACCAGCCTGTTCTGCTGAGTCTTTAACGGCACGTTCTTCCACTTCCGTGATGCCTGATGGAATACAGATAACCATCTTCAGCGCCGGAGGGAAAAGGCTTTTGCGGAATCCTACCATTCGGATCATCTCACGAATCATGGCTTCTGCTGCCTGGAAATCGGCAATAACACCATCACGCAAAGGCCGGATAGTTTTAATATTCTCATGGGTCTTGCCATGCATCATCATCGCCTTTTTTCCAACCGCGATGATTTTGCCCGTGGAACGTTCCATGGCAACAATAGAAGGTTCGTCAACAACAATTTTATCATTATAAATAATAATAGTGTTGGCGGTCCCGAGGTCAATGGCTATTTCTTTTGTTAGAAATGAAAGGAGTCCCATATTAAGTGCTAGTTAAAAAAATTAGTGCCTGAAATGACGAAAACCGGTAAATACCATTCTCATGCCATTTTCATCGCAATAGTGGATTGAATCCTCATCGCGAATCGATCCTCCCGGTTCTGCAACAGTGTCAATACCCTCTTGATGAGCGATCTCAACACAGTCAGCAAATGGGAAAAAAGCATCAGAAGCCATCACCGATCCATTCAGGTCAAACCCAAAGCTTTTGGCTTTAAGTATGGCTTGTTTTAAGGCATCTACCCTCGAAGTCTGTCCAACACCACTGGCTAACAATTGTTTGTCTTTTGCCAGCACAATAGTGTTCGATTTCGTATGCTTGACAACTACATTTGCAAACAAAAGGTCAGTTTTCTCTGCAGCACTAGGTTCAAGACGGGTAACGGTCTTCAGGTCGCTAAGGCTTTCTTTTTTCAGGTCTTTATCTTGCTCAATTACACCATTTAGCACCGATTTGAATTGATTGACGGGCAAACTGGTGGAATTAATTTGCAAAAGTATCCTATTTTTCTTGGATTTAAGGAGTTCGAGTGCATTTTTTTCAAAAGCAGGTGCTAGTAAAATCTCAAAGAACAGCTTGTTAAGTTCTTCAGCGGTCTCATAATCAATGGGTGTATTGGTCGCCAAAACCCCGCCAAAGGCTGAAACAGGGTCAGCAGCCAGAGCATCTAAATAGGATTGTTTTAATGAAGGACGTAAGGCTACCCCACATGCATTGGTATGTTTGATAATCACAAAAGCGGTTTCATCAAAGTCATTAACCAGGTTTAAGGCCGCATCTATATCAACCAGGTTGTTGTATGAAATTTCCTTGCCATGCAGCTGATTGAAAACGGCGGAAAGATCCCCATAAAATGTCCCGTCCTGGTGCGGGTTCTCACCATATCTCAATGAGGAACCATGAAGTATACTCTTTTTGAATACGTTAATTCCCTCTTCCTGGTTGAAATATTCAAAGATAGCTGTGTCGTAATGCGAAGAAACATTGAAAGCATAGGCAGCAAATCGCCTACGGTCTGCTAATGTAAATTCACCCTGGGTTTTGTCAAGGATGTCCAATAACTCAGCGTAATGAGCCTGGGCAGGTACGATCACGACATCCTGGAAATTCTTTGCAGCAGCCCGGATCAGTGAAATTCCGCCGATGTCGATCTTTTCAATAATTTCAGGCTGTGCTGCTCCTGAGGCAAGAGTTTCCTCAAAAGGATAAAGATCAACAATGACTAGGTCGATCTCAGGAATTTCATATTGTTGCAATTCTGCCGGGTCTCCGGGATGATTTCGTCGAGCCAGTATTCCACCAAAAACTTTGGGATGTAATGTTTTTACCCTCCCGCCAAGAATCGAAGGATACGAAGTAAGCGATTCTACCGTTTTAGCTTCTAAACCCAAGCGCTGAATGAAATCATAAGTTCCTCCTGTTGATAGCATGGAAACCCCGAGATCATTGAGTTTGCGAAGAATTGGCTCAAGTCCCTCTTTGTGATAAACTGAAATAAGGGCGCTCTTGATCTTTTTCATAGTCACTGTTTTTGAAAACCTATGCAAAGAAAGGCTAAATTCGCTTGAAATTTTGATTTTATGACAAGGTTTTTCCTTCTTCTCAGATTAATACGTGAAAGTTACCTCTTTGCGTTCAGTGCTATCGTCGTTAATAAACTTAGGACGCTTTTGTCATTGCTAGGTATTACAATTGGGATTTTTGCCATTATTTCCATCTTTACCGTTTTTGATTCTATTGAAAGAGAAGTCAAAACGAGCATTGAATCATTAGGGAATAATGTCATCTATATTCAAAAATGGCCCTGGTTCATGGGGGGCGGTGAATATCCCTGGTGGAAATACCTTAAAAGACCTGAACCCAAACTTCGGGAAATGGTGTTGATTCAAAAAAGATCCGGTGCCGCTGAATCTGTGGCCTACGTTTTAGGGACCAACCAAACCGTAAAATATAAATCAAACAGTATCGAAGGAGCCAGCATCTCGGGCGTTTCGTATGATTATGACAAGATTTGGAGCTTTGACCTGAGCCAGGGGCGGTATTTTACCCAGCAGGAATCCGCTGCCGGAAGACCTGTAGCTATCATCGGAAGTACTATTGTAGAAAACCTCTTCCCTGGTCAGGAAGCCCTTGGTAAAGAAATTAAAGTCTGGGGCAGGGAAGTTGAAGTCATCGGGCTCTTTAAAAAGGAAGGAAATAGCACCTTTGACAATTCCAATGACGAACAAGTGATGGTCCCGGTGGAGTTTGCCAGGAACTTTATCAACCTCGACGGGGATAATGCCGGCAGCGCTTTAATGGTCAAGGCAAAACCCAATGTATCTAATGATGAACTCAAAGACGAGATGACCGGGATCATGCGCTCCATAAGAAAACTGAAACCAGGTACCGATGATGACTTCTCTATCAATGAGTCATCACTTGCAACACAAGGATTTGCCCAGCTTTTTAGCGTCATTGCCATGGTTGGATGGATCATCGGCGGATTTTCTCTGCTGGTCGGCGGTTTTGGAATTGCCAATATCATGTTTGTTTCTGTGAAAGAACGGACGAATATCATTGGAATTCAAAAGGCTTTAGGGGCTAAAAACTACTTTATCTTATTGCAGTTTCTCTTCGAAGCAGTGTTTTTATCCTTGTTCGGTGGGATCGTAGGTCTCTTGCTTATTTTCATCGGGACGCTGGTCGTTAACTATGCAGCAGACATGAACCTCATCCTTACCCAGGGCAATATCATTTTGGGCATGACAGTCGCAGGGCTGATTGGCCTGGTTTCCGGGATCCTCCCCGCTTGGTCTGCTTCACGTTTAAACCCTGTCGACGCAATCCGATCTACAGGAGCTTAAGCATAACAGACAGACCGTCAGTTTTTTTTATTTTTAAGTTAAAAAAACTAAAAATAAATTTTATATTTGTTCAAGTCAAAAAGTGTAACTTTTTGGGTGTAACTTTATTTGTCTTAATCGATTTAATTTCTGCATACTGAATTTATGGAAAAACGCTGGGTAATAAAAGCTTCCGGGAAAGCAACGATGGTTTCGGCCATGGCCCAGGCACTCGATATTGACATAACACTTGCAAATCTACTCGTCCAGAGAGATATTAGTAATTATAATGAAGCGGAATCCTTTTTCAGACCGGAACTAACCTCGCTCCATGATCCCTTTCTCATGAAAGACATGGAAAAAGCAGTTGAAAGGATCTTTCAGGCTGTGAATAATGACGAGAAAATCCTTATTTATGGGGATTATGATGTAGATGGGACGACCGCCGTCGCTTTGGTCTATACCTTTATTGTCGGATTCCACCCCAAAGTGGATTTTTATATCCCGGATCGCTATAATGAAGGCTATGGCGTCTCCAAAAAAGGAATTGATTTTGCCCACGAAAATGGGTTTAAAGTTATTTTGGCTTTGGATTGCGGGATAAAATCTATTGATATGGTTGCCTACGCTAAAACGCTGGGTATCGATTTTATTATTGGTGACCATCACAGGCCTAGTGACCAATTACCGGCAGCCAGCGCAGTTCTCGATCCCAAACGCGACGACTGTACCTATCCTTATAAAGAACTCTCCGGTTGCGGTATTGGCTTTAAATTTTGTCAGGCTTATGCCCAGATCCATGATATAGCCTTCGATTCCCTACAGAAATTTCTTGACCTCGTCGTCGTTAGCATCGCTTCTGATATCGTCCCGATTACCGGTGAAAACAGGATACTCGCCTATTATGGACTTAAACTGATCAATACCCACCCGCGGCCTGGTCTTGAGTCGATACTTACTTTCAGCAATGTTCGCAAAAAAGAATATGTCTCAGGGATTCCTTCTGTTATCGGAGACCCATTCCTTTTTAGTAAAGAGCTGACAATCAGCGATCTTGTTTTTCTTGTTGGCCCAAGAATTAACGCTGCCGGGAGAATTGAAAGTGGTAAAAATTCAGTGGAATTACTGGTTGCCAAAGATTTTAAACAGGCTGCTGTTATTGCTGAACAGATTAACAAAAACAATACGGAACGTAAGAATCTGGATAATATAATTACCCAGGAAGCTTTGGACATGATCAGGCTTGACCTTAACATGGCAAACCAGCGTTCTACCTTAGTATATAACCCGGGCTGGCATAAAGGTGTTATTGGTATCGTGGCCTCGCGCCTAACAGAGCATTATTACAGGCCAACGATTGTGTTGACACAATCCAATGAGTTAATCACCGGCTCCGCAAGGTCAATAAAAGATTTTGACATTTATGATGCCATCGATGCCTGTAGTGACCTGCTGGAACATTTTGGTGGTCATAAATACGCAGCTGGCCTTTCATTAAAACCCGAAAACCTGGAGGCTTTTAAGGAGAGATTTGAAGCAATCGTGAAAGCAACAATTACTGAAGCGATGCTTGTTCCGGAAATTGAAATCGATGCCCGGATTAATCTCAACTCAATTAATACGAAATTTTACAGGATTCTGAAACAATTTGCGCCCTTCGGACCAGGGAATATGTCACCAGTTTTTGAAACAGATGGTTTAATTGATACCGGCAATGCCAGAGTTGTTGGGAACAACCATTTGAAACTCTCTGTAGTTCATCCCGATATTTCCGGTTTCCCTATGCCTGCCATCGCCTTTCAACAAGGTCACAACCTGCAGAAAATCAAACAAGGATTGGCCTTTAATATCTGTTACCATGTTGAGGAAAACGAATGGAATGGCAATACAACCCTTCAGCTCAACATCAAGGATATTAAGTTCGAAGATGAACTTATTTAAGAGATTATACGGTAAACTGTAAGATCACCCTGACGATAAGAACAATCCCGAATATCGTTAAAGCAATTCCTACTGCGTGATTTAAACGCGATAATATCAGGTTATTCAAATGGCGCTTGATCTTGTGTGCAATAAAACACTTGATGAAGTCAGTGGTAATTATGGTAAATAAGGCACCCCCGAAGAAAAGATAGACATGACGGGGACTGTCAACAAAGTTCGATGTAACCAATACAACAACTCCCATCCAGAAAAACCAAGTAAAAGGGTTCGCGAAATTTAAAAAGAAACCTTTTAAAATATAGGTTAATGGACCAGGCTTTTTTAATTGCTGATCTTCTGCGTTCTCTAAATGAGATTTCCTGGTAAACGTGAATATCCCGAACCCGATCAACATGATTCCTCCGATCAACCCAAAATAAAAGGCGTTTTTTTCGTCGGTAATGATTTTTGAAAATCCGAAGACACATGCGATTAAAAGGGCGGTGTCACTAAAAAAAATACCCAAAGCCATGAGAAGTCCGGATTTAAAACCCCGGTGAATGCTTGTTTGTATCAATGCAAAAAAAGCCGGACCAAATAAAAATGCCAGCGTTAATCCAAGCAACATCCCCTCAACTAATGCATGCATTTATTTATTCATTGATTTGTAATTGGTGACAAATGACTCCCAGGCAGTATATTGTTCGTTTTTTACGACGCGCGGGAATTTATGTTGCCCTCCTTCCTTGTTTTTTAATTTTAAATAGTCATAAAAAACACTTTGAGGCAATATTTCAACAAAAATCTCTTTGATTGCAGCGATTCTCTCTACCCGGTAATCATCATTCAGATTCTTTAAATTCTCATCGATCTTTTCTTTTACAAGTTCCGGGTCAAGCTTAGAATCGGTTCCAATATACCATTTATGAGCAAACATAGAACCATGTCGGATCCCCGCCACGGTAAATTCGCTAACTTCGATATTCAACTGATGCTCCATCATCTCTATCGCACGGTTCATATTCTCCTGGCTGAGATGCTCTCCGCAAAGATTCAGAAAATGTTTGGTTCTTCCCGTGATTTGAATCTCATTTCTGGCCAATGATGTAAAACGAATGGTATCTCCAATCAAATATCGCCAGGCACCTGAACATGAGCTGATCAACAAAGCATAATCAATATTCTCACTGACTTCCTTTAAAGTTAAAGCTTCCGGATTTTCAACCAGATCACCCCTGTCGGTGAAATTTGATTCCTTAAATGGAACAAATTCATAAAATAATCCATTGTCAAGTACCAACTCCATCGAGTCTGTATTCGGTCGACTTTGATAAGCAATGAAGCCTTCCGAAGCAAGATAGGTCTCCATATACAATATCGGCTTCCCTAGCAACTTCTCAAATCCCTTGGCATAAGGACCGAAGGAAACGCCTCCATGCACATAAATGGATAGATTGGGCCACATTTCATGGATATTGTTCAAATTGTACTGACTGATGATCTTTTCCATCAGGACCTGTAACCAGGCCGGAACACCACAAATAACGCCAATATCCCATTCTGGTGCCTTTTTAACAATTTCATCTAGTTTGGTACTCCAATCCCTTTCTTTTGAGATAGATCGACCGGGTTTGTAAAAATGTTGAAACCAAAATGGCAAATTCCCTGCGGTTATCCCGGAAAGATCCCCTTCATAAAAAGAGCCGTTATAATGCAAATGGGTGCTCCCGCCTAACATCAGGATTCCACGCTGATAAAAATCAGTAGGTAGGTCATATAGTGCTAAGGAAAGTATTTGTCTTATGCTCGTTTTTTTAATGGCCTTTAGCATATCCGGCGTCACAGGAATTTGCTTGCTCGTCGCTTCAGAAGTGCCCGAACTTAATGCAAAATACTTTACTTTCCCCGGCCAGCTCACATAAGCTTCCCCGTTCAATGTACGATACCACCATTTTTTATAAATGGAGTTATAGTCATGAACTGGAACCTTTTCACGGAAATGTTTCACAATATCGGATTGTTTCAATAGATCAGAAAATCCATAAAACTCACCAAATGAGGTGAATTGTGATTTCATCAGGAGCTTTCGTAAAGTGCGCTTTTGCTGGGAATAACCATCTTTCACCTTTATCTCCATTGCAGGCATCTTACTACGCAACTCTATTGCAGCCTTTATTATAGATCCAAGTATTGGCATGGTTTTGTCTTTGATTTAAAGCACGAAAGTAATGATTTTTTTTTCTACTTTTATATTGCATTGGTAATCAAGGAATAACCAAGCCCCCGTGTGTATTAACCTTTTGATTTTTAATCAATTGTTTATTAAGCCCCTATGAAAAAATTCCGTTACCTTTTAAATGGCTTCCTTATTCTTGCTGGTTTTGTGTTGCTTGTGGCCATTTCATTCTTTACCTATTTAAGCTTTACTGAATATAAGCCAGACCAAATTTGCCATTTGGAAATCAGTAAAAAAGGAATTTCTATCCCGGGAAATATCAGGGCTTTTAACCTATTGACCTGGAATATTGGCTACAGTGGCCTTGGGAAAGACATGGATTTTTTTTATGATGGGGGTTCCAGGGTCAAAGCGCCATTTAATGATTATCAGGCAAATCTGAACGGCATTCTCAGTGCTTTAAAGGCCATGGATACGCTCGATTTTGTATTGCTTCAGGAAGTTGACAGAGAGGCAAAACGAAGTTTTTTTACGGATCAGGTGGCAATATTTTCAAATGAACTTAAAGACTTTAATGTGTCATTTGCTAAAAATTATGACGTAAAGTATATCCCTTTTCCACTACTCGATCCAATGGGTAAAGTACTTGCCGGCTTGGCTTCTTTTTCCCGTTTTATACCTTCTGAATCTGTCAGGATTTCTTCTCCGCTGAATTTTCCATGGCCCAAACGCCTATTTTTTCTGGACCGCTGTTTTTTAATAAATCGTTATCCAATTACAAAAGATACCAGCCTGCTTGTCATTAACATTCACAATTCTGCCTGGTCAGAAGGGGCTGTCCTTAGAAAAGAAGAATTGAAAGTCCTGAAAAAGATCATTACTGCCGAATACAAAAAAGGAAATTATGTGATCGTTGGCGGAGACTGGAATCAGAATCCTCCAGGCTTTAATCCCAAAAAGTTTGAGAATGATGATAAAGTTTGGGTGTTGCAACCTCCTTTAGAAAAGGATTTTATGCCCGACAACTGGCATTGGGCTTATGATGTCAAAAAGCCCAGTAACCGCGATGTTAGCCAGGCTTATAAAAAAGGACAAGCCCTAACCACTGTCATTGATGCGTTTCTCTTGTCACCAAATGTCAGTGTGGTGGATATAAGGACTTTGGATTTTGGTTTTGAGTATTCCGACCATAATCCGGTTTATTTAAGTGTCCGTTTGGGTGTTTCTCAGGTATTGTAGGTTCAGCCATTCCAGATTTACAGTAAAAAAAGATCAGCGCTGATGCCATCAAGGTGAAACCAGCCCTCTTCTTGGGTATAAATAATACCAGATTCTTCTTTCAGCCAGCCGTTGTCGATATATTTTTGTGCTTGCTGTCGCGTTTTTTCAGCCCATTGCAGATTAAAAGATTCAGAGAGGTATTGTAAATTACAACCCCACATGGTCCGTAAAGAGGTCATTATATATTCATTAAATCTTTGTTTATCGCTGATGATTTCTTTCTCGAAAACAGGACTCCCTTTATGAATTCCTTTAATATATAAACTTAAATTACTGACATTCCATTGTCGGCTTTTCCCATTAAAAGAATGGGCTGAAGGTCCTAATCCAAGGTAGGGAACAGAATTCCAATATGCGGTATTGTGTTGTGAGAATTTGCCGTTCCGTGCGTAGTTGGATACTTCATAATGCTGATAATCATGTTGCTTTGCCCAACTCATCAGATGTTTGAAATGGGACGCCCCCAGAGATTCATCTGGCGAAGGATATTTCCCTTTGCGGATGAATCCTGCTAATGCTGTCCCCGCCTCCACAGTAAGCCAATAAGAGGAAAGATGCGGAATGTTGAGCGATTCAAATATTTCCAGGTTCTTTTCCCAGGATTCAATGGAAAGCCCTGGTATTCCATAGATTAAATCGATACTCAAATTCTCAAAACCAACAGATTTGGCTTCATAAAGGCATTCTATCGCCTGATTTTCGTTATGAGCCCGGTTTAATGAAATCAGGTCTGCATTCCGAAAAGATTGAACACCAATACTCAAACGGTTTATCCCGGCTTGCCACAATGACTGCAAATACACCTTGCCAAGATCATCGGGGTTTGCTTCCAGGGTAATTTCAGGGTCTTTACTCAGGGTGAAATTATTTGCTATTTCCTGTTGAATCAGCTTCAGGTTTTCCGCACTGAATAGAGAAGGCGTTCCCCCGCCAAAATAAATTGTTTCAATTATATCATCGTTTAAATACAATTTGCGAGTCTTAATTTCACGCAGAAGTGCTTCAAGGTATTCTTCCCTGTAACGAGAAGTTGCTAATGAGAAAAAGTCACAGTAATGACATTTTGCTTTACAAAATGGAATATGAATATAGATACCTGCCATCGCAAGAATTCGTGTAGTTTAAGGTTTATTCTTTCTTTAAAAGTAATATGCTTTTTGAGAAACCGGTAATAATATTGCTTTAATTATCTCTATCTGTTTTTCAGCTTAGAAGTTTAGGTGTATTTTTGCAAGCGGGTGGGTAAGGGTGTATTTCTAAATTCATTCGTAAATTGTTGTATTTCAGGCAGGACTCAATTCTTTATTCTGTTTTGAAACTATTTGAAATATAAACAGTTAAATCCAGATAGGAAAATATTTTGAATAATTCTGATAAATATTTCTAAAAAAGGGGGGATAATTTCTCGAAAATGCGATTAATATTCGGAAGGAAAACAAGAACGTACTCTGATGAAGAGATCGTCCAAGGGTTCAGATCAGCTGACCAATGGGTGCTTTTATTCGTGTATGATCAACTTTTCCAGACAACCGACAAGTACATTCAGAACAATGGCGGATCAGATGATGATGCCCGCGATGTGTTTCAGGATGCCATGAAGGTTGTGTTTGAACGTGTTTTAGATACGAAGTTTTGTTTGACCAGTTCTTTTAGTACTTTTTTGTTTTCGATATGCAGGCATCTGTGGCTGCGGGAATTGAAAAACAGAAAAACATTAAAAGGGCAATTTTTAGAAATTGATGTTGATGTCCCCGATGAGGAGAACGATACATTGCAGTTAGAAGTGCTTAGACTACGTCAGAATGCTTTATATAGAAGGCATTTTGATGAGATGGATGAGGGTTGTAAAGAGTTGCTATTGTTGTTTCTGAATAAGAAATCCTTTAAGGAAATCGCGGAAATATTAGGCTTTAGCGACGAAATGCAAGCAATCCATCGTAAGTCAAAATGTAAGGACAATCTCACGCGACGTATCCAAAACGATTCAGAGTACAGAGACCTTATTTAAAGGAATATTTTATGACCCACATCATCAGGATTGAGGACTTCAAAAACGGACTCCTTAATGAAATTACGGAAACGCAGTTTGTCAATGACCTGCAGAATGACCGAGAACTTGAGCGGGAATACAAACTGAGCGAAGCCATTGATTCGGCCATTGGCGACGAAAAAACAAGAAAATTCGAGGCATCGCTGAACATGGCCCGGAGGCAATACGAAAGAAAACCTTCGTATTCAATTTTATATAAAGCTGCCGCTTCCTTTGCCATTTTGGCTGTTGTAGGGAGTAGTGTCTTGTTTTATATTAATGGGCATCAATCCAGGATGGAGAAGATCAGCAGTATGTATTATGAAACCTATAAGCCGATTAATGGCTTGCGATCTGCGGATCCTGGCCAGAATCTGAACGTGAAAGCTGCATTTGATGCGTTTCGAAAGGCTGATTACGATAAGGCAATCCAGGGGTTTGAGAAAATTTCTAAAACAAATCCGGCCAATCAGCAAGTTCGTTTTTATCAGGCTGTTTCTTATTTGCAAATCGAAAAGCCCAATCAGGCAATGCCGCTCTTTTTAGCCATCATTGCCTCCGACGATAATTTCTACAAACCCTTGTCTGATTATTATCTTGGCATGTGTTATCTCAGAATTGGCGATAAAAATGCTGCGATCCGGCAGTTTGAGAAAGTATCAGCGCACCAGGGTGGTTACCAGGGAAAAGCCACAAGAATACTTCAGGACTTAAAAGCACTGTAAATCAATTTCCGGAACAGGATACGCTTCTATCAGAAAAGCTTCCAGGCGAAAGGCAGCAAGGTAAGAAGCAACCCAAAAATACTAGCCCAGGCGATTGAACCGCCGGGCTTTTCTTTTGTAGGTTGTTTCTCCACAAGCGGAGAAGTGTCGCCAATATTAACGTATCCTGCCCAGAAATATGGGTGAGCCCTTAATGGGTCCGCACTCTTCAGAAAGTTGATCTTAGCCAGCTGTAAAGCCTCGGCTTTGTTCTTTCCCAAAGAAAGATAATGGTAAAAATCCTGAATCAGTGAAGAACTTAGTTGATCTTCAACTGGCCACAGAGTCATTACCACGTCCGGACACCCTGCGTAGTAAAACCCACGCGCAAGGCTCATAACGCCCTCCCCCTTTTGTAAGGCACCCACTCCCGTATTACATGCGCTAAGCACAGCCATACGGGCTTTGAGCTTCATATTCAGAAGCTCGAAAGTATTTAAATATCCGTCCTCCTGTTTGTTCCTGTCCTTGCCAAATGCCAGGTTAGAATACATAGGATTCTCATTGTCAACGATCGCATGCATCGAAAGATGCAAGATGTCGTATTGAGGAGCTACTTTCTTAAAATTCGATTCACATGCATTGCCGTTCGCATAAACATCCCCGCCAAAAATCCTGGAAACAGAAGTGGCTTCTTCCCTGGCAAAAGGCAATGGTTTCAATAAATTACGGTAACGAAAATGGGCACTCCCTGGTTTTTCGTCATTTAACTCAGTATAAGAAGGCGTAAAAGCAGCCATAGTTAAACTACCTCCTGGACGCGCACTGGGCTGGTAATACAGGAGATTCCCGGAATAGGCATACCCGATGGCATTACGTGTGATGAGGTATGGCAGAAACCCATATTCGGTATTGGCATTCACTTTAGCCGTCAGCAAAACCTCAAAGGGGATTGTCGCCAGGTTCTCATCAGGTACAATAATGATGTTGCGGTTGCTGATCATCTTTTCCGCAGGTTTCAGTAAGAGATTGTATAAGCCAAAGGATGATTTAAGGAAATTGGCATAAATCTCATTAGTTTGACTGATAAAACTCAGTTCATCCAGGTAAGTCCTGAGATCAGCAACCATATGGTCGAAATCAGCAGGTTTTTTAATTTTATAAATATCATAACCTTCGGGTGCTATGGCAAAAATAAGAATTTCATCACCAACGAAAGAGTACTCCAGCAATACTTGCCTGTCATTCAGCATTTGCCTCAGTTTGCTTACCGAAACAATTGTTTTGTCATATTTTAAGTGATGATAGCTTGGAAAGTCTTTTTCAAGGTGAACCAGAAGCTTAGATTGCTCGTTTTTTAAAACAAAAATATCCGCTTCAAGATCTTTAATTCGTGGTTGTGAAGGCTTTGTGCTCTGCGTTTCTGCCAAAACTTCATTCTGTATCTGCTCAATCTTACGGGTATAATAATTCTCTTTTTTCGTTAAAGAGTCAGGGATTCCACCACCTTCCATGGCTTTCTTCTCTTTTAAAGAGGCAAATAAGGCCGCAGCTTTGCTTTGTTCTGAAAATTCAAAAACTTTTTGTTTATAGAAATCAGCCCCGGTTTTTGAGTACAACAAATAAGCAGTATTGATCGCTCCGTCGAAAGTCGCTTTCTCTTCACCGGAAACCCAGATTTTACTCTCAAGCTCCGGGAATGAAGCCCTGTTTTTATGGATGAGGTCAAGTGACAATTGATACGTCTCAAAGCTTGTCTTCAGTTGTGAAATGTCATTGGTTGCCGCAGAAAAATTGGCTAGGGCAGCAGCTTTGTTCTTTAAGGTGAGGAAGGCTTCCGGTTTGAAGGCAATGTTGTCCAGGCTTGGATTGGTCCTGAAATCCATGTTAAAATATGACGTAGAAGCCGCTATCAAGGCTTGTTGATAACAAACCAGGGCCTCTTTCGGGGCATGATTCAAAGTGTAAATTTCCCCAAGTGAATTCAAATTTGCAGAAACGACAGGATGGCGGATGCCAAAGGCAGCCTTATTTAAAGCAAGGCCTTCACGGGCATATTTTATTCCAAGTTCTCTTTTCCCAGTATTAAAAAGAAAATGGCCATAATTGGTATATATTTTATCAGTATATGAAATGCGTTGATCTCTTTCTTTTTTCGTTACGTCAATACAAATGGAATAAAATTTATTTGCATTCTTTAAATCACCTAATTTATATAGATTGTCAGCTATTAGCTTATAGGAACGAGTAAGATCAGAAATGTAATAATCCTTTTGATTTTTTAAACATATATATGCATACTTCAGCGATGTTTTATAATCATTATTGTTGTAAAATAGGATTGATAAATAATAGTTCACCCAAAAACGTCTAAAAGCAGTTGCGTTCGGTGCCTTTTCAAGTAAATAATTTCCATATTGAACTGTTTCTTTTCCTCTTTGATAATCACCTGCTTGGATAAGAACGCTCCCTTTAGATATATACATCATTCCTAAAACAGCCAAATCTTTATCAATAACAGACTTTGAAATTTGTTCCCCCTGTTCAAATGTGACAATAGCAAGGTCGTATTTTCCTTGGATTTGGCAGAGAATAGCCTTTGATAAATAATAATCAAGGGAAGACGCAGGTACACGAGAATTAATGATTTTTGTTAAACTAATTGTAAAATTCAAATTTTCAAGTGATTCATTAAGCATTCCAAGCATGCAATATTCATTTCCTAAGTTGTAATAGTAATCAGCTAATTCATAATCAATCTTGCTTTTTGATAATAATTTGCAGTTTATAGCTTTCTGGAAGTACTGAACAGCTTTTTTGTAATTAAAAAGTTGGTCATATAGCAATCCAAGTGTATTGTATGTAAAAGATAAGGAGGTGTCAAATTCCCCAAGAACTGATTTTGAAATCAATAATGATTTTTCAAGATCAGCTTGTGCTTCATGTACTTTGCCAAGATTTCTATTTATTCTTCCTTTTGTACGAAGGATTTCTGCAAAAATGAGATTATTGGAGAGAAGATTTTGACTTGCGACACGATTCGATGTGTCTAAATACCTAATTGCTAGCTTGTTGTCTCCAAAATATTGATATATTTCTGCATTATATAAGAAACTTCTAGCACTTTTTTCAAATTGCTTTGTATCTTTATAAATATGGGCGGCTTTATTAAAATATGGCACAGCTTCATTGTACATCTCCTTTTTTATAAGGGACTTTGCTACACGGTAAAGATCATCAGCATTATTTAGTTCAGTTACCGGCTTGGTGATGCTCATTTTGGTAGCCTGCTTTGGCGCAGCCTGAAACCATCCTGCGAAGGATAGTAAAAAACTCAGGACCAAGCTTTGGATAAGTAGCATCAAATCAGGTGTTTAGATTTCATTCTACCCCGGGATGCAACTTTTTTTTAATAAAAGTCAAAAACAGGGGGGATATTTTTGCTTTTCTGCGATTAATGATAGAAACAAGTTGAACAATAAGGGCGCAATGGGTGTATTGCTCTCGATATCTAAATCATTATATCATGGAAAGGCGTAAATATACGGCAAGTTTTGACGATATGCAAACATTTGCCTTAAAAAATTCAGAATTAGATAAAATTAAAGGCGGTGATTTTTGGGATGACCTGGAAGATTGGTTTCATACGACCTTTGGTGGCGGCTCCTCTTATCATCCTGGTGACGGAAATGTAGGTCACGGCGGTGGCCCCAAATAAAATATTAAAGTATTAGCCCCTGGTATGTGGAGAATTCCACCCCCCCCCCCTCTAGACTCCATAAGGTACCCAATGCCCTGGGGGCAATATTAGCCAGAACCGGCAAAACCCCGTCGTTTGCGCGACGGGGTTTTTAATCCTTATTTAGCCTCCTGGTTTACAATAGTAACTTTTGTTAAGGTGTGAATCTTTTTGCACATCTTTGTTCGAAATTTATTGAGTCTCTCCACTTAAATATGAGTTTCCCTTTTTACCCTCAATTGGATTCCAGAGATTGCGGTCCTGCCTGCTTGCGCATGATCGCAAAGTTCTATGGGAAGGAATATAGCCTCGGGTATTTGCGGGAAAAATCAACAATTTCCCGTGAAGGCGTTTCATTAATGGGATTGAGTGATGCTGCAGAAGCAATCGGGATGCGCAATATGGGCGTCAGAATTACCATGGCTCAATTGGCAGAAGCGCCACTCCCATGCATCGCTCATTGGAAACAGTCTCATTTTGTTGTTGTTTACAACATTACGAAAAACGGTGAAGTTGTTATAGCAGATCCCGGTAGGGGAATCTTACAAATTTCGCAAGAAGAATTTAAAAAAGCCTGGCTAAGTACCCGGCAGCATGAGGAAGACCTTGGCGTTGCCTTATTGCTTGATCCAACGCCTGATTTTTATGCCAGGGATGACGTTAAGCAAGACAGATCAAGTTTCTCTTTCCTGTTTCAATACCTGAAGCCACAGCATAAATTGGTGGTTCAGCTCATATTGGGGATGTTACTGGGAAGTCTTCTTCAACTTGCATTTCCGTTCCTGACACAAAGCATTGTTGATAAAGGGATTATTGGGAATAATCCCGGGTTTATATACATAATCCTTATAGCGCAATTGGTGTTTATTGTTGGCCGAACCAGTGTTGACTTTATCCGTAATTGGATTTTGCTGCATCTCAGTACCCGGATCAACCTGTCTTTGATCTCTGATTTTCTGGTCAAGTTGATGAAACTTCCCATTGGTTTCTTTGATGCGAAGCTTATTGGTGACCTGATGCAAAGGATTGGTGACCATAACCGGATTCAGAATTTCCTGACCAATACATCGCTTAATGTGTTGTTTGGCATGTTTAATATATTTATATTCAGCATTGTACTTGGAATATATAGCTTGAAAATTTTAATTGTGTTCCTTGTAGGGAGTGCAATATATTTTCTTTGGATCATGATTTTCCTAAAACGGCGCCGGGCACTAGATGCCCTCCGTTTCTCGCAGCTGGCCGAGAATCAGAGCAGCCTGATTCAGATGATTACCGGTATGCAGGAAATCAAGCTTAATAATTGCGAGAGGCAGAAACGCTGGAAATGGGAACAAATTCAGGCTAAGTTATTTCAAACACAAATGAAAAGCCTGAATATCAGTCAATACCAGCAGTTGGGCGGACTCTTTTTTAACGAGACCAAAAATATTCTGATTACGTTCATGTCAGCATTTGCTGTATTACATGGTGAAATGACTTTGGGCATGATGGTTGCCCTTCAATATATTCTGGGTCAGATGAATGGACCGATTAACCAAATGGTATTCTTTATGCAGTCAGCACAGGATGCCCGGATTAGCCTGGAACGACTGGGCGAGATCCATATGAAGCGCAATGAGCAGGAGGGCCAGACAGCACTAACTTTTGAACTTCCTGATAACCTTAACCTCAAAGTTGAGGCTGTCTCATTCCAGTATGAAGGCCCGCATTCACCAATGGTTTTGAATGATATTAATATGAATATCCCGCAAGGCAAAGTGACTGCAATCGTTGGAGCAAGCGGAAGCGGCAAAACCACGCTGGTAAAACTCTTGCTGGGATTTTACCCGCCAACAAGTGGGGAAATTGTTTTGGGTCATGAACCCCTGAATTCCTTTGACGCAGGGATGTGGAGAAGTCATTGCGGAGCTGTCATGCAGGATGGGTTTATTTTTTCAGAGAGTATCGCCCACAATATTGCCCCGGGTGAAGATGTTGTGGATGTAAGCCGTCTTCAGTATGCAGCAAATATGGCAAACCTTGATGAATATATCGCGATGCTTCCACTCGCTTATAATACAGTGATCGGCATGGAAGGCAGCGGTTTAAGCCAGGGGCAGAAACAAAGAATCCTGATTGCCAGGGCAGTATATAAAAATCCGCAGTTTCTATTTCTTGACGAGGCCACAAATGCCCTGGATGCCACAAATGAACATATTATCCATGATAACCTCTCTTCATTTTTTAAGGGTAAGACAGTGGTAATCGTAGCTCACAGGTTAAGCACGGTTAAAAATGCAGATCAGATTATCGTATTGGAAAAGGGTTGCATCGTTGAGGAAGGAACACATACCAGGCTTGTACAGAAGCAGGGTGTTTATTTCAATCTCGTTAAAAACCAATTGGAGCTAGGGGCTTAATTTAATGAAAATGAGATGCCAGAAGAATTTCAACAAAATATTGAATTAAAAAGTCCTGAATTGCAGGAGATCATGACAAAGCCTCCGGCTTGGTTAACACGCTGGGGAATTGGGATGATCCTGGCTTTGCTGTCAATTTCCTTGTTACTTAGTATATACATCCGATATCCTGAAGTTGTGATTACTCCAATACGGCTTGATAATCCTAAAGACCTGGTGGCGGGCAAACCGGTATATTCCGCCATGATCATTATGGAAGTAAAAGGCCCATGTAAAGTAATGCCAGGCCAATCATTAATCATAAAATTTGAACAATTTCCTTTTCTGGAAAATGGTGTTGTTCGAGGTGTTGTTAAAGGAAGAGAATATGTTTCTGAAAATAACAGCTACCATTTTATTGTCTCTTTGCCTGATGGCTTAAAAACCAATACAGGCACGCAGCTGGAATGTATCGGGGGTATGCGTGGGATTGCAGAAATAAATGTGAAGGAAATGAGTCTTTTTCAGAATCTTTTTGGGTTTTAATGCCGTAATCCCCATGCCTGCTAAGTGAGGATTACAAAATAATTCCTCCATTCAAAAATGGGTTATAAACTTTCTCATGGCCAATTTTTGTTTCCATGCCATGGCCTGAAAAAACTTTGAAATGGTCAGGAAGTATAAGTAGCTTTTCCTGAATATTTTGTTACTGTTCAGGGGGTAGACAGCTGAAAATCTACAGGGCTACCTTCGAGT
>JBAXPV010000023.1:0-61916 GCA_037132075.1 Bacteroidota bacterium
AATTACAGCCAGTACAGAGCCTCGAAAAATCCTGCTGACCGCAAGCTCGTGATGCATACTTTCTGGGAACAACATGCGAAATTTGAGAATACTTTCGCCTGCCTCATCGATGGCCAGATGAAACAGCATCTGTTTAATGCAAAAGCACACAAATACAGCGACTGCCTGGAATCAAGATTGTTTTCTGAAGACATTGATCCAGCGGTATATCACCAGTTGATCAAATCGGTAAGGGAAGGACTCCCACTTCTACATCGTTACCTGATCCTGAAGAAACAGCTGCTGAAACTGGATACCTTCCATTATGATGACATCTATGCTTCTGCCGTGAAGTCTATCAATAAAAAGTATAGTTGGGAAGAAGCTTGTAGTCTCGTCAAATCGGCCATCCAGGTGCTAGGACCAGAATATGGCAAAGCACTCGATCTTTCTTTCAGCCAGCGATGGATCGATATTTATCCAAACAAAGGCAAAGAATCCGGAGCCTATTCTTCTGGTGTATATGGAGCACATCCTTATGTTAAGATGAATTATAATGGAGATTATAATGCTGTATCTACGCTCGCTCATGAATTGGGTCATGCCATGCATTCACATTTCTCAAGCCTGACGCAGCCCTATGCCACGGCCGATTATGCCACTTTCCTGGCAGAAATTGCCTCGACTTTTAATGAGAATCTCTTGATGCATCAGATGTTGAAAGAAGAAAAGGATGATCTCTTCAAGTTATATATCTTGGATAATTATCTCGATGCAGTTAGAGGTACCATTTTCAGGCAGACGCTGTTTGCTGAGTTTGAACTGGCGATGCATCAAAAAGTCGAACAGGGCCAAACACTCACCCCTGATTGGCTCAGTGCTCAATACCTGAAACTGACAAAGGAATACTACGGGGCGGATAAAGGCGTCATGGAAGTTGGTGACTATATCGGGAATGAATGGAGCTTTATCCCTCATTTTTACATGAATTATTATGTGTTTCAATATTCAACAGGACTAATTGCTTCCATGGCCCTCAGCGAAACCGTGTTGAATGGGGGTGCTGCAGAACGTGACCGCTACCTGGAGTTGTTGAAATCAGGGAGTAAAGATTATCCCCTGAATCTTCTGAAGAAAGCAGGGGTTGATATGACCAGTCCGGATCCCGCAAAAGCCGCAATGAAAAATTTCGAATCTCTTATCGGGGAAATGGAGAAAATCGTAGCTCGTTTAAAAGCCGAAGGCAAAATCTAGTCTCGATTTCTTTCATGATGATTATCTTTGCACTCAAAATCAAATTTATGCGAACATTTCAGGCATATCTGCTGGTCTTATTATTATTCCCGTTTAGTCAAATACTTAAGGCACAAGAGGATCATTATATCCCACCTGGACCGTACCTGACAGTGAATGAGCTCCCCCAGGAAGCCGTTATTATGCAAATCAGGGAATTTAAAGATCAGGCTCTTTTTGATTACTGGCACGACTGTCCCGAAATCCTTTTAGAATATGGATTTAAACGCCTGATATTTGAAGATATCTATATGAGGATGAATTTATATCACATAGAGATCAGCGAGATGCAAGATTCGGCTGCCGCTTTTGGTGCTTATTCTATTGCTGCACGGGCGCCGGGTTTAAAAGACAATTTTTGGGAATATTGTTTCATTAACAATAGGGAAGCCCTTTTTATCAAGGGAGCTTATTTTGTAAGGGTCAGCACGCTAAAGTTAGATACAGCCAATGGATATAATTTGTTGTATAAGTTTGCCAGCACGCTTATTACAAAAGTTCCTGGTGGTATGTATGTTCCTCCTGCTGTCCTTACTGCCGGGCAACTCAGAAAGTTTCGTTCAGACCTGAGAATGATCAGAGGTTACCTGGGTTTATACTATGGATTCCCTTCCTGGGTGGCTCTTTTTAGGGGGATAGAATTCAGTGAGATCAATGTCCTCCCCTTGGTCCAACCAACGGCTAAGTTAAATTATGCCCGCCTTGTCTTCAAAGATGGGGCTGAACTGGAAAAATTCCAAAAGAAAAATGGGCTTTTAGATCCGGACAATCCAGGCTTTAAAAAGAAAATACTTGAGAAAACTAGCTGGTTATTTCTCAGGACAGGAGAAAAAACGGCCATGCTGCTCGAAAGCACTGGCAATGATCCATTTCTGAATCCAATAGTTCAGCAGATTGAATTGACAGGGCTTAAAAAATAAAGTTTAGGAATTTTCATCCCCGTAAAGTCGCTGTTGAAGGCTTTCAATTTCTGTCTCTGTCTCGGCTTTTTCGATTTTCATCGCTTCAATAGCCCTGCGGTTTGTCTGAATTCTTGCTTCCAGGCCTATCCGGGCTGAGACTTCCAATGGCTTTTGGAGGACAATCTCAAGCTGGTTTTCAAGTTCATCCAGGGACTCTTCCAGCCTTTCAATCTCTGTATTCAGATCTTCTGCGGTAACGGTAAGGTCTTTTAGTTTGAATGTCATCCTGACTTCCCAGTTCTTTTGTTTCTCCCTGAAATAAGTGTCAAGCCTGATATTCAAGGTTTCAAAGGCTGTTTGCAGTCTCGCATAGAGTTCTTCACGCTCTTCTTTCACCATGCGGATCCCCTTGAACTCAGACTGTATCTTTTTAAGATATTCCCTGGTTTCTTTGTATTCTGATGATTCCTGTGCTTGTTTCAGGCCATGATTGACCATCTTCTTCAATCGTTCAAAGTTGACTTTTGCTTCTGTATCAAAAGTTTTTCTATCCTCATCCTGACGCTGGTTCAAAATGCTAAAAGCTTCTTGTAAATCGGCATACAGATGATCTTTTTGTTCATAGAGAAGCCGGCTTTCACGCAAGTCAGACTGTAGTTGCTTGAGTTGCTCGCGGACTTCCTTGAAATTGCTTACTTGGCTCACTTGTTCTTTCAATTGGGCAACACGCTCAGCATATGATGCAAAGCTACTCTCTGCCTCAAGCCGAAAAAGCTCATCTTCCTGTTTTCTGACATTATTTAGGGTGTCGAAGGCCTGTTGTATCATTTGATACAAGAGATCCTTGTGTTCTTTCGTCATTTTTGTGTCACGCAACTCCGCCTGGAAATCGATGAGTTTATCCTTAATCAAACGACGATCGCTTTCCTGGTCCATTGCAGCGATGATCGATTCGAGGCGTGGTTTGAAACTGAAGAAATTCAGCTGTGACTCTGCAGCAAGATTTTGTATTTCAGCTTGTTGCCTGGCGTTGATTTCTGTAAAAGCCAACTGCAATTTGTTATACAACTCCTCGCGTTGTTCTTTGGCCATTTTCAGGCCTTTAAAGGCATTCTGGGCTGCAATGAGGTAGGACTTCGCTTCACGGGAATCTGTAGCTTTTCCGGCCTGGTAGATCGCTTCTTCTACCTGCATTTTCAACTCACTGTAATTGCTGATGGATTCTCTCTCGAAGGCGGAACGTTCCTCGGTGATCTTTTTATTCAACTTCTCAAAGGCATCCTGCAGGCGCTGATACTGTTCTTCGCGGTCTTCTTTTTTTAATTTGAATTCTTTGAAAGCGCCCTGGGCCATGATCAGGATATCCTTCGCCATCCTGTTATCCGGAGCTTTTCCGGATTCCCTGATGGCGCTGTCGAGCTTGGATTTTAAAGCTTTGTAATTATTTTCCAGTTCAAGTGAATGTTCTCCTGAATAATTTGATAATTCCATAATTTGTTCAATTGCTTTTTAAAATACTGTTGATTCTGCCGGCAGACTTTCCGGGCTCCACCTGGTAAAAATCTGCATCGAGACCTGTTCGTTCGTGGTATTGCTGTCCTACCTTTTCTATAAACTCTTTTTCGCGACCCTTGTTCACCAGGTTCACCGTACAGCCGCCAAAACCTGCACCGGTCATCCTGCTTCCCAGTGTCAGGAACGTATTGTATGCTTCTTCTACCAGGATATCCAATTCGGGGCAACTCACTTCATAGTCGTTGCGAAGTGAGATGTGTGAATCCAACATCAACTCACCCAGGTAAGTCATGTCTCCCTCATGCATGGCTTTTGCCGCAGTCAGAACACGCATGTCTTCTCCAACAACATGCCTGAGCCTTTTTAGTAAGGTTTCGTCGGTGAACAACGGTATGAGTTTATTGAAATCGTTGGCATGAAGTTCTCCAATGTGTTTTAATGGACGCTGGCTTCGGATGATATCTGCAGCAGCTTCGCATTCAGCACGCCGGGTAGTATAATGCGAACTCATTAACGCACGTTTGACATTAGAATTCGCCAGGATCACACTAATGGTCTCAGGTACAAAGGGTACGTGGGTGTAATTCATTGTGCCGCAATTAAGAAATAATGCCGTGTTCTTCCGGGAAAGGGCAGAGGCAAATTGATCCATGATCCCGCATGGCATCCCAACGAATTCATTTTCTGCTTTCTGACACAACAAAGCAAGCTCTTTGGGCTCATGTTGCAAATCATATAGTTCATTCATCGCAACTGCAGTAACAACTTCAATGGAAGCAGAAGATGAGAGCCCGGCCTCAAGCGGAAGGTCACTGTAAAAAAGCATGTCGTAACCCATAAATGAGGCCCCGTGGTTTTGCAGCTGATGCAAAATCCCTAAAGGATAATTAACCCATTCATTGCTTTGTTTTAAAAGTGTATGATCTGCAGGGATTTCGAATTGACTGTCTTTGCTCGTAGAAGCAATACGAAACTGCTTCGTGGTGTTTCGCCGGATTGCCAGGTAGGTTCCCAGGTTGAGTGCAAAGGGCATGACATATCCACCGTTATAATCGGTATGATCACCGATCAGGTTAACCCTGCCCGGGGCAAAGAAAAAATGAACCTCTTCCTGATTGTCGCCAAAGATCTCGTTAAGCTTGCTTTTTAACTCTAAAATGTCTTGCATTCGCTATTTAATAAAACTTCGACGAAAGTATATAATTCGGCGGTCTTCCAAAATGCGTTTCTTTTTAAAATATGGATTTTAAGGTTTTCATATTTAGAAGCACTCAAGGTTATCTTATTAGTGTCAGTAAATCAATGACATATGATAGAAGGAAAAGGCTTATTTGTAATAAATCTAAGTTCAAATTATATGAAAATGATCCTTTTAATTTAGGTTAAAATATCTTTGTGAACGAATAAACAATACTATGCATGTAACTAGTTAACTATAAGACTATTGGTCTTTTTCTCGCATTGACAGATAAATAAAACTATATGAAGCAAAATATTATTATCAAAAACAGGATTGTTTGCTCATTTGTATTCTTGGTTACCTGCTTTTATTTGACTTTTCTCCCTGTTTTGGGAAAAGCTGAGAATAAACCAGGAAGCAAGGAGACATCTGAAGTAAAAGTCAAGGTATACACCAATAAGAAGGAAAATGCATTCTGCCTTCATTGCCATGGAAAAAACCATGTGGAATACAAGAATGACAGCCTGGGCATTAACTTCAAACAAAAGATGTATCAGGAATGTGTGATTGATACGGCATTATATTATGCCTCTAATCACTGGAATTTTAAATGCATTGATTGTCACTCAGAGGATTATAAAGGGTTTCCGCACAACCCAAAACTTAGGTTTGAAGCCATTACTACTTGTCTCGACTGCCACGGTGACGACCCGAAATTTGCAAAATATGGCTTTGAGAAAATTCAGTCTGAGTATGAAAAGAGTGTCCACGTAAATAAGCATGCGAAGGAATTTAACTGCTGGAGTTGCCATGATTCTCATTACTATAAGATTAATGCCGGAAACAGAAACCAGGATTTAGAAAAAACCATTGCTTATGACAATTCTATCTGTTTAAGCTGTCATGCCAACATCAACAAATACCAGCTTATCGCTGACAGGTTGAATCCCAATGTCACACAGACGCATTCCTGGTTGCCTAATCAAGCCAATCATTTTACCAAAGTTCGTTGTATCGAATGTCATACTGCGGTGAACGACAGTATGCTTGTCGCTCATGATATTTTACCAAAAGAAAAAGCCGTCAGGAAATGTGTCGAATGTCACTCAACCAACTCACGATTAAAAGCCAGCCTTTACAAATACCGCCTGGAGTCGGGACTCATGAATGACCCGGTTATCGGAGATGCCGTATTGATTGGGGCTACCCGCAGCACAACCCTTAACCTGGTTGGAAATATCTTTTTCCTGCTCACACTTATTGGGATTGCCATTCACACAGTTTTAAGAATCGTCTTTAAAAAATAATACAGAAAGATATGTCAGATCGTTTATATTTTTATCCCATTTGGATCCGTATTTGGCACTGGACGAATGCCTTATGTTTCCTGACTCTTATTGTTACCGGTTTCTCTATGCAGTATTCAAATCCGGAGGCCCCGCTCATCCCTTTCGCTTTTGGGGTGAAAGTCCATAGTTATACGGGATTTGTGCTGACATTCAGCTATTTCTTCTTTTTCTTCGGGAATATTTTTAGCCGTAATGGTCGTTTTTATAAGATGTATAGTAAAGGTATGATCAACAGCTTAATCAAACAGGGTATGTATTATGCTTTTGGCATCTTTAAAGGTGAACCTCATCCGTACCCACTTAATAAAGACCGGAAATTCAATCCATTACAACAGTTTACTTATATTTTCGCAATGTATATCGCGCTTCCCCTGATGGTAATTTCAGGCCTGGCTTTGTACTGGCCCAAGATTTTTAACCTCCTTGGCATCGGCAGTCTGATCCTGATGGACATTACCCATGTGATTATGGGTGTCATCCTGACAGTCTTTATGGCGATCCACCTCTATATATGCACCCTGGGCCATTCTCCTTTAAGCAATTTTAAGAGTATGTTCAACGGTTGGCATGAAGTTCATGAATAAAGTGTTTTGAAAAAACGATAACAATGAAAGATGAAGAAATTGATGATCTGAAATCCTCGCGGCGTGAGTTTATTTTCATGGGCGCCGGCTTGGGAGTCATTGCACTTGCTGCTGCTGCAGGTTCTGGCGTTTTTAAATTTAAAGCCGACGAAGCTGAGATCAAAGCAAACAGGGTTAAGGTCTTAACGACTGATGGCAAATTGCTTGAAGTTGATATGTCTCAGTTAAAAGAACCTACCGAAGACTTGTATGTTACTCGGGAATCAGCCAGGAATGGTATTCCGGGACGTAAATTTGTAATGGTCATCGACCTTGCCAAATGTAAAAATGCCAGGAAATGTGTTGAGGCCTGCCAGGCTGGTCACCACCTGGGAAAAGGTCAGGAATGGATGCGTGTTTACCTCTTACAGGAGTCCTCAAAAGAAGCTCCTTTCTGGTTTCCCCGTCCCTGTTTCCATTGCGACAGCCCCATGTGTGCCAGCGTTTGCCCGGTGGGCGCTACCTATAAACGTTCCGACGGGATCGTACTGGTCGACAATGAAAGATGTATCGGATGTAAATTCTGTATGACCGGTTGTCCCTATTCAGTTCGTGTTTTTAACTGGGATAAACCCGAATCTGAAGATCTTAAGACCCCATATACACCTGAAACCAACCTCCCTGGCAAAGAAGGTACTGTGAGCAAATGTGTTTTCTGTGCCGACAAACTCAGGCAGGGAGAGCTTCCGCGCTGTGTTCAGGCTTGTCCGATGGGTGTCCTCTATTTTGGTGATGTTATCGAAGATACTGTCACAAACGGAACTGAGACAGTTAAATTCAGCGACCTGATAAAAGACAAAGCGGCTTACAGGTATCTTGAATCCTTGGGAACAGAGCCCAGTGTCTATTACTTGCCGGCTACTGATCGCCAGTTCCCTGTTGAAAGAGGATTGGAAGGAATTGACCCTGAAATAAAGGAAAGATACAAAAACACAAACCCTTACGAGTTAACAAAACATTCCCATGAATAGCGACAATAAACAACTGGAGAAAAAACTCCTGGCTGAGTTTGTTCCCCGCCTTGAGAAGACAAGTGCCTCCTGGTACCTGCTTTTCGGCTTCTTTTTTATCCTCTTTGTTTTTGGAGTGTTCGGGCTGTATACTCAGATCAGCAAAGGACATGCCGTCACCGGCATGCGTGATAACGTGGTGTGGGGTATGTATATCGTGAACTTTATCTTCTTTATGGGATTGAGTTATGCGGGCGCACTTGTTTCCGGCTCCCTGCACCTTTTTCGCTCTCATTGGCGCGCACCGGTGATCCGAATTGCCGAATTGATCACTGTAATTTCCTTGTTGATCGGTCCTTGTTTCATCCTGTTTTGTATCGGACGTCTCGACAGGCTTTACTTTTTAATGTTGTTCCCTCGTATTCAATCGCCGATCACCTGGGACGTTATCGCAATCACTACCGATATCTTCGGATGTTTTATTTTCCTATACCTCTCTTTTATTGAGGATTTCGCAATCCTTCGTGACATGGAAAACCTGAACATGCCTGCATGGAGAAAGAAACTTTATAAAGTTCTTTCTTTGGGATATACAGCCACACCATACCAACATAAACAACTCGTGCTCGCCAGAGATATCATGGCAGGTATGATCATCGCCATTGCGGTTATTGTGTATTCTGTATTGGCATGGATTTTTGGTGTCACCCTGCAGCCAGGATGGCATAGTACGATTTTCGGACCTTATTTCGTTATTGCAGCCGTTTATTCGGGATCAGGTCTCCTCATCATTCTGATGTGGGTCTTCAGGAAAATCTACCACCTGGAAGAATATATTACCCGCAAACATTTTATCAATGTTGGTGTGATCATGCTGGTGATTGCTGCGTTTTACGGTTATTTTACCTTTAGCGATTACCTTACAAAGTGGTATGGTTCTGTAAAAATGGACAAAGTGTTGATTGACCGGCTGTTCACAGACTTTTACTGGCTCTTTATTTTCTCAAATTATGTAGGAATTATCCTTCCAATCATTGTTGTTGGTCTTCCACGCCTTCGTACCATTAATAACATCACTTTTGCGGCAGTGATCGCGCTTGCCGGTCTGTGGGTTAACCGTTATCTCATCGTCATCCCAACGCTTGAAACACCTTACCTTCCTATTCAGGATACACGGGCTGCCTGGGTCAATTACTCCTCAACCTGGGTCGAATGGTCATTGTCATTTGCAGGCATAGCGGTTTTTGGTATGCTTTTGATGCTTGCCTTTAAACTGGTTCCTGTCATCTCAATTTCTGAAATGACTGAGGATGACTCCAAGTACAAACAAAAAGTAAACTTTTGATCCCGAGCCATGAAGAAGTATACCACAAACTTGAACCCATATTTGCATAAGCTTTTATTTGCTTTTGTAATCGTATTTCTGAGTCCTCTTTTGTCAAAAGCAGCGGAAAGTACTACTGCTGCTGAAAAGAAACCGCCATCACTGGAATTTGTCCAATACAAAAACAGTAATGGAACAAGGACCCTGAAAGCATCCCTGCACTATGTCGAAAACAAAGAGAGAAAAGCGCTGAGGAATGCAGAAATTGTCTTTTTTGCCGGAGCTGATAAAGGTCTAGAGCTTGCAAAAGTGAAGACAACTTTAAAAGGAGAAGCTTCTTATATAATTCCTGCCTCGAAAGCCCTTCCTTTGGAAGAAGGAGGTCTAATAACTGTCGGTGCAAAATTCACCGGAAACGACAAATTTGAAGAGATAGATGACCAGGTTAGCGTTAAGAACCTGAACTTTAGAATCACTGCAAACGGGAAAGACAGCATTAAAACTGTAATGCTTAAAGCCTATGAGTTAAGCTCCAAAGGAGAAGCTATTCCTGTAGCAGAAGCTTCTGTTATACTGTATGTTCAGCGTTATTTTAGCGCACTTAAAGTCGGAGAAGCTAAAACGGATGTCAATGGTGATTGTTCAATTGACTTTCCGGCCGGACTTCCAGGGGATACTACCGGTGATTTAAAAGTGTTTGCCCGGATCGAAGAAAATGAAACATTTGGTAATGCAGAGGCTGATACCTTACTTAATTGGGGGATCCCAACAGTACATAAAGTCCCTGGGTCTTATAAGGCATTGTGGAGCCAGGTGGCCCCAACCTGGATGGTTCAAACACTGATCATCCTGCTTGGGGGCGTTTGGGGCCATTATGCCTATGCAGTCTATAAATTATTTAAAATAAGAAGGATTGCCAAAATGGATGAATACGAGAAATTTGGCGTGTAATTTGCAATTATTGTTTAAGATTTTTATAATTTTACATCAACAAACTAACAAACTAACTAACAAACTAAACAAACAAAGTATTATGAAAACAAGAATCGCATTATTAAGTTTTGTCATGATTCTCGGCAGTCTCGTATTGCTCAGTATGACCAGTGCCCCTCAGGCAAAAGGTAAGCCATGGACTATTCCTGCAAATTACATGGCAATGAAAAATACCGCAAAAAATGATGCAGCCAGTATGACCAAAGCCAAAGACCTTTGGAACAAATACTGCAAATCATGCCATGGCGCAAAAGGTTTGGGTGATGGCACCAAAGCAGCTGGTTTGAAAACTGCTGCCGGTGACTTCTCCAGCAAAGAATTTCAATCTCAGAAAGATGGCGCTCTTTATTTTCAGACTTCAGTTGGAAGAGACGAAATGCCAGGTTATGAGAAAAAAATCACAGACGAAAATGATCGTTGGTTACTTGTTCATTATATGAGAACATTTGCCAAGTAATTTTCCTGCGGGTATTAATGATAGCGGACTCCTAACAGAGCCCGCTATTTTTTTATTTATTCTAATTATAAATAACTGGTTTTAATGGAATTGGAGCGTTATTTGACGTTATATTTAAGGATTTAACTATAACTTTACGTCCATAATTCAAAACAAACAAACAAACAAACAAAATGAAAACCAGAATCGTTTTAATGAGTTTCGTCGGCTTGTTGGGCTGCTTAGTTTTACTGAGTATGACCAATGCTCCGCAGGCAAAAAAGGCATGGACTATCCCTGCAAATTATCAAACAATGAAAAATGCTGCTACGAATGATGCAGCTGGTATGACCAAAGCAAAAGAACTTTGGACAAAACATTGCAAATCATGCCATGGCGCTAAAGGACTTGGTGATGGTACAAAAGCCGCCGGTTTGAAATCTAGCCCCGGTGATTTTTCAAGCAAAGAATTCCAGGCTCAGAAAGATGGTGCACTTTTCTTTGAAACTTCTGTTGGAAGAGATGAAATGCCAGGTTTTGACAAAAAAATTACTGATGCAAATGATCGTTGGCTACTCGTCCATCTAATGAGGTCATTCGGAAAATAATTTTGCAGAACGTATTTAAAGCGGGCTTCCTTCTGGGGCCCGTTTTTTTTTGGAGATTCAAATCCTTAAAGTATCGTTAATTAGAATCTTGAATTTGGACAATCTCTCCTATCACAGGACCCTATTCACGCTTGTATAATTTAGACAATCTCTAAATTGAGTTTTTAAATATTTGTGGAATGTTTTTTGATATCCGTTACATCTAAGTAATTAATTTTATTTTTGTATCCTTAACCAATAAAATCAAACCCTAATGAAAAGAATCGTTTTAATGAGTTTTGTCGGATTACTGGGTAGCCTTTTTTTATTGAGCATGACCAATGCTCCTCAGGAAAAAGCCAAACCATGGACTATCCCGGCTAATTACCAGACAATGAAGAATGCTGTGAAAGCAGATCCAGCTTCTACCGCAAAAGCAAAAGAGAACTATGCTAAGTTCTGCAAATCCTGTCACGGTGCTGCCGGATTAGGTGATGGTACGAAATCTGCTAGCTTGAAAACTACCGTTCCTAGTTTTGCAACCAAAGAATTCCAAGGACAAAAAGATGGCGTCCTGTTCTTTCAAACGACTGTTGGCAGAGACGAAATGCCTTCTTTCGAGAAAAAAATTCCTGATGCTAACGAACGTTGGGCTCTTGTGAACTATATGAGAACCTTTGCAAAGTAATCTTATTTAAAGTGAAGAAAGAGGGTGCTCAGTTTTGAGTTGCCCTCTTTTTTGTTGTATTCTTCAGAAGAAATACTGGCAGAATGTCCATTCCTAAATGGAACATCTTAATTTTGCATCATAAATTTAGAAAAGGATTTCCTTTAATCCTGCGAAACCAAACAATACGTGATGAATAAATTTAAAACATTAGTTCCTGCCATTCTGGGCCTGTGGCTTTTAACGAGTCCTGTTTTCGCACAGGAAATCAAGGTAAAAACCCTTAAAGATGATATTTATATGCTCGCATCTGATTCTTTCAGAGGCAGGAAATCGGGTACGCTCGAATCAAGACTTTGTGCCAACTGGATGGTAAGCAGATTCCAGAATATTGGAATAAAAGAATTTAACGATTATTATTTTCAGGAATTCAACGTAGTATATGAGGTGAAACTAGGTCCTCGTTGTGCAATGTCTTTCCCGGGATATGTTGGCAAAGCCGGCATTGATTTTACGCCACTGTCATTCTCTGACAATGCTGTCATGGAAAGAGATGTGGCTTTTGTTGGTTATGGCTTCACCATAAAACAGGATAGCCTGAAATGGGATGACTACGCCGGGATTGATGTGACAAACAAATGGGTTCTTGTCATGCGTGGGAATCCTGAATATGATAAGTCAACCAGCAAATTTGTCAGCTTCTCTGATGAAAGAGGTAAGGTTCTGAATGCCAAAGATCATGGTGCTGCTGGTGTCATCATTGTCACTGGGAAAGATGTCGACAAGAACGATACACTGCTGCCTTTGTTTTTTGATAAGAGTGCCTCAACGGCAGGGGTTCCTGTTGTCAATATCAGACGAAGTGTGGCTGAGCTTTTGTTAAAGGCCTCAGGGAAGTCCCTTGAAGAACTGGAGAAAACCTTTAAAAAGGATATGAAACCAGCCTCATTCCCTATATCAACAGTCGTAAAGGCAACAACCCAGGTTAGTATGCTAAACGGGTTGACACAAAATATTATGGGATATATACCAGGTTCTGATCCAAAATTAAAAGATGAATACATCGTCATTGGTGCCCATTACGACCATTTGGGAATGGGTGGTCCTGAGTCAGGTTCAAGAAGGCCTGATACCCTGGCAATTCACAACGGAGCAGATGACAATGCTAGTGGCGTCGGGGGTATACTTGCATTGGCTGAGTATTTTGCCAAAAATCCAAACAAGCCGAAACGTAGTATTATCATCGTTGCTTTCTCAGGAGAAGAAATGGGTTTGTTGGGCTCAAAGTATTTTGTTGGCCATTGTCCGGTTGATCTGAAAAAAGTAAAGGCCATGTTCAATTTCGACATGATTGGCAGACTACCCGCAGACTCAGCTTCGCTGATGATCAGTGGCACGGGGACTTCTGTTGAAGCAGAGGATTTGTTGAATAAGTATGGCAAAAATCAGCCCTTTAAAATAAAGTTCTCGACTGAAGGCTATGGTGCTTCCGACCATTCCAGTTTTTATATGGAAAACATTCCGGTTTTCTTCTTTACTACCGGAGCTCATGATGATTATCACACTCCTGCTGATAAGGCGAATAAAATCAATTATGAGGGCGAAAAAGAAGTACTGGATTATGCAAAACTTGTCGTGGAAGATGTTGTGAACCGTGACCAGGTCCTCAGCTTCCGCGAGGCTGGCCCAAAAGGAAGTGCCGGTCGTGGCGGATACCGGTTTAAAGTGACCCTCGGAATTTTACCGGATTTTACTTCCAGCAACGACAAAGGACTCCGTGTTGATGGTGTCACCAAAGACCGTCCTGCGGCAAAAGGTGGTATGTTAAAAGGTGATATTATCACTGCCCTTAACGGAAAACCTGTAAAGAACATCTATGAATATATGGACCGTATGAAAACCTTGGAAGCCGGGCAAACGGTGAACATTGACATCATCAGGGGAGATAAAAGAATGGTCCTCCTGATTCAATTGTAATTTCATCTTTTTAAATAAATTTTCATGCTGATACTTAATTATATCCATTGGAATGTGAGTCCTGAGATCTTTCGGATCGGGGCTTTTGCCATCCGATGGTATGGACTGTTTTTTGCCCTTTCTTTTTATATAGGATACATCATCATTGGTGATATGTTTAAAAGAGAAAATGTACCGGCTACGATGCTGGACACCTTGTCGCTTTATATGATCCTTGGCACTGTGATCGGGGCCAGACTTGGGCATTGCCTGTTTTATCAGCCAGAGATCTACCTGAAGAACCCGATCGAGATTTTAAAGATATGGGAAGGTGGACTTGCAAGCCATGGGGCCGCTCTTGGTATACTATTCGCAATTTATTTATTTGCCCGAAAGTCTAGACTTACTTATCTATATGTCCTGGACCGTATCGTGATCGTCGTTGCTCTCGCTGGTTTTATGATCCGTATGGGTAACCTGATGAATTCTGAGATCTATGGCAAAATGACCACACTTCCGTGGGCATTTATATTCCTGCGCAGTGATTTTATGATGATTCCTCGTCATCCTACCCAGATATATGAAGGATTAGCCTACATTTTATTGTTCCTGGGTTTGTATGTGACGTACCGTAAAAAAGGAACGCAAATGCAGGAAGGATTATTATTTGGCTGGTTTATGGTTATTCTTTTTGGATTACGTTTCATTCTTGAATTTCTGAAAGAACCACAGGTCGATTTCGAAAACAAATTAACCTTTAATATGGGTCAGGGATTAAGTATTCCATTTATTCTATGCGGCATCTATATCCTTTACCGTGTCTATAAAAAACCCTTTAAACCCTGGCCCTAACCCCATCACCCATCACCCATCACCCATCACCCCATCACAAAAAAAAGCAAATGCACAAACTAGTCCTTGTCAGGCATGGAGAAAGTGTCTGGAATAAAGAAAATAGATTTACAGGCTGGACCGATGTTGATCTTTCTCCTCTCGGTGTTGAAGAAGCCAAAGAAGGCGGAAAACTTTTAAAAAGTGAAGGATTCCTCTTTGATGTTGCCTACACCTCTTATCTGAAAAGAGCAATCAAAACGCTGTTCTTCATGCTCGATGAGCTTGATCAGCTGTATATTCCGGTATACAAGACCTGGCGACTCAATGAAAAGCATTATGGGGAACTCCAGGGTTTGAATAAGTCTGAAATGGCTGCAAAATATGGAGAAGAACAAGTCCACATCTGGAGACGCAGCTATGACGTTCCCCCAACGCCACTTGCCAATGAAGATCCCAGGAATCCAAGACTGGATGTGCGCTACAGGTACGTCGCTCGTGAAGATATTCCTCTTACCGAATCACTAAAAGATACAGTCGGCAGAATTGTACCCTATTGGGAAAATGAGATTTCACAAAATCTTAAAAAACATGAACAGGTATTGGTTGCCGCACATGGAAACAGCTTAAGGGGTATCATCAAACACCTGAAAAACATGAGCGAGGAAGACGTCATCAAACTAAACCTACCTACTGGTATCCCATATGTTTTTGAATTCGATGACAACTTAAACCTTCAAAAGGATTATTTTCTTGGAGACCCTGAGAAAATTCGCCTGATGATGGAAAAAGTAGCCAACCAGGGAAAAGCAAAATAGCTTTAAGCTTTTCCTGAATTGAATATTAATCCCGGGTTTTAACCAGGATATCAAGCATCTTTATGGCTGCTTCAGGAATCGAAGTCCCTGGCCCAAATATAGCCACAGCTCCTGCATCATAAAGAAAAGCATAATCTTGTGCCGGGATTACACCGCCTACAATGACCATGATGTCTTTGCGTCCCAGATTCTTTAACTCCTCAATAACCTGAGGGACAAGAGTTTTGTGTCCTCCTGCAAGGCTGGAAACGCCAAGGATGTGGACGTCATTTTCTACAGCTTGCTTAGCAGATTCTGCAGGTGTTTGGAACAAAGGGCCAATATCAACATCAAATCCGATGTCAGCATATCCGGTGGCAACAACCTTGGCGCCACGGTCATGGCCATCCTGGCCCATCTTGGCAATCATGATCCTTGGCCTTCGGCCTTCGATAGCGGCAAAATGGTCGGCCAGGACCTGGGCCTGCTTGAATGTATTACTATGCATAGATTCAGAAGAATAAACGCCCGAAATGGAGCGAATTACGGCTTTATATCGGCCAAATACTTTCTCAAGGGAATAGGAAATCTCTCCCAGGCTTGCTCTTTTCCGGGCAGCATCGATAGATAGCGCCAAGAGATTTCCTACTCCGCTTTCTGCTGCCTTGGTGAGTGCTTCCAATGCAGCCACTACGTCTCCTTCATTTCTTTCAGCACGCAATTTCTTCAGTCGTTGAATCTGTGATTCTCTTACGGCGGTGTTGTCGACTGTCAGGATTTCCATGGGCTCTTCTTTGGAGAGCTTGTATTTATTGACTCCTAAAATGGTGTCACGCCCTGAATCAATTCTCGCTTGCTTCCGGGCAGAGGCTTCTTCGATCCTCATTTTCGGTATTCCGGTATCAATAGCTTTTGCCATCCCACCTAAAGCTTCAACTTCTTCTATCAGCTTCCAGGCTTTATGCGCAATTTCATTTGTTAAAGATTCAATATAATAGGACCCTGCCCAGGGATCTACTGATCTGCAAATATTGGTCTCTTCCTGGAGGTAGATTTGCGTGTTGCGGGCAATACGGGCTGAGAAATCTGTAGGCAAGGCAATGGCTTCATCCAATGCATTCGTATGCAAGGATTGCGTATGACCCAGGGCAGCGGCCAGCGCTTCCACACATGTTCGGGTCACATTATTATAAGGATCCTGCTCAGTCAGGCTCCAGCCGGATGTCTGGCAATGGGTTCGTAAGGCAAGAGATTTTGGGTCTTTCGGGTTAAACTGTTTTACAATCTTAGCCCATAACATCCTGGCGGCCCTCATCTTGGCGATTTCCATGAAGTGGTTCATCCCAACACCCCAAAAGAAAGATAAACGGGGTGCAAAAGCGTCAATTGGGATTCCGGCTTCAACCCCTTTTCTAAGGTATTCGAGACCGTCAGCAAGGGTGTAAGCGAGTTCAATATCAGCCGTAGCCCCGGCTTCCTGCATGTGATAGCCGCTGATGCTGATAGAGTTGAACTTCTTCATATTTGTAGAAGTGAATTCAAAAATATCTGCGATGATCTTCATTGAATGCGCCGGAGGATAGATATAGGTATTCCGAACCATGAACTCTTTGAGGATGTCATTTTGGATCGTTCCTGATAGTTTTTCCATAGGAACGCCTTGCTCTTCAGCTGCAACGATATAAAAGGCAAGTACCGGTAAAACTGCCCCGTTCATGGTCATCGATACCGACATCACATCCAAAGGGATCTGGTCGAATAGGATCTTCATGTCGAGGATGGAGTCAATAGCCACACCCGCTTTGCCAACATCACCCTGAACCCGGTCGTGGTCTGAGTCATACCCCCGATGGGTTGCAAGGTCAAAGGCAACAGACAATCCTTTTTGCCCGGCAGCAAGATTCCTGCGGTAAAAGGCATTAGATTCTTCTGCCGTGCTGAAACCTGCGTATTGCCTTACTGTCCATGGTTTCATGACATACATGCTGGAGTAGGGGCCCCGCAAAAAAGGAGGCAAGCCGGCTACGTAATCCAGGTGTTCCATCCCGTCCAGGTCTGCGGGATTGTAAACTGATTTCAGCGCAATCTGTTCCGGTGTCATGAAATCATCCTGAGTTCCAGATGTTGCGAATGGAGTCTCCGAAGTTTCTTTTGTGTTGCTGTGATAGCTTATTTTCGTAAAATCTGGTCGCATGTTCGGGTCGTTTTTTGAGTGTTACAGGATTCCGAGTTTTGTCTGGAATGTGGTCAATGTTTGCAAAATGTTGCTTCTCACATGGATAAATTCTTTAATCCCCAATTTTGAGAAAGTCTCAAGCTGGTCTTTTGGATACCCAGCCAAAACCAGCATACTGCTCACACATTGCTGACGTAGCTCGGGACAAGCCTTCTGCAATAAATCAGCATATTCTTCATCGGAACTGCAAAAAACAATAATGGCAGGTCTTTCTTTCACACAGGCCGCGATTCCTTCATCTACTGTAAGAAAACCATCAGGGTCAACGATCTCAAAACCGGCACAGGCAAAGAAGTTGGTTGAAAATGTTGCACGAGCTTTCTGATAAGCCAGACTCCCATAATTAAACAAAAACACTTTGGGTGTGCGCCCCCCGTTTATAATATACTTTTCTGTCCGCAAACGCAAGTCTTCGAAAGACTGGCTTGCTCTACTAAGTTTCAAAGTCTCAAAGGTCGCAGTATTGTCAGGACGAGGCCCTTGCAGCGGTTTGTTAATTCGGTCGAGCATGACTTCTGCCTGGTTCGGATATTGATTTGTTCCCAGTAAAACCATTTTCCGTGACGCGATGTCATCTTCTTTCTGAGCGGCAGTCCGGGCTATCATTTGTTGGATAAATCCTTCTTCAATACAGGCGATCATACCCCCCTTGGTTTCAATGTCCTGGAAAAGAGCCCAGGTTTTGTCGGCCAATTGCGCTGTCAGGGATTCAATATAATACGAACCGGCCGCGGGATCAGCAACTTTATCAAGCCAGCTTTCTTCTTTCAACAGGATCTGCTGGTTTCGGGCAATATGATAGGAGAACTCATCTGGTGCTTTATAGGCCAGATCAAAAGGGCTTACCGTAATCGCTTCAGAACCGGCTATTGCAGCAGCCATTGTTTCTGTGGTCGTCCTTAATAGATTCACATAGGGATCATATAAGGTTTTGTTCCATTGGGAAGTGGTAGAATGAAGATACATTTTACAGCTATCTGCATTTACAGGATTGTATTGCTCAATAATTCTTGCCCATAACATCCTGATTGCCCTTATTTTGGAAATTTCAAGAAAATAATTTGAGCCAATTGCCAGTGTAAATTGAAGGTGTGGCGTAATCTCGTCAACACCCAAACCCCTGTCAGTTAGCTCTGAAAGATACGCTAGTCCTGAAGCCAACGTGCATGCAATTTCCTGAACAACATCGCCGCCAGCTTGGTGAAAATGCTGACCATTGATATTAATTAGTCTAAATCCTGGGATTTCTTTCTGCGCCTTACGGATCATTTCAGGCGCTTCATCAAAATCTTTAGACCTGCCACGGTAGAAATCGCCATGCAAAAGTGCATAGCTGATAGGATCATAATTCAGGGATCCCTTAATTTTATTATGATCAAGGCCCGTGAAATCAAGGTATTTGATGAAAAGATCGAGCAAAGTAGGATAGTGACGGGCATTAAGAAAATGAACAGCCGTTTTTTCGAGATCAATATTGTCAAAGAGCTTGTTCATCTCCTCGACTTCTTTGGTACGGGCTATATAAAAGCCAATACCTTCTGCGCCCTGGCGGATGGCTTCAACCGCATATTTATTGGCTTCAAGGGGCTCATCGGTAAAAATATCCTGCCGGATCTCCCATGTATTGCCATGATTTCTATTACCTCTTATATACGGGAAGGCCCCGGCCGGGCTGCCCATCGTCGCCAGATTCTCCAGGTCTTCTTGGCTGTAATAAGGCTTTACAGCGATCCCTTCATAGGTTTTCCAGATCAGTTTCTTTTCGTAATCAGCCCCTTTTAAATCCTTGGAAATCTGATCTTCCCATTCTGAACGGGAGTTTGGTGGAAATTCCGCGAAGAGCCGCTTGCTCTTTTCTGTTGATTCCATATTCGTGAATTGAGTATGTGGCGTAATGAATTAGTGGCGCAAAGGTACTAAATATAGCGCAACGACGCTCAATTCTGAAGATACACCATAACACGGAATTTTTGTACTTTCACCACCGGGTTTTTCATGAAAATAGCAATCACAGGATCTTCAGGACTGGTCGGCAGTTCATTAATTTATGCACTGAAAATACAGGGCTGGGAAATTCTCGCCCTCAACAGAAAAGATCTCTCTCTGGATGAAAAATCATTGGCAATGATGCTTGATGGTTATAATGTCGTTGTGAATCTTGCAGGTGCCCCTATTATTAAAAGATGGACGCCCACTTATAAAGAAATAATTTACAGCAGCCGTATCCACACTACTGACAAACTCGTTTCAGCATTGCGGCTTTGCACACATCCACCTTCATTATTGATTTCATCATCTGCTGTGGGTATTTATCCCTCTGTTGGGGGACCATTCGCAGAAGGAGATTCTGAGATTTCAATGGGTTTCCTTGGAAAACTTGCCTCAGAATGGGAGAAAGCTGCTCTGAATTACCAGGATCTGGGACGCGTTGTTATCCTGAGGTTTGGGATCATCTTGTCCAACAAAGGCGGGGCATTGTTAAAATTACTGCCCCTGTTTCGCCTGGGTCTTGGTGGTGCTATCGGCAATGGCCGCCAGGCTTTTTCATGGATCCATATTGGAGATATTATAAAGATAATACAGTTTGCAATAACAGAATCTACAATAAAGGGGGTTGTCAATAGTGTGGCACCAGAATTGACTACTAATATGGGATTCACGAAAAAATTGGCCTTAAAACTTCATCGGCCTGCCTTGATTCCTGTCCCGGAATTTGGCCTTAAAATGCTTTTTGGGGAAGGAGCGAGTGTCCTGACTGAGGGCCAGTTAGTTATGCCTGAAAGGCTTCTTAGAGCGGGATTTAACTTTCATTTCCCCGACCTTGAAGGTGCTTTGGATGATATTCTTAAAGGAGAATAAAGGATGAGATTATCAAAAGCAATCTTTACTTCTTTTTGGGGGCTCATGATGTGCCTGGGGATGGCCTCTGGGTATCAGGCTTCAGCCGGGAATTTCCCTGAAGGCATGGGCTTTGAAGCTAAGATGCAGTATGGTTTTATCATTCGACATCACCTCGATATGGGTTTATATACCGATCGCCTTTTTATGGCATTCGAAGCCAACACGACTTTTCAGGCAAGTGGAAAAAAACTCTGGCATCAGAATTATGCTTTGCCTGAGTTTGGGATAAGTTATTTCTATTCAGGTTTGGGAAATACCAAAATCCTGGGCGACGTCAATGCTCTGATCCCATGGATCCGTTTCCCTTTGCTGAAAGAAGGAGGGTTTGGCTTTTCAATCAGGATTGGGCTCGGCATGGGATATTTTAAAAGTCCTTTTGAGCAGTTTGACAACTATAAGAATCTGAGCATCGGATCTCATCTCAATGCAGGAATACTGTTTGATGTTGAAAGTCGGATTCCGTTAACTGAAAAAATATTCTTTAATGCAGGTTTGAGCTTTCATCATTTTTCCAATGGTGTGATTAAATCTCCCGATTATGGAATCAATATTCCTATGATTACAGCCGGCTTTCTATTTATCCCCAGGCCCAGGATGAATCGTACCCGCCTCACTGTATTCCCACCTGTGGATAAGAAAACAGAGCTGCGTTTGTCAGCACATATGGGCGTTAAACAAATCAAACCGATGCTGGGCCCTTTATTTACGACCTTTTGCTTTTCCGGAGATTTTTTTAAGGCGGTGTCCAAAAAAAGCAAATTGGGTGCCGGGCTGGATGTCTTTTTTGATACGTCCGATAAGGTAGTCCTTCAGCATGATGGGGATACAATCAGTCATTATTCCAGTCTCCTGAAGCCAGGTGTTAAAGGAATGTACGAACTAGACCTTGGTCAACTAAGAATGTTTTTTGAATTGGGACTTTACCTTTATGGAAAAGACAAGAATGATGGACCTATCTATCACAAACTTGGGATTAAGTACTTTCTTAGCTCGAAGACTTATGTCTGCTTTACCCTAAAAACCCATTATGCCAGGGCTGATTATATCTCCGCGGGTTTTGGATACACCTTGTTTAGATAATATGAAGAGAATGAGTAAATATTCTATTGCCATTTTTGCGCTCTTGCTGATCCTGACTAATTCCTGTAAGGATACTTTCGAAGGTTCAGGCCCAATGGTGACCCTTTCAAGACCTATTAGTAATTTCACCAGAGTTTCCTTGTACAATAATGTCAACCTGGTGATTGCTTATGATACTACGTGCTCACTCCTTGTTGAAGCACCAGAAAACTGGATGGATAAAATTTCAACAGAAGTAATCAATGGAGCCCTCATTATTAAAAATAAGCAGAAAGCGCTCTGGTTAAAAGATCCGGATAAGAAAATCACAGTGACGATTCACGTTCCTTTCCTCGATGGGATTGATTATGAAGCAACGGGAACTATCACAACCATAGAAAAAAGAATTATTGCCGGGGACTTCACCCTCAATGTTATTGATGGTGCCGGGAGTATTCACCTGATGCTCGCAGCAACCAATGTTTATCTTAATACGCGTAATGGCGTTTCAGATGTAAACGTCAAGGGCCATACGCAAAATCTTTACATATATAGTGATGCAGTATCCCCGATTGATTGTGTGCAATTTTACAGTGAGAATACCAAGGTGGTGAGTAAAGGCACAAACAACTGTTCTGTTGTCGCAATGAAAAAGCTTGACGTTAATATATCAAGTAAAGGGAATGTTTATTATTATGGTGATCCGGATACAATCCTTAGCACCATCACCGGTGAAGGCAAGCTTATCAAACTCTGAGGAAGCAGCTTACATCAGTCTTTTTTTGTTTCCGTTCAGAAAAGTGATGACTTCAAATACGCTGTAAGCAATATAAAGCACCAGGAATGTGATTGAAAAAGGGATGGCATCTTTACGGTTGATATAATCATAAACCATCAGCACGATCAGGTAGACAAAAAGCTTTAAAAACGAAGCGACCAGGTACGCATTCACAAAGCGGGCGAAGCGTTCTTCTTTCATTTTCAGTAAACTGGAATGAATCCCTACCCCAAGAATGAGAAAAAACGGGATCAGAAAGGGGAGGGCAGGGGTGCGCATTCTCATCGGCAGGAACATACTGATTCCAAAGGCCAGCACTGCCACGATAACGGTAAAAACGATATATCGCGAGAGGAGAGACTTCAATGCTTGTTTCATAATTTACTTTTTTCGTAACAAGTCCTTAGTGACCTGGTAAATTGCAATAACAACACCTGATAGAGAAAGGATTACAGTGAAAATAGGAATTTTAATATGAATCCATGCATCCAACTTCACACCAGCATAGGTGAATAAAAGAATAATAGCCAGCATCTGTAAGGCAACGCTGGTATACCATGCATACTTATGGATTGACCGTTTCCTTGGTTTTTGAAGGCTCATTGACAAAGCTGGGTGGCATATCTTTTAATCCACTACCTTCCATTTTACAAGTACCAGAGAAAATAGCGCCGGGTTCAATGGCCAGTTTGTTAACCCGGATGTCTCCCAATAACTTGGAAGATGCCTTTAAGGTTAAGAGCTCTGTCACATTTACAAGGGCTTTAATATTGCCTGAAAAATCAGCATTCTGGCAACCTATTTCACCTTCAACAGTTCCGGTGGGGCCAACAACAACCTTCCCTTTAGAAATAATAGAACCGATCAAAGTGCCATCAATACGAAAATCACCGTTTGAGGTAATGTTTCCTTTAACAACTGTGCCGGTCCCCAGAATATTAATGGAGGGAGATTCGATTTCGGTACTTTTAGCCATGGAAAATATACTAAATTGTTTGATTGTTAAGCAAATACAAAATTGTGTCCTTCGTTGAAAAGCAAAGATAAGATAATATTTAATTTATCTTACGAATTTAAAATAAATTAACCTTTACAATTCTTTATCGATATCCTCTTAATCCATTTCCGGATGACCCTACTTTTAACTTCCTAATAGCCCTCAGCCGAACAGCCTTTAGCCTAATAGCCGAACAACCTACAAATAATTCTCCTTAAAAAACTCCATATAAGTCTTCATATCCTTTGTTTTATAAAGAATCGGATAGTTGTCGACCGAAATAACAAAAATCTGGAACCCGTCTTTTGCTATCGTGGAAAATACATAATCATTGTTGCTGATTCCACTGTAATAATTCATGGCATGTTCTTTGTCAGGGAAGTTACTCACAGTAATTACCTGATGTGATTCATCCAGATACATTGTCGTAGTAGATAATTTATCAAGGCTGTTGTACTTTTGATTGTAATCCGAGATCTTAAGTTTGACAGCCGTAGCGTTGATCTTTTTCATATCAGCCACGAGCACAAAAAGATGAATCGCTTTGGCATCGTTGCTATAAGAGCGTGACACTGTTGCCGGTGTCCCTCCAGTAGTTGCTGCGGTTGCCTGGGGTTCCTTGTTCTCCAGGCCGTCAATGATCTGCTGAGCCAGTGACTTTAATTCAGGGACAGAACAGTGAGCAGCATAATTTTTAAGGCCAGCAAGCAAAGAATCGTTGTTCTGGCTTTTGCCTTTTGCCACGACCCTCAAGAACTCAAAACGATTCAACAGGTTTTTGTCAGTGGTCATGCTCTTGGCTTTTGCGCAATTGTTCATGACGGTCACAAACTGTCGGTTTTGATAGGCAGTGTAAGTGTTTTTGTAAAGATCGTTAACCTGGTTTCGTCTCGCAGCAAGTTCTTTGGCAAAAGAAGGATCTTTGATGATATGTGCGAAGTCAGAATTCGGAAATCTGTTCATAATCAAATCTTTGTAATGATTTGACTTGGCAGGTTCTCCAATTTCTTTGTACATTTCATACAAGCTATAACACGACCTCAGGTAATAATTAGTGTCAGAAGGGTATCTTTTCAACAAGGACTCCAAGGACTCCTCCGACTTTCCATAATCACTTAGTCCTTGGTAATAAATATTTCCAAGGTTAAAAATTGCTTCTTTTAAGCGATTGTCCGACCTGGCCATCTGGGCCTCAGTCAAGGGTAGATGCTGTAGGTAAGTTTTAGGATCCTTAGGATCATTTGTTAGACTTTTCAAACTGTCAACTGCCAATGAATCAATAATTTCTGTTGCTTCAGCGGCAAATTCTAACACAGGCTCCTTATAGGTTAGGCGCCAATTATCCTCAAGTTTACGCTTACCCCATTTTCGCTCAAAGTCAGAAAATCCCATACTGACTTGTGACGTATTGTAAAAATACCAATTCCCCGATGACGATTGTATATTCCCCATCTGGTCCATCTGGTTTCCCATACGATAAGAAAGCGGATTAACTCCTGATATCTGCGACATCTCCTGTTTTTTCTTCTCTTCTTTTTCCTGGATGTCCTTGATCAAGTCAGCTATGAATTTCGTTCTTTCAACTTCTGACATGCGCGCAATACGCTGCAAACTATCTTCTTCATCAACAATATTGATGTTCTTTACGAGGTCGGAAAGTACAGAAACCCTGCGTTTTACAGAAAAAAGATCCGGATAATCTGTGGGCAGATTCTGAACAGCAGTATCATAATATGCCTGGGCAGGTATGTAAGCATTCTCCCCGTAAAAAATATTGGCTACCTGAAGCGAGGCAACCCCTCTGAGGTATTTATTTTTTCCGTTTTCAGCAACACATTGTTTCAAATACCCTTTTGCTTTGAGTGTATCACCATCTTTCTCAGCAATCTCGGCTAAAGCAAAATAAATCTGGTCTGCATAGTCTTTGTTTTTAGGGTCCTTAAGCATTTTGTTAAGGCTCTTAACAATTTCTTTGCTAGTCCCGTTGGAGGCATCATAACATTTTGCCAGATTGATTCTGGCGTTGAACGACATCTCGTAAATGGAGCTCATTCTTAGTGCCTTGTGATAATTACGTGTTGCAAGGTCCAGGTTGTTTCGTCTTTGGTTGATCTGGCCCAGGATGAACCATAACCTCGCCTTTTCTGCCCGTGGATGATTATATCCTAAAGTCTGAATCAGAAATTCTTCTGCAGGTGCAATGTTATCCTGATAAATATAGTACTCAGCCTTTATTAAGGATAGGTCGCGCTTAAAATTATTCGCGTGTGATGTTTTTTGAGATTTATTTGTGATGTCATCCAACAATGACTCCGCCCGGTCGAATTCCTTAAGTTGAATATGTGTCCTGATCATCCATAACATTGCCTCACTCTTTACATCAGGCTCTTTAAAACGTTTAAGTACATATTCAAAAGTCTTTAAGGCTGCTTTATAATCTTTCTTGTAGAAATTTGCTTTGCCAATCAGCATATAAGAATCATCAACCCATTGATTGTGCTCAACACCTTTAAATACCATGGAGTGGCGGTCGATAACGAGTGATCCTTTTGAAATGGCCCTATCCATCTGAGTGCCAATGGTCTGCGCATTTTCCTTGGTCCCGTAATTTACAGGTACCAGTATTTTACTATAATTGTCCTGAGCTACCTTGGCTAATTGGACCTGTCCATCCTTTAATGCTTCCTTCCCGTTAAAGTAAGCATTATAGTGTGCAGTCAGGTTATGATAAGCTCTGCGCGAGAAAGTGTTCTTCTTCGTAGAACAAGAACTCAGGAGAATCAAAAGCAACAACAAATGACCCAGCCATTTGAGATTTCGTAAGTGGTTGTTATTCAAGCTATTGGGTTTCAATAATAAAAAATATATAGATCACCGTCAGCATTTTAGCCTAGGCGTTTGTTATTAACTCTAATTTTGCAAAATTATTTTAATTTTTGACATCATCCCAATTCCAAAAATATGCCGGGGCAAAATCGAGAGAAATATTGGTTGCGGTGGTTATCCAGGCTGAAATTTAAATATCGTCTGGTTCTCCTTAATGATGAGACTTTTGAAGAGAGGTTATCATTCCGGCTTTCCAGGTTGAACGTTTTTATTTCGGTAGGCTCTGCTTCTGTGCTGCTGTTTTTCATTTTTACCTATATCATTGCATTTACTCCTTTGCGTGAATATATCCCCGGATATGCCAGCGTTTCTGCAAAGAGAGATGTTTACCAGTTGAAACGCCAGGCAGATTCTTTGGAGGAGGCAATGAAAGACAAAGATCTTTATATTCTTAACATTAAAAACATCATCGAAGGCAAAGAGATGATTGATAAGATTCCTGAAAAGCCAGCCAACAATACTGTGTATAAGGATATCCAGATGAAAAGCAGTAAAGAAGATTCTTTACTGCGGGCTGATGTTGAACATAAAGACAGATCCAGTATTTCCGGATCAGAATCTATGGATCAGCCAAGCGGACCAAAACAGGGCCTGAGCAGTTTTTTGTTTTTTACGCCTGTTAAGGGTATGGTTACCAATGGTTTTGTTCCCGCGTCACACCATTATGGAATTGATATCGTGGCAAAACCCAATGAAGCAGTGAAAGCAACGCTTGATGGTACCGTTATTTTCTCTGACTGGACCCTGGAAACAGGTTATACTATTGGGATACAACATCAGCAAAATCTTATTTCCGTATATAAGCATAACGCCACTTTATTAAAAAAACCGGGCGCCATAGTAAAGGCCGGCGAACCTGTCGCAATTGTCGGAAATAGCGGCGAATTGTCTTCAGGTCCCCATTTGCACTTTGAACTTTGGTATAATGGAAGCCCGGTAAATCCCAAAGATTATATGGCTTTTTAAGGATGACAGCCATAAGCCGGAAAAACATTGCCATACTTGGTTCCACTGGTTCCATTGGGACACAAACGCTGGAGGTGATCCGTGCTTTTCCGGATCACTATAAAGCCGTTGTTTTAAGCGCCCAATCTAATTTCAAACTACTGATTGAACAAGCATTGGAGTTTAAGCCTTCATGGGTAGTTATTGCCCATGATTGTCATTATAGTGTTTTGTCAGAAGCGCTTAATCCACATGGAATTCAGGTGATGGCTGGACAGAAGGCCCTAACAGAAATCGTCACCCTCCCCGACATTGATGTCGTTCTGATGGCCCTGGTTGGTTTTGCAGGTTTAGAGCCCAGCCTTCTTGCCCTGGAAAGCGGAAAGACGCTTGCCTTGGCGAACAAAGAAACGCTGGTTGTGGCTGGATCCCTGGTCACCTCGCTGGCTATTTCAAAAGGACTTTCAATTCTCCCGGTTGATTCTGAACATTCTGCAATATTCCAATGTTTAAGTGGAGAGAATGCCCGGTCGGTGGAAAAAATAATTTTGACCGCTTCCGGAGGTCCGTTCCGGGCAAAGTCAACTGATTTTCTTGCAAAGGCAACAGCAAATGAAGCTTTGAAGCATCCGAACTGGACCATGGGCAATAAAATCACGATTGATTCGGCTTCAATGATGAACAAAGGCCTTGAAGTAATTGAAGCCAAATGGTTGTTCGACCTGAAACCGGAACAGATAGAGGTAATTGTACATCCGCAATCAGTCGTCCATTCTATGGTTCAATTTACAGATGGATCAGTAAAAGCGCAATTGGGCGTCCCGGATATGAGACTTCCTATCGTTTTTGCTCTTTCATATCCCGAAAGACTTGTAACAGATTTTCCAAGGCTTTCTTTTACAGATTATCCCAATTTGACATTTGAACCGCCTGACTTGAAAAAATTCCGTAATCTTGCACTCGCATTTGAAGCCCTTGAAGCAGGTGGTAATGCTTCATGTGTTTTGAATGCTGCAAATGAGATAGTAGTTGCCGGTTTTCTCAAAGGAAAAATTGGATTTCTGGAAATGTCGGAAGTCATTGAAAAATGCTTGTCTGTCGTTTCCTTTATTTCAGCTCCGTGTCTGAAAGATCTTATAGAAACAGATCAAATTACCCGGCAATTGGCTCATAGTTTATTAAAATAAGTATATATGGTTATTCTGATTAAAGCCCTTCAACTTTTGTTAAGTCTTTCTATTCTTGTGATCTTTCATGAGTTTGGGCATTTTATTGCAGCGAAAATGTTTAAAACGCGGGTAGAGAAATTTTACCTGTTTTTTGATCCCTGGTTTTCATTTTTTAAGTTTAAAAAAGGTGATACTGAATATGGTTTGGGTTGGCTCCCGCTTGGAGGTTATGTGAAAATTTCAGGCATGATAGATGAAAGTCTTGATAAAGAGGCCATGAAATTACCGGCTCAACCTTGGGAATTCAGGAGTAAACCCGCCTGGCAGCGCTTAATCATTATGTTAGGGGGTGTCACTGTAAATGTGATTTTGGCTATCGTTATCTATATCCTGATGTTGACGGTTTGGGGTGAAGAATATCTTCCAACCCGTGAAGTGAATAAATATGGCATCGTTGTCGATACCATGGGTGCGAAAATGGGTCTTAAAAACGGAGATAAGATTCTGGCAGTTAATGGTGAATTTGTTGAAGATTTTATCAAAGTACCAGGCCGGATCATTCTTGATAAAGCAAAGACTATCAAGGTTCTACGTGATTCTCAGCCCTTGGAAATTGCCATTCCTGAAGGATTTATTGCCAAACTTCTTCAATACAAATCTGCTGACTTTATCGGTCTGAGATCACCCTTTGAAGTTGCCAAACTGTCTCCTGGCGGACCGGCTGAAAAAGGCGGTATTAAAGTCGGCGATAAGGTGATTGGCCTGAATGAATTTTCAACACTTTATTATGACCAGTTCAAAGAAAAAATAGTCCAGTTCAAGGATAAAATTATTAAAGTGACTGTCCTTAGATATAAAGATACCCTGAGATTGGATATCCAAGTTTCAAAAGAAGGAACGCTTGGCTTTTACAATCAGCCCGCGGATCATTATTTTACCTTTTCTAAAACAGAATATTCATTTATTCAGGCTGTTCCTGCCGGTGTAGTGAAAGCTTATAAAGGAATCGGAAACTACCTGAAGCAACTGAAACTGTTGTTTTCCCCGGAAGTTAAAGCCTATGAGTCAGTGGGTGGTTTTATTACGATCGGGAATATTTTTCCTTCGGTATGGGATTGGGCATCTTTCTGGGGTCTAACAGCTTTCCTTTCGATTATGCTTGCCATCCTCAATGTGTTACCCATTCCGGCTTTGGATGGAGGACACGTTTTATTTCTATTATATGAAATGATTACTGGAAGAAAACCATCAGATAAATTTCTGGAATATGCCCAGATTGTCGGGATGGTGTTGCTTTTCGGGCTTTTGATTTTTGCAAATCTGAACGATATCATCAAACTTTTTCGGTAAATAAGATTCTGAAAAACTTATTAACATGCCGTTCGTAACTTTTTTAAAAACCATGGGTATAAAACCTGAAGAAACAATTTTTAAAGTCCTGAATAAATTTTGAAATTCCAGCTTGTTAATTTTAGAATAATTTGTGATCATCATAAATTTGTTGTTACTTTACCGACCTTTTTGAGCAGCAATTTTCATTTTATGAGAAAGATATGGTTAGGTTTTCTGCTGTTATTGCTATCCGGCAGCTTAGCAATGGCACAGCAGGATTTCCAGGTTTCGCAGAACATGTTCAACAACATGGCGATCAACCCGGGATTTGCCGGGAGCAATGATGCAATTTGCCTTACCAGTATTTTGCGTCAGCAATGGATGGGCTTTAAAGACGCCAGTGGCGGGAGCTCACCAAAGACAATGATTGTCTCGTTGGATGCTCCAGTTCGGATTCTTCATGGAGGTTTGGGTGCCACAATCTACCAGGATGAGCTTGGCTTTGAAAAGAATATCGGAATGAAACTGAACTATGCTTATCGTTTTAATTTAGGAGCTGGTAACCTTGGAATTGGCGCAAATGTTGGGTTTCTGAATAAATCAATTGATTTCTCTAAGTTTAAGCCGATTGATACTGATGATCCTCTTTTGGGCGGTAAATCTAAGGCCACCAATTTTATGACAGATTTTGGATTTGGGCTTTTCTATAAAGTTCCCAGCAAGTATTTCCTCGGTTTTTCTATGTCTCAGCTTACCCAACCACAATCTCAGATAGGGAAAGCTACTGTACAGTTAAAGCGTCATTACTACGTAACTGGCGGTTATGAGTATCCACTGCCAAACAATCCTGAGTTTGAAATTGATCCTTCAATCCTTATAAAATCTGATGGTGCCAGTGTCCAATATGACCTGAATGCCCTAGTCCGGTACAATAATAAGTTCTGGGGTGGCGTTAGCTATCGCCTTCAGGATGCAGTAGTTATCTTACTAGGTGCAAATTATAAGAACTTTAGGATCGGATATTCGTATGATATAACTACTTCTCGCTTGGCTTCTGCAGGAAGCTCCGGTAGCCACGAGATCATGATTGGATACTGCTTTAAAATTATCATTGAAAAACCAAGAAAGAGTTACAGGAATACAAGGTTTCTGTAGGCTGCTGAGATTTAATTAAATTGGAAAAAACAAAACGACACGATATGAAAAGATTTCTTTTCTTACTGATGATCGGAATTGCCCTGGCGGGATGTAAGAACTCTGGTAATGGAGAACTTATTGGTGTTCAGGACCGTGAAGCTTTCTATCAGCCTGATCCTTACGGGATGGTTTTTGTCCCCGCCGGTAGTTATACCATGGGATCGTCTGACCAGGATGTACCTTACGCCTTGGTTCATCAACCCAAAACGGTAACGCTTCCTTCATTCTATATGGATGAAACTGAGATCACTAACAATGAATACCGCCAGTTTGTTAATTGGGTCAAAGACTCGATTGCAATCAGGATGTTAGGTGACCAGGCCCCGGAAGATTATCTCATCTCGGAAAATGAATATGGAGAAACCTATGATCCTCCTTTCCTGAATTGGGAAACTGGGATAGATTGGGAAGACCCGGCAAACAGGGAAGTCCTGAATGATCTTTACCTGTCGGAACACGAAAGATTTTATAGGATTAGGGAAATCGATACCCGGAAACTCAATTTTGAATATTATTGGATCGACCTTAAAGCCGCTGCCCGTAAGGACTTTACCGCACCCGGAGATCCTACCAAAGGCTCATTAAGTAACCGTCCCCAGGGGCTGAAAGACCGTTCAGTGTATATCCGCAAAGAAGTGATTAATGTATATCCGGACACACTTGCCTGGCTGCACGATTATGCCTATTCATTTAATGATCCCTCAACACAAAAATATTTCTGGCATCCTGCTTATGATAACTATCCAGTTGTTGGTGTAAGCTGGAAACAAGCAAAAGCATTCTGTGTATGGCGCACCCAACTGATGAATTCATACTTGATGCAACAAGGGGAAGTTATTTATAATGATTTCCGTTTGCCTACTGAAGCTGAATGGGAATGGGCTGCCCGTGGCGGTTTATCCCTCAGTCCATATCCTTGGGGAGGCCCTTACATTCGCAATACTGAAGGATGTTTCCTTGGCAACTACAAGCCACTTCGGGGTAACTATATCGATGATGGCGGGATCACAACAGTAATTGCCGGTCACTATGCACCCAATGATTTTGGTTTGTATGATATGTCAGGCAACGTTTCTGAATGGTGTAACGATGCTTTCGATGAATCAGCCTATAACTTCACATGGGATATGAGTCCTAGCTATGAATACAATGCTAAAGACAGTGATCCACCAGTTCTGAAACGTAAGATTATTCGTGGTGGTTCCTGGAAAGACGTAGGTTATTACCTGCAAGTTAGCTCTAGATCCTATGAATATCAGGATACTGCAAAATGCTATATCGGCTTCCGTTGTGTTCAGTCTTATCTGGGTCGTCAAAAAGATGATAACCCCAACACTGCAAGTAACGTTTATAACTAGTCGAACTACGGGATAACAATCCAAACTGAATTTTTAATTTTTCAATAACCAATTTTCAAAAACTTAAAGTATTATGGGCATTAACAGTATAGTTAAAGGCAGAGGATTTAAAAATTTCATGTCCAAATTATATGGATGGGGAGCTGCAGTAGTTATCATGGGAGCTTTGTTTAAAATCAATCACTACCCGGGTGCTAATATGATGCTCGTTTTTGGTTTAACTACAGAATCAATCATCTTCTTTTTCTCAGCCTTTGAACCACCACATGTTGAGCCTGACTGGAGTCTTGTTTATCCTGAACTTGCCGGAATGTACCAGGGTGCTGCCACTGAAGTAGGTCATCCTACGATTAAAAATAAAGACCTTACCAAAGAACTGGATAAAATGCTTTCAGATGCTAAGATCGGCCCAGAACTGATTCAAAGCCTTAGCAAGGGCCTCCACAGCCTAAGCGAAAATACGGGCATGTTATCTGATGTTTCCAGCGCTGCCGGTGCTACCAATGAATATGTAAAAAATGTTAGGACAGCAAGCCAGAGCGTAAGCGATCTAACATCAACCTATCAGAAAACGGCCGAAGGTCTTTCAAAAGATGCTTCAGCTTCGGAAGAATATTTCAAATCATTAAAAGGGGCCTCCGCTTCTGTTGCCAATCTTTCAAATACTTACGATGCAGCCGCTGATACCATGAAAAAGGACCTTGCTGTTACTACTGAATTGGTTGGAAGTATCAAAACGGCTTCTGATGCTGCCAGATCATTAAATGATACCTATACCAAATCAGCTGAACTTCTTGCTAAATCAGCTTCTGCATTAGATTTTAGTGCCCTGGAAGGTGGTGCTTTCAGCAAAGAACTTCAGAAGATTTCTTCAAATCTTGGTGCTTTGAATTCAGTATATGAAATGCAATTGACCTCAACTAAAAAGCAAGTTGAAACTTCAACTCAGCTTCAGGAGAAATTTGATGTCTTTATCAAAAACCTCAACGATTCAATCGAGAAAACAGCTCAATATAAAGATGGCGTCAGCGTTCTGGCTCAGAACGTCGCTTCCCTCAACAAGGTTTACGGCAATATCCTTACTGCCATGAATGTTCCTACGGGCAAATAAGCAAATCACTACGATCACTCATTAGCTAATAACAAAACCGTAAGAATATGGCTGGATATAAAGAAACACCGAGGCAGAAGATGATATCGATGATGTATCTGGTCTTGACGGCACTGCTGGCTCTTAATGTGTCAGTGGAAATTTTAAATGCGTTCCTTATTGTGAATAACAGTATGGAAAATACAAATAAAAGTTTTGCCGGAAAGATCGATCAAACCTTCGGGGAATTCGAGAAGCAATACAATATTAATCAGGATAAAGTAGGAGAATACTGGAATAAAGCTCAAACCGCTAAAAAACTCTCAGAAGCCTTGATTAAAAACCTGGAAAGCATCAAACTAAAAGTCGTTTGTCTTTCTGAAAAAATGGATTCTACAGAAACATTAAAAGAGTTTTATACGGTTAAGTATCGCCCAAATCCTATGAACCCAAAAGATTCTATTCCTGTTAGGACCTTGAAATTGGGAGAGGTTGGTTCAAGAGATAAATATGATGAATCTACCCACTACTTTATTGGGGATTCTCAGGATGGATCTGCAGGTGAAGCACGAAAACTCAGAGATAGGATTGCTAAATACAAAAAGGAAATGCTTGAGTTGGTTGGCCAGAAAGCAAGACCTGATTTCAAAATGAGTCTTGACCTGGAAGGCCCTTTTTATGATGCAGATCATAGAAAACAAAACTGGGAGATGCATAACTTCTACCACACCATCTTGGCTGCTGACATTACCATATTAAATAAGATCATCAACGAGGTTCAGTCTACTGAGTTCGACGTGGTGAACCATTTATATGCCTCAATCAGCAAGGAAGACTTTAAATTTGACAAGATCAACGCAAAGGTAGTCCCTCAGACACGTTATGTATTCCAGGGTGAAGATTATAATGCGGAGGTTTTCGTTGCTGCTTATGATACGAAATCAACACCTAATGTCTTTGTTGTCGATGGTGCTGACACTGTTACAGATGCTGCCCTTGCCAATGCACGTAAAGTTGAAGGGGTCAACGGTATGGTTAATCTTAAGATGCCAGCCGGGGCTGAAGGCATAAAGAAATATGCCGGTGTTATCATCGTTAAATCTCCTGCAGGAATCACCAATAAGTATTATTTCCATGATGAGTATGTAGTAGCCAAGCCTTCATTGACTGTCTCTGCAACCAAAATGAATGTATTTTATATTGGGGTAGATAACCCTGTATCTATTTCAGTTCCTGGGGTTCCTACTGAAAAGATCAAACCGGTTATGACTCTTGGAACTCTTAGAAGAGAAGGTACTAGCTGGATTGTTACTGTGCCAAAAGAAGCTATGGGAAAGAAGACAAATATTTCTGTTGCAGTTGGCGATGCCGGGAAATCTAAATCCATGGGTGGTGTAGAATTTCGTATCAAAAGAGTTCCGGATCCTGTTCCTTACGTTGGCAAAACCAGCGGAGGGTCTATATCTAAAGATGAGTTGCTGATCTCCTCTGTAATTCCGAGGATGCCTGCCGACTTTGATTTCGAATTGAGTTTCTCTATCGTTTCTTTCAATTTTGTTTCTACCACCAGTGGTGATATTTATCAGAAAACAATCACCGGAGGTCAATTCTCGGAAGAAGTCAAAAAATTCATCCGCGGAGCACGTCGGGGTCAGAAAATCTGGATTGAGAATATTGTAGCTAAAGGACCTGATGGCAACCGTAAGTTAGCCACAGTATCTCTGGATATTAAGTAGTTTATTGATTTACTAATAGGAAGTTTTATGAAAAAACAGATCATCTTTTTAGTCTTGTTCCTCTTGGCAGGGTTCAGCATGAACTCCTTTAGCCAGGTGATGGACAGTCCTCCCCGGGATGGTGTTTTTGATAAGATCCATACGAACGAAAGGAAACCTATTCCCTATGCCGCTGTTCGTGAAGCCGATGTTATGTGGGAGAAAAGGATTTGGCGCGCCATCGATCTGCGCCAAAAGATTAATCATCCTTTTTATTTCCCTGAAAATCCACATAACGGTTGGAGAAATTTTGCCAGCGTAATCATGGATGCATTGAAAGAAGGTGCTTTGACTGCCTACCAGACTTCAAACACGGATGAGTTCCTGGTCCCGCTTACCTATCAGGAAGTGATCAAAGGTCTGGAACGAACAGATACCGTTCAGTTACCCAGACCTTACCCTCCTTATGATTTATTTGATACGGTGATCTCAGTTAAGTTTAATCCACTCGATATCAAGATGATTCGCTTGAAAGAAGATTGGTTTTTTGACAAACAAAGATCACAAATGGATGTCAGAATTCTGGGAATCTGCCTGGTGCGCGATAGCTATACTGAATCTGGTGAATTTAGAGGTAAAGAACCACTATTCTGGATTTATTTCCCTGAAGCAAGAACCCTACTCGCAAAATCAGAAGTCTTCAACCGCTTCAATGACAACGAGCGCAGAAGTTATGATGACATTTTTTGGAAACGAATGTTTGATAGCTATATTTATAAAGAACAAAACGTTTATGACCGTAAAATTGCTGATTATACTGCAGGCTTAGATGCTCTTCTGGAATCAGAACGGATTAAAAACGACCTTTTTAAATTTGAACACGATCTCTGGGAATTCTAGTTAAAGATTTCTCTTTTGAAACCGGATACTTTATTGATTTAAGGTATCCGGTTTTTTATTTCTATTTTTGTTAAAACTCCATGCTAAATGTCAAGTGACTTGCTTTTAACTCCGATTGTGTATCTGAAAGGTGTCGGACCTAAGCGTGCAACATCACTCGAAAAGGAATTGGAGATACGGACTTTTGGAGATCTATTGACTTACTATCCCTTCCGCTATGTCGACCGGACTAAGTTCACCCTGATTCGTGAAATTAGCAGCGACCTGGTTTATGTACAGCTCCGTGGGAAAATATCAAATGTCAGGAAGTTGGGAAAAACAGGTTCGGAAAGGTTAAGTGCCATTCTGAATGATGGGAGTGGCAATATTGAATTGGTGTGGTTTAAGGGTGTCCGATGGATCATCGATACAATAAAGCCGGGTCAGGAATATGTTGTATTTGGGAAGCCAACAATATTCAACGCACAATATAACATTCCTCATCCAGAAATTGAAGTATCTGGACCGGAGTCAACACAGAGTAGCGAGCTATTTCAACCTTTTTATAATTCTACTGAAAAATTAAAAACACAGGGTCTCGACAGTAAGGGAATAAGGAAGATCATGAGGAACTTGATCGAGATGATTCCCGGGAAAATTCCCGAGCTGATCTCCTTTGCTATCCTTGACAGGTTTAAACTTTTGTCAAGGGAAGAGGCATTGATTATAATACATTTTCCGCCAAATCCTGATGAATTAAAGAAGGCTCAGGCGAGGTTAAAGTTTGAGGAATTGTTTTTTATTCAGTTACAGCTGTTAAGAGTTAAAGCTTTTCGTCAAACAAAGATCACGGGTTTCCGTTTCGCTCAAGTTGGGGATTATTTTAACCGGTTTTATAAGGAACTTCTCCCTTTTCCATTGACAAATGCACAGAAGAGAGTGATCAAAGAAATTAGGGCGGATATGGGTAGCGGGAAGCAAATGAACCGTTTGTTGCAGGGAGATGTTGGCAGTGGTAAAACATTGGTGGCTCTCATGATCATGCTAATCGCACTTGATAACGGATACCAGGCTTGTTTAATGGCACCAACTGAGCTTCTTGCCATTCAGCATTATAACACATTAACTCGTATGCTCCAAGGGATGGATATCCGACTTGAGTTGTTAACCGGATCAACCAAAGCAAAACACAGGCGAACATTGCATGAAAGTCTGAGAACGGGTGTTATTCAAATATTAATAGGTACTCATACCTTGATAGAAGATACTGTTAAGTTTCAGAATCCGGGTCTTGTGATTATTGATGAACAGCATCGTTTTGGTGTGATGCAAAGGGCCAGTCTTTGGGAAAAGAGCGAAACGCCACCTCATATGCTTGTTATGACAGCAACGCCTATACCCAGGACATTAGCCATGACTTTATACGGAGATCTTGATGTTTCTGTCATAGATGAATTACCACCAGGACGGAAAGCCGTTCAGACCTTGCATTATTTTGATTCAGCGAGGCTGCGTGTCCTCGGTTTTGTAAAAAGGCAGATTCAGGAAGGACGGCAGATCTATTGGGTTTTTCCCTTGATCAATGAGTCTGAGACCTTAGACATGAAATTTCTTGCTGAAGGATTTGACTCATTATGTATTGAATATCCAGCACCAAAATATGCCATTAGCATGGTTCATGGCCAAATGAAACCAGATGAAAAGGATTTTGAAATGAAACGGTTTGTAAAAGGCGAAACTGACATTATGGTAGCAACAACTGTAATTGAGGTTGGTGTCGATGTCCCCAACGCAAGTGTCATGGTGGTAGAAAATGCAGAGCGTTTTGGACTTTCACAGCTTCATCAACTCAGGGGTAGGGTGGGGCGTGGCGCGGATCAGTCGTATTGCCTGTTAATGACTGGTTATAAGCTAACAGCTGAGGCCCGCAAGCGGATTGAGACAATGGTCAGAACTACTGATGGGTTTGAAATTGCAGAAGCTGACCTGAGACTACGGGGCCCGGGAGATTTGCAGGGTACCCAGCAAAGCGGCATCATCGGTTTGAAAATCGCGGATATTATCAGGGACGAAAAAATTATCAAAATCGCCCGCGACATGGCCTCAGACGTTCTTCGTACAGATCCGGACCTCTCGGATCCTGACAATAGGGTAATGCGACTTTACTTACAATCATTGAGTAAACAGTCTCAGGATTTGGGCAGGATTAGCTGACAGGCTGATTTCATTAATTTCTGTACTTTTGCACTCTCAAAATTCTGAAAATGAAAATCTCTTATCATTGGCTTAAACAATATTTTCCTACCAATATTTCTCCGGAAGAACTATCCGCGATGTTAACCGATTGCGGACTCGAAGTCGAAAGCCTGGAGACCTTTGAAAGCGTTAAAGGTGGGTTGAATGGGGTTGTCGTGGGCAAAGTCATCAGCTGTGGCAAACATCCGAATGCTGACAAATTGAGCCTTACTACGGTGGATGTTGGTGAAGCGAACTTGTTAAATGTCGTCTGCGGGGCACCCAATGTTGCTGCCGGACAAAAAGTTCTCGTAGCTACTGTTGGGACAACAATTTATAAAGAAGATAGCTCTTTTGTGATTCAAAAGGCAAAAATCAGGGGCGAAGCTTCAGAGGGGATGCTTTGTGCTGAAGATGAGTTAGGTCTTGGCCATTCTCATGAAGGAATCATGGTTTTAAAAGATGATGCACCCATAGGTTTGCCTGCGGCCGAATATCTGGGTCTATACCAGGATAATGTTTTTGAAATTGGATTGACGCCCAACCGGGTCGATGCAGCTTCGCATATTGGTGTGGCGCGCGATTTACTGGCTACCGTGAAATTGCATGCCCCACATCAGTTGCTCTCGCCTACTTTGATTTTTCCTGATGTCAGCACTTTTCATATTGACAATCATGATCTCGAAATTCCTGTTTTTGTTGAAAATACCGATGCCTGTCTTCGTTATTCAGGATTAACAATATCTGGGATTTCTGTCAAAGAATCACCTGATTGGCTCAAGAATCGCCTGAAAGCCGTCGGGTTACGACCAATAAACAACATAGTAGATATCACCAATTATGTGTTGATGGAGCTTGGACAGCCTTTACATGCTTTTGATGCCGCAAAAATAAAAGGTGCTAAAGTTGTCGTAAAAACCTTAGCTGAAGGAAGTCCCTTCACTACTTTAGATGGTGTTGAACGCAAACTGTCCTCTCAGGATCTGATGATCTGCAATTCCGAGCAAGGCATGTGTATCGCAGGAGTTTTCGGCGGGTTGGAATCTGGCGTTTCAGAAAGTACTCAGCGTGTATTTCTGGAAAGCGCCTGTTTTAGCCCGGTATTTGTCAGAAAAACTTCAAAACTTCACGGACTGAAAACGGATGCCTCATTTCGCTATGAAAGAGGAAGTGACCCGGAAATCACCATTCTTGCACTGAAAAGGGCTGCAATGCTGATATGCGAGCTGGCAGGAGGGAAGGTGAGCTCTTCGATTTATGATATTTATCCAAGTCCAATAGAGAAAGTAAAAATTAGTGTTCGTTACCAAAAAGTTAACCGTCTCATTGGTAAAGTAATCCCTAAGGAAACAGTTCAGGAGATTATTACTTCCCTTGGAATGGAAATTCTGAAGTCAGACGAGGAAGGATTGTTTATTTCTGTGCCTGCTTTTAAAGTCGACGTGAGCAGGGAAGCGGATGTGATTGAAGAGATTTTAAGAATTTATGGGTATAACCAGGTTGAAATAAGCCAGGAGATCAGTTTCTCAATGGTTTCATCTCCTGTGCCCGACAAATTGAAGTTGAGGAATGTTGTTGCTGATAACCTTGTTGGCATGGGTTTTTCGGAGATCATGTGTAATTCTTTGACACGCAGTGACTATACAAGTCTAACAAAGAGTGTACAGCCGGAAAACTGGGTTAGAATATTAAACCCCTTAAGCAAGGACCTTGAAGTACTTCGTGCAAGCCTTATTTTTGGTGGCCTGGAGACTATTGCTTGGAATCAAAACAGGAAACAGACAAAATTGAAAATGTTTGAGTTTGGATCTATCTACCAAAATACCGGTAAACAGGGAGGTTCTGATTCATTATCAAAATATTATGAAGAAGAGCAGCTGTCATTGCTGATTAGTGGAAAAGTGCATGATTCCAATTGGTATGCAGCAGATAAGCAAGCAGATTTCTTCTATCTGAAAGCTTGTGTTCATCAGGTTCTAAAGAGATTTGGACTGAAAGCGACCGATTTTCTTACAAAACAATTAACATCAGATTTATTCAGTCAGGGGCTGGATTATCAAAATAAAAACGGAGAATCTGTTATTGAGTTTGGAGAGGTTTCTTCTTCCTTATTAAAGCCTTTAGATATCCGCATCCCGGTATTTTATGCCTTAATACACTGGGAAAAGCTGATGACACAGCACCTGGCACATTTGACAAGATATGCCGAATTACCACGTTTCCCTGAAGTAAGAAGGGATCTGGCATTGCTCCTTGATAAGTCAGTGATGTATAGCAGTATTGAAGAGCTGGCATGGAAAAACGGCGGGAAACTTCTCAAACAGCTTGACCTTTTTGATGTTTATGAGGGAGAAGGCATTCCGGATGAAAAAAAGTCCTATGCTGTGAGTTTTATTCTGCAAGATGCTGAAAAGACTTTAAATGATGAAGAAATCGACCAGGTAATGAATCGTTTAATCAAATCATTTAAACAGGAATTGGGTGCTGATTTGCGTTAAAAGTAGGGAACGCGAACTGCAAGCGTATACTCTCCGGGAAATAAGTGTTCAACAATAAGTTTGCCATTTTCGGTATTCCCTTCTTTTGTAAAAGTTACTTCCTCCCAGATGGTTGAAACATTGGGCCTGTATAGGATAACCAGCTTGTTTTCAGGATCTGTCAAGAGCGTATTGTCAAGTTCTTCATCTTTTGAGTAGAAAAAGCTGCCTTTTGCAGAAAAGCCCCGTGGAAATATGCCTTCGATTTTCCAGTATCGGTTTTGAGATAGGGAATAAGGAGCTCCTGGTCTTAGAATTGCATCCGGGGCAATCCAGTTATGAATAACATTGATGTAAGCTGAATCTTTGATTTGTGTTGTGTTTAAAGTGAAATAAGTGTCCGGAAAGTCCTGATTTCCAGTGGTCTTTATTGATGTTCCAAAGTCAGTGCTTGCATCACCTATTTTTTCCTCCGGGTCTGCGACAACACATTCTGGATTAAAGTTTAAGGTGAAAGTTTTTGAGGCGATAAGTCCTGAGAATTCGATTAATCGGTTTTGGTGCTCCCAACGCTTCCCGAAAAATCCCAATTCCACTCGATTTGAGTTAAAGGCCTCGTTGGTTCCCAGAAGTCGTTGTCGTATGTATACAGTGACTTTGTACTCGTTCCGAATTCGGTTGACCCTGAATGAATCCACAGAATAATGAGGGAAGCCATGGCCGTCTACCCAGGACGTAAAAAAATCATCCATATTGATTTTGGTGCGCAGAGTAATAAATTCCTTTAATTCTTGTGTAGAGATGTTGCAAAAAGCAAAGCTATCCAACAGGGCTTTTGTTGTAGCGAAAAAGAGGCTGTCGCCCAGATACCCTCTTAGTGTGTGAACCACAATACCGCCTTTGTCATAAACAGTGCTTCCGTAGGTGTCTTTCTCAGGCATTTTACTTAACGACAGATAACCCTTATCTTCAATAAAAGTTTTCTGAAGCACCGCATGAAGTTTTGTCCGGATGTTAGTTTTGTAAGCTGTGTTCCCGTACAAGCCTTCTTTTGCAACGGATTCGCAAAAGACAGCCCAGCCTTCATTGAGCCACATATCGGAAGCCGAACTGCAGGTAACGAGGTCTCCAAACCAGGAGTGAGAAAGCTCATGGATGTACAAAGATTCGTCGTTCAGGGTTCCGTCAATCGCTCTTTCAGGATAAGCAATATTGGTGGCATGTTCCATGGCGCCTATTGAAGTACTTACAAATCCAACTCTCGTCCAGCGGTAAGGACCGAAACGGTTTTCGAATATTGAGAGGACTTGGTTTAGATGAACAAAGGAATTTCTTGCCTTTAGTGTATCAGCAGGATTTACATAAATGAAAGTCGGAATGTCTCCTTTTAATCCATGGTAAAGACCCTGGACGGGGACATAATCAGAAATGGCGACAGAGGCTAGATAAGCAGGGATTTTTGAATCCAGTTTCCAATGATAGCGTGTTTTTCCATCTTTTTTAGGGCTGTCGATGAGTGTTCCACCGCAGACTGCAACAAAAGGAGATGAGACAGTGATGAAAAAATCGTATTTGGCTTTATCGGTGAAATTATCAATACAAGCAAACCAAACTTTCCCAAAATTATGGGGTGTTTCTTTAAGCGCAATTCCCAGGTTAAAGGCAATGTTGTTTTTAGTAAAATGAAATCCGCCCCAGCCACCAGGCTCAATGTGAGGCGTGCCGTGATAAAAGACATCCACCAATAAAGTGTCGGAAATCCCTAAAGATATTCTAAGTGGAATTGTTATTAAGGTGCCATTGTATGTAAACGGAGATTTGATGTCGCTAATAAGAACAGAATCTACACTGAGATTAAGCAATTCAAGTTGAATCCACCTTAGGGAGCCTTGGTTTGGGCTAAGTTGTAAGTGAGTGTGACCTTTGATTTGCCGACCTGGGAAGTCAACCTCATCCAGGTCCACTTCGTAGTGATGAACATGTATAGAATCTAAAAGACTTTGCGCTTTTGTAAAAGCAGGGTAACCAGCAAGGCATAAAAATATTTGCAAACGGAAAAGTATCAGAATTAGCCGGGGAATTTTTCCTGCCATACAAAGGATGCAATAAGTTTATACCTTTGTAAAAATATGAAAAATTGCGCTGGTAATTCTTTGGTTAGCCTGATATTATTGCAATTTATCTTATCTTTATTCCGTTAGATGTTTTGTAATCTCTAATATTATTTTGGCAATGATTCTTCTAAGAAGACTATTAATCCCTGTGTTTTTCCTGCTGTTCCTAGCCAATGCTGCAATTGCCCAAAAAGTCTGGTCTTTAAAGGATTGTATAAATTATGCCTTAACGAATAACATTCAAATAAAGCAACAAAAATTAAGTCTCAGGCTGCAGGAATATTCTTTACTTCAGAGCAAGGTTCAGTTTGCCCCTAATTTTAGCGGGAATGTTTTTCATGGATATAATTTTGGCAAGACTGTTGACCGCTATACAAATAATTTTGCAGACTCAAGGGTTCAGTCAGATAACTTCAGCTTAAACGCCAACATGACCTTGTTTAACGGGTTTACGATGTTGAATAACTTGTCTAAAAACAAGCTTTTGATAGAATCCGGACAGTTTGATGTTGAGAAAATGCAAAATGACATCTGTTTGAATATTGCCTCAGGTTATCTGAATATTTTATTCAACCAGGAACTGAAGGCCAATGCTCAATTCCAACTCGATATCACCAGTCAACAAGTTGAACGGACAAAAAAAATGGTTGATGTTGGTACTTTGGCTAAGGGAAATCTCTTAAATATTGAAGCCCAGGCTGCATCTGAAGAATTGCAACTTGTGAATGCCAAAAACCAATTAGACCTTTCTTACCTCATTCTGACACAGATTCTTGATTTGCGTTCCCCGGATTCTTTTGACATCATAAAGCCAAGTTTCCAGGTTCCTGAAAAACCTGAAGTTGGTACCACGCCGAATTATGTTTATTCTATGGCTCTCGAGTCACAGCCTCAAATTAAAAGTGCCGAAATCAAGGTGTTAACTGCAGAGAAAGATCTTGCCATCACCAGGGGATACGCTGCACCCACCATTGCTTTTCAAGGCAGTTGGAGTACTGGGTTTTCGGGAGCAGGCGAGGTTCAGTCAGGCCAAATAAACATGATGCAGCAAGTTGGTTATTTGGCTTCAGATACCAGCATGAAGGTTGTTGCTCCAATGACCATCCCGTTGTTTGAAAAAAGTGCTTTTGATTATCAGATAAAAAACAATCAGAATAAGTCAATCGGTTTCTATTTGTCAATTCCTATTCTCAGCGGTTTTCAAACCCGAACCAATATCAGTAAAGCAAAAATTGGGATCGAAAATGCAAGATTAAATTTGGAGTCAACGAAGAACCAGCTTAGTCAGGACATTCAGCGGGCTTACGCTGATGCAATAGCGGCAATTAATAAATACCAGGCTGCTAAAAAATCAGTAGATGCCATGAAGGAAGCATTTTTCTATATGCAACAGAAATTTGATGTTGGAATGGTTAATTCCGTCGATTATAATGAAGCAAAGAAAAACCTGAGCAAAGCACAGTCAGATATGCTTCAGGCGAAATATGAGTACGTTTTCAAAAGAACGATTCTTGATTTTTATATGGGTAAAACCATTGACTTATAATAGACTCACCCACTACATAGACGCAAAAAAATGAAAATAAGTAAGAAAACCTGGATAAAAATCGGCATAGGAGCCGTGGTTATAATAATTATTGTTCTTGCTATTGGCAAGAAACAAGGATGGATTGGGAAAAACACGGAGATAAAAATATCTGTCGAAAAAGTTAGTACACGGAGTATTATTGAGACCGTAACTGCGAACGGGAAAATTCAGCCGGAGATCGAAGTGAAAGTTTCCCCGGATATCTCAGGCGAGCTTACTGAGCTTTTTGTGAAGGAAGGCGACCGGGTTAAAGCGGGCCAGGTTCTTGCCAAAGTAGATCCTGAAATGTATATCTCTAATTATGACCAGAGTGTTGCCATGCTCAATACTCAAATGGCGAATGAAGCCAATTCAAAAGCAAGGCTGGTACAAGCCCAGGCCCAGTTTAACAATGCCCAGCTTACCTTTAACAGGAATGAGAAACTGTGGAAATCAAAAACTATTTCTGATGCCGAATATGATGCTGCCAAAGCCTCCTATGAAAGTGCCAAGGCTGAAGTTTCCTCTTCAGAACAAACGGTAAGAGCATCAAATTTTACTGTTAAGAACTCTGAAGCCGCATTGAAGCAATCAAAAGAAAACCTTACCAAAACCACGATTTACGCACCCACTGATGGCACGATTTCCAAACTTAATGTTGAACGTGGCGAAAGAGTTTCCGGGACGTCACAGTTCTCTTCAGGAACTGAATTGATGCGTATTGCAAACCTTGCCGGTATGGAAGTCAAAGTGAGTGTCAATGAAAATGATATTGTTCGGGTGAAATTAGGGGATACAGCCCTTATCGAAGTTGATGCATACCTGAATAGGAAATTCAAAGGAATTGTAAGCGAAATTGCCACCTCTGCTAATGTTAGTGGCGTTAGCGTAGATCAGGTTACGAATTTTGATGTGAAAATCAGAGTATTGGCTGATTCCTATAAAGATCTTCTGAGATCCAATGACACCAGTTTTACTCCTTTGCGCCCCGGAATGTCAGCTACTGTTGATATTCAGACACATCGTGTTGCCAATGTTCTTACAGTGCCAATTCAGGCTGTCACAACCCGGATAGATTCAACAGCCCTGAAAGCAGAAAAGGATAAAGAAAAGAGTGTGGCCCAGTCCACCGGCGATAGTGACCAGAATAAAACTGCAAAAAATCAAAAAGAGAACCAGGAACAATTAGAATATGTTTTTGTCTATCAGGATGGTATTGTCAAGATGGTCAAAGTGAAAACAGGCATTCAGGATAACACATTTATTCAGATACTGGAAGGCATTAAAGTAGGTGATGATATTGTGACTGCCCCTTATCGTGCCATTTCCAAGACCTTAAAAGACGGTGATAAAGTGAAAATGGTCGACAAAAAGGAATTGTTTAACCAGGATTAATTTCTCTCGACAAAAAATATTATTTTGGGACTTATACTTTGCCTGGAGACTGCTACAGCGGTTTGTTCAGTGGCTTTAGTTCGAAATGGCTCAGTAATCGGTCATAAGGAAAGTAGCGCTGGCAATGACCATTCAGCAACTTTGACTATATTTGTTGAGCAAGTTCTTTCACAAACAGGCCTGTGTTTAAAAGATCTTGATGCCCTTGCAGTAAGCATGGGCCCCGGATCCTATACAGGACTCAGAATCGGAGTTTCCGCAGCAAAAGGCTATTGTTATGCCCTGGATATCCCCCTCATCGCAATCCCAACTTTACAAGCCATGGCTTATGGTATGAAAAAACTCTGGGAACCAAAACTCCAGGACAATCGCCCGGTTTTGTTTTGCCCGATGATTGATGCCAGGCGAATGGAGGTATACACTGCTCTTTATGACTTGGATAACGTTTGTATTAGACCTGTTGAGGCGGAAATAATTACCAAAGATTCATTCCTGCCATTTCTGAAGGATAACATTTTGATATTATCAGGCAGCGGCGCAGAGAAAACGGAATCTATATTTGAGGAAATGCCTGGCATGTATTTCTTGAAGGAATTCTCCCATTCAGCTGAGAATTTTGCGGACCTTGCCGAAAAAAAGTATATAAAAAAAGAGTTCGAAGACCTTGCGTACTTCGAACCCTTTTATTTAAAAGACTTTGTGGCAGGAAAGCCACGTGTCAAAGGACTTTAGTCATGAGCTGCTGCATCTTTTTTGCAGCATGCAGGTAATTTTTCGTAAGCCTTCTGATTGCCAGCGATTTTATCGGCATCATAGCCCATTTTTGAAATTTTTTCTCTAATAATATCAGGGCTGGTTTGTTTTGTATTGTATTTAACAGTAACCACTTTTGTCGGGATATCAATAGTGACATCTTTTATCCCTTTTTCATAGATAAGCCCGTTTGTGATACGTTCTTTACACATTTTACACATCAGGGAAGTCTTGATCTGAATCTCATCAAACTTTTTCGAAGGTTGCTGGGCAAAACCAATGATGGTGGCTGTGATTAAAAACTTAACAATGTATCCTGCAATAATCCACTTTTTGTACTTTTTGAAATACTCTTTGACGAAGCTGATGCTCATGTTATGAAAATAATGTTAGTTGATTACATCTTATGATTACAAAAACCATGCAATATTTTGATTTTTATACTTAAAACTATAAAAAAGGTTACCGTAGCTTTACGCATCAAAGAACAGGGAAATATTATATTTGTTGCAGTCTTTTTGAATTAATTAAGTGTTAAAAAACAATAAAACATCTGTCCTGTTAGCGTTTGTGATTGCTATTCTGCTGATTGTGAGAATGTTAATTGCAGGCTTGACGGAATTAGGGAATGATGAGGTCTATTATTGGACCTATGCGCTATATCCGGACTGGAGTCATTTTGACCATCCGCCAATGGTAGGATGGCTAATTCAGCTTTTTACATTCAATCTTCGTTTGAATCATGAGATTTTTATCAGGCTTGGCGCACTGTTGTGTGGAACAATGACCACCTGGATTGTTTTCTTGCTGGGCAGGAAGTTAAAAGATGATCTTACAGGTTTCTATGCAGCAGCACTTTATTCGGCTTCTATTTATGGATCAGTCATTGCCGGTACATTCATTTTGCCGGATTCAGGACAAATGGTATACTGGACAGCTTCTATATATTTTTTAGTTGACGCTTTGGCGGGAGATCCAGCAGACAAGATTAATCAAAGAAAGATGCTGGCTGCCGGACTCATGATCGGGCTGGGGATGCTTTCAAAATATACATCAATCATGCTATGGGTGGGTGCCTTGGCGTATGTTTTGCTTAGCGCCCGTCGATGGTTGAGATCACCCTTGCTTTACATCTCTATGGCTTTAACTGTCCTTTTATTTTTGCCTGTTCTTTTTTGGAACTGGCGCGAGGACTTTGTTTCTTTTACCTATCACAGTAATAGAGTAGAGGTTTTTCAATTTAGGCTCAGGCCTGATTATTTTCTGACAGAAATCTCAGGAACTTTTCTATACCAGAATCCCATAAACGTTGTCTTGATAATCCTTAGCCTGTTGGGTCTGGGCAGGTCAAGAAAACATTCGATTTCAGAAAAGGTGAAGATAATTCTTTGGTGTAGTCTGCCCCTTGCATTAATAATGCCTGCAGTGTCACTATTCCGATCCACGTTGCCCCATTGGAGCGGACCTGCCTATGTTGGCTTGATTTTAATTGCGGCATTATGGCTGCGGGGAAGTATCGGCCTGAAGCAAAAAAATGAAATAATATTTCCACTGATTCTCCGGTTTGCCTTGGGTCTCACTGTTTTTGTTGCCGGAGTCGGCATAATACAGGTTAGAACAGGAGTATTGACTGGGTTGCTTGGAATTAAGGAAAATCAAAACGAACCCGGAGCCAATGATTTCAGTCTCGATTTGTTTGGATGGAAGCAGCTCCATGAGAAGTTCAATCCTATGTTTAAGCATGACATGGAAAGCGGGTTAATGAGATCTAAGCCAGTTATGCTGAGTTGGCGCTGGTTTCCTGCCGCAAACCTTGATCATTATGTGGCAACACCTCTCGGTATCAAACTCTATGCTGAAGGTGAGCTGGAAAGAATCCATAAATATAAGTGGATAAACCTTGAAAGAGGAACAATTCCTGAAGGCAGTGATGCTTACTTCATCTGTTCAAGCCGGGAATTTGCTGACCCCGTACCGTACTTTTCCCAAAAGTACAAAACCCTCTTTCCGCCCGATACCATTGCTATTGTAAGAGGAGGAAAGAGGGTAATGGAATTTTATATCTACCGTCTGAAAGACCGTTTGTAGATATTACCTGCCGATCATTTTATTAGGATCGACCCACAAAGTAAATTCTTCATCGGTAAGCAGGCCTTGTGCCAGAGCGGCTTCCCGAAGTGTGGTCCCTTCCTGGTGCGCTTTCTTGGCGATCTTGGCGGCATTCTCATAGCCAATATGTGTATTGAGTGCAGTAACCAGCATCAATGAATTTTCAAGATTTCTCTTAATAAATGGGAGATTTGGCTCAATTCCCACAGCGCAATGCTCTTCGAAAGAGGCACAGGCATCACCGATCAGTCGGGCTGACATGAGCAGGTTATAGATAATTACCGGCTTAAAGACATTAAGCTGGAAATGACCTTGCATGCCGCCAACAGCGATAGCAGCTTCATTGCCAATAACCTGGGCACAAACCATAGTAAGTGCTTCACATTGTGTCGGATTAACTTTTCCAGGCATGATTGAAGAACCTGGCTCATTGGCCGGGAGGTTAAGTTCTCCGATTCCACATCGTGGACCTGAGCCTAACAAACGAATGTCATTAGCGATCTTCATCAGCGAAACGGCAAGTCGCTTCAGAGCCCCGGAGGTTTCTACCATAGCATCATGAGCGGACAAGGCTTCAAATTTGTTGGGAGCGCTGGTAAAAGGGAATCCACTCAGCGAGGCAATCTTTGCTGCTACAAGTTCAGCATATCCCTTGGGTGCATTTATCCCTGTTCCAACCGCAGTGCCTCCTAAGGCTAGCTCAGAAAGGTGTGGCAAGGTATTTTGCAGTGCTTTTATCCCATGCTCCAGTTGTGAAGCATAACCACTGAATTCTTGTCCTAAGGTTAATGGAGTTGCATCCATAAGATGGGTGCGTCCGATCTTTACAATATGGTCATATTCTGCAGCTTTGGCCTTTAATGTTTTACGTAGGATCTCAACACCAGGCAAAGTGACTTCCATCACCATACGGTAGGCCGCAATAGACATGGCTGTAGGAAAAGTGTCATTGGATGACTGGGATTTGTTGACATCATCATTTGGGTGGATGAGGGTTTTTTCACCCAGCGTTCCCCCTGAAAGTACCTGGGCACGGTTTGCTACAACCTCATTGACATTCATGTTTGATTGCGTGCCTGATCCAGTTTGCCACACTACTAGAGGAAACTCATCTTTTAACTTTCCGGCCGTGATCTCATCACAAACAGCGCTGATTAAATCACATTTCTCTTTTGGTAGAATTCCCAATTCGAAATTTGTCAAGGCCGCTGCTTTTTTCAGAATGGCAAAGGCATGAATCACTTCCGGGGGCATCAGTTGTCCTCCGATCTTGAAGTTCTCTTTGGAACGCTGGGTTTGTGCTCCCCAGTATTTGTCAGCGGGCACCTCAATGGGGCCCATGGTGTCTTTTTCTGTCCTTGTTTCCATAATAGATTAATTATAAGGTGGTTAACTATTTTTTATAGCCAAATTCCATCAAGAATGCTTTGATAAAATCGTAAAGATCCCCATCCATCACAGCCTGAACATTTGATGTTTCTATATCCGTACGGTGATCCTTTACCATTTTATATGGGTGCATCACATAGCTACGGATCTGGGAACCCCATTCAATCTTTTTCTTAGTCCCTTCAATTTTATCCAGCGCTTCCTGTTTCTTGCGCAACTCAATATCATAGAGCTGAGATTTCAGCATTTTAATGGCTTTCTCACGGTTCTGGCCCTGAGACCGGGTTTCCTGGCATTCGATGACGATGCCTGAAGGCTCATGTTTCAACCTGACTGCGGTTTCCAGCTTGTTTACATTCTGTCCGCCAGGCCCGCTTGAACGAAATGTGTCCCAACTGATATCAGCCGGGTTAATTTCAATGACGATATTGTCATCAATAACAGGGTAGGCATATACTGAAGCAAATGAAGTATGTCTTCGGGCAGCGGAATCAAAGGGAGACAAGCGGACAAGCCTGTGAACGCCACTCTCACATTTCAGATAACCAAAAGCATAGGCCCCTTCAAATTCGAGTGTTGCGGATTTTATACCCGCCACATCACCGGGTTGGAGATCTATCTCCTTTACTTTGTAATTGTTGCGCTCACCCCAACGGATATACATCCTCATGAGCATCTGGGCCCAATCCTGGCTTTCTGTACCTCCTGCCCCTGAGTTAATCGTCATGATAACACCCAGCTTGTCTTCTTCTCCGCTGAGCATATTCCGAAATTCAAGATCTTCTAACAGTTTCTGCGTTTCCAGAAAATGTTGCTCTACCTCTGCTTCTGTAACTTCTCCTTCGTTAAGGAAATCCTGAAGCACGATGAGATCTTCCAGGCTTTTTATTACTTCTTCAAAAGAATTCGTCCAACTTTTCTTTTCCTGAATGGCTTTTAAATGTGATTCCGCTTTTTTCGGATCATTCCAAAATTCAGGTGAATGTGTCAGGGACTCTTCGTCTTTTATCTGTTCCAGCTTGTAGTCGATGTCAAAGGAACCTCCTTAAGGCTTCTATCCTTACTTGAATGTCTTTAATCGATTCAGAAATGATCATATGTTATGTGTTAGATTTCGATATTAAAATTAATGCGTAAACTTGATATTATGTCTTCTTCTTCAAATCCATCTCTAAGTAGTTTATTTATGATTTTGGCTGAAGATGTAATGTTATTTTCAGATTTATTTTTTTTAATCTCAGTTTCTATTTTTACTATCAGTATTTTTTTGAAGTGCTCAGCAGTGATTTTTTCAAGAGACTTAGAAATAAATTGTTCATCGATTTCTTTTGCTTTTAGGTATTCAAAAATCCTGGTTTTTCCAATTTTTTTCACCTCAAGCGCTTGTCGAATAAAAGTATTGCAATAACGCATGTCATCCAAAAAAGACCCTTGTTGTAATTCACGAATTATTGATTCAATTTGGCTTTGGTCTGCACCCAGGCTAGAGAGTTTTGTAATTACTTCAGAAGTGCATCGTTCACGGCTGGCGCAAAATGACTGCAGTTTTCCAAGCAATTCCTGGCTTAAGGACATACAAAATCCGTTGATTTAATCTGTAAAGGTAGTGATTTGTCCTTAGAATTTAGTGAAAAAATTCGGGAAAGGTTTTCAGCCTTCAGCCTAACAGCCCTCAGCCTGAATAAACAATATCAATGATCAAATGTTAATTTTGTTAAGGAAATCCAAACATGTATATTCTTACATTACTTTTGTATTGCAAATTTTACGCATGAAAAAAATAATTACTTTTTTCTTTTTTGTCTCGGTAGCATTAAACCTCAGTGCGCAATACAAGGTGAGGGGCGATGTTGTTTATGCCAGTAATGTTCAGACCTACCTTGATAGTTGTGTTATTCAGCTTAAACAAGGAAGCATTGTTATTGCCCAGGTTAATAGTGATGCACTTGGACATTATGAGATTAGCAATATCGCTAATGGAACCTATACACTCACCGGAACTTGTAGTAAAACCTGGGGTGGCTGCAATTCCAATGACGCACTCCTGATCATGAAGCATACGATCAATATGAGTCCGCTGACTGGATATAAGAAGGATGCTGCAGACGTTAACAATAGTCAAAGCATCAATGCTTTGGATGCCTCGATTGCGGCAAGGAGGTTTGTGCATTTAATCACTTCTTTTCCGGCCGGTGACTGGCTCATAGCGTCTGCCTCAATTACTGTTTCCAATGGGAATGTCAACCATAACCTTCGGGGAATATGCAAAGGTGATGTTAATGCTTCATTTTTGCCTCCCGCTGTATTTACTTGTGGAAATTACCTAATAGACAGTCGTGATGGAAAGTCTTATCCAACGGTCAGGGTTGGGGATCAATGCTGGATGGCAAAGAACCTGAATTACGGGTCCTTTATTTATGGCGTTGGAAATCAGTCGAATAATTATGTTACTGAGAAATATTGTTATGAAAATGACACCAATAACTGTAATATATATGGAGGTTGGTATCAATGGCAGGAAATGATGAATTATACTACCACAGAAGGTGGGCAGGGAATTTGTCCAAATGGCTGGCATGTTCCTACTGATGATGAATGGGATACACTGGTTACTATAACTGGCGGTGCAGATTCTGCTGGTGTTGCCTTAAAATCAGGAGGCTCCTCAGGTTTTAATGCTTTGATGTCTGGCTGGGTAAAGAACTGTAAGAAATATTCTATGATTAACCTGAAGACCAATTTCTGGAGTTCAACGAATATCCTCGGGGAAAATGCGTGGACTCGTGTCTTGGATATTAACAGCACAACGGTTATTCAACAAAGCACAACGCCTTTCGTGGAAGGGATCTCCTTGCGTTGTATCAAAGACTAAACCGAAAAATCGATCGTTAAAATTCTTTTGGTGGATGAACTGATTTTAAAGTTGTCATCCAATCGTTCTCCAACCAGCCAAACTACTTTTTCACCGCTGCAAAGTAGCCAGGCTTCTTTTTTCATGGCTGCGGTATATTTTTGATCAATAAAATAGTCACTGATTTTCTTCTTCCCTTTCAAGCCCAGGGGCTTAAACTGGTCGCCATTTTTCCACTTTCTGAGGATTAGGGGCTCTTTTAATTTATCAAAATCTATTTGAGCGATATTCCCTTTTTTCTGAATTAAAAAATCATGGGTAATTGTCATCACAGAAAGCTGTAATGACAAGGGTTCGCTGATATCCCACGAAATGGTTTTTTCTGAATGATCCCTTAGCAAATCTGACGGTAGAATAATCGGGAATAGTGAATTATTTCTATCTGTTAATTGAGCCTCTTTTTTTTCAATAATGAGATGATTCCGGTCTTTTGTTAAAACAAATTGATCTGTATAAAATAGCCGGCTTTCGTTATATGCCAGGCTTTTCAAGATCCCATCCAGGGTACTGGAATTTACATTGAAGTCGCTGAGACAATAATGCAAATATGTTCTTATGGGTGATAAGGTTTTTAATTGGGCAAGATCAATAAAAAAAGTCCCATTATTCTCCTGCAATAAGTCCTCTTTTTTTACAAGGGCTGTAGCCAGTAAAATATCCTCGGCTTCTTTTAAATTCCGAAAATTTCCTTCCATGATGTGGGAAAAGTTCGGTTGTATCTTTTCAAGGATGGGGATTAGCTGGTGACGGATTTGGTTTCTCCCATAATACAAGGAAGTATTACTGCTGTCTTCTCTAAATCGAATTCCTTTGTCCAGGGCATAACTTTGAATCTCTTTTCGCGTGAGGAATAGCAAAGGTCTGATAATGTTGTCAAGCCGGACAGGGAAGCCTCTGAGTCCCGAGATTCCTGTCCCACGTAAAAGGTTGATAAAGAATGTTTCAATCTGATCATCCAGGTGATGACCAGTAGCAACGAAATCGTAGGATTCTCTATTTCTTATTTCCTCAAACCACTGATATCTTATTTCCCTGGCAGCCATCTGCAGAGAGAGTTTATTGTTCTTTGCGAATTCTTGTGTTTGAAAAGATTTGCAAAAGAAAAGGACATCCATAGTCTTTGCCAGGTTCTCAACAAAGGCAGCATCGTCATGGCTTTCCTGGGTTCTCAGCTGGAAGTTACAATGCGCAATACTGAATGGGATCTCTGCATCTTTGAAAAGATGGGTCATCACCACTGAATCAATACCACCGCTTACGGCAAGCATTATCCGCTCACCGGATTGCAACAAAGCATTTTCTTCAAGAAATTTTATAAGTCGGTACTTCATACCGACAAAGGTAATAAGGAATCCCAGTCTTCAGCCTAATAGTCAATGAAGAACATTTTGCTGCAATCTTGGGTGGGGCCGAAGGATGACAAACTTATTTAATCTCCCATGTATCGCCGCTGTTCAGCAGGTCGTCAACGTTTTTGATTTTGGAGTTTGCTTTGGCATAGGTGATTTGTTCCTGAACGAGATCATCATAAGTAGGGTATTTCGCAGAACGGATCACACCCATGGCAACGGGGAAATGAGGTGGCTCCATTTTGGCCAGCATCAGCTGAACGCCAGGATCCTGTTGGTATTGATCGTGAATCAGGATGTCATCTTCAGTGATTCCATTTTCTCCGATGGTAACAACCTGGAGTTTGTTTTCGTAGAAACGGATCCCTTTATCTTTGTTTTTACCAAACAGCATAGGCTCTCCATTGCGAAGAATAAGCTGAGCGTCATCTTTAACTTCCTTTCCAGTAATTTGTTGATGAACGCCATCGGCGAAAATGACACAATTTTCAAGGATCTCAATCAAAGAGGTCCCATCGTGTTTGGCAGCTTCGAACATGATCTCGGTCATCAGTTTCAGATTATTGTCGGCAGCGCGGGCAAAGAAACTTCCCTGGGCCCCGATAACAAGCTCCCCAATATTAAAAGGATGCTCGATCGTTCCCTGGGGAGACGTTTTTGTCATGGTTCCCATAGGGGTCGTTGGAGAATACTGACCTTTCGTCAAACCATAGATTTCGTTATTGAAAAGAATGATATTGATGTCAATATTTCTGCGGATGACATGGATGAAGTGATTACCTCCGATGGCGAGCGAGTCTCCATCACCGGTTGCAACCCAAAGGCTAAGATGTGGGTTGGCAATCTTCATTCCGGAAGCGATCGGGTTTGCCCTGCCGTGGATGCCGTGGAATCCGTAAGTATTCACATAATATGGGAATCGAGATGAGCATCCGATTCCGGAAACCATCATAAAGTTCTCCTTTTTGTATCCGATTTTAGGAAAGACGTTGGCTACAGCAGCCAGGATTGCGTGTGAGCCGCATCCCGGACACCATTTAACCATCTGGTCGCTAACAAAATCCTGTTTGGTCAGTTCTACGGATGACCTTTCTATAGTGGTATTATCTGGACGTTCTGACATGATTTATTTCTCCTCTAAAAGTTGGTTAAATTTTGCTGTTAATTCATTGACCACAAATGGCAGACCTTGTACCTTGTTGTATTTGGTATAAGTGAAGGTTGGGTGCAGCATTCTCAAATAATAAAATAACTGGCCGGAATTTAGTTCACAAACCACAATCTTTTTAAATTTTGAAAATACTTCTTCTGTATTTGCCGGTAATGGCATGATATAATGAAAATGGGCGTGTGATACTTTTTTGCCGGCAGCACGTAACTCATCAACGGCATACTGGATGGCGCCTTTGGTGCTACCCCAGCCAATAACAAGTAAGTCACCTTCCTGATCGCCATAGATGTCTTGCAAAGGCAGGTCTTTTACAACCCTGGCAACTTTTTCTGCCCTCATCTCAGTCATGAGTTGGTGGTTCATTGGGTCAGTGGAAACATTCCCGCTGATATTCTCTTTCTCCAATCCGCCAATTCGATGTCTGAGTCCTTCTGTTCCAGGGATGGCCCACTGTCTGACAAGAGTCTCAGGATCTCTGCGGTATGGCTTATAATCCGGATCATTGGCTTTGGCCATAGGAGGCGTAATCGAAGGAAGATCTTTCACTTTGGGTATCCGGAAAAGCTCTGAGCCAAATCCCATCGCACCTTCTGTAAGAAGCATAACAGGAGTCATGTGCTCCATTGCAATTTTGGCTGCCTCGTAGGCTTTATAGAAACAATCAGCAGGCGTGGAAGCTGAGATCACTACGACAGGGCATTCACCATTTCTTCCAAACAGTGCCTGAAAAAGGTCTGATTGTTCTGATTTTGTAGGAAGTCCGGTTGATGGGCCGCCTCTTTGTACGTTAACGATGACCAATGGAAGTTCCGTCATCACGGCAAGGCCAATAGCTTCACTTTTTAGGGAGAGTCCTGGACCAGAGGTGGTTGTAAGCGCCAGTGATCCGGTAAAAGAAGCACCGATGGCAGAACAGATCCCTGCAATTTCGTCTTCAGCCTGGAATACCTTTGCACCTAATGACTTATGTTTGGAAAGTTCCATCAGGATTTCGGTTGCCGGGGTGATAGGGTAGGAGCCCAGAAAGAGGGGACGACCTGACCTCTCAGAGGCAGCGAGGAAACCCCATGCTGTGGCCGTATTCCCCGTGATATTGCGGTAAGTGCCTTTTGCCATGGTAGCAGGCGGAATCTGGTAAGTAGACGTCAGCACTTCAATCGTATCGGCATAGTTGAAACCAGCCTGAAGAACTGCTTTGTTGGCTTGAGCCAGTTCTGGTTTCTTTTTGAATTTAACTTCAAAAAAGCGGAAAGTATTGTCAAGTGGCTTGTTGAACATATAATACAAAATCCCCAGCGCCAGCATGTTCCTGGTTTTGTCTGCGGTTTTAGTGTCCAATCCGATATTTTTAACGATATCCCTGACCATGGTGCTGATTGGGGCTTTGATTACCTGGAATGAATCGAGGCTATTGTCATCCAGCGGACTGACTTTATAACCGGCTCTTTCGATGCCAGCTTGGTCAAAGGTATCCACATCAAGAATGATGGTTCCTCCTGGTTTTACCCATTTGAGGTTTGATTTTAGTGAAGCAGAGTTGAGAGCCACGAGCACGTCACAGAAGTCGCCGGTGGTGAGAATTTTATTCTTTCCAATATGGACCTGATACCCAGAAACACCGGCAACCGTGTTATATGGTGCACGGATTTCGGCCGGGAAATCAGGAAAAGTAGCAAGGTCATTGCCATCCAGGGCTGCTGTTTCAGAGAAAAGTGTGCCGATGAGCTGCATTCCGTCTCCGGAGTCACCTACGAATTTTACTACAACATCATCAAGATCCTGTATCTGTTTATTTGCCTTAGTCATAAAATAGGTTCATTAAAATTTTCGGCAAATTTAGGCATTATTGCAGTTCAGCTTTCCATTTGGCTGTTAAAATGGCAGCAAGCGCTCTTATTTTTAATCATTATAAAAAAGATTATGATCATAAGAGTTGTAAGTAGGCATGACATCTTATGGTGCCGGTACGTACGACCCGTTAACATCTCCGGTACACAACACAAAAAGATTTGCAGTTGTAACACCCAAGCCGCTCACAATTAGAGAATTGGTTTCTGTTTGCCAGTCACCAACACTAAAACTGGTGATGAGTCCGGTAAACCGTCGTGAAACAATTAACGCATCGAGTGAATTTACATTTGCACTGCCATTGACATCGGCAACCTTTAGGTTAAGTCCGGATAAAGGATTCGAGGACACATAATGTTTCATGATTAATAAAGCATCAGTTGAATTCACCCCACCCCAGGGTCTGGTAATGGAACAAACGAGGCTGTATGTCCCATCGGCTAAACCAGTAAAGGCATAATGACCTGTGGCATCGGTTGTGGCCTGGTTGATTACCACTCCATTTAATTTGAGGACTACAGTGATATTTGCCATTGGTGTACTTACGGAATTTTTGTAAGCTATAATACCTTGGATTGTTGCTGAACCTGCGGTTACGGTGATGACGCCAGAAGGAGTTGGCGTTAAGACCCCTGAGGAGGCTTTGATGTCAGTCGTTCCGATGACGTGACCAGTGAATGTTGCACTCTTATTATCTGCAGCACTTAGCAGGTCACCGGCAACGACGCCGCCAGTGCTGTTTTCAAGGGTCCAGGAGCTTGCTGCGATGTTTGCGATAAAGTTATTCAGTGAGTCCCTGGAAATGGCGTAAACAGTCATGGATGAGCCGGAAGCCAGAGATTGACCCGATACGATTGTGCCGGATCCATTGGCAGCAGTTTCAACATTAATTTTTCTGGCAGGCAGTGGATTCACGGTAAAAGTCTGTGCATTGGATAAACCGCCGCCGCCGGGGTTGAGAACAGTGACCGGGAAAGCCCCTATCGTTTGCAGGTCTGATGCCGGAATAGAAGCCGTCAACTGAGTGCTATTGATAAATGTTGTTGTTCTGTTGCTGCCGTTAAACCTCACCGTTGACCTAGCGTTGATGAAATTACTGCCGTTGATAGTCAGGGTGAAAGTCGGACTTGCCAGGAATTTCGAAGCAGGGCTGATAGAAGTGGTTGAAGGACTAAGGGTATTCCCAATCCGATTGTTGGTGTCAGATGCAGTCCATCGTGAGAAATCATTAAGGCCGCTTAGAGTAATTGTTCCTGCAAGGGTGTTAACAGTTCCTCCCAGGTTAGTCCATGTCGAACCATTGTCCTGCGATTTGTAAAGATCCAGAAGGGCAGCGGTCTGTCCGTTGATCTCGTTGTTGTTGTAATGGAATACCAGTCCGGCATTCAATCCGGTGTTTGTTGACGGAGTGATATCAAAATACCGGTTAATGGAGCTGTGCCCGTTTCCATTTAAAGCGGTTCCGGTCTTTCTCAGGACTATTGTGCTGCCAGGGGCGACCCCGTTCAAGACCAAATCAGCCCCGATATTTCCAAATGATTCTGTACCTGTTGTAGCACTCAGGTTGCGTGTCGTTCTTACAAACCCCACAATTCCTTGTCCGGGCGATTCAGAAAGTGTTGCTGCGGATCCCAATATGACATTGTTTGAGTTGGTAGTCAATGTCCCGCTGATAATGCTAAGAGTGCCATTGATGGTCACATCGTTCAACATATTAAGTCCGGTAGGATTGGCAATCGTAAGGTTATGAAATAATGATCCGTTCAATGTCTGGGGAATGTTGCCGTTATAGCTCACGGTATTGCCTGCAGCACTGGTATTTAGTGTCGCGATTGAGGCAGTTCCAGGGATGTTTAACTGTCCGCTGCTTCCCTGGATTATCGAGCCTGCACCATTTAATATGGAGGTAGCAGTAGTAGTTCCGTTGTTGGTTAAGGTCCCGCCTGTCCCTACAGTAATTGTCCCTGCACTCAGTGTCCCTGCATTAAAATGGCTTGTTCCATCCAGGCTAAGTGTTGTTGCTCCAGAAAGGACAACAGAGGAATTTATGGTAAGATTTCCACCAATGATAATTGTACCTGTTGCATTCTTGGTCCCACTTCCGCTTGCCGTTAAATTGTTATAGCCAAAAACAGGAATCGCCTGTGAGCCGCCATTAAAATTAATAGTGCTGCCAGTAACTGTGTGGCTGCCTCCGCCGCCTGGGGTAAAGGTGCCTGCAACGCCGATAGTACCGGAAGAGGCCAGCGTCTTACTAAAATCGCTAAAAACAAGGTTTCCATAGTTTCCTGAAAGCACAGACTGGCCAGCGCTGCCCTGGTTATAACTGACAGTTCCGGAAGGCGAACTTGTAAGTGTGCCACCACCTGTTACAGTACTATTTAAGGTAAGAATAGAATTCCCTACAGCTATTGTTCCGGAAGTAAGACTAAAGCTGTTATTTACAGTAGTATTGCCATTGAGCGTCAGTGTTTCTCCGGTTTTCGCAATGTCGAGGATGTTGAAAGTCTCGCCGGAAGGGTTCGTAAGACCTTGCGGTCCGCTCCCGTTAAAAAGTACGGTATTACCACCGTTAGTGAAGCTGCCATTATCCACCCAATCCCCACCAAGAGTGATGTTAAAGCCATTGGAATTAAAGCTTGTCCCGGGCTGGATTGTGACATTTCCCAGGATACTAAGACTTGAATTTACAAGCGTTGCAATAGGTTTAACTGACTGTGATGTGGTATTGGAAACCAGTAGGTTGCCGATAGGCCTTGGGCTTTGGATACGTATCGTCTGCGAATTTAAAGTACCGGCATCTCCAATTTGTAATGTACCTCCGGTGACAGTAGCTACGGCAGAAGCGTTCAGAAAATCGCTTGGGGCGCTGCTCGCGTTTCTTAAAACAATTGTCCCCCCTGACATGCTAAAGGTTGATCCTACAGCACCTAGGTCGAATCCTGCAAATATTGGATCTGTGGAGCCTTGTTCCACAAGCGTTACTGTCCCACCACTTTGTATATAAGTAGTTGTTGCCGTTGCGTTGTTTCGTGTCAACAAGCCTGCAATATGAAGTGCCCCGCCTTCAATATTAATTGTTGATCCTGTAACATAGATAAGGGATTGATCAATGCTGGTCCCGATGTTAATGGTGCCTGCGGTCAGTCTGAGGAGTCCCCTTACAGATATGCCACCTGCTTGGGCAATCACGGTAACATTGGGGTTGTTGATCCACAAACCGGTGGCGGGCTGGATATTATAGGTTGGCCCCAGAATAAAAGTATTTGAAAAGCTAAAATTTCCAGATATTTTAAAGGTTCCGTTGACCAGTGTTAAAAAGTTACTGGCGCCATTGAAATGAGTCGATAAAACCTCTAAAGTGTTATTTACACTTGTGCCTTCATCCAATCTTAAAGAATTGAAATTGTTTATCCCATTTCCTGTGATGGCTTGATTCCCGTTTTTATTGAAAGTGACGGTCCCGGTATTCCCTGTAAAGGTTCCGTTGTTGGTCCAATTCCCGGCCAGCGATAAGGTATTGGCTCCTCCATTGAGGCTCGCCCCTGAGTTAATAAGAAGATTGCCGCTTACAGTTAGGTTATGCGCGATTGTGGTCGTTCCTCCACTCATCGTCAAATTGTTAAAAATCACATTATTGTCAATTGGTATTGTATTAGTGGCGGTAAATTCAACAGTGCCGGTACCTGCTGTCCAGGTCCCTAAACGGTTTAAGGTAATTCCTTGGCAAGTCAATGTTCCTCCACTAGACATGTTAAGACTGCCGGATGTATTGTTATTATTGACAGGACCTATGTTTGTAATTCCGGAAACCGTCAGATGTGACCCACTGGAAAAACTCAGCGTTCCTGTTCCCTGTCCCAGGGCAGAGCCCCCAACCTGAACGCTTGAACATACTGCGTTAGAATTATCAACAGTTACAGTAAATCCTCCATTAATAATAGCAGCATCCACAGATGTTGGTGGCGGGTTTCCACCCCATGTCGACGATTGGCTCCAGTTCCCTGATTGAGAACTGGTCCTTGTTGACGGTCCCGGGTTTAGTACCGTAAAGCTTCCGATCATCCCCAATCCAATGTGCGGTGTACATACATAACTGTAAACCCCTGTCACTGTGGGCGTATATTCATAAAAAGATATTCCGCTAGAGATAATCTGATCCCAAGTTGCGGCACCTGCCGGTATTGAGGAAGAAGTCGTAGTATGAATACCTCCAACCCACTCCCAACGTATAATGTCACCCAATTGCACATTGTTAATGTTACTTGGTGTAAAGCTGAAATTCGCAACTTGGATGATGTGTGTAACTGCAATGACATTATTGCTAAAGTTCAGCAAGCCTAATAAGGTAAATAGCAGACTGATACATTTAATTTTTTTCATAAGCTTCCTAATAAATGTTGTTTTGTGGAGGCTTTGAGCATCCACGTTATTTTATTCTATGAAGTGATTAAACAAGGGAAATCAGCTCTTTGTTTAAAATGATTCTAAATAAGCGTCATTTAAATCACAAAAAAAGTAGTACGCAAAATTTGCACCCTCTTGTCATTTTATTCTTAACACTTATTTTGATCCTTGGATGAAGAAAAATAGCGAAGTAGATTTTTTGTTTTTTTACAATGTATCCACCCCACCAACCCCATGTTAGCCTAGCAGTGCCTTGTCGATAAACTG
>JBAXPV010000024.1:0-59675 GCA_037132075.1 Bacteroidota bacterium
CTCGATCTTTTTACTTTTTCAGATTTTTCCATCGGCAGCACATGAATAATATGTTATTATAAGTAACCTTAATACTCTATAATCGAATGATTTAAGCAAATGTTTAAATTGTGGAACTGCACACTCTTAATTTGTCATAGCCTTAACTTGTCATTCTGAAGGATCCCGACTTGTCGGGAGACTGAAGAATCTCTGCCTTTGATTAATAACTTAGATTCTTCGCTTCGCTCAGAATGTGGTCGCGATAAAAGAAGCTTCAGGGAATCTTTCTCAAATCATGGAAATCATCAAAAACAAGCCTGAGGGTTTCAATGTGATATCCGGAGATGATAACCTGACTTACCCGATGATGACTTTGGGTGCCATCGGCGTGATTTCAGTCGTTGGCCAGGCTTATCCACGTCAGTTTGGTGATATGGTGCGCTATTGTCTTAAGGGTGAATTTGACAAAGCACTTTCTATCCATTATAAGCTCTATGATTTCGTCAATTATCTCTTCATGGATGGAAGTCCAGGAGGAATTAAAGCGGCATTACATGTGATGGGTTATTGTGAGGAATACCAACGTCTTCCGCTGGTACCTGTAAACAGGACGGTATATCAAATGATCAACGATTTTATTAATACTTATTAATCAAATTCCTTTCCCCCGGGGGAAATTGTTTAATAGTCATTCAAAAACACTTAATGATTAAAAGAAATCTTTTCATGCTCATCTCCATTTTTTTATGGATAGGGGGAGCTAGTAGTCAGGAATCGGCTCAACAGGGTCAGGAGTTAAACAGGATTTTCGGCAACAGGCCGGAGGTATGTTTTGAATTCAATGTCGCCCATTTAGGGGATGTCAACAAACTCAGCAAGATCATATCAATCGATAGGGTAGATGGCCTGAAAATCAAGGCCTATGCCAACAAACAGGAATTTGCAGCCTTCAGGGAATGGGATTTGGATTATTTAATTATCCCAGCACCCGGTCTTGCCAATCCTGTCATTACCAAAGAGATTGGACCGCTTAACTCACCCAATGTCTGGGACGCTTACCCGACCTACTCAGCCTATGAGAGTATGATGACTCAGTTTCAAACAGATCATCCTACGCTATGTAAGGTTCAGAATATCGGGACCCTGGCTAGCAGCCGAAAAATTCTGATGGCCCGGATAAGTTCAAACGTTACAGATTCACTTCAAAACAAGCCTCAATTTCTGTGGGTTTCGAGTATCCATGGAAACGAAACGACAGGCTATATATTGATGCTCAGGCTTATTGACTACCTGTTGACTAACTACGGAACCAATCCACAGGTGACCAATTTACTCGATCATGCCGAGATTTTTATCAATCCCCTGACAAATCCTGACGGGACATATTTTGGTGGAAACAACTCAGTTAACCAGGCTACACGCTATAACTCCAATGGGGTAGACCTCAACAGGAACTTTCCAGATCCTCAGGCGGGCCAGCATCCTGACGGCAATGCCTGGCAGCCTGAAACCGTGATTATGATGAATTTTGCCAATACACATCATATATCAATGGGTGGCAATTTCCACAATGGGGCTGAGGTTATCAACTATCCCTGGGATACCTGGTCAAATCTACATGCAGATGATAGCTGGTGGCAGCAGGTAAGCCGTGAATATGTAGATACGGTTCATGCTTACGGGCCTGTGGGTTATCTCACTGACCTCGACAATGGCATCACCAACGGATATGCCTGGTATACAATTACTGGCGGCCGGCAGGATTACATGACTTATTTTCATCGTTCCAGGGAAGCAACTTTTGAGATTGGGAACAACAACCTGACTCCAGGCTCAACCCTGCCTGGTTTTTGGAACTGCAATTTTCGCTCACTGATGAATTACATGACCCAAGTGACTTATGGCGTTCATGGCATTGTAACGGATTCTGTCACAACTGCCCCCCTGAAAGCAAGAGTATTTATCAACGGTCATGATCATGATAGCTCACAGGTATGGTCGACCTTGCCAGTTGGCAACTATTACAGGCTACTTTCCCCGGGGGCATACAATCTGACTTATACTGCCACTGGCTATTGGCCAAAAACTGTATATAATGTTAATGTTGTTAACCACCAGGCCAGCCTTCTGGATGTGAAGCTGATCCCTTTATCGCAAGGAATTCCGGAATTTCCCTGGGGTAAGGGTTCGAATTTGACAGTTTTTCCAAACCCGGCTTTAGGAATTACATACCTTCATTCCCATAAAGAATGGCGTGGAGACATCCTTATTGAGGTGTGGAACAGTCAGTCGCAAATGGTGTTGCAGGAAAAAATAAAAGGGGAGCAGCTTGATGGCGGACTTCCCCTTTCATTCGATGGTATTTCAAAAGGCTTGCTTTTGATTAGAGTTTCCAATGCTTATTATTGTGAAACCCTACGGGTATTAATCCCTTAGTTATTTTTTGAAAATATCGACGATTTCGCCGGTATTGTAAAAACCTGCATCCAGATTATCTTTTATCTTGCTGAATGTCTGAATGGTATAGTTTACGTCTTCCATGGTGTGAACCGCTGTTGGAATGATACGAAGCATGATGTTGCCTTTGGGTATCACCGGGTAAGTAACAACCGAACAGAAGATATCAAAGTTCTCCCTGAGGTCGAAAGTCAGATTTGCCGCTTCAGAGACACCACCACTCAGGAATACAGGGGTGACAGGTGAATTACAATTTCCAAGGTTAAAGTTATTTTCTCTGAAACCAGCTTGTAATGCAGTTACGATTTTCCAGAGGTTGGCACGAAGTTCGGGACGAGTCTTAACCAATTCAAGACGTTTTAGTGCTCCGATGACCATAGGCATTGGCAGTGATTTGGCAAAGATCTGGGAACGCATATTATACCTGAGGAAGTTAGTAACAGCCTCGTTACTGGCTACAAAAGCCCCGATACCTGCCATGGCTTTGGCAAAGGTGCCAAAATAGATATCGACAGCATCCTGAACACCCAGATGAGAATCGGTACCGGCACCATTGGGACCCATGGTACCAAAACCGTGGGCATCATCGACCAACAAACGGAAGTTGTATTTTTCTTTGAGTTTTACAATGTGAGTGAGGTTTCCTAAGTCACCTGACATGCCATAAACACCTTCTGTGATCACAAGGATACCGCCACCGGTCTGATCGGTGATTTTTTTTGCGCGCTCGAGTTCTTTCTCGAGGTTCTCCATATTATTATGTGGATATACAAATCGTTTTCCAAAATGCAGACGAACGCCATCGATGATGCAGGCATGTGCTTCGGAGTCGTAAACAATTACATCCTGGCGATTGACCAGGCAATCGATGATGGAAACCATACCCTGGTAACCGTAGTTCAAGAGAAAACCATCCTCTTTGCCAACAAAGGCAGCCAGTTCCTGCTCTAATTGCTCGTGATATTTCGTTTGACCTGACATCATCCTGGCACCCATCGGGTAAGCCATGCCATATTGAGCTGCAGCTTCAGCATCGGCAGCACGAACTTCAGGATCATTCGCAAGACCCAGATAATTGTTGAGACTCCAAACGAGCTTCTCTTTTCCTCTGAAGATCATCCTATTACCGATTTCTCCTTCAAGTTTAGGAAAAGTAAAATACCCATGAGCCTGCTTGGAATAGATTCCGATAGGCCCTAAATTCTGCGTAACTTTGTCAAAAATATCCACTGTCTATAATTTTAATTTTCAAGGCTGCAAAGTTAAGAGTATTCATCGAATCTAGGGTTAATGGCGATGGAATTTCTTAACAGTAGTGAATTTTAGAATCGATCTTAATATAGTATGTTTAATAATTTATCTTTAAAAAGCAATCAAGACTTTAGTATTTTCTGGTTCAGAAGGGATTTGCGCCTGGAAGATAACAACGGCCTTTTAGCTGCACTCGCGGGACCATACCCTGTGCTTCCTGTCTTTTTCTTTGATCCCGAAATCCTCGACAAATTACAAGGACCTTCAGACAAACGAATTGACTTTATCCACCTACAACTGGGTCGACTAAAAGCAACACTGGAACAAATGGGGAGCACCCTATATGTTTTAAAAACAATGCCTATTGAAGGCTTTAGATCTTTGGCTGAACAAGGCAATCTGAAAGAAGTCTACACCAATCATGACTACGAACCCCAGGCGATTGCGCGTGACCAAAGAGTAATAGCCTTGCTGGAAGGGCAGGAGATTTGGTTTCACACTTTTAAAGACCAGGTGATTTTTGAGAAAAACGAGGTACTAAAACAGGATGGAACGCCTTTTAGCGTTTTCACACCATATTCCAAAAAATGGCTGACTACTTATCAGGCTCTGAACACAAAACAACCAATTCCAATATGGAAAAACTTACTTAAAACCAATCCTTCAACACTGCCATCAATAGAGGATATAGGGTTTACGCCGTCACATATTACCTTTCCCCAGGCTGACTTCCCAAAAGATATTATTCGCAATTATGGAAAAACAAGGGATTTGCCTGCCTTAGCGACCAGCAAACTTGGTGTTCACCTGCGTTTTGGGACGATCTCAATCCGTTCACTGGTGTCAGAAGCCTTTTCCGCGAACAGCATTTTTCTGAATGAGCTGATCTGGCGCGAGTTCTTTATGAGCATTCTTTATCATTTTCCAAGAGTTTGCACTACTTCATTTCGTCCTGAATATGACCGTATTCCCTGGCTAAACGATCCGGAAGATTTTCAGCGATGGCAGGAGGGTAGGACTGGCTTTCCATTGGTTGATGCCGGGATGCGTGAGCTTAGCGCAACGGGCTTTATGCACAACAGGGTAAGAATGCTTACCGCCAGTTTTTTAACCAAAGACCTATTAATCGACTGGCGATGGGGTGAGGCCTGGTTTGCCGAGAAACTGCTGGACTTTGAGCTTTCAGCCAATAATGGCAACTGGCAATGGGCTGCAGGTTGTGGTTGCGACGCAGCACCGTATTTCAGGATTTTTAACCCTGAAATACAACGCACAAAATTTGATCCTGACAATGAATATATACGCAAGTGGGTGCCTGAATTCGGATCTCGTGATTATCCCGCACCTATGGTCTCACACGACTTTGCCCGAAAAAGATGCCTGCAAACTTATAAAATCGCCTTGCAATCATAATATTAGCGCAGGAATTTCGTTTCCAAGCTGTACAAAATCTTGTAAAAGATATCCGACAAATTACTATCTTTGCAGGCTTTTTAAGCATATAGCTATTTATGCCCAATCATCAAAACTATTGTAAATGACCCTGAAAAGGAATTCTACACTTATCTTCCTGCTGCTCTTCTGTTTTAGCCTGGCCCAGGCCCAATGGGTTTCTCAATGGCATGGCTTTATTTCAGCCCGGGGAATTAATCACATTCAGGCTGTTAATGCCAATGTTGTTTGGGCAACTGCTTTTGATGCCGGAAATCTTGCCATTCCCATTAATGAATTTACAAGAACCGTCAATGGAGGTCTTGACTGGACACCAGGTTTTGTCACTGGCGCATCAGGCTTACAATCAGCCGGCATCTTTGCTTTAAATCCTGACACCGCATGGGTTGTGATGCAAAATCCGTCTGATACCGGTGGCTATATTTGCAGAACTAACGATGGCGGACTAAACTGGACCCGTATGGATTCCGCTGTTTTTCACGTAAACCCTGTGTTCGTTCACTTCTGGAATGAAGACCAGGGGCTTTGCATTGGAAATCCTTACAATGGACGGTTTGAGATTTATACGACTTTAGATGGCGGCATCAACTGGATGCCTGTTGCTGCCAACAACATTCCTGTCAGTCAGGCTGACGAATATGCACTCAATACCTCTTTCTGTGTTCAGGGCGACACCGTTTGGTTTGGTGGAAATACCTACGGAAAGATCTTTGTAAGTCACGATAATGGCAAACATTGGTCATTCCTTCCCTCACCAATTTCTACAATGAAAAAGGTCATCTTTTACGATAGCCTGAGCGGTCTTGTCGGAAGGGTAGGGCTTGATGGCGACAGTTGGGAGCTCTACGAAACCCATGACAGGGGAATGACTTGGTCATCAGTTAACGCCAGCGGAACAGTTAACACTGCAGATCTGGCATTTGTACCCGGCACGGAAAAAACATTTGTCAGCGTCGGTTTCAGGATGAGCTTCACAAACGATGCAGGAAGTTCCTGGCTTGCGTTTGGTCAACCTTCTCCATTGACATCTCCTTACTTTCATTGTGTGAACTTTATTGACCCTAGTACCGGGTGGGCCGGAGGGATGAATACATTTAGCCCCAGCGGCGGGATCTATAAATATGCAGGTCCGGCACTGGCAATCCAACAAAATGACCCGACAACACAACAATTTGTCGTGTATCCAAATCCTGCTACTGAGAATGTGAACATCTTTACCCAGGGTTTTGAACATGGCAAGGCGCAATTGTCATTGTACAATTTAGTAGGACAAGAAATTCAAAGCCAGACTTTGGTTTTAAATGATCAAGATTTCAACCAACTGAGTTTACAAGGCTTGAATCCTGGCATTTATTTTTTAAGACTTAGCCAGAACCATATTGTTTTGCACAAAGAATTGATCGTTAAATAATTGAGCATGAAAGGAACCCCAAAATATTTTGGTTTGAGACTGTCATGGAAAATGACAGCCATCCTATCCTTAATTATAGGGACTTTGGTGATTAGCTCGTGTTCTGGTTACCAGAAGTTGATCAAATCGAATGATTTTCAAAAACAACTGGACGCTGCAAACAACTACTATGATAAGGGTGATTATACACGTGCCTTACAGCTTTATGACAATGTGCTTCCGATGTACAGGGGCACTGACAAAGCTGCGATGATCACATTCAATATGGGCAAATGTTATTATCAACAGGGAGATTATATTGTTGCTGGCTTTAAGTTCAAAACTTTTGCCAAGAATTCCCCAAATAGTGCGCTGGCAGAAGAGGCATTGTATCTAAGCGCTTTCTGCACCTTCCTGACTTCACCTGAATATAGCCTTGATCAGTCAGATACATACTCCGCTTTACAGGAGTTTCAGCTTTTTCTGAATTTGTATCCCAACAGCGAACGTGCCGCTAAATGTAATGACCTCATGGACGAGCTACGCTCTAAGCTGGAGAAAAAAGATTACGAAATCGGCAAACTTTTTTACAATATGGGAGACTATCAGTCGGCCATTACATGTTTTAAAAACGTTTACAAAGAATATCCCAATTCACATTATAAAGAAGATCTCTTATTCCTGACGCTGAAAGCATACTGCTCATTCGCAGAAAATAGCGTACAGGATAAAAAGAAAGAACGCTATAAAGGAGCACTGGATTCATATAGTACTTTTATCACTTTCTATCCGGAAAGCAAATACACAAAAGAGGCAAAAGTGCTTCAAAGTCAAGCCTTTAAAGCTTATTCTGTTTTGAACATCAATAATTAATAATTATAGATACACATGGATTACAAAAAAATCAAAACCGACACCGTGGCTGTTACCCGCGACATGAATGACTTCGACAAAGAAACAGGTAATATTTACGAGTCTTTGGTTGTCCTTTCAAAACGTGCCAACACGATAGGATTGGAGCTTAAGGAAGAGTTAAATAAAAAACTCTCAGAATTTGCGACTACCTCTGATAACCTGGAAGAAGTTTTCGAGAACAGGGAACAGATCGAAATTGCAAAATTTTATGAGCAACTTCCTAAACCAACGCTGATCTCCATTCACGAATTTTTAAATGACCAGATTTATTTCCGCAATCCATATAGGGAAGAAAATCCATTGGTTAAGGGTGGTCGATAGAAAAACTTCTGATGTTAAAGGGGAAGAAGATCTTACTGGGAATCACCGGGAGCATCGCAGCCTATAAAGCTGTTTTGCTTGTCAGGCTCTTTGTGAAAGAAGGTGCCGAGGTCCAGGTGATATTAACACCTTCAGCACATGATTTTGTCACCCCGCTAACTTTGTCAACTTTATCGAAACGCCCTGTCCTTACTGAACCTTTTGACCTTGGAACCGGTGCCTGGAATTCTCATATCGACCTGGCAAACTGGGCTGATCTGATCCTGATCGCCCCATTAACGGCCAATACTTTGTCGAAGATGGTCAGCGGACAAGCGGACAACCTTCTGATTGCGGTTTACCTGGCAGCCCGTTGCCCGGTGATGTTTGCCCCTGCCATGGATGTTGACATGTACGAACATCCCTCGACACAACGGAACATTGATGCGCTTCGTTCTTATGGAAACCTCTTCATCCAGCCTGATGAAGGAGAACTGGCCAGCGGGCTTCACGGAAAAGGTAGAATACAAGAACCTGAAGCAATTCTGGAACTTGTTGCTGAGTATTTCAAAAAAAAAAGCCCGTTAAGAAATAAAACGGTTCTGGTCACCGCCGGGCCGACCTACGAAAAGATAGATCCTGTGCGATTTATCGGGAATTTTTCTTCTGGCCGTATGGGTTTTGCCCTTGCCGAAGCGCTTGCAGAAAAAGGTGCGATCGTCAAACTTATTGCAGGTCCTGTTGACCTGACCACAACTGATCCTTCTATTGAGAGAACCAATATTACCAGTGCTGAGGAGATGTTTCGGGCCTGCCAGGAGATTGCACCCCAAAGTGACATTATCATCATGGCTGCAGCTGTTGCTGACTTCACGCCGGCGGTGGTATCCGCTTCAAAAATCAAGAAAAAAGGTGAAGGTCTTTCAATCAGCTTAAAACCAAGCAAAGATATCCTGGCATGGATGGGCTCAGAAAAAAAGAAATCCCAGTTTTTAGTTGGCTTTGCCCTGGAGACCGACCACGAGATTCCGAATGCACAGAAGAAATTGAAGGAAAAGAACCTTGACCTGATCGTTCTGAATTCATTAAAAGATAAAGGAGCCGGATTTGGGTTTTCTACCAACAAGGTTACCCTGATAGGAAAAAATAAAGACCCTTTGCAGTTCCCATTAAAATCGAAACATGAAGTGGCAATCGATATTGTTCGATATATCGAAAATCACTTCAAGAGAACCAACGACAAATAAGATATATGAAAAAACTCCTGATCCTTTTACTCTTGGTTTCTTCTGTATTCACGGCCAGTGCACAGGAATTCCTATGCCAGGTAAGCGTTTCTTCTTCCCAGGTACAATCTACTGACCGCTCAGTTTATGAAGACTTACAAAAAACATTATACGAGTTTATTAACAACAAAAAATGGACAAGCTATAATTTTAAGGCTGAGGAAAAAATTGAATGTAACCTGATGATCATCATCAACAACCGTTCCGGCGACAAATTTTCCGGCACAATGTCAGTTCAGTGCAGGAGACCTGTGTATCATACCAGTTATTATTCTACACTCTTAAATTATATCGATAAAGACATTGAATTCGAATATCTGGAGGGAAAGAATATTGAATTTATCGAAAACACCCATTCCGACAACCTAAGTGCCTTGGTCGCCTATTACCTGAATATCTTCCTGGGGCTTGACTTCGACACTTTCAGTCAAAATGGTGGCACACCTTTCTATCAGAAAGCACAATCCATTGTGAGCGCTGCCCAGAACGCTCCTGAAAAAGGATGGAAATCCTATGAAAGCATGAAAAACCGATACTGGCTTGTTGAGAATCTTACCAATTCAAGCTACAGTGGCATTCGTGAAGGAATGTACAAATACCATCGGGAAGGCCTCGACAATATGACAGAAAATATGGAGATCGGCAGGGCTGCTATAATGGAAAGCCTGGAGTCATTCAGAAAGGCCTTTAGGGAAAAACCAGGGCTATACCTGATGCAACTCGTCATGGATGCTAAATCCGATGAAATGGTTAACATTTTCAGTCAGGCTTCTCCAATGGACAAAACCAGGGCAATGAACCTCCTGAAAGAAATAGATGCCGCCAACGGGAATAAATACCAAAAGATCGTAGAGAGTAAATAGTTTTTTTGCAGTTTCCGTTTATCTTTGTTTAATACTATTCCATTTTTCTGATTATGCTCTGCCATCTCCAGATAGAGAATTATGCACTTATTTATCGCCTCGACCTTGATATAAATCCAGGGCTTACGGTCATTACAGGCGAAACTGGGGCTGGCAAATCAATTATTCTGGGTGCTGTGGGATTGATACTGGGTCAACGGGCTGACACTTCAGTCTTAATGGATAAGAAACAAAAATGCCTGGTTGAAGGGACTTTCGACATCTCAGGGCTGAATTTCGAAAACTTCTTTACAGAAAATGATTTGGACTATGAGCCTCAGTGCATATTGAGAAGAGAAATCAACCCTCAGGGGAAATCCAGGGCCTTTATTAACGATATTCCAGTAAACCTAAACCAGCTAAAAGCATTAGGGGATCTTTTGGTTGATATCCATTCACAGCATGGACACCTGCTATTGCGTGAGGCTTCTTTTCAATTGGATGTCTTGGATCATTATGCACTCCATGGCGAATTACAGTCAGAATATCAATCAGCCTGGTCTGTCATGAAACGTCTTGAAAAAGAACTGGCCTTGATGCAGGAACAAGAACGGCAAGCCCGGCTTGACGAAGATTATTACAACTTCTTACTGAATGAGTTGCAGGAAGCCCATCTGAACCCTGAGGAGCAAAGCAAAATGGAGGCTGAACTTGGCTTGCTGACGCATGCTGAGGAAGTAAAAGCAAATTTATTTAAGGCCAGTGAAGCCATGAACAAGGCAGATGTCAATGTGATCTCACTCATGAATGAAGCACTCTATGCCTTAAGCAATGCTGTGTCATACATGCCTTCCCTGTCTGAAGCGGAGGAACGAATGCGCAGCTTATACATAGAAGCAAAGGACTTAGCTTCAGAAATCGAGAAAGCCGAAGATGACGTCATTTACAATCCTGAAACGATTCAGCAATACAGCGACCGACTGGCTCAGCTGTATTCTCTACAGAAAAAACATCACGTCGACAATGTTGTCGAATTAATAAGTTTACAAAACTCCCTGGAAGAAAAACTGAATAAACTGGCTTCGCTTTCAGGGAAAATTGAAGAATTGGTCAGCTACTTCAAACAAAAACAGGATGAAGTTGTTTTGCTTGCAAACAAACTCTCAAAGGGCCGAACCTCAGTCATCTCCCAGGTTGAGAAAAACCTTGTGGGATTACTGGCAAACATGGGACTTCCAAACGCAAGCATCCGGATTACAAACAACAAACAAGACTCAGTAGGTCCCACTGGAATCGATGCGATCAATTTTCTCTTTAATGCCAACAAAGGCGGTGAGTTAAAAGAAATTGCCAAGGTAGCTTCAGGTGGAGAACTCTCGCGTTTGATGTTGGCTGTAAAATCCTTAATTTCGAAACAAAAATTAATGCCGACCCTTATTTTTGATGAGATTGACCTTGGAATTTCAGGAGAAGTTGCCGATAAAGTCGGACTGATCCTGCAACAACTGGCCAATTCACTTCAGGTTTTGGTAATAACTCACCTGCCGCAGATTGCTGCCAAAGGAGAGCATCATGCCTATGTGTACAAAGTTGTCAATGCCCAAACTACCCATACCCATATCCGTACGCTTAGTGCTGACGAACGTATTGTGGAGATCGCCAAGATGATGAGCGGTGAGAATGTCTCAAAATCAGCGGTGGAGACAGCGAAAGAGCTTTTAGCAAAGAATTAAATTTGAAAAACTAATACCATATAACCATGGCCTACAATCTTTTAAAAGGTAAAAGGGGGTTGATCTTCGGAGCCCTCAACGAAAAATCCATTGCGTGGAAAGTAGCTGAAAAAGCTCACGAAGAAGGTGCAACGATGGTCCTGACCAATACTCCCATGGCGCTGCGCCTGGGAACCCTGAATGACCTGGCTGCCGCTACCGGTTCGCTCGTGATTCCAGCTGATGCAACCTCTGTTCCTGACCTGGAAAACCTCGTAGAAAAAAGCATGGAACATATGGGTGGCAAGCTTGATTTCATCCTGCATTCAATAGGGATGTCGATGAACGTTCGCAAAAAGCGGTCGTATGATGATCTGGATTATGACTATCTGAATAAAACCCTTGATATTTCTGCAATTTCTTTCCATAAAGTCCTTCAGGTTGCCCGTAAACTGGATGCCATCAATGAATGGGGTTCTGTGGTCGGACTTTCATACATCGCAGCCCAGCGTACACTCTATGGCTACAATGACATGGCTGATGCCAAGGCGATGCTGGAATCCATTGCCCGTAGCTTTGGCTATATCTATGGACGTGATAAGAAGATCCGGATCAATACAATTTCCCAATCCCCAACGATGACCACGGCAGGAGAGGGAGTGAAGGGCATGGAAAATCTGATGGACTTCACAGAAAGACTATCTCCGCTGGGAAATGCAGATGCAGAAGACTGTGCCAATTATTGCATCACCCTCTTCTCCGACCTGACGAAAAAAGTCACCATGCAAAATCTTTTCCATGATGGCGGCTTCTCAAGTATGGGTATGAGTTACAAGGCTATGTATGTCTATAACAAAAGTCTGGAGGGATGCCAGGATTGTGAGGACTGAGAGACTCATCCTGAATTTTGTTTACTGAAATCGTCCACTTGTGCACATTTTCGCATATGCCCACGTGCTAACGACACATGATATTTTTCGTGTGACGTGTGATTCGAGACTCATCCTGAATTCTGTTTACTGAAATCGTCCACTTGCGCACATTTTCGCATATGCCCACGTACTAACGACACATGATATTTTTCGTGTGACGTGTGATTCGAGACTCATCCTGAATTCTGTTTACTGAAATCGTCCACTTGCGCACATTTTCGCATATGCCCACTTACTAACGACACATGATATTTTTCGTGTGACGTGTGATTCGTGTGTTTCGTGTGCAAGTTTGCATGTGTGCGCATTGAAGATCAAACGAGCCACACGAGTCTACGGATTAAATATTAAATCATTCACCGAATCACTATCTTCTTCACAATAATCCTCTCTCCAACCCGAAAAATTCCCATATAAACTCCTTTTGGCAAATAGCCAAAATCAAAGGTTTTTTCGCTCTGGGCATAAGATTGCAGGAAACTTTCTGAATAAACAACCTGACCCAATCTATTAAACATATTAAAATCAATTTCTTTCCCTTCAAACCCAATAACAACAGCATTCACATTACCCACGGAAGGATTTGGATAAAGAGAGATGCCTCCTTTTTGCGGATCTATCTCCAGAATTTCAGAAAAGTAACCTGTGAATTTGTAAATGCCTGTAAGCGCTGGAGAGGGTAGTGTTGTTTTGGCCCCAACCCAGCCTGTAGAGGTATTAAAAAAGGAATTTACGGCCAATTCTTTTCCGGAGAGTTCAGGATAGTCAGTCCAGTTATGCCCTCCATCTGTTGAAAATGAACAACCCGGGTCAAAACCATTGACTAATGGATTAGATGAGCTGATCAGCGTATTAAAAGTGCCTGGGACATAGGTGATATTATGGTAATATGGTCCGGCAGGACTTATATTTTGCCAATTATTACCTTCATCAAAGGTCTCAAAAATTGATCCATTTTCCTGATAAATAATCCCATGTGTGCTGTTAAAAAAAACGCAGGTTGGTAACAACACATTATTACCTGTAAAAAGAGGTGTGTTTTTCACAACCCAATGGAATCCTTTATCATGGCTGATCAGTAATCTTCCTTTATTTGTAATTACAAAAACATTATCATCAATGAAATTTTCTCTTTTGTCATAATTGTTTATTATTTCTGAACTGGAAATTGGTTGTGGAATATTTGCCTGACTAACAGGAATCCAGGTATTACCGCCATCAGGAGTTGTTGCAAAAAAGAAGCGATTTATAGAAGTATATCCAATGAGAATTCCTTCATTTTGATTGTAAAAATGCAAATTTCTGATACTGATGGTGTCAAGTCCAACAACATTTAAATCAATCCAGGTTTGACCTCCGTCTGTTGTTTTTAATATTTTATAATAATCGGCCGTATCGGATTTTAGCGCGTAAATCCAGGCAATATTCGTATCAATAGATTCTATAAGTCTTGGTTGGTAGGCCATGTAAGCAGACAATTGTTTTAAAGTCCAATTTTGCCCGCCATTAATTGTTTTTGAATAAGTCAAGGGCAACGTGTGATTTTGATCTCCGAGTCCTACCCAAACGACATCTGGGCATGCAATTTCTATAGCAGTTGGAATACTTGTCGCCATTTCATATCCAAGACCTTGCAGTACCCATTGAGGATAGACTAAGGTTACCTTAAAAATAAGAATGAGTGTAAGTGATAAAAATGACTTTTTCATTTTATGCCCTTAGATTCAACGAATGTAAGGAATAAAAGAGCTTGGGTCAATAATATTGATGTTGTTTTCGGGATTAGCAATGTCCACATGTGCAAATTTTCGCATATGCCCACGTGCTAACGACACACGTGTTTTGGGGGATATGTTTCGTGTGACGTGTGATTCGTGTGTTTCGTGTGCAAGTTTGCATGTGTGCGCGGTGAAGATCAACCAAGTCACACGAATCTACGGCCTAAAAACTAATAGTATACGTATAGCTTTCCCCCTCCGTCTTCTTCGGGACTTCCGCCTCAACCGCCGGTTTATCTTTCACGATAGTATATTGTAATGCCGATTGAACCGGTAGCTTGAACTCAATAAATGTCTTCACGGTTGAAATGAGCCTGATTCCGCGGTTTTTGGCTTTATCGTATTTTAGGAGTTTTACAACGCGCAGCGCTTCTTCATCACAGCCGTAACCGAGACCATGCAAAACTTCTGCAGAAATAACTTCTCCATAATCATTAACCTGGAAACTGACATGAACTCTTCCCTGGATACGCACATTCAGCGCTTCCTCAGGGTATTTTAAGTGCTGATGGATGAATTCTCCAAAGGCTTTTTTGCCTCCGGGATATTGTGGAACATTGATGAAATGCTTGCTTTTCTTATCTTTTTGCATACTTTTACGATGATCGGCAAAGATAAGTCATGCCAAGTGAAATAAATCTGTATTTTTGCCACTCGAAAAAAAATTCTGGGATTACATATTAAATAGAAAGAAAAGATGAGTTTCCGAATCATTGTTCTTGCCAAGCAAGTACCTGATACCCGTAACGTTGGAAAGGATGCGATGAAGGCTGACGGGACTGTCAACCGTGCTGCCCTGCCTGCAATTTTCAATCCTGAGGATCTTCATGCACTTGAACAAGCGCTTAGGATCAAAGACCAGGTGCCTGGTGCAGAAATCATCCTGCTCACGATGGGACCACCCCGTGCTGCCGAGATCATCCGTGAGGCAATTTATCGTGGGGCCGACAAAGGTTATCTCCTGACTGACAGGAAGTTTGCCGGTTCTGACACCTTAGCAACGTCTTATGCTTTGTCGATGGCAATCCGTAAAATGGCTCCTTATCATTTGTTGATCTGTGGTCGCCAGGCTATCGATGGCGATACAGCTCAGGTCGGACCTCAGGTTGCAGAAAAGCTTGGCTTACCCCAGGTTACCTATGCTGAAGAAGTGCTGAAAGTAAATGCCAAAGAAATAACGATCAAACGGCGCCTCGAGCATGGCGTTGAAGTCGTGGAAGCACAATTGCCTTGTGCTATTACTGTGCATAGCTCAGCACCTCATTGCAGACCTCGCCATGCCAAAAGGCTGATGATCTACAAACATGCACGAACCATCTCTGAAATGCAGGATGAGACTAAAGATTATACAGAGATGTATAATTCACGTCCATATCTGCTCATCGAAGAATGGTCAGTGGATGATATCCAGGCAGATACCGTCATGCTGGGCCTGGGTGGATCCCCGACGAAGGTCAAAAAAATCGAAAATGTCGTTGTTGCCAAAAAAGATGGCATCGAGTTGACTGCTGTCGACAAAGACATTGAATTTATGATGAAAGAACTCATTAATGCCCATATAATTGGTTAACCAAAACATTTGCTGTGAATAACGTTTTCGTTTATTGTGAAATTACCGAAGAGCGGCATGTCGCCGAGGTCAGCCTGGAGCTTTTGTCGAAAGGGCGGAAGCTGGCCAATGAGCTGAATGTCAAACTGGAAGCCGTGATTATTGGTGCAGGCTTGAAAGATATTGAAGACCAGGTTTTCCCGTATGGGGTGGATTTCATTCACCTTGCTGATGATGCCCGTCTTTTCCCTTATACAACCCTGCCGCATACATCATTGCTACTGGATGTCTTTCATAAAGAGCAACCTGAAATCGTGTTGTTTGGTGCGACCTCTATCGGGCGCGACCTGGCTCCGCGTATTGCTTCAGCCTTGAAATGCGGCCTTACTGCCGACTGTACAAGCCTGGAGATAGGGGATCATACTGAAAACCGGACACAAAAGGAATATAAGAATCTTTTATACCAGATCAGGCCTGCCTTTGGCGGGAATATCATCGCGACCATTATCAACCCTGAGACGAAGCCGCAGATGGCAACCGTTCGCGAGGGTGTAATGAAGAGAGAGATATTTGCTGAGAATTATAAAGGCAAGGTCAAAAAGATCGATGCCGATGCCATCCTGAAGCCGGAAGATTTCCTGGTGAAGATCATCGAGCGTCATCTTGAAGCAAGCAAAGTCAATATTAAAAGTGCAGGAATCATCGTCGCCGGTGGTTATGGTGTTGGCAGTAAAGCCAACTTTGACTTACTTTTTGAATTTGCCGGACTTATCGGAGCCGAAGTGGGTGCTTCCAGGGCAGCTGTTGATGCAGGTCTTGTGGATCATGCGCGCCAGGTAGGGCAGACGGGTGTAACCGTCCGTCCGAAGCTCTACATCGCCTGTGGAATCTCAGGTGCCGTTCAGCACCGTGCCGGGATGGACCAAAGCGCCATGATTATCTCGATCAACAAGGATAAAAATGCACCGATTAACCTGATTGCTGACTATACCATTATCGGTGATGTGGGAGATGTCCTGCCAAAAATGATCAAACATTACAAAAAGAACACCAAGTAAACCGGATTAAGCAAGCTATTATGGCCAATTTCTATACCGACAACGAACACCTGAAATTTCATCTGACCCATCCTTTGATGGAGAAAATCGTCAGGCTGAAGGAGAAAGATTATATCGACAGTAAAAAATATGATTTTGCGCCTGTGGATTATGAAGATGCTATGGACAACTACGACAAGATCCTAGAGATCATTGGCGAGATCTGCGGCGACGTGATCGGGCCGAATGCTGAAGCTGTTGACCATGATGGCGGTGCGTCATTAATCGACAATGAAGTGCATTACGCTCCCGGGACCCGGGAAAACCACGACACTTTGGCAGCTGCAGGCATGATCGGGATGTCATTGCCCCGTGAATACGACGGCATGAATTTCCCCATGGTTCCATATGTGATGGCTGCAGAGCTCGTTTCAAGGGCTGATGCAGGCTTTGCCAACATCTGGGGTTTACAGGACTGTGCAGAGACGATCCATGAATTTGCTTCTGAAGAACAGAAACATCTATTTCTCCCTCGTTTTAACAAAGGCGCTACGGCTGCCATGGATCTTACCGAGCCTGATGCAGGCAGTGATCTCCAGGCAGTTCAGCTGAAAGCTAGTTTTGACGAAAACACGGGGAAGTGGCTGTTAAACGGTGTAAAGCGTTTTATCACCAATGGTGATGCAGACATTGCACTGGTTTTAGCCCGTTCGGAAGAAGGAACACAGGATGCCCGTGGTTTGTCATTGTTTCTTTATGACAGGAAAGAAAAAGCCGTCACGGTTCGTCGTATTGAAAACAAACTTGGAATCAAAGGGTCACCAACATGTGAGCTGGTATTCACCAATGCTCCGGCACAGATCATAGGTGACCGGAAAATGGGACTGATAAAATATGTTATGTCGCTGATGAACTCAGCACGCCTTGGTGTTGCTGCCCAAAGCGTTGGTATTGCAGAGGCCGCTTATCGTGAGGCCTTTAAATATGCCCACGAAAGGGAGCAATTTGGAAAGGCGATCATTCAATATCCAGCCATCTTTGAGATGCTGACGAATATGCGCGTTAAAACCGATGCCATCCGCAGCCTTTTGTATGAAACCTCCCGTTACGTTGACGTTTATAAAGCTTATAGCTTTATTGCTGAAGACCGTAAGCTGGATGCTGAAGAGCGTGAGGATATGAAAAAGTACCAACGTAATGCTGACATTTATACACCGCTAGGAAAACTCATAGCCAGTGAATATTGTAACCAGATCGCCTATGATGCCATTCAGATCCACGGCGGCACGGGTTATATGAAAGATTTTCCTGTAGAGCGTTTGTATCGTGATGCAAGGATTACCTCCATTTACGAAGGAACATCCCAGTTACAGGTCGTTGCTGCCATCCGTGGCGTCATCAGCGGACAGTATCTGAAACAGATGAAAGAATATGCCAGTAACGATGTAAAACCTGAGTTAGATTACCTGAAACACATCCTTAGCCACATGACAGACCAGTTTGCCAAGACCTGGGAAAAAGTCAATGAGTTCCAGGATGGTGAATATATCGATTTCCATGCCCGCAGGCTTGTTGAAATGGCCGGGAATATCATCATGGGTTACCTCTTGCTGCTCGATGCCAACAGGAGTGATGTCTATAAGAAATCAGCAGATATCTTTATCCGGAAGGGTAGGGCGGAGAATGTCGGAAGTGTAAGCTTCATCAACAATTTCCACCCGAAAGAAATCGGAAGTTATAAGATCTAAGAAGGATTGGTCGTCGCTTCAGTTAACTTAACGACCATATCTTTTTTCTCTTCGTCGTAATCAATCAACATTAAAGTGTCAGGCTTTGGCTTTTGGATAATAATTTCCTCTGCCAGAACATCTTCCACGTATTTCTGAATGGCTCGTTTCAGTGGCCTTGCGCCAAAGTTGGGATCCCAGCCTTTTTCAAGCAGGTAATCTTTGGCTTTCTCAGTCAGTTCCAATGAATAACCCAGACTTTTAATGCGGGCATAAACCTGTTTCAATTCGATGTCGATGATTTTATGAATGGATTCCCGCTCCAGTGAATCGAAGATGATTACATCGTCGATCCTGTTGAGGAATTCAGGTGCAAAAGTCTTTTTCAAGGCATTCTCTATGACGCCTTTGGCATTGTCGGCAGCGGCTGATTTTCTTGCCGTAGTGGCAAAACCGACACCTTCCCCAAATTCTTTTAACTGGCGTGACCCAATATTAGATGTCATGATCACGATCGTATTTTTAAAGTCAACACGACGGCCAAAGCTATCTGTTAAAACACCATCATCCAGGACCTGGAGCATCAGGTGAAACACATCAGGATGGGCTTTTTCAATCTCATCCAATAATATGATAGAGTAGGGCTTTCTTCTTACTTTTTCGGTAAGCTGACCACCTTCTTCATAACCAACATATCCGGGAGGCGCCCCCACGAGGCGGGATACGGCAAATTTCTCCATGTATTCACTCATGTCGATTCGGATCAGCGCATCCTGTGAGTCAAAAAGGTATTGGGATAAAACCTTGGCAAGGTGTGTCTTACCAACGCCGGTAGGACCGAGGAAGATAAAAGTTCCAATAGGTTTATTCGGATCTTTCAGGCCGGCACGGTTACGACGAATGGCTTTCACCACTTTTTTAATGGCATCATCCTGGCCAATAACTGCGCCTTCCATTTCCTGTTCCATATGGATCAGGCGTTCGCTTTCATTGGTGGCAATACGTTGTAAAGGAATGCCCGTCATCATAGAAACGACCTCAGAGACATCCTCATCGGTGACATTTTCACGATTTTCTTTAGAGTCATCCTCCCATTTCTTTTTCAGGCGGTCAAGCTCAGTCTGAAGTTTACGTTCGATATCGCGAAATTTAGCAGCTTCTTCGAATTTTTGACTGTTGATTGCTTTCGTCTTATGCTGTTTGGCTTCTTCAATCTGGTTTTCAGTATCAATAATTTCTGAAGGCACCTTGATATGAGTGATATGCACACGACTGCCAGCCTCATCCAGGGCATCGATGGCCTTATCCGGAAGGAAACGGTCAGAGATATATCGGGTGGTCAGGGAGACACAAGCTTTGATTGCCTCATCGGTATAATGCACCAGGTGATGGTCTTCGTATTTTTCTTTGATGTTATGGAGAATCGTGACTGTTTCTTCAGGAGTGGTAGGATCTACCATGACCTTTTGGAAACGACGCTCCAGGGCACCGTCTTTTTCGATATACTGACGATATTCGTCAAGTGTGGTGGCACCAATACATTGCAGTTCGCCACGTGCCAGTGCCGGCTTGAACATATTCGAGGCATCGAGGGAACCTGAGGCATTTCCGGCACCGACAATGGTATGAATTTCATCGATAAAAAGGATGATGTCGGTATTTTTCTCCAGTTCGTTTAATACTGCTTTCATCCTTTCCTCGAACTGACCACGGTATTTCGTACCAGCTACGAGAGAGGCAAGATCAAGCGTATACACCTTTTTATTAAAAAGGGCACGGGATACTTTGCGTTCGATGATTTTAATGGCAAGACCTTCAGCGATGGCAGACTTACCCACACCAGGCTCACCGATAAGGATCGGGTTATTCTTCTTACGGCGGCTAAGGATCTGGGCAATACGCTCCAATTCTTTTTCCCTGCCGACTATGGGATCGAGTTTTTTCTCTTCAGCCAAGCGGGTGAGGTCACGACCGAAGTTGTCTAAGACAGGAGTTTTAGACTTACCTTCTCCTTTTCGAACACTGCCAGGAAAGCTCTTTTCGCCTTCTTCCATCTCTTCATCTCCCTGTGATCCAGGTAGCTCGTCGCGGATATCAGTAGGTTCTTCTGTATTTCCCATGCTAAGAATAGAACGAAGTTCATCTTTCACGGCATCATAGTCAATCCCTTGTTTGCCCAGGGTTTTGGTTACAATATTGTCTTCATCTTTAAGAATTGCCAACAAAAGGTGCTCAGTTCCAATCATTTCACTATTGAAAAGTTTGGCTTCCAGGTAAGTAAGCTTAAGAGCACGCTCAGCTTGTTTGATGAGTGGGATACTTTCAAAGGATCGTGGTGGACTGGTATTCTTTGATATGGATACTTCTATGGTTTTCTTAAGTTCAGAGAGGTCGAGGCCGAATGCAGATATGATATGAATAGCCATCCCTTCGCCCTCACGTAGCATTCCGAGAAATAAATGTTCAAGTCCGATATAATCGTTTCCAAGTCGAAGTGCCTCTTCCCGGCTGAAGGTGAGGACATCTTTGACTCTTTTGGAGAATTTAGCTTCCATATTCAAATTATTAAGTGTTCTTTGAAAACAGTAAACAACTTTTAAGCCAAAAGGTTATTTTCTGACATCCTGGCCGCAATGACAGGCAGTAAAAGTAGGTCAGCCATGGCATTTTAACGGACTTTTGTACTTATAATTATTAACACTACCATGTTTATATATTAAGGACATAAAATTGCTTTGGAATGACGCTGAAAATACATACCTTCGTAAACGACTTACGGAAAACGTAAATCACTTATATTGAGGGAATTGATTTAAAAAAACCATGGAAGAAGGAGAAAAAATTGTTGCGGTTAATATAGAGACTCAGATGAAGGCAGCCTACATCGATTATTCGATGTCGGTAATTGTCTCCAGGGCCTTGCCTGATGTGAGAGATGGCTTTAAACCGGTACACCGCCGGGTACTCTTTGGAATGCTTGACTTAGGGACCTTATCTACACGTCCTCACAAGAAATCCGCGAGGATCGTCGGGGAGGTTTTGGGTAAATACCATCCACACGGTGATACATCTGTTTATGATGCAATGGTACGTATGGCCCAAAGCTGGTCTTTGAGATACCCCTTGATCGACGGACAAGGTAACTTTGGCTCCATTGACGGTGACAGTCCGGCTGCCATGCGTTATACCGAAGCCCGTTTGCGTAAGCTGGCCGAGGAAATGCTTGCTGACATTGACAAAGACACTGTTGATTTCCAGTTGAATTTTGATGATACCCTGAAAGAGCCTACCGTTTTACCTTCTAAAATCCCGAATCTGCTGATCAACGGCACATCAGGTATTGCAGTAGGGATGGCGACCAATATGGCTCCGCATAACCTCACAGAGGCTTGTAATGGCATCATTGCTTACATAGCCAACAGAGATATTACGATTGAAGAGCTGATGAAATACATCACCGCACCGGATTTCCCGACAGGTGGTATTATTTACGGATACGAAGGTGTTAAAGAAGCTTTCCTTACCGGCAGAGGTCGTATTATGATGCGTGGCGAAGCCCGTATTGAGCCTGACGAAGATGGGAAAGACCAGATCGTGGTCACTTCAATCCCTTACCAGGTGAATAAGTCTGAGATGATCAAAAAGACTGCAGACCTGGTGAATGACAAGAAAATTGAAGACATTTCGGATATCCGTGACGAATCAGACCGTAGCGGTTTGCGTATCGTTTATGAACTGAAACGGAACGCCATTCCCAATGTCGTATTAAACAAGCTATATCAATACACAGCTTTACAGACTTCTTTCAGCGTCAACAACATAGCCCTGGTTAAAGGTAGGCCTATTATGTTGAATCTGAAAGACTTGATTGTTCATTTTGTCGATCACCGTCATGAGGTAGTGGTCAGACGCACCCAATACGACCTGGATCAGGCTGAAAAACGGGCTCATATCCTGGAAGGCTTGCTGATCGCATTGGATCACCTGGATGAGGTCATCAAATTAATCCGTGCTTCACAGACACCTGACGAAGCAAAACTAGGCTTAATGGACAGCTTCCAACTCAGTGAGATCCAGTCCAAGGCAATCCTGGAGATGAGACTTCAGCGTCTTACCGGACTTGAAAGAGACAAAATCAAGGCTGAATATGATGAATTGCTTCGCATGATTGAGAAGTTCAAAGCAATTTTGGCAGATGTCAACCTCAGGATGCAAATCATTGTAGATGAATTGATTGAAATCCGTGATAAATACGGTGATGAGCGCATGACCCGTATCGAATATTCAGGAAAAGACATCTCCATTGAAGACATGATTCCTGATGAAGAAGTGGTGATCACCATTTCGCATATGGGATATATTAAAAGGACAAAACTTTCTGAATACCGGATACAGAATCGGGGTGGGCGTGGAGCCAAAGGAAGTGAAGTCAGGGACGAAGACTTTTTAGAGCACCTCTTTGTTGCGAGCATGCATAACTATATGCTCTTCTTTACCGAAAATGGTAAAGTGCTGTGGCTGAGGGTCTATGAGATCCCTGAAGGAACTAAAGCTTCAAAGGGTCGTGCCATCCAGAACATGATTAATCTTGAGTCAGGCGATAAAGTACGGGCGTATATTAACACCAAAGACCTGAGCAACCAGGAATACCTGGAGAACAACTATATCATCCTTTGTACCAAGAAAGGAACGATTAAAAAAACAACGCTTGAGGCATATTCAAGGCCGCGTCAGAATGGAATTATCGCAATCAAGATCAATGAGGATGATCAATTGCTTGAAGCCCGCATGACGAATGGCGACAGTGAAGTGATTATTGCTTCAAAATCCGGCAGGGCTATTCGTTTCCATGAAAGCACTGTCAGGCCAATGGGAAGAAATGCAGCCGGTGTCAGAGGGCTCAGTATGTCGGGCAAGGGTGATGAAGTTGTCGGGATGATTTGTCTCACTAAAGATAAAAATAGTGATGTGCTTGTTGTTTCCGAAAACGGTTATGGTAAGCGATCAGAACTGGATGAGTACAGAATCACCAATCGTGGCGGAAAGGGTGTTAAAACCCTTAACGTAACGCCTAAAACCGGGCAACTGATTGCAGTGAAGGATGTTACGGACCAGGACAACCTAATGATCATTAATCGCTCAGGTATCATCATTCGCTTGGCTATCAGCGACTTAAGGATTATCGGACGGGCAACACAAGGAGTGAGGCTCATTAACCTGAAAGACGAGGATTCTATTGCAGCTGTAGCCAAGGTAGAAGTGAGTGAGGAAGAATTTGCTGAACCATTAGAAGGTATTTCTGACGAGAATCAAGAAGTAACTGACATCATAACAGAAGTGCAGGAAGGAAATGAAACTCCGAAAACTGAGGAGTAATAATCAATTTTCTATCTTTGCACAGATTTTGCAGAAACCAATATAAACCTAAATATTATGAAGAGATTATTCATCCTGTTTACCTTGGTCATGGCTTTAACCGTGGTAAAAGCACAGGTTAGCGAGCGGACCAGCGCATGGAATTATTTAAACAAAGCCAAACTCGACAAGGCCAAAACATCTATTGACAAGTGTATTGCGCATGAATCAACCATGAACGATGCAAAGACCTGGTTTTACAGGGGCAATATTTACCTGGCGATTCGTCTGACAGATGACACTACTTTTAAAAAGCTGGATCCTAAAGCTTTACAGACTGCCTACGAAGCTTATCAGAAAGCACAAACCCTGGATACCAAAAAGGAATTTGCTGATGACATTAACCAAAGATTGATGATTGTAGGTGAGCAATTTTATAATATTGGTGTTGAGAATTTCCAGTTAAAGAAATATAATGATGCCATTACCTATTTTGAGAACACAGTCACGATCAATCAGAACTTAGGCAAGACAGATACACTGGCTATGTACAATGTAGCCTTTGTGGCTGAAATGGCGAATGATGGTCCTAAAGCAAAAAAATACTACCAGGAACTGATTAAAGCTAATTATAAGCAACCTCTTATATATGCATCATTATCAAATATTTACAAATCCGAGAAAGACACTGTTAAAGCACTTGATGTCATTAAAAGAGGCCGTTCCATGTACCCGGATGATTTCAATTTATTGATTACCGAGACTAACATTTACCTGGCTAAAAATGATGTTATTGACGCTCAGAAAAACCTGAACCAGGCCATTGATAAAGATCCAAAGAATCCAACCATCCATTTTGCTGTAGGAACGACCTACGATCAGATGGGTAGGATAGATGATGCTGAAAAAGCTTATCTTAAAGCTATTGAATTAAAACCTGATTTCTTTGATGCCATTTATAATCTTGGTGCTTTATATTTCAACCAGGGTGTGAAGATTTTTGAAGAAGCCGATAAGTTGTCTGATATGGCACTTTACGCTAAAGAAAAAGAAAAATATGAGGCTTGCTGGAAAAAGGCGATGCCACAGTTAGAGCGCGCCATTGCGCTTCAGCCGAATGATGTGAACACACTTTATTCACTGAAACAACTTTATGCACGTTTGAGTATGCCTGAGAAAGCAAAACAAATGAGTGAACGACTTGATAAGATAGAGAAGAAGTAGTTTTCCAGGGGGGGAAGCTTTATAGGGGACGAAGATTCATTCGTCCCTTATCTTTCTACTTCCTATTTAACATAATATTAATTATAAGACAAATGATCAATTCGATAATAATTGCTATATTCTTGTCTTTGTGTGCCTTATCAGGAGATTTTCACAGATTATTTCTTAACGATTTCTACGCGCCGGTTTTTAGCCCTGCCTTCCTCGGTTTTGTTATCGGCACAAGGTTTTTCCTGTCCCCAGCCAACGAATGACAGCCTGGCTTTATCGATTCCTTTTGCAATGAGAGCATCTGTAACCGCCTTAGCACGGTCATTGGAGAGTTTTTTGTTGCTGGCAGCAACACCAACATTATCGGTATGACCTTCGATGCTTACTTTAAGATTTGCATCACTTTTCATCATTTCGTACATCTGGTCAACAATGGGTAAAGATTCCTTTTGAATGGTAGATTTGCCTGTTTCAAACAGAATATTCAAGGCGATAAAACCATCCTTATTCAAAGCTTCCAGCATTGCATTGGCCGTGATTTCCTGTTTCATCGATTCCATTTCACACACATATAACATATAGTCGCTATTGTTGACGCAGCTTACTTTTACCTTATAATCCTTGCCTTTACTATTCAATTCAAAACAGCCGATAGCCTGGTCCATATAGATCTTCTTCCCACCTATTGCTTTAATTGCATTTTCGAAGTTTTTATGAATTTGCAGATAACTAGGTTCAGGTTTTCCTGATTCTGTATTAAAAATATACCAACCGTAGGTTAGATTTCCTTCCAATTTTACATCTTCACCTTTTGCATTGTAAAAATCAAGTGAATTGAAGTTCTGAGAGCATTCAGAAATGTAATAATCAGGCATCCTGGTGAACAAAGGATGATCTTTACAGCCTTCGGCATCAGTTTGGGCATATCCTGTTGAAATGCTTAAAAAAATAAGGGCAATAGAAATAAAAAGTTTATTCATCATGTTGAGGTTTGGGTTTGCTATTAAAAACAATATAGACTTGATGTGGCTAAAATAGTAAATGATGGTATGTGATGAAAGTGTTTCACATGGATTACCCGGAGTGTGGCACGGAGTTATACTGCTTGTTATCAGATAAGGTAGCAGTTCCCCAAAAATTTAAAACAGTGAAACTCCGTGTGATACTCCGTGCAACTACGTGTGAAATAAAGATTTAATCTTTTGTCAAAGCATACTTTAATCCCACGTTCAATGCCATTCCGTAATGGTAAATTTTATCACCCTCTAAGTAATCAGTGTTAGTTATTGACAAAAAACTATTTTGAAATCCAAATGATAAAAACAAACAGGTCATATCTGTTAATTTGTATCCTCCCCCAATTTCGATTAGCCCGGCACAATCAAATTTTGTTACATTTTTTGTCACATTAATCGTTTCTGAACCGATCACATTCATTGCAGCATCTAGGGTCGGGAGTATTGTAGTGGCGTCAGCGAGAATCGAAGGAATAACGGCAACATTTGAAAAACCATAGAACTTTTTCCCAAAACGATAACCGGTCTTGATGGGAACTGAAATATAGTCGTAGTTAAATTTTATGGTGACTTTTTTATCCGTTTCATGCCCCATGTCATCTGTGACAAACATATCATCGGTAAAACCACGCTGGTCATACAAAATTTCTGAACCTACAGAAAAATGCTCATTTAATATAAACTCATAGCAAAGGCCACCGATATAACCGATACGATTGTCAGATTCGCTGAAGATCCCACTTGTGCTGATATTCGTGATGGTTACACCACTCTTGAAACCCACAAAGTTGTTTTGTGCACCTAATTGAAAGGCATTGAATGTCAGTAATAGTAAGATGAGTTTCTTCATTGTAATAATATTATTATTTTTTAAACGAAGATGGGCTTAACCGAGTTGACTGATCTTCTTGATCATATTGTAATCGAGGATCTCGATATAGTGACCTTCTGATTTGATGATGCCTTCATGTTTGAAGTCTTTCAGCACCCTGATCACGCTTTCTTTGGTGACACCACAGAGGTCGGCAAGTTCCTGGCGGGATAAAATCATCTTGTATCGCATCGTTCCAAAAACATCATCAGCTAAATGAATCAGTGCCTCAGCAACCAAACCCGGGGTCTGTTTGAGGTTTAGACTCATCATCTTCTGAAGGGTAGACAAGCCCTTGGAACTGATTTCTCTGGTGACTTCTTCTGCAAATCGCGGATTTCGCCTGAAAACCTCTTTAAAATCTCCAACCTCAATGAAACAGGCATTGACCTCTTCCAGGGCTGAAGCAGAATTATAATGTTTCTGGTCGATATAGATACCGGGGCCAATGATGAGTTCTACTGGTTTTGCGATTTTAATGATGATATCACGGCTACCTTCGATGTACATCTTTACTTTACCTGTAGATAAGGATATGACATGGGTAAAGGAACTGCCTTGCTTGTAAATCAATTCTCCAGGTTTATAGTTCACCACAAACCTGTTTCGATTCATTATGGCAAGATCTTCCTCAGTCAAACTCGAAAACATGGCTGTTTTGATCGAACAATCTGTACAATTGGTACAGCGATGCGTAATATTTAAGAAATCATTCAAAATAGATCAATACTAAAACAACATAAGCACACAAACTTATTGATTTAAATCAACATAATTGCATGGTTTGCGCAATTTTTATTAAATCTATATTAAGTGAAATCAGACAGAGAACTGCAAGTCACATAGTTTGCGATAGATACCGTTTTGAGAAAATAGTTCCTGGTGGGTGCCTCTTTCAACAATTTCGCCTTTTTGCAATACGAGAATCTGGTCGGCGATTTGCACCGTTGAAAGCCTGTGTGCGATGATTATGGCAGTTCTGTCCTTCATGGCATTGTTTAAAGCTTCCTGTACGAGTTTTTCAGATTCAGTGTCTAAAGCAGAGGTAGCTTCATCCAAAATAAGTATCTGTGGATCCCGAAGTATTGCCCTAGCGATACTGATACGTTGCCTTTGTCCGCCGGAAAGCCTGACTCCCCTATCCCCCACATTGGTCTCATACCCCTCAGGCATCTGAAGGATAAATTCATGGGCATTGGCAAGCTTAGCCGCCTTGATTACCCTTTCCTCAGAAACCTCTTTTAGTCCGAAAGCAATGTTGTTATAAACACTATCATTGAACAAAATAGTCTCCTGACTCACCATGCCACTTAAAGCCCTAAGATCAGAGATCACAAGCTTTCGGATATCCTGTCCATCAATTTCAATCAATCCATCGCTGACATCATAGAATCTTAAGAGCAAATCTACGAGGGTTGATTTCCCGGAACCAGAAGGCCCCACGATGGCAATTTTTTGTCCTTTTTCTAAAGAAAAATTAATATTTTTTAAAACATAGTCGTCTCTATATGAAAATGATACATTCTTATATTCAAGCTTTTCTTTAAGTATGTTCACCGGAGAGGCATCAGGTAATTCAAGGATGACTTCATCAGCAAAAAGAATATCTTCCACCCTGTCCAATGAGGCTAATCCTTTTTCAATATAATAATAGGCGGTAATCAGGTTTTTCGCGGGCGGGATCAATTGCGAAAAAACAATCAGATAAAAGATAAAGATATCGGCGGTCATTTGGGGGTTATTCCCCAGCACCTGATTACCCCCAATCCCGATAATCACCACAAGCATAGTAATCGCCAGGAATTCAGTGATCGGGTTTGAGAGGTCACGGTAACGATAGACTCTGTTCATCAGTCGTGTATAAAAGGCATTGCGCCTCTCAAAGTCCTTTTGCATCCTGTCGATTACATGGTAGGCTTTGATGATTTTCAGGCCATGAATGGACTCCTCTATCATGGCAATGAGCCTTCCCAAACGCTTCTGCCCTTTGGCAGAATACTTGTTCAAGATTTTTCCAATCTTCCGAATCAGCAATACCACCAATGGTAAAAGCACTATAATGACCATAGTGAGCAAAGGGCTCACCATAAACAAAACAGTGAGATACAAAATTATTGCCAGGGGGTCGCGTAACAACATCATGAGAGAATTCATGATCGACCATTCCACATCGTTTACATCATTCGAAATGCGCGACATAACATCGCCTTTGCGTTGTGCGGAGAAAAAGGCGAGTGGCAGGATGAGGATTTTTTCATAGATAATGTTTCGCAGCTTGGCGATCACCCGGGTCCGCATTGGTGCTATAAAATACTGACCCAGGTATCTGAACAGGTTTCTGAGGAAAAACAAAACGACGACCAAGGCTGATACTCTGAGCAAGGCGCCTTCTTTGCCATAATCCACGATGAAACCATAGAGGAAATAATTAAAATTCTGGGTCAGTGATTCTGTTGTAAATGTAAGAGGGACAGGGACTTTCTGCGCCCCTACCCTGTCGAAAAGCAATTCAAGGAAAGGGATGATCAGGGAAAGTGACACAAGGCTGAATATCAGCGACATAAGGTTTAGGAACACGTTTAAAACGATAGAACCCCAATACCCTTTTATATAAACAGCTAATCTTAGTATGTTCTTCACTGTACAAAATTAGAAATTAAAGGACACGGAGAAGGACTTCACATTTTCGCATTTTGTGGTATCTTTGGCCGATGGAAACCACACGACAACAGAAAATTGCCAGATTGATTCAAAAAGAGATCGCCAACAAGATCCTTTCAGATGGCCTGGCACATTACAAAGGGGCCATGATTACGGTCACCAAAGTCAATGTTACCAAGGATCTCAGCCTTTCGAGAATCTACTTCAGCATCTTTACTCCGGGTAATAAACAGGAAGTACTTGACAATCTCAAGACACGGATCCGTGAATTCCGTTTCCACCTGGGACATCATTTAAAAAACCAGTTGCGGGTTATTCCCGAACTTGAGTTCTTTATGGACGACTCTTTAGACTATATTGACAATATAGAACGCCTGCTAAAGGATTAAGCCTTTCCAATCTGAAATTTTATTTTTATGCAATACGACCCGATCAAACGCACGCTCGGCAATATCTTTAACCAATCACCCTGGTTAAGAATCTTTTTTTATAAACTCATTGACCTCTTATTACTTCGCTCCTGGCATATCCGCAGGGAATTGAAGAAATGGTACCAGGCGAACAAAGGCAAAGAAATCAGGCTCTTTGACGCCGGTTTCGGCTTCGGGCAATATTCTTATTTTACATCCAAACTGGGCCCTGACATTAAGGTTACCGGAATAGACCTTAAAGAAGAACAAGTTGCAGATTGTAGCGGGTTTTTCAAAAAAATCGGCTGTAATAACATCAACTTTATTGCTGGCGACCTTACACAATATCATGATAATGAGGCATATGACCTGATCCTGAGTGTGGATGTGATGGAACATATCCTCGAAGACGTCGAGGTTTTCAAGAACTTCGCTCTTTCTTTAAAACCGGGTGGTATGGTTCTGATTTCAACTCCCTCCGACCAGGGTGGCTCTGATGTTCATGAGCATGGAGAAGAAAGTAGTTTCATTGAGGAGCATGTCAGGGATGGTTATGCAATTACGGACATCGAAGACAAATTGAAATCTGCAGGTTTTAGCCGTGTTGAATCCAGGTATTCTTATGGTACTTACGGGAAGATTTCCTGGCGTTTGTCGATGAAATACCCCTTGCTTATGGCCAATGCCTCCAAGATTTTCCTGATCGTCCTTCCATTTTATTATGTGATTGCCTACCCGATCGCTTTCGTATGCAACTACCTGGATGTCAGCGTGAGCAATCCTAGCGGAACGGGCCTTATCGTTAAGGCTTACAAATAGCCCCTGATTCTAAATAAGCCATGGCAGTCCCGGTATTTATTGCAAAGCGTTACCTGCTGGCGAAAAAATCGCACAATGCCATCAATCTTATCTCTGCCATCTCTTTTGTTGGAATCATGGTTGGTACGCTTGCGCTTATAGTGGTACTCTCAGTGTTCAATGGTTTTGAAGGACTTGTGGTCAAGCTATTCAATCGTTTCAATTCTGATCTGAAAATTATTCCTGCAGAAGGAAAGTACTTCATGGCAGGATCCATTCCTTTGGATAAGATTCTTAAGATTAACGACATCTATTATTATACGGGTGTTCTTGAGGAGAAAGCACTACTTCGCTACAGGGAACGGCAAAATGTGCTGACATTAAAAGGAGTTAACAATGATTACGGCAAATACAGCCGGCTCGACAGCTCGTTATATGGCGGCGTTTTCACCCTTGAAAATAAAGGTGCTTTTTATGCAGTGCCGGGTTATGGCATAGCCTATTTACTTAACATACAACTCAATGACTATCAACATCCGCTGGAGGTGTATTATCCAAAATCCATCAGTTCAGCTTCTTTGAATCCTGCAGATGCCTTTAGTGTCAAGCAGATCCATCCATCAGGCATTTTTTCATTACAGCAAGAGTTTGACAACCGCTATGTCTTTGTTTCTTTGAAATTTATGGAAGAATTACTGGACAAGAAGGACCAATTGAGCTATGCTGAAATCCGCCTTAAGCCTGGAAGTGACCTGAACCAGGTCCAACAAAAGATACAGGATGTTTGTGGAACCAAATTTATAGTTCAGAACAGGTTTCAGCAGGATGTCGTTCTTTATAAAATTCTAAAATCAGAAAAATGGGCGATATTCCTGATTCTCTCATTTATCTTGTTGATTGCAACATTTAATGTGGTAGGATCGATCACCATGCTCATCCTGGAAAAGCGGAAAGACATGGCAGTGCTATGGAGCATGGGTGCAGAAACAAAGATGCTGCGAAATATCTTCCTGGCAGAAGGGTTATTTATTGGCCTGGGAGGCGCAGTTGCAGGACTGGTCCTGGGGGGAGTTATAAGCTATTTACAGCAACGTTTTGGTTTGATTAAACTGGGTTCCAGTGAAGGTGCTTTTTTAGTAGACGCCTACCCTGTAAAGTTAAAATTGATCGATTTCATCACGGTCTTATTAACAGTCTCTTCGATTACCTTACTGGCAACCTGGTTTTCAGTAAAACGCATCAGTGCCAGATATCTTGAGAAAAGGTCATTATCCTAGGCCTTACAATTTCATTTTATTAACAGATTTTTATTCACCTTGTTTGTTAATTATGAACCAGATGCATATAGTGTAAGGTTTTCAATTAAATTTGTAACGACATTGGGGAATCCATTCAATAAAAAACAATCCATGAAGCACTCAAAAGCCTTCAAGATCTTCTTTTACATTCTATTGACAATCAGTACATCAAACATCTTTGGCACTGAAATTCACTTAAAAGATAAGTCACAGAATACCTTAAAAGTCCTTGACAATACCTATCAAAAATTGAAGGTTGATTTTGTTTTAAATGACCTGATTTCACGCGAAGTCATGACAGAACGTGGCATTTTTAACGAACTCACTGTTGATAATTTCTCTTCCAGGACTCAAATAGGGGAACCCAAACTACCGGTTTCCAGGTCATTAATAGAAATTCCTGTCGGGGCAGAACCTGAAGTTAAAATTCTCGTTTCTACCTATACAGAATATTCTTTATCGGAACTGGGCATCACCTATCCTATCATTCCTACACAGGCACCGCAACGCAAAAGTGCTGTGAAACCCAATCCATTTGTCATTAATCAGAAAGTTTACCTGAAGAATGCCTTTATTCAAGATGAGCTTGTCAGCCTTGACCAATTGGGGATCATGCGTGGAAGCAGGCTTGGGAGACTTAATATTTCTGCTATTCAATACAATCCCAAAAGCGGGAAGATTCGTATTTATGACAAAATCAAATTCGAGATTATTTTCAAACATCCTGATATTCCAGCTACGATACTTTTAATGCAGAAAAATTCCAGTCCATATTTCCTTGAACTTGGCAATCAATTGCTTAATGCAAAGATGGCCTCTGCTACGGAAAGTAACCTGACACATTACCCGGTAACTTATGTTATCGTTTCTTCCCCTACCTTCCAGGGAGCGCTGCAGCCTTTTATTGCGTGGAAAATAAAAAAAGGGTTTAAAGTGATTGAAGCTTATACCGACAATCCATTGGTTGGAAATACGACTACTTCAATTAAAAGTTATCTACAAAACCTTTACAACCAGGGTACCGTTGAAAACCCTTCCTTTTCATATGTACTCTTAGTTGGCGATGTTGCTGAGATCCCTTCTTTTGCCGGCACAACAGGGACCCATATGAGTGATCTCTATTATGCTGAGTATACGGGTGATATTTTGCCTGAAGTTTTTATTGGCAGATTTTCAGCGACCAATGAATCTGAATTACAGCCACAGATCAGCAAAACGCTTGAATACGAGCAGTACCTGATGCCTGACCCTTCTTTCCTGAACCAGGTGGTTATGATCGCCGGGGTTGACCCGAACTATGGGCCGCTTCATGCCAACGGTCAGATAAACTACGGTACTGATAACTATTTTAACCTGGCCCACAACATCACTTCACATACATATCTGTATCCAGCCTCCGGAAGCAGTGCCGCCCTGATCATACAAAATGTGTCGGATGGCGTTGGATTTGCAAATTATACAGCGCACGGTTCACCAAATGGCTGGGCAGATCCTGGATTTTCTGTGAGTGATGTTGCCACTTTACAAAACGACCACAAATACCCATTAATGATTGGCAACTGTTGTCAGACGAATGCCTTTGACTCTCCTGTTTGTTTCGGTGAAGCATTATTAAGGGCTTCAAATAAAGGTGCGATCGGTTATATAGGAGCTTCAGACTATTCCTATTGGGATGAAGACTATTATTGGGGTATCGGGGCCAGAACTATTACTGCAAACCCAGTATGGGCCGCAGGTCCTTTAGGCTCGTATGACCGTTTGTTCCATGATCATGGAGAGCAATTTCCTGAGTGGTTCACAACACAAGGACAAATGGTTGTCGCCGGTAACCTGGCAGTCACCGAGGGATCACCTGGATCTGCATCTTATTATTGGGAAATTTATCACCTCATGGGTGACCCTTCCCTGATGCCCTACCTTACAGTGCCAGCGGCAATCACTGCGACCTTCAATAGCATGATGCCATTGGCTTCCCCTTCATTTACCGTGAACACCATCCCATATGCCTATGCAGCCCTATCCAGAAACGGCATTTTATATGGTGCTGCTTTAGCTGATTCAAACGGCTTGTGTAATATTCCCTTACAACCAGTATTGTCACCCGGTTACATTAGCCTGGTAATCACCGCCCAAAACCACCATCCTTTCATTGATTCCATATTAACAATCACGCCCACAGGACCTTATGTGCTAATGAGTAATTACCAGGTTCATGAAACACTTGGTAATAGCAATGGTGAGATTGATTTCAATGAGCAGGGAGATATCGATATGAGCCTGAAAAATTGGGGCCTGAGCAATGCCAATCCCGTGAGTGCAACAATTAGCTCCTTGGATGCTTATGTGACCATCACCGACAATTCTGAAAACTGGGGCCTGATCAGTACCAATGCAGAAATCAACAAACCTGCAGCTTTTGCCTTTAGCGTTGCAAACAATATCCCTGACCAACATAAAATTCCATTTACAATTACCATCACCGACGGAGTAAACACCTGGAATTCTTACTTACTGGTGAATGTAAATGCCCCTAAATTTGTAATTCATAATATGACTTTCAGTGACCTTGCCAATGGTAACGGTGATGGTGTTATCGACCCGGGTGAAACAATACAAGTCCTTATTGAAACAAAGAATGAAGGTCATGCTGACGCTCCCGGCAGCATTGGAGACATAATCTCCTTAGGAAGCCTGGCTTCGATTCTTAACACATCTGTCAGCTTAAACACACTCAATTCATCAAGCTCTGTCATCGCCAGTTTTACAGCAACAGTAAGTGCCTCCGCTGTAAACGGGGATAATTTACTGCTGGATTATACGGTTACTTCTGGTCAGTATAATGCAATGAAGTCATTTAATCTTGTCGTTGGAAAGATTACTGAAAATTGGGAAAGCGGAGATTTCAGCCATTTCAACTGGCAAGCTCCAGGCCCCAACCCCTGGTTCATCACTACTTTAAGTCCATTTGAAGGCCTGTATTGCTCCCAATCAGGCGCCATTGCCGACTTGCAGACAACAGAACTCACCCTTTCAGCCAGTGTATTGATGCAAGACAGTATCAGTTTTCATTACAAAGTTTCTTCTGAAAACACTTATGATTTTTTGCGGTTTTACATCAATGGTAGCATGCAGGACGAATGGTCGGGAGAAAAAGCCTGGAGCAGGACAGCCTATTTTGTTCAGCCCGGCACTGCAACATTCAAATGGGCTTACGAAAAGGATCAGTCAGAATTTGCAGGACTAGACGCTTCCTGGATCGACATGGTTGACTTCCCTCCTATGGCTGCCATTATTACCAGCAACCAGGAGCTCCCATCGGCACTGAATGGTGTACAATTGTATCCGAATCCTGCCAGGGATCATTCAAGCCTTGTATTTTACCTGGAAAAAGCCCAGGTAGTTACCATGCGTATTTATAATGCGCTTGGACAGGAAGTTTCTGTATTTCTGAACAATACTAGCCTGACCGGTGGAAGTCATACCTATTCCTTTAACACATCAGAAATGGCAAAAGGAATGTATTATATCAAGTTTACCTGCAACGGTAATACTGTTACATCCAAACTAATTGTCGACTAGATTATCATTTTAATAGCTGAATTCCGAATTCACATAAATCCTATTCATGAAGAAAATTTTATTTCTTTTTTTAAGTCTGGCTGGAATTTCAGCAGCCATGGGTGCGCAATGGGTAAGTATTCAAAACCCAAACCCGGGACCGGCGCATATTAAACTTGTTTCCTCAAGCAGTGAGGGCTCTGTGATTCATTTCACATTGGACGGATTTAAACTGAACGAGGTCCTCAGCCCAAAGGGTAAGGCATTTACAGTAAATGTCGATGGCTCCACTCCTATTCTTGAAAAAGGAGCGCCGGATCTTCCCAAACTGACAACTTCATTGATTATACCTGATAAAGGCGGAATGAAAGCAGAAGTCATTTCTTCGAAATTCAGGGATTTTCCCAATCTTGATATTGCACCATCGAAGGGTAACCTTACAAGGAATATCGACCCTGCTACCATTAAGTATATCTATGGAAAGTGCTATAATCACGATGCATTCTGGCCTGGAAACCCAATAGAAACGCGTAGTCCTTATATTGTACGTGACTACCGTGGACAGACCCTGATTGCCAATGTATTTTCTTATAATCCTGTGAGCAGGACCTTGAGAGTTTTTTATGATATCACAATAAAATTCAGCAAAACAAATGCAGTTGGGGAAAATCAGCTAATCAGGAAGACTGTGGTTAAAAGTATTGATCCTGAATTCAATGCATTGTATTCCAAACAGTTTCTAAATTTTTCATCAACAAAATATACGCCTGTAGGTGAACAAGGGAACTTATTGATCATTTCATATGGTCCTTTCATGGAAGCCATGCAACCCTATGTAAACTGGAAGATTGCGGAAGGCATAAGAACGCAGATTGTAGATGTGGCAACGATAGGAGGTTCCGCAGCAATCAAGAGCTATGTCAGCAACTATTATACAGATCCGGGCTTAGCATACCTTTTGCTGGTGGGCGACAACCAACAAGTCCCTACTTTTCCTGCCACTGCCGGTGCGTCCGACAACTCCTATGGTTACCTGGCTGGGAATGACCACTATCCGGATATTTTTGTAGGACGGTTTTCTGGCGAAAATGTGACACATATTCAAACCCAGGTTGCGAAGGTTTTGTATTATGAGATTAATCCGGACACAACATCTCCATGGCTTCGACATGGTATTGGAATTGGCTCTGACCAGGGCTTGGGACAAGGTGACGACAATGAAATTGATTATCAGCATATACGAAATCTTAGTACCCAGCTTAAAAACTACACCTATGACTCTGTTGCGGAGTTGTTTGATGGAAGCCAGGGCGGATTTGATGCCACGGGTAACCCAAGTCCTGCCATGGTCGCCACTGAAGTTAATAAAGGCGCAGGCGTTATGCTGTATACCGGACATGGCAGTGACAACTCCTGGGGAACTTCCGGCTTTAGCTCTACCAATGTTAGTGCCCTTACAAATTATGGGAAACTGCCATTCATCTGGGCAGTTGCCTGTGTGAACGGGAATTTTACAAGCGGGACCTGTTTTGCAGAGACCTGGCTGCGTGCTACACAAGGTGGACAATTGACCGGTGCTGTTGCGACCCTGATGTCGACAATTAACCAAAGCTGGGCCCCTCCCATGGAAGGTCATGATGAAATGGTTTCCATACTAACTGAGAGTTACGCAAACAATATCAAAAGAACTTTCGGCGGGATCTCCATGAATGGTTGTATGAAAATGAACGATACATATGGCAGTGGCGGTAATGAGATGACAGATACCTGGAATCTATTTGGTGATCCTTCTCTTATGGTCAGGACGGCAGTTCCAGGTGTGATGACAGTAACTCACAGCCCTACGGCGTTTTTAGGGTCGACTCAATTTGATATCAATTGTAACCACGAGGGTGCCCTTGCCTGTATCAGCCTCAACAACCAGATCCTTGGAACAGGATATATTTCTGGCGGAAGTACTTCTATCAATTTCCCTTCAGCACTAAGCACAATCGACACATTGAAAGTTGTTATCACAGCATACAACATGCTACCATATATAGGACAAGCATATATTATAGCTGCCTCGGGTCCTTATGTCTCTGTTCAGCACTACCTCTATAATGACCCATCCGGTAACAACAACAATTACCCTGATTATGGAGAATTGATTTCAATGGATCTTGACCTTCAGAACCTTGGGATTGCCACAGCCAACAGTGTGACAGCAATCCTGAGCACCACATCACCCTTTATTACGATCACCGACAATTCCCAATCTTTTGGGGACATCCTTGCCGGAGGCCAGAACAGCGAAAGCAATGCTTATTCCTTCACTGTGCAGGGAGATGTAGCGGATATGACTCCTGTACCGTTAACAATACAAATAAGCGATAACAACAGTGGTACCTGGACGAAGAATCTCATCACCTTTATCCATGCACCGCTGCTGCAGGCCAATCTCCTTACGGTTGATGATGCTTCGACCGGAAATGGAAATGGGTTCCTGGATCCAGGCGAGACCGCCAACCTGATTATCAACACAGCCAATATCGGGCATGCTGCTACCATTGCAACTATTGCCAAGCTTTATTCAGCCTGGAGTGGGTTAACGATCAATAACAACAACCTGAATATAGGGGATATAACCTCTAACAGCTCGGCAAATGCAGTATTTAATGTTACACTGAGCGCTGCTGCGGTTGCAGGTACAAACCTTGAATTAGACTTCCAGGCTGATGCAGGACCTTATGGTACCCAGCACTCTTATTTTCTTCAAGTTGGTAAGGTCGATGAGGATTTTGAAACCGGAGATTTCACCAAGTACAATTGGATCATGGGCGGCGATGTTCCCTGGATTATAAGTTCTGTTACACCTTTTGAAGGCATTTACGCTGCAGAATCCGGCGACATTTCTGACTCTCAGTCCTCTACCCTGTCTGTCATGATGGAAGTTCTTTCTCAGGACACCCTATCATTTTACAGGAAGGTTTCTTCTGAGCAGAACTATGACTTCCTGTATTTTTATATGGATGGATCGGTATTGGGTGAATGGTCAGGAAATCTTGCCTGGCAAAAAGTATCTTATGTAATCGGAACCGGTCCACATACTTTTATGTGGAAATATATCAAGGACGATTATCAGTCGACTGGCAATGACGCTGCCTGGATCGATTATATCCAATTTCCACCAGTTAGTCTCACGGCGACGGGTATAGTACCCATGACATCTGCTATACCATTGGAGATCTACCCGAACCCTGCAAAGGATAAAGTTAGGCTTGAGATCTTTCTTGAAAAACCGGCTCAGCTTTCAGTAAGTATTACAGACATGCTTGGAAAAGTTGTTTTAATGGCTGAAAACAAAAATACAATGCTGTCAGGAAGCCACCACCTTGAACTAGATGTTGCCGATTTTCCAAATGGAATTTATATCGTACAGACCCAAATTGAGGGTAGGCTCCTGACAAAGAAGCTTATCATTAATCATTAAAAAAATCAAGACATGATAAACCCTTCCCAATCGGGGAGGGTTTGTTTTTTAATTTTGATAATAAATCTATCCCACTTATGATTGCCCAGCTAAAGAATCTCTGGCGTGACAAGCCCTTGGTCGTAATCCTTGCTATTGCCATGATTTTAAGATTGCTTGCTGTAATTTTCGCCAAAGGATTTGGGATGCACGATGATCATTTCCTCGTGATAGAGCCTGCTCAAGCCTGGGTCGACGGGATCGACAACGACGGGTGGCTTCCCATGTTCCGGAAAGATGCCACACCTTCGGGACATAGCCTGTTTTTCCCTGGCTTACATTACCTGCTGTTTTATACTCTTAATTATCTGGGAGTTACAAATCCTCAGACAAAAATGTTTGTGGTACGGCTTATCTTAGCTGCCTGCTCAATGCTTACAGTACTCTGGGGATATCGCCTGGCTGAAAGAATCGGGGGAGAAAAGCTTGCCCGGCAGTCCGGGTTGCTGCTCGCTGCGCTATGGATCTTTCCGAACCTGAGCGTGCGTAACCTTGTGGAAGTATTTTGTATTCCATTTTTATTGTTTGGGGTACTACAGATATACCGTAAAGACCTTTCCAAACTCACAATTCTGAATTATGTTATTGCAGGTTTTGTGATGGGTATTGCGTTTTCTATTCGTTTCCAAACCATAACTTTTGCGGCAGGTTTTGGATTGGGTCTGTTGCTGATGCGACAATTCAAGGGTGGTGTCCTGTTTGGTATTGGTTATATTTTCTCGGTAGTCCTCATTCAGGGGGGAACTGACATCTGTATCTGGGGTTATCCTTTTGCTGAATTCCGTGAATATTCACGCTATAACATGACGCATGCTAATGATTATATCACCCAGGCATGGTATCATTATATCGTTTTTCTCCTGGGAATACTTATTCCACCACTAAGCCTGGCGCTGTTCGCAGGATTTTTAAAATCGTGGAAAAAACATCTGCTGATTTTCCTTCCTGTCATTCTCTTTATTGCTTTTCATAGCTTTTATCCCAACAAACAGGAAAGATTTATCCTTCCTACCCTTCCGTTCATTATTATTCTGGGTATTGCCGGATGGCACGAGATCGAAGAAAACAGTGCTTTTTGGAAAAGAAAGGCTGTCCTGTTAAGAAATTGTTGGGTGTTTTTCTGGATTCTCAACCTGATTCTTCTAGTACCCGTCACCCTGATGTATTCAAAAAAGGCAAGGGTTGAATCTATGTGCTATCTGTCACGGTACAAAAACATTAAACTCTTAGTGAATGAGGATTCAAATCATGGTGATGCAAAAATGTTGCCTAGATTTTATCTGGGGCTGTGGCCAAAGATCATCGGTATTACCAAGGACAGTCCTATAATTGAAACCAAGTCCGACCCCGATTCAACCCTAACTAATGCTGATTTTGTGTTGTTTGCCGAGGAGCAAAACCTGGCTGCCAGGCTCAGCAAAATGCAGAAGACAGTCCCTGCTTTAGTTTATGAGACCACGATAAAACCAGGGATGATCGATGCCTTATTGTACAAAATGAATCCCAACAATACCAACCAAACCTTATATATCTACAGAAACACTCACAAGCATCCAGTAAAAATCAGTTTACCCTGACATGAATGAGATTCAGAACCGGATAGATTTCCTGAGAATCGAGATAAACCGGCACAACAACAACTATTATAACTTGTCGCAGCCTATTATAAGTGACTTCGACTTTGACCAACTGATGGATGAGCTGATACGGCTGGAAAAAGATCATCCTGAGTTTTCTGATCCGAATTCACCAAGCCAACGTGTCGGTGGCGCAATTAACAAAGACTTTCAGCAGGTAAAGCACAAATACCCGATGCTTTCCCTTGGGAATACCTATTCGAGGGAAGAATTACTTGATTTTGACGGCAGAGTCAGGAAACTGCTGGGTGAAGAAGACTTTGATTATGTATGTGAACTGAAATATGACGGCGTTGCGATTGGGCTCAGTTATCGGCATGGGCGGCTTCAGCAGGCTGTAACCCGTGGCGACGGTGAATCCGGGGATGATGTCACATCCAATGCCCGGACCATCAGAAACATCCCATTGGTTTTACATGGAACCGACTTCCCTGAGGAATTCGAAGTTCGTGGAGAAATCTTCATGCCTTATTCAAGTTTTTCTATGCTGAATGAGGAAAGAGTAGAGCTAGGCTTTGATCCCTTTGCCAATCCCAGGAATGCGGCCTCAGGCAGTCTGAAGATGCAGGACAGCCGGGAGGTTGCCAAGCGCAGGCTTGATTTTTATCCATATTTCCTGAATGGTGATGCCTTGCCCTTTCTATCACACTATGAGAGCCTGAATAAAGCCAAAGACTGGGGTTTCCGGATTCCTCCCTACATAGTGAAAGCCGAATCCATGGAAGGTGTCTTTGAATTCATTGACAGCTGGGACGATGGCAGAAAAGAACTTCCTTTCGACATCGATGGTATCGTCATTAAGGTCAATTCGTTCTTTCAACAGCAGAAATTGGGCTTTACCGCGAAAAGTCCACGCTGGGCAATCGCCTATAAATTCAATCCTGAACAAGCTTGTACACCCTTGCTGTCAGTCGACTTCCAGGTTGGAAGAACAGGAGCAATTACACCCGTAGCAAACCTGGTTCCGGTTCAACTTTCCGGCACAACTGTGAAACGTGCCTCGCTGCACAATGCGGATGTTATCAAAGAGAAAGATATCCGTTTGGGAGATTGGGTTTTTGTTGAGAAAGGTGGTGAAATAATTCCAAAAATTATCGGGATTAAACCTGAAAAACGACTGGCTGACTCCGTCCCTCTCTCCTTCCCTACCCTCTGTCCGGAATGTGGAACCATGCTGATACGTACCGAAGGTGAAGCGCATCATTTTTGTCCGAACGATATGGGATGTGCACCACAGATCAAAGGACGGCTTGAACATTTTATCAGTCGTAAGGCGATGGATATCAATAGCCTTGGGGAAGGAAAAGTGGAAATTTTGTTTGACAACAAAAAAGTTCTGGATGTAGGCGATCTTTATGATTTAAAGTATGAAAGCCTGATGGGACTTGAAAAAGTGATCACTAAGCCTGATGGGAAAAGCAATAAAGTCAGTTTTAAAGAAAAAACTGTTCTGAATATTCTGGATGCACTGGAAGTCTCCCGTTCGGTTCCCTTTGAGCGAGTACTTTTTGCCCTGGGGATCAGGTATGTTGGTGAGACTGTCGCGAAAAAACTCGCCTTGCACTTTGAAAACATTGACAAAATCAGGGATGCTACTATCGAAGATCTCACTGAAGTCGGTGAAATTGGGGAAGTCATAGCGAACAGTGTTTATGAATACTTCCGGAATCCCTCTCACCTGGCAATGGTATCACGACTCAGAGAAAAAGGTCTCCAGTTCGAATTGGGAGAAAGAGCGTCTGTCATATTAGAAAATATATTGCTCGGAAAGTCCATTCTCGTAAGTGGCGTTTTTAAGAATTTCAGTCGAGACCAGCTCAAAGCTGAGATCGAAAAATATGGTGGCCGGAATGTAAGTGCCATTTCAGCGCAAACAGATTTTCTTCTTGCCGGAGAGTCCATGGGACCTGCAAAATTACAGAAGGCGAAAAAACTCGGCATTAAAATCATCAGCGAAGATGAATTTATTCAGATGATCGGCTGATTACACCTCACTTATTTTAACCATATTGGTACGTCCGCGCATTTCCAGAGGTGTGCTACCCACATGGACGACCAGATCGCCATCTTGTGTGCGAAAAGCTTATGATTGCTTTCGTGGAAGAGGCCGGGCCCAATGTCGCTATTACTTTTGTTTGTGAATGTATTTGTCTCAAAACCAATATGATTAAATTAATACTTATCTAATTTTGCACTAAAATATCGTTCCTTCCGGTAATACAGATTTACTGCATTTAACGTACCTTTGAGCGCTCATTTTCATTCCTATATCTCATACAACTTATGAAAAATATTGTCAAACTATTCCTTGCCGTCGGTCTCGTTTTTGCATTTTTCTCATGCAATCGTATTGATCATCAGTCCTCTAAAAAAGCAGACAAAGAACTTGATTCCCTGATAGCTATCGGCAGACTCACACCAGAATTGTTATGGAAACTGGGCCGCATCGGCGAAGTATCACTCAGCCCCGATGGAAAACAAGTATTATATGGCCTTACATACTATGATAAAAAGGCAAATAAAGGCAATACCAACCTTTGGATACTGCCAACTTCAGGTGGTGACCCAAAACAGCTTACAGACTTTAACGGTCCCGAAAGCAATGGACTCTGGACACCTGATGGCAAGAAGATTGCCTTCCTTTCTTCAAAAGGTGGCTCTTCCCAGATCTGGGAAACAGCTCCTGATGGCACTTTCATGAGTCAGATCAGTAAAGTAGACGGTGACATCAGTGGTTTTCAGTTTTCACCCGACATGAAACATGTGATGTATTTCATGGAAGTTAAAATGGCTTTCACCCCCACCGAGATTTATCCCGACCTTCCCAAAGCGAATGTTCGTATCGAAGAAGACCTCATGTACCGCCATTGGGATTCCTGGTTCGATTATACTTACTCTCATGTCTTTGTTGCCCCATATGAGAACGGAAAAATAGGCAAAGCGATTGACATCATGCAGGGAGAACTTTATGATGCTCCCGTAAAACCTGATGGTGGATGCGAGCAAATCGCCTGGTCACCTGATGGAAACAAGCTTTGCTATACTTGCAAAAAACAAAAAGGAAAAGAATATGCCCTAAGTACGAACAGCGACATCTACCTTTATGATCTGAATACAAAAAAGACCAGCAACCTGAGTGAAGGGAATCCTGGCTATGACATGGACCCGGTATTCTCTCCCAAAGGTGACATGCTCGTTTGGAAAAGTATGGCCACGGCTGGTTATGAATCAGATAAAGACAGAATCATGATCTATAACTTTGCCACATCAAGCCGCACAGATTACTCTGCCAACTTCGACCAGAGCTCGGCCAGCTTCCAGTGGAGTGCCGATGGCTCAAGCTTGTATTTTATAAGCGGAATCAATGCAACATACCAGGTTTATTCGATGTCACTGGCTGACAAGACAATCAAACAGATAACAAAAGGCGCACATAATTACACGGCACTCCTGGTGAAAAACAATACAATCATCGGGGCTAAAATGTCAATGTCGATGCCTACCGAGATATTCAAGATCGACCAGGCTTCTGGAGTTCAGACTCAGTTGAGTTTCATCAACAAGCCCATACTGAGTAAAATCTCTATGGGAAAAGTTGAAGAGAAATGGGTGTCCACTACCGACAACAAACAAATGTTGGTTTGGGTCATCTATCCACCAAATTTCGATGCTAAAAAGAAATACCCAGCTTTGCTTTATTGCCAAGGCGGTCCACAAAGTGCTGTGAGCCAGTTCTTCTCCTATCGCTGGAATTTCCAGATGATGGCTGCCAATGACTATATTGTTGTCGCGCCCAATCGTCGCGGACTCCCAACTTTTGGGCAGGCCTGGAATGACCAGATTGCAGGTGATTATGGCGGGCAGAACATGCAGGATTATCTCAGTGCAATCGATGAAATCTCAAAACAAGCTTATGTGGATCCTGCAAGGCTTGGTGCCGTAGGTGCCAGCTATGGCGGATACTCAGTTTACTGGCTTGCTGGTCACCACCAGAAACGCTTTAAAGCCTTCATCGCCCATTGCGGGATGTTCAACCTCGAGAGCCAATTTGCGGAAACAGAAGAGTTTTTCTTTGTCAACCACGACTTGGGTGGACCATATTGGCAGGATCCAAAACCCAAAAGTTATGACTACTCCCCTCACCTCTTTGTAAAAAACTGGGATACGCCTATTATGATCATCACTGGAGGAAAAGACTTCAGGATTCCTTATACAGAGAGCTTCCAGGCCTTCAATGCAGCACAATTGAAAGGAATACCAAGCAAATTGCTTTTCTTCCCGGAAGAAAGTCATTTTGTATTGAAACCCCAGAATTCTATTTTATGGCAACGTGAGTTCTTTGGCTGGCTGGATAAATACCTAAAACCTGCCACAGTTAAATAATTTCTATTAAAAAATCCTTTAATGCGTACACGAGATCTTTTCATTGTACTGATATTCCTTGTGCTGTTTCTGCCGTTTTTCCTGTCGGCAGAGCTGTATCAGCTTTTCGTCACCCTAAGTAAATCTCACCCCTTCATCATGGCTTTTATCAAATTCGGAATCCTGGCCACCATGGGTGAGACCATCGGATACCGGATTCAAACAGGACATTATCCTGACAAAAACTTCGGCATGATCCCCCGGGCACTCGTTTGGGGAGTACTAGGAATCACCATTGCTTTTGCCATGAAAATTTTCAGCAATGGGACACCAATGGTGCTGGCCTCTTTAGGCTTTTCTGATGCTCCGGCATCTATGGCAGGTAGCTTTACAGGCATGAAACTGCTCACTGCCTTTTCTATCAGCTTTGCCATGAACCAGGTTTTTGCCCCAATGATGATGACTACACATAAGGTCACGGATACTCATATCGAAAGCCATGGAGGAAGACTTCTCGCATTGACAAAACGCGTGCATGTGGCTAAGATACTGGCGGGAATCAACTGGGAAGTTCAATGGAGTTTTGTGTTTAAGAAAACAATCCCGCTTTTCTGGATTCCTGCTCATACGATTACTTTCTTGCTTCCTCCACAATTCCAGGTCCTGTTTGCTGCAGTGTTAAGCATTTTCCTGGGAATTATATTGTCAGTAGCTGCCGTTATGAATAAAAAAGAATATATAACCCCAAACTAATACCAATTTGACCCTTGTTTTCGACCTTCTAATCAAATCAGGCTCTTTTTGTAAATCAACTAAACTTTTTATATGGCTGAGTATTTTGAAGATGATGTCCAGGTGAAACGGAAAGTCCTGGAGTTTTTGACTGTTGCAAATGAGTATTGTATGTTTTTGGAAAAGGCAGAGGAGTATTCACTTGATATCCTACTTGATTTTTTACATAGGATGCTTCCATTTTTATATCTCAAAGGCTCTTTATTGCCTAAAATCACTACAGAAAATGAAGACAAAGAGGAACGCTTTGTTGTAGAACAACAATGGGAAGACTTCTTCAATGTGATGAAAAAGAAATTTCAGAGTAAAGACCTTTTTATTAAAAGCCTTGCCGCAGATTTCCTTCCTGAGGATGTAATTAAAGGTAGTGTTTCAGAAAACCTGGCTGATATTTACCAGGATATGAAAGACTTTGTAATGCTTTATACCAAAGATACATACACTTCCAAGGAAATTGCTGTACTCCAATGCCAATTGTTATTCCGCACCCATTGGGGTCCAGCTGCCCTTGAAATTCTGCCTCACCTGCATAGTTTGATCTATGATCACAGCACTGAACCTGAATCTCTGGTATAAACCCCACGGCAAACCCTGACCTCAAATAAAACTATCCGGGATCAACATTTTATGGTTCCAGGTGTTTATATAGATTGTTCTGATCATAATTGTTAAAGTTTTGCACATAATTAATCATTCTAAAACATTATAATGACCTTATTCGATTTGAATGAGGGTGATAAAGCAGTGATTGCCAAGGTGAAAGGCTATGGAGCTTTTCGCAAAAGGATCACTGAAATGGGCTTTATTCCCGGGAAAGAGATTCGTGTTGTCAAAAAAGCGCCCCTGAAAGATCCTGTGGAATACAATATCCTGGGCTATAATGTTTCCTTAAGAAATTCAGAAGCCTTACTCATTGAGGTGGTTACCATCACAGAAGCCAAAGAAATGAGATACGGTATCAGTCCTGATAACAGGCTCATCCCCGATGATTCTCTATTGCTGAGCTCTGCCGGCATCAAAGGCAAAACCATTCATGTTGCCCTGGTCGGAAATCCCAACAGTGGCAAGACCACCTTGTTCAACCTGGCATCTCATTCAAAGGAAAGGGTTGGGAATTATTCAGGGGTAACTGTTGACGCAAAAGAAGCACAATTTAAGGTAGGCGAATACACCATTAAGATGATCGACCTGCCAGGAACATATTCATTATCAGCATATAGTCCTGAAGAACTGTTTGTCAGAAGCTATATTGCTGAAAATGTTCCTGATGTCGTATTGAATATTGTTGATAGCTCTAACCTCGAGCGCAACTTATACCTGACCACGCAGCTCATCGACATGGATATCCGATTGGTGATTTCGCTGAATATGTATGATGAATTGCAGCAAAGCGGCTCTACCCTGGATCATGACCGTCTTGGCAAGCTCTTGGGAGTTCCAATCATCCCGACAATAAGTACCAAGTCGATGGGGATCAACAGATTGCTTGCAAAAATCATAGAGGTATATGAAGGAAAAGATCCAACGGTAAGACATATTCATATCAATTATGGCAGGCATATTGAAGATGCAATTGTCAGGATACGTGAAAAAGTCATGCTAGAAGGGAACTACAATCTGACTGACAAATTAAGTCCCCGTTTCATTGCCATCAAATTGTTGGAAAAGGACATGGAGACCCGTTCCAAAATTCAATATTGTCCAAACAAACAGGATATCCTGGATGTCACCGAAAATGAAGTCAATAAAATAGAGATCGAATTGGGTGAAGACACCGAGTCACTCATCACTGATGCCAAATATGGTTTTATAGGAGGTGCTCTCAAGGAAACATTGCAGCCCAGTATTGAAGTCAAGGTGAAAAAGAGTGAAATCATTGACATCTTCTTTACACACAAATTATGGGGAATCCCTGCTTTCCTCTTTTTTATGTGGTTTTCATTTTACATTACTTTCAAAATCGGAGAATATCCCAAGCATTTGATTGAGTTTACGGTGTCCTGGGTTTCAGGGATGGTTCAAACCCACATGCCAGCTGGTCTCTTAAAAGACCTGATTGTCCAGGGAGTTATAGGTGGCGTGGGTGGCGTCATTGTTTTCCTTCCGAACATCCTGTTGCTGTTCTTCTTCATCTCTCTGATGGAAGATACAGGTTACCTCGCCCGGGCCGTTTTCATCATGGATAAAGCCATGCATCGGATTGGCCTCCACGGGAAGTCATTTATTCCACTACTAATGGGATTTGGGTGCAATGTGCCAGCCATCATGTCAACACGGATTATTGAAAGCCGCCGTGATCGCATGGTCACCATGCTCATCAACCCATTTATGTCCTGCTCTGCCCGTTTGCCGGTTTATATCCTGTTTATTTCAGCATTTTTCGTCAATTACCAGGGGACACTCCTATTCATGATCTACTTGTTCGGGATTCTCCTGGCAGTGCTTTCAGCCATACTCTTCAACAAGACCATTTTTCGCAAAGCTGACGTTCCATTTGTGATGGAGCTTCCACCCTACCGTGTCCCTACAGCACGTTCCCTGATAAAACATATGTGGAATCGCGCAGGGCAATATCTAAAAAAAATTGGCGGTGTTATTCTTCTGGCATCGATATTAATCTGGGCATTAGGCTATTTCCCTCGCAATCCAGAGATTTCTGCACAATACCAGCAAAAAAGGGATCTTGTACTTCGTGAACATAAACAGAGTCTGAAATCACCTGCGAATGCGTCAAATCCGCCTGAAATCGTAAGAGCCAGTTTTATCGACAAAAAGATTATCGAATTAAAAAACGAGGAGCAAAAAATATTGCAGGAAAAATCCTTTATGGGATATATTGGACGCTTTGTAGAGCCTGTTATGCGGCCGCTAGGCTTCGACTGGAAAATGACCGTTGCCATCATTACGGGGATTGCCGGCAAAGAGGTAGTTGTCAGTACATTGGGAGTGATTCACCAGGCAGGGACAGGCACTGATGAATCCTCTTCTTCCCTGATTCAAAAACTCAGAGACCAGCGTTATGAGTATGGACCCAAGAAAGGACAAGCCGTTTACAACCAGGTAGTTGCCTTGTCATTTATTTTTTTCATCCTGATCTATTTCCCTTGTATCGCTGTGGTTGCAACAATACGTAAAGAATCCGGACACTGGAAATGGGCAGCCTTTGTCATCTTCTATACGTGTGCCATTGCCTGGATCGTTGCCTTTGCTACTTTTCAGATTGGATCTTTATTTATTTCCTGATGTTCAGCAACCCGGATAAACAACAATTTGCCTTTTACCTGCTCTTGCTTGGTGCCATAGTAGTGTCAAGACTACCCTTTATCGGGAAATACCTGAGGGTTGTTCATACTTTGGTCCATGAATGGGGACATGCAATCGTCGCGATGTTAAGCAGTGGGGATGTACAATCTATTGAACTCTTCTCAAATACGGAAGGGACTGCCACCACACGATCTTCCTCTAAATTCAGTCAGTTTTTTCAAGCAATGGCAGGCTACCCCATTGCTTCTCTTGCCGCTTATCTATTCTTCTATTGGATAGGAATCGGCCGGGATATCATACCTCTTTATGTTATTCTTGCACTTGGACTGGTTTGTCTTGTGCTGTTTATCAGGAATATTTACGGTGTTTTCTGGCTTGTGACTTTTTGCGCCTTACTTTTTTACCTCATATATCGGAATGTGCTGATCGAAGAGCATATCGCTGCTGTTATTATTTCGTCACTCATCCTCATTGATTCCTTTATCTACCCATTTCACCTACTAATCATTGCCATAAGAAACCCAGGACAAGCCGGGGACGCGAAAAATCTTGCCACATTGACCCATATCCCGTCCGTCATCTGGGCCTTGGTTTTTGTTGTTATTTCATGTTTTATCACTTATAAAACAGTGTTAATGTTTCCTCCAATCCGAACTTTATGATACAAACGATAATCACCCTGCTCATTATAGGTGTCGCTGCTTTTCTTGTCCTTAAAAATACTTTTTGGAAGACTGCAGCGCAAAAAGAAGATGCTTGCGGGGGCTGTGCCTCCAGCTGTGGAAGCTGCAGTGTAGCTTCATTAAAAAATGAGATCAAGCCAAAGGCCTGAGTTTCTCCGTTTAAAATTACTTTGGTGTTCCGTACATCTTGGCTTTGTGGTCAAGACGATTCAAGCCATCCATGGCTAGTTTATAATTTGGTCGTATGGCCATTGCCTTGTTATAATCCAGCCTTGCATTCGTCTCATCCCCCATTAGTTCCCTGCAATAAGCCCTGTTGTAATACGCTTCTGCGAAATTAGGATCTGTATCGATGGCTTTTGTGAAATACTTTGCCCCTTCACTGTATACCCTCAGGTAAAACATATGGATGTAACCCATGTTGAAATAGGCATGCTTATACTTAGAGTCAATGGCAATTATTGCGCGATAAGCATCCATTGCCTCATTATAAGCGCCATTTTCCTGATAATAGATTCCCAGGTCATAATAGGCCTCGATACTCTTAGGCTTGATCGTTAATGCCGTTTTATAATAATCAGCAGACAGTTTGCTTCTTTTCGCTGCATGTAACAAGCCAAGCTGAATATACGCATCGAAATACTTTTGATCGGCATCCACAGCCTGCCTGAAATTTTTAATAGCAGCAACGGTATCACCCTTTTCCTTTAAAGCAAAGCCCCTGATAAAGAAAGCCTTGGCATTGTTATCATCCAAGGCCTGTACTTGTTGCGTATAATCAAATACTTTGGAATAGTCCTTAAAATACAGGCTGAGCTCTGCCAGCTTCAACAAGGGTTCGGTGGATTTTTTGTCGAGGCTGACAGCTGTTTCAAGAGCGGCCCGACATTCCTTAACTTTACCCATCATCAGGCAGGCATCGGAAAAGACAACATAATATCGCGATACACCGCCACGAAAGGTAATGGCTTTGCTGGCATCAGAGAATGCCTGTTGTCCATCCTGCCGGTCCAGGCAGATTGTTGCACGTTCGATATATAAGTCAGGATTCCCGGGTTCCGCTGCAATTTTAGTATTGATTGCCTTGAGGTTGGCCGGAAGCGAATCACTCCCGGGAACCAAGATGGCGGACTGCTTTGACTTTTCCTGACAGGAAGCCAGTGCCCATATCGACAGCAGGACAACCAGCAAACTGAGTGACCTTTTCATTACCTAGATACGTTTACCTAACTCTGCCCTGACCTTTGCCTCAATCTCCTCACAGAGCTCTGGATTGTCCTTTAAAAGCTGCTTCAAAGCATCCCGTCCCTGTCCCAGTTTTGTTTCACCATAACTGTACCAGGAACCGCTTTTCTTCAGGATGTTGTATTCTGTTCCATAATCGATGATTTCACCCAAAACAGAGATGCCTTCACCATAAATGATGTCAAATTCAGCAGACCTGAACGGAGGCGCCACCTTATTTTTAACCACCTTCACCCGGGTACGACCACCGACGATATTGTCACCATCTTTGATCTGGCTGATCCTGCGGATGTCGAGACGTACCGAAGAATAGAACTTCAATGCATTACCTCCGGTTGTGGTCTCAGGATTACCAAACATGACCCCGATTTTCTCACGCAACTGATTGATGAAGATGCAGCAGCAATTTGTTTTGCTGATGGTAGCAGTCAGTTTTCTGAGGGCTTGTGACATCAAACGAGCCTGAAGTCCAACCTTTGATTCCCCCATTTCACCTTCAATCTCTGCTTTAGGTGTCAGCGCTGCAACGCTGTCAATCACGATGATATCAATTGCTCCTGAACGAATAAGATTTTCTGTAATCTCCAAAGCTTGCTCTCCGTTATCAGGCTGAGACACATAGAGATTCTCAACATCCACGCCAAGCTTTTCTGCATAATGACGGTCAAAAGCATGCTCTGCATCGATAAAAGCAGCATAACCACCAGCCTTCTGTGCTTCAGCGATGGCATGAATTGCCAGGGTAGTCTTACCGGAAGCTTCAGGGCCATAAATCTCAATCACCCTACCCTTTGGTAATCCGCCAATTCCAAGGGCTACGTCCAAACCAACGGAACCCGTTGGGATGAACTCAAACGCTTCAATAGCGCTATCACCCAATTTCATAACGGCACCTTTACCATATTGTTTCTCGATCTTCTCAAGCGTCAGCTTTAATGCTTTGAGTTTTTCAACTTTGTCGTTGTCTTCCTTTGCCATGTTGCAATGTTTTTAGATATTTTTTTTAATGACTTTATTCCTGTTGAACCAATAATTCGTTTCCACTCTTAACCTATAGACGGAAAAATGCCCTTGTAGTGGAAAGATTTCTGAGAAAATTATCCCTCTAAAATTTGTTTTGTGTGGTTTTTCGTATCTACATCCTTGATAATCCGTGCAATAGATCCATTTTCATCAACAACAAAAGTAGTCCGATGAATGCCATCATACACCTTTCCCATGAACTTTTTGGGTCCAAAAACGCCATAATCCATCAGCATCTTTTTGTCGACATCAGCAACGAGAGGAAATGGCAAGTCGAACTTTGAGATGAATCCCTGGTGCGATTTCTGACTGTCAGCACTGACACCCAGGATTTTATAGCCTTGCTTTAATAGCAAATCGTAGTTGTCTCGCAAGTTACATGCCTGTGCTGTACATCCGGGAGTATTGTCTTTTGGATAAAAATAGATTATCACTTTGAATCCCTTAAAATCAGCCAGGCTCACTGGATTTCCGTCCTGGTCTAATACGTTGATTTCAGGCGCTTTATCTCCTATATTTAATGTTGTCATTTATATTATTTTGGTTCTTTAATTTTAATTCAATCATTAACAATCTGAAAGCCTATTGGTTTTAAACCTTATCAAGCTTAGAATAATAGAGGCACCAGGGAGTCAGCATACATTCCATGCACTTAGGCTTGCGGGCCTGACAGACATAACGGCCATGCAGGATCAGCCAGTGATGCGCCAACGGAATCAAATTCTCAGGGATATTTTTTACCAATTGTAACTCAGCCTGCAAGGGATTTTTGGCATCTTTGGTGAGTCCCAGCCTCGCGGAAACGCGGAACACATGAGTATCCACAGCCATTGCAGGTTTATTAAACACAACAGATGCAATCACATTGGCAGTCTTACGCCCTACCCCGGGTATTGTCTGCAATTCAGCTACCTCTTCAGGAATATTTCCCTGGAAGTCATTAAGTACTTTTTGGGCCATACCCAATAGATGCTTGGCTTTATTGTTGGGATAACTGCAGCTCCGGATCAGGTCAAACACTTGCTCCTGGCTTGCTTTGGCAAGATCGTTTACTGTTGGGAATTGTTTAAAGAATGGAACGGTGATGATATTGACTCTCTTGTCGGTACATTGAGCAGAAAGAATCACCGCCACTGTAAGCTGATAAGGATCCAGGTATTCAAGCTCCGTCTCTGCAATAGGCTGATTTTCCTGAAAATAGGCAATAATGTTGCGATATCTTTCTTTCGTAGTCATGCTTTATTATAACCCACAAAGATATCTTTTACGGCTGCTTTTCTGTTGCCGTGAATTTATATTTTATCAGGAATTGTGAACAAATTCCTTATTTAAGACTCGAGTCTTAATATCTTAATTCATGATTAGAAACTGGCTCTGTGCATCCTGGTCTTTAAAGACAAAGAGACCGGCTGCATATTGCAAAATGTTTCTCATGGCACTTTCGCTGGGCTGAAGTTCCGGATCGAGATCCTTGTCTTCAGGAACTACTTGCATGTCAAAATCTGAAAAAGAGGGAATTAGATCGGTGTAATCGTTTGTCATAGATGTGTTTTGGTTTTTAAAACACAAATGAAACGAGAACAAAACCGAATTATTGTAATATTATTTAATTTTTAAGCCGACAAGGAAATTTCTTTTTCCTCAGCAAGCTTCCTTAAGTTGATCAGGGCATAACGCATTCTTCCCAGTGCCGTATTGATCGACACATTGGTCTGTTCAGCGATCTCCTTGAAGCTCATGTCATCATAATGACGCATGATCAGTACTTCCTTTTGCTCAGCCGGCAGATAATCGATCATCTTTTTCACATCCTCATGAATCTGCTCCAGGATGATCTTTTTCTCCACACTATCATCAACATAGACGATGGTATTGAAAATATCAAACTCCCCGTCTTTGTTGTCAACCGTCGGAATCCTCTTGGCCTTGCGGAAATGATCGATGATCAGGTTATGTGCAATACGCATCACCCATTGGATGAACTTCCCTTCTTCCTTATAGGTTCCTGATTTTAAGGTATTGATAACCTTAATAAAGGTATCCTGAAAGATATCATCTGCAAGGCTTTTCTCCTTGACCACCATAATAATATAAGCGAAGACCCTGTTTTTGTGCCTTTTAATAAGGTGTTCAATACTTTGCTGATTTCCTGACAGGTACAATGCGATCAAATCATGATCACTTAACTCATGGACATTCATATCCCCTTGTTTTAGGTTTTTACTTAAAAAAAAAGGGTAGAATTTTGTCTATAATGAGTTTTTAGGGTTATTTTGAACTTTTTATTTAAACGTATGGAAGGGAAAAAGGTTCACCTTGCACAAAGTTTACAAGGCAAAAATAATATTAATATTTCAAAAAGCAAGTTTTCCTTTAATTTTGTTGCAAATATTTACAATGATTGAAAAGGAGCTATCAACGCTTGATCCCAAAGAATACATCCTGATCAAAGGGGCTAGAGTCCATAACCTGAAGAATGTCGATCTTGCCATTCCCCGAAACAAACTCGTGGTAATCACCGGGCTGTCGGGCTCGGGAAAGTCATCCCTGGCTTTCGACACCTTGTATGCTGAGGGTCAGCGTCGTTATGTAGAAAGCCTGAGTTCATACGCACGCCAGTTCCTTGGAAGAATGAACAAACCTGAGGTAGATTACATTAAAGGAATCTCTCCTGCCATCGCAATCGAACAGAAGGTGAATACCCGAAATCCCCGTTCCACAGTCGGGACTTCCACCGAAATCTATGAATATCTTAAGCTTTTATTTGCCCGGATTGGGAACACCTACTCCCCTGTCAGCGGCAAGCAGGTTAAGCGTGACAACGTAAGCGATGTCGCCGATTTCGTTTTTTCGAAACCAGAAGGTACGAAAGTGATCATCTACTCTCCCTTGATCCTGAAAGGTGGTCGCTCGGTGACAGAACAGCTTCAGATTGTACTCCAACAGGGCTTTTCCAGGGTCACCATCAATGAAGAAATCCAAAGGATTGAAGATATCCTGAAAGAGGAAGTCCGATGTGACGGTAAGGATTGCCTCATCGTGATCGACAGGATCCAGGTAAAAGCCGGAGATGAGGACCTGCACAACAGAATCACTGACTCTGCCCAAACGGCCTTTTATGAAGGAGAAGGAAGCTGTATTGTGGAAGTATTTGAAAATGAAAAAACAACGCGAACTGGCTTCACCAATCGCTTCGAAGCCGATGGAATCAGTTTCGAAGAACCCAGCGTCAACCTCTTCAGCTTTAACAACCCATATGGCGCATGTAAAACCTGTGAAGGATTCGGCAGCACCATCGGCATCGACGAAGACCTTGTGATCCCGAACAAAAGTCTCAGTCTCTATGAAGATGCGGTGGCTTGCTGGCGCGGCGAGAAAATGAGCGAGTTCAAGGAGAGCCTGATCATGGCTGCTTATAAATTTGAATTTCCGGTACACAAACCATACGACCTCCTAACTGAAAAACAAAAAGAGATCTTATGGGAAGGAAATAAACACTTTGTTGGAATCAATGATTTCTTCAAACAGGTTGAAGAACAGACTTATAAGATTCAATATCGGGTGATGTTGTCACGCTACCGGGGCAAGACAAGTTGCCCTGAATGCAAAGGAACCCGGCTTCGCAAAGATGCCAATTATGTGAAAGTAGGCGGAAAATCAATCAGCGAAGCTGTGCTCATGCCTGTCGATAAATGTTATGATTTTTTCAAAAGCCTGAAACTGGATGTTTACGAGACTACTGTAGCCAAACGCCTGCTGATCGAAATTCAAAACCGACTGATGTTCCTGAATGAAGTCGGATTGGGATATCTCACCATGAACCGTTTGTCTTCTTCCCTTTCCGGTGGGGAATCTCAGCGGATCAACCTGGCTACATCCCTTGGCAGCAGCCTGGTTGGCTCTATGTATATCCTCGATGAACCCAGCATTGGCTTACATGCGAGGGACACCCACCAGCTTATTAAGGTCCTGATTAAACTTCGTGACCTTGGAAACACGGTAATAGTTGTGGAACATGACGAAGAGATCATCCGTGCTGCTGATCAGATAATTGACATGGGACCTTTGGCAGGTAGTCATGGCGGAGAGCTAGTGTTTGCAGGCAATTTTGCCGAACTCATGAACGACAAACTCAGCCTGACCGCTCAATACCTGAACCAGCAACTATCCATTCCAATACCGGCCACCCGAAGGAAATGGAAAGAATATGTGGAAGTTCAAGGCGCCAGGGAAAACAACCTCAAGAATTTCAATGTCAGGTTCCCTTTAAATGTTCTTTGTGCGGTAACTGGGGTCAGCGGTTCCGGGAAAACCTCCCTCGTAAAACGTGTCCTCTATACTGCCCTTAAAAAGATCTATGGCGGTTATGGTGACAAGACCGGGCGACTCGACAAGCTGGATGGCGACATCCCACGCATTGGTCACATTGAGATGGTGGATCAAAACCCAATTGGTCGTTCAAGTCGTTCAACTCCTGCTACTTATGTAAAAGCCTATGACGACATTCGCACACTCTTTGCAGAACAGCCTCTCGCCAAACTCAGGGCTTACAAACCCGGTTTCTTCTCTTTTAATATAGAAGGTGGTCGTTGCGAGGAATGTGAAGGAGAAGGCACCGTAAAGATAGAGATGCAATTCATGGCAGATCTCACCCTGGTATGTGAACGCTGCGGAGGCAAGAGATTCAAAGAAGAAGTGCTGGATGTAAGATATAACGAATTAAATATCAGCGACATCCTTGATCTAACGATCGATCAGGCAATTATTTTCTTCCAAAGCAATCAAAAACACACCCTGGAAAAAAAGATCGTCGAGAAACTACAGCCTTTGCAGGATGTCGGGCTTGGTTACCTGAAACTGGGACAACCCAGCAGCACCTTAAGCGGTGGCGAGGCTCAGCGCATCAAGTTGGCATTCTTCCTCAGCAAAGGCGTGACAGACAAGCCAACACTGTTTATCTTTGATGAGCCTACCACAGGCTTGCATTTCCACGACATCAGCAAACTCATGGCCTCATTCAACGCATTAATAGAAAAAGGCCATTCCATCATTGTAATCGAACACAATGCCGATGTTATCAAATGTGCAGATTGGGTGATCGACCTGGGACCGGAAGGTGGCGAAACTGGCGGACACCTGATCTTTGAAGGGACTCCTGAAAACTTAGTACAGCATAAAGAGTCCTATACCGGGCAATATCTGAAGGATAAAATCCTTATGGGTAGCGAGAAATAGAAGTACATCCTTCTGATTTATGACAAATTACTTTGTTGTTAAAGTGACGCTGCGATCCAAGCAATCAATTGCGCAGAAGGGATAAAAATGAATTGAGCGATTAGCGTTCCAAGTATCCTGGCGATGACCATATAAACGATATACTGCCGGAAAACACTTTCTTTTGTCTTGCCAAGAACCACATCATCGGTCATGATGGATAAAAAAGGATCAATAAAAATAAACATCAGGATCGTAGATACGCCATTGATCACAGCAGACAAACTGCTTGCAGTAGTCCTGAATTCGGGATTCAAATAACCGGCATACAATGAGGACAAAACACCTACCGTGATTATCGCTACTGCAACGACATTCATTATAAAGACTCTCCATGGAAAGTCAATCCTAAGATTTATGGAGGTAATATTACTTGCATTGGGGATCACCATATTATCTTTTAGCGATGCAATGCCACTCTTGGTAAAACTGTGAATCAGAAGGTTGGGTACTGATTTATAGATGCTGAAACGATCAACTGCAATGGATAATATTCTCTGGAAAGTTGGAATTAAAAATCCTCCGACGATGGTAGCTATGGTACATGAGAAAATGATTAACCTGAATTCAAAATTATTCTCCCCTGCCCCGGAGCGTATATTATTCTCGATGGTTTTGGCGAGCAAGGGCGCCTGAAATCCGTATGCCGTGCGGGAAATCAGCACCAGGATATTAAACAGGGCAAATGATACGGCAATCCGCCCGGTCCTGATTCCAACAATTCTTACCGAATAGGATAAGGTTGTGATCAGGTTGATTAAGAATGTCAGGATTAAGACGATGATAATCTGGTCACTCATTCTGATTTCATTTTACGGAACACAATCAAAGGTAATATTATTGTGGTATTTTTACCTAGATTACATATTGGATATTAATATATAAAAAAATAGCATATCCAAATTATACTGCAACAGTCTGGAATAGAACACTGATGACACGGATTGGACTGATTAATACAGATTTGGTCCACCATTCCCCTGCGTCTCCGCGCCACTGCGAGAAAAAAAATATCTCACGCAGGGACGCAGTGGCGCCGGGAGCGCAGTGTTACTTTTGCGAAATCTGCGTAGTTTCTTAAATTTGCGAAATCTGCGTGAATTTTCCTTAATGATAGAATATATTTATTTGTGTGTTCTGAGTATTGTCCCTGAAAAAGCAATATTAGGCAGGTGGGAAGTCGCCTGTACTTTACTTTCAGCATATTTCATGATGTTTTGTTTGGCTGTTGCGTTATGGGTATTACATTATATTGAAGTTTCAAATAAAAGTGAAATATTGCTTTTTATTACAATTATTAGCGCTGCATTTCCTTATTTTTCCAGCAGGAGATATTTTTTGCATGACCCTGTCTATTCCCGGCTTAAAGTTAAATTCGAAACAAAATCCTTAGGATTATTGCGGTTGTTTGGGGTACTTTATTTAATTGGTTGTTTTTGTGTATTTATCTTAACAGCTGTTATTTTGAGTAAAATGGGAAGATATTAAAAATATAGAGATGCATAAGATTTCAAAAATATTTTTTGATCAGGAAAATCTAGTTTTGGTTATCAATAATCAGCAATATTTCTTCAAAATCAGTGAGATATCATCTAAGTTAGCAAAGGCTAATGAAGTGGAAAGAAGTAATTTTACCATTTCACCGTCTGGTTATGGCATTCATTGGCCAAGTATTGATGAAGATCTGTCCATTAATGGCTTGCTAAACAAATTGAAGAAAAGCAATGTGGCTTGATTGATTCCCCTGCGTCTCCGCGCCACTGCGAGAAAAAAAATATCTCACGCAGGGACGCAGTGGCGCCGGGAGCGCAGTGTTACTTTTGCGAAATCTGCGTTTTTCTTTAATCTGCGAAATCTGCGTGGATTTTAATCGCAATGCCATTTTTAATCCAGCTTACTTAAATGCTTACAAAACAGAAAGTATTTTTTGTGTATCTTAGACCTCAGAATCCTTTGCGCGATTTGACGCATTGTTAAATAAAAAAACCGGAACATCTGTTTTCACAATCGTTCCGGTCTTTTGAGTAGCGAGGACGAGATTTACAACAGTCATTTTTAGGGGTTTTTTAGGTTGATTATCAATTAGTTAACT
>JBAXPV010000025.1:0-58506 GCA_037132075.1 Bacteroidota bacterium
TCGAGATTTAAGCATTGCGAATTCCAGTACAGGTACTTCAAGTTCAGTAATATGATTATTGCCGAGATACTCGTTATCCAAATTGTCAATATCTTCAACAATTTCCCGGGCAGCCGTTGCTTGTCCACATATAATATGGTAGTTGTTGTACGGATGAATTTCTACGGCACCGGTCTCAGCAATCACCTCTTTTAACGTAGACTCCCTGGCTTCCAGTGTGGGTTCACAAAAACGGATCTGGCCACCATATCCTTTTACCGCTTCCACTTTCACCTTTGAAGAATTTATAGGCATCACGATAAAGGCCTTGGTCCCCGCAAGCTTTGCTGCACGAGCCAGTGCCTGGGCGTGATTCCCGGAAGAATGTGTACTGACTCCCTTGATGAGTTCTTCATGCGGAAGGGAAAAAACAGCATTACAGGCACCTCTCGACTTAAAAGCGCCTACTTTCTGGAAGTTCTCGCACTTAAAATAAAGCGATGCTTCAAACATCTCATTAAAAAAGAGGGATGTCAAAACAGGGGTGCGATGAATATAAGGAGAAATTCTTAAAGCAGCTGCCTCAATATCCTGTCCTTCAGGAAGATGTGGTTCATGCCATTTCATGGTCTGAGGTCTTCCAGAAGTTTTTCAGTGGCAATATCTAGCATTTTATAGCAAAAATCGAAGTCTTTCATATCACCATACCATGGATCCGGAACCGCTTTATCCTGACCCGGAAACACCAGGTTATTAATAAAATCCACTTTGGCAAGATCTTTCTCGTTGCGGGCTAAGAAGCTGACACTGTTGTAATTTCCCCTGTCCATAACATAAATCCTGTCATAATGGTCAAAGTCATTTACTTCAAAGAGACTGGCCACTTGTTTGGTGATATCAATATTATGCCGGCGGCAAGTTTCTATAGCCCTGGGATCAGGATGATCACCACGGTGAAAGGGTTCAAAACCGACTGATTCGGTCTTGATGGCATGAGCAAGCCCGGCTTTGTTGATTTTATCACGAAACAAGCCTTCTGCCATAGGGCTCCGGCAGATATTTCCCAGGCAAACAAAAAGAATCCGCATGATTTCTCTATTTTTCTCCATAAAAAACAACCTTTCTCCGGTTTGTTGCCTGGTGAAAGGTTGTTGTCATTTTTTTGTCGGGTCAGGAAATTTTAATCTTCTTTTCAAGGTCTTCCACATAGCCACGGAACTGCTTGTCAGTCTCGATCAGGTTGACGACCGTACGACAAGCATGTAGGACAGTTGCGTGATCTTTGTTCCCGCAATGAAGTCCAATAGTGGCAAGGGATGATTTGGTATGTTTCTTGGCAAAATACATGGCAAGTTGACGTGCCTGGACAATCTCTCTCTTCCTGGTTTTTGAATTGATCAGCTCAAAAGACAAGCTGAAATAGTCACAAACCATTTTCTGGATATAATCAATAGAGATTTCTTTGGAAGTATTTTTGACGAATTTGTCGATCATCTGGCGGGCGAGGTCCAGGGTAATCGCTTTTTTATTGAGGGTCGACTGGGCAAGGATAGAAACCAGGGCTCCTTCCAGTTCGCGGACATTGGTCGTGATGCTATAGGCGAGATATTCGATGACTTCTCCTGGCATCTCAACGCCGTCATTGCAAAGTTTCTTTTTGATGATCGCCATCCGTGTTTCAAAGTCAGGTGCCTGAAGATCCGCAGCTAAACCCCATTTAAAACGTGACAAAAGCCTGGCTTCCATCCCTTTGAGTTCGACAGGAGGCTTGTCGGATGTGATAATAAGTTGTTTCCCTTTTTGATGCAGGTGATTAAAGATATGAAAGAAAACATTTTGTGTCTTTTCTTTTCCTGCGAGTGAATGGATATCGTCAATGATGAGCACATCCATCATCTGGTAAAAATGGATGAAGTCGTTGTGGCTGTTATTCCGGACAGCATCGATGAACTGATGGATGAATTGTTCAGCCGCAACATAAAGCACAGTCTTATCAGGGAAATTGTTTTTCACTTCAAGACCGATCGCATGAGAAAGGTGTGTCTTTCCAAGACCTGTAGCACTGTATAGGAACAAGGGGTTAAAAGCAGTTTTTCCGGGGTTTTGGGCTACAGCATAACCTGCAGAACGGGCCAGGCGATTACAGTCGCCTTCGATAAAATTATCAAATGAATGTGACTCGATTAGTTGGCTTTGAACGTTGATTTTTTTCAGGCCAGGAATAATAAAAGGGTTTGGGATTTCCTGAGAGGACCCGCGGTTAAGGTCAATGGGCATTGACACATCAGGATTTCGGGTCGCCTTTTTGTTACCAGAAGGAGAAGTAACCGTGATCATATCAGGCGTTTCAATGGCATTGTCCATGACAATGCTGTATTCCAGTCTTCCATTAGGCCCGAGTTCATTTTTTACTGTTTTCTTCAGTAAGGTAATGTAATGCTCTTCAAGCCATTCATAAAAAAACTGGCTGGGGACCTGTATGGTCAGAACATTATCATCAAGTTTAACCGCCTTGATCGGCTCGAACCATGTCTTGAATTTTTGATAACTCAGGTTATCTTTTATAATCTTCAGACAGTTGTCCCAAACCACCGTAAAAGTTTTTTCCATTCAGTTTTTCCCTTTTTTCAATGTATTAATTTCAACCTCTTTACAATTAAAACATAATCAATTAATTGCATATATCTTTGCCACTAAATCGTGGTCTAAATTCCAATAAGCTTCTGCGGGGCGACAAAATTGCAACGAAATAAGCTGAAAATTCATTTGATTTTCCTTGACATCTGGAAATTTTTCGCTTACATTGAAACGCAGTAACATTTTGCCATCCCTGTTATAACATGATGATTCTTAGCATTTTTGCTCATTTTTAAACACTATTATAAATAAGCAAATAACTGATTAACAGGAAGTTAATTTTGTCAGTTTTATTAAAAATCATTTTTTTTACATTTATAATATTACAAAATCTAAAAAAGGCCCCCCCCCACAGGCTTCAGGTAAATGTAGATAATAATTACATAAGAATTACGTTTGAATGTGTTTATTAGGGGGGGGGCGAAAAAAATTATTGTGCTTTGCTAAAATACACAAAAACTATCTGTTTTGTGGCTTGTTAAAAAAAAAAAAAAATAAAATAATAGCTACTGACATTCAGCCTTTTATAATATTTTTTACTGTGATTTTATGTACAGAACCCTCACTTTGTCTTTCTTTCGGAGCGGTTCTGTCATCCGATTGGCAAAGTTCCTCCGGATTGCGATTTCCAGTTCGCATTCATTTTCATATTTAGCATCCAGGACCTCAGCCTGATGTTCTTTAACAAGGTGCATGACCTCGTTCATTTGCTCATAAAGAAAATAGATCCTATAGATTTCCTTGACCATCTTTTCGAGGATCTTTCCCTGATCAAGTGCAGCCCTTGCCGCCGTTTTGTAAGCATGAATCAAACCACTGACCCCGAGCTTTGTGCCTCCATAATAGCGAACAACCACTACAAGGACCTGGGTTAAATCGAGTGACTGTATCTGGCCAAAGATGGGTCTCCCAGCAGTGCCGGAAGGCTCCCCGTCATCATTCATCCGGGAGGCTGTTTTGTCGAACCCAAGCTGATAGGCAAAACAATGATGCGTAGCATCGAAGTAGTCTTTTTTCACCGTCTTCAGGATCTCTTTAACTTCGTCTTCAGAGAGGGCAGGGTAGGCCAATCCAATGAATTTGCTTCCTTTTTCTTTGTATACGTCCTGAGAAGGACTGGCCAGGGTGCGATATGTATCTTCGAATAACATGAATTGACTGCAAAGGTATGGATTCAGCAATTACACTACCTTTGTCCTCTTTGATTTTATTATGCACACATCACACCCGGGAGAATATGCTGCTTTGTTAACGGCATTGTTTTGGACCATCACCGCACTGGCTTTTGAATCTGCCAGCAAAAGGATTGGTTCATTGGCTGTTAATTTGCTGAGACTTTTGATTGCAATCGTTTTCCTAGGCATCTATTCTTATATCACCCGGGGGATGTTTTTCCCTACAGATGCTTCATTACACAATTGGGGATGGCTGGCCCTTTCCGGTTTAATCGGCTTTGTAATCGGAGACCTGGCACTGTTTCAATCTTTTGTTCTGATCGGTGCCCGCGTTTCAATGTTAATCATGTCATTGGTGCCGCCGATAACAGCGCTGATCAGCTGGATCTTCCTGAATGAGAAGCTAAGCCTGCTTAACTTTGGCGGCATGCTGCTGATCATGAGCGGCATTGCATTGGTCATCTTAGGCCGTAGCGAACAGCAGGAGAAGTCCGATTCCTGGTTCTCAGTGAATTATTCACTTAAAGGATTGTTTTTTGCGTTTTTGGGAGCTTTGGGTCAGGCAGTTGGATTGGTGATGAGTAAGTATGGTATGGGCGAATACGATGCCTTTGCGTCCTCTCAGATCCGGGTATTGGTAGGAGCACTGGGTTTTGTGATTATGTTCTTTATTTTAGGAAAGTGGAACCTGGTTGGGAAAGCCATTAAAAATCGTAAAGCGATGTCAATATTGCTCCTGGGCGCATTTTTTGGACCTTTTCTGGGTGTCTCTTTTTCTTTATTGGCCGTACAGAACACTGCAGCCGGCATCGCTTCAACCCTGATGTCGATAACACCTATACTTATTATACCACCGGCCGTGATTCTTTTTAAAGAACGCCTGTTGGTGAAAGAGGTGATCGGGGCACTCCTGGCTGTTGGAGGAGTCGCAGTTTTCTTTTTATAACTAGTCGTGAGGAAGTCATCCTGCGAAGTCGAAGGACGACGTGCTTTCCCTTAGTCGTTAGTGAGGGTCCGGTAGGCCTCTGGGATTGATTCTATAATGTCGCTTGCAATTAAAGATTCGAACCCGGTAAAAGAGGCTGCAATATCTCCTGCCAATCCATGAAGATAGGTGCCCAGAAGACATACTTCTGACGATGAATAGCCTTGTGCCATCAGTCCCAACAAAATACCGGTCAGCACATCCCCACTTCCGCCGGTAGCCATTCCCGGATTTCCGGTAGGATTGAAAAAACATTGCCCATCCGGGAAGCTGATACAGGAATAGGCGCCTTTTAAGATGATGTACACACCATATTTAATACTCATCTCTCTTTGTATGGCATTGCGCTCAAAGCTGTCAGTAACCTTATGTGTAATCCGTTCAAACTCCTTCAAGTGTGGTGTTAGAATGCTTCCTTTGGGCAGGAAAGGCAGCCAGGTCTTGTTTTCTCCCAGGATATTCAAGGCATCAGCATCGAGTATCAGCGGGATCTTACTCTCCTGGATAAGGAGTTTTAATGCATTGGCCGTTTGTGGGATTTGCCCGAGACCAGGGCCAACGGCAATTGCATTGTAAGAAGACAGATCAGGGACCTTGCTGAAGCAATTCTCTGACTCATCGATGCTGACCATGGCTTCAGCAATGGCTGTCTGAATGATTGTATAAGCCTTTCCCGGGATGTGTGCAGTAACCAGACCGGCTCCTGCCCTGAGTGCAGCCCTGGCTGCAAGAATGGCAGCACCACACTTCCCAAAACTCCCGGATATCAAAAGCCCATGACCAAAGTCTCCCTTGTGGGCAAATCGATGCCTGGGTTTGATAATTCCGGAAATGTCATCCTCCTGGATTAAAAGGGATTTCGTTGATACTTGCATGAGGTAATCCTCATGCAGTCCAATGTTCAGTATTTCCCAGTCGCCAATATATCCTGCATTCTCCGGAAAAAAGAACGCCAGCCGGGGAAGCTGAAAGCTAAGTGTAAAACTGGCACTGATGATCGGTCCCATCTTCGGTTCTGCACAACGATCACAATACAATCCTGTTGGCATGTCGACAGCCAGGATGATTGCACCGCTTTCGTTCATTGCTGCAACAACCGCTGCCGCAAGCCCGCTTAGTGGCTTTGAAAGTCCGGAACCTAAAATAGCATCTATTAGAATATCTTCCGGATCAATAGCAGGAATGTCTTCTTTGCTTTTTATTTCATGAATCTCTGATTGACCTTGTTGTCTCAATATATCCAGGTTCAGGACGAAGTCAGGCGTGTTGTTCCCAAAGAGCAGAAGGTTTGTCTTCACAGAATAACCTGCAGCTGCAAGTAAACGGGCAATTACAAGGCCATCACCGCCATTATTGCCCGGACCGCAAAAGACCTGGAACTTGCATACTCTTGGAAACTGTGAATAGATCCATTCAAAACAGGCAATGGAGGCTCTTTCCATCAACATCGTTGAAGAAATGGGCTCATGGGCAATGGTATAGGCATCTGCTTCCCGAATCTTCTCAACACTTAAAATCTTTATCGCCATATTTATCATTTAAACCTTCTAACTACCAACCCCATCACTTTCACCCCATCACTTTCACCCCATTACAAATATACTACAAAACCCAAATATACCTACCTTTGCAGACCATTACAATTCCCATGGATATTGAGAAACTACTCATTGCTGACTCCTATACACAAGACGAACTCGTTTATCTGCTCAATTCAAAAGGTGAAGAACGCCAAAAGCTATTTGCCAGGGCTTCTGAAGTAAAACTGCAATATATCGGGAATAAGGTCTACTACCGTGGGCTGATTGAATACTCCAACCGTTGTAGCAAAAACTGTTTTTATTGCGGGGTCAGGGCCGGGAATCATAAGGTCACACGTTATGAACTTACCGACCAGGAAGTAATTGATGCTGCCCGTTTTGCCTGGACCAATCAATTTGCCAGTATTGTCATCCAGGGTGGGGAACGCAGCAACCTGACTTTTACAAAAAAAATTGAGCGCCTGTTAAAACGCATTCACTCAGAAACAAATAACGAACTCCATATCACCTTGTCCCTGGGCGAGCAGTCTGAAGAGACCTATCTTCGCTGGTACGAGGCCGGGGCGCATCGTTATCTCCTCAGAATCGAAGTCTCCAATGCTGACTTGTACAAGAAATTACATCCCGACAACAAAACACACGACTTCAGTAAGCGCCTGGAAGCGCTAAGATGCCTGAAAAAGCTTGGATACCAGGTCGGCACCGGCGTCATGATCGGTTTGCCTTTCCAGACGATAGAAAACTTGGCCGAAGACCTCTTGTTTTTCAAGGATTTCGACATCGACATGGCTGGGATGGGACCTTATATCGAGCATCACGACACGCCTTTGTTTCAATTCACCCACCTGTTGTTGCCACGCCAGGACCGCTTTGATCTGTCACTAAAAATGGTGGCACTCTTGCGTATCCTGATGAAAAACATCAACATTGCCGCCACAACTGCCATGCAAAGCATTGATCCACAGGGACGGGAAAAGGCGATCATGGTCGGGTCCAATGTGGTCATGCCCAACCTGACTCCTGTAACATATCGTGAAAACTATCTGTTGTATCAGGATAAGCCCTGTATCGATGAAGAAGCAGAAGAATGCCGGGGATGCCTGGAGGCACGACTTCATATTGCCGGGGCAGAAGTTGGTTACGGAGAATGGGGGGACTCGAAACATTACATAGAAAACAAGGCTCAACCCTAATATTACGCCTTCCTTCGACTCCGCTCAGGATGACTTCACATTCAGCCTTCAGCCTAAAAGCCTTCAGCCTAACAATCTAAAAACAATGAGATCTAACAAACCACTTCCTATATATCAAAACGTTGAAATTCTTGATTCCGGTTCCGAGGGAAAATCCATCGGGAGGGTGGGGGAGATGATCGTTTTTGTTCCCTTTGTGGTGCCAGGTGATGTCGTTGACATCCAGGTGACCCGGAAGAAGAAAAACTTTGCAGAAGGCAAAGCCATTCATTTTCATGCCTATTCCGATAAGCGTGTGGAACCATTTTGTAAGCATTTCGGTTTGTGTGGCGGTTGTCGCTGGCAGGGAATGGGCTATGAACATCAGCTGTATTACAAACAGAAACAGGTATCTGATGCCTTTGATCGCATTGGAAAATTAAGCTATCCTGTATTACTGCCAATCATTCCCTCCCCCAAAATCCAGCATTACCGGAACAAACTGGAATACAGTTTTTCTAATAAGAAATGGCTTGTAGATGGTCCCATGGGTCAAGACATGGGGGAGATCGACATGCGCGGCATTGGTTTTCACCTTCCCTTGATGTTCGACCGGATCTTGCATCTTGACGAATGTTATCTTCAGCCTGAACCTTCGAACCAAATACGCCTGGCCGTTCATGAAATTGCAACTGCAGCGGGTTATGACTATTATGATGCCCGTAAATACTCAGGATTGATGCGGAACCTCATGGTCCGTAACACCAATACAGGTGATCTGATGGTGATCCTGGTGGTTGGCTCGCGTGATATGGAAGCGATTAATCTTATTCTGGGTGAGCTCAGGATTCGCTTTCCGATGATCACCTCTCTGATGTATATGGTAAACGAGAAATCCAATGACAGTCTGAACGACCTGCATGCAGAGTTGTATGATGGCAAGCCCTATATGGAAGAAGTCATGGAAGGCCTAACTTTCAGGGTTGGACCGCTATCATTTCTTCAGGTGAACTCGGCACAATCGCTGAAAATGTATACCTTAACCCGGGAGTTTGCTGACTTAAAGGGTGACGAACTCGTTTATGATCTTTATACCGGAACCGGGACAATTGCCAATTTCATTGCGTCAAAAGCCAGGAAAGTAATTGGAATTGAATATGTGGAAGCGGCAGTTGAAGATGCCCGGGTCAATTCAGAAATCAATGGCGTAAAAAACACAGAATTCTATGCCGGGGATATGGCCAAGTTATTGACCGCTGAATTCTTTGAAATACATGGAAAGCCTGATGTCATCATCACCGATCCCCCGCGCAATGGCATGCATGAGCATGTGGTAGCGCAGATACGCGCTGCGGCACCCGAGAGGGTCGTTTACGTAAGCTGTAACCCGGCAACACAGGCAAGAGACCTTGCGTTAATGACTGAAGCTTATGTTATTGAGATTGTTCAGCCGCTTGATATGTTTCCGCATACGCAACATGTGGAGAATGTGACGCTTTTAAGGCGAAGGTCGTAATCCACCAATTTCACAAATAACCTATTAAATTGATTCAGAAATTCGTGGAATTCGGGGACAAGATCCCCAATTTCCGAAGCCTCAGTACCACTTCCAATACCATCTGATCCACATCCAATATATCTACTGAAATTACAACCTTTGCCCTTCTATAAAAGGGCAAGCGATATTTGTATAAAGTTTCCAGCTTTGAAGTCAATTCGCCTGCATGAAGGTTCTCCAGTAAAGGCCTTGGTTTGCGGGATTTCTTTAGCCGTTTTTCTAACACTTCCACGGGAAGATCTAAGAAAACAGAAATGCCGTTGCTGTTGATAAAATCCATATTGTCAAAGAAACACGGAGTACCTCCACCGGTAGAAATAACAGTGCTTTCCAATGTGATACTCTCATGAAGCACCTTTTGCTCCATCTTCCGAAAGACATCTTCACCATATCGAACAAAAATATCCTGAACAGAGATTTTATACTGAAGTTCAAGGACCTGGTCCAGGTCGACGAAGTCATAATTTATATGCTGAGCCAGTTTCTGACCCAGAACGGTTTTGCCGCTCCCCATAAAGCCGATGAGATAGATTCGCATATAAAAAAAAGCGCTTCTGCCCGGGTGGACAGAAGCGCAAAGAAACGATTTTTCCGTGATTAGCGGATCGTCAGTTTTTTAGTAATGGTTTTTGTTCCACTTTGGATACGTGCAATATACAAACCACTTTCGAGACCGCTGAGGTCCATATGGGTGCTGTATGAGCTATATCCCTGGTTTACAGTATTGTTATAAACGTTTTGTCCGATTGAATTCATTACAGTGATGACTACATCCTGGCTTCCAAAACCAACGATAGCACAGGTGAAATTACCCGTACTTGGGTTTGGATAGATTTCTACGCCACCTTGATTTGGGTCGATGTTGAGGATATTCGTCAGGGCACCTAAGTATTTTCTCATTCCGCCAACGCCGCTTGGATCTGTCCAATGACCGGCCCAACCTGTTGTTCCATTAACCCAGGCGGTATAAAGGAATTGGTTTCCTCCGATTGTATCATCAAAATCAGTCCAGTTATGACCACCGTCATTGCTATAGGCGATCCCTGAGTTTCCTGAAGCAGAGCCGGTAGCAACCATTGTATTCGGTAAGCCCGGAACCCATGCATTATCCGTAACATACAGCGGGCCTGTTTGGTTGATTAATGACCAGGTAGCACCACCATCAAAGGTTTCGTATTTCTCTCCAGTGCTGCCGGTACCTGAACCGTTTCCTTTGTGAATAACAACACCATGAGTAGCAGTAATAAATTTAGGCTCAACATAAACAGCGGCCCAGGTAGAACTTACCGTAGAAACTGTCCAGTTCAGACCTTTGTTGATTGATTTATAAACACGGCCCTTATTGGTGCCGAACCAGATGTTGTCGCCAACAACGCTATAATAACCGACAACTCCGAATTCACCACTAAGGTAAGCTGGAATGTTGGCTGCAGGCGTACGAACCCAGTCATTACCACCATCGATAGTGGTATAGATTTCGAATGAACCGCCATTAGGGTCTCCCATGCAGAAGCCTTCATTGGCATTCCAGAAATGAATTACATTCGGAAATGCAGCAGCACCGGCAAAAGCAGCAGTAGTCTGGTGAACCCACGTTGTGCCACCGTCAGTGGTTTTGATGATAGCACCACCACCAACACCTAAAGAATCAAACAAAGGAATCCATGCAGTATTATAATCAATAGCGAAGATCATTGCGGTTCCATATGTATTCCAACCATTAAAATGACCGGCAGTCCAGGTGGTTCCACCATTATTAGTCCTGGTAAAATCCTGTAGGTAAGTAGGATTGACATCGCCATCACCACCGGTTGCCCAAACGACATTCGCGTCAACGGCACAGAGGTGTAAAGGATAAGTGTACTGCAGCGGAAAATGTGTGTTTTGCATAGTCCACTGGGCCTGGGTTGCAATGCCTGCCACTACAAAAACAAGAAGGAAAAGTAATTTTTTCATCATATTGAATTGAAATGTTGGTTTTTAATAATTTCTTAAGCGCAAATTTAGATAAATTCTACTATGGAATCGCTTAATGCAAAAATTATTAGCGGTAAATAATAAAGGCTATTCATAACTTAGCAGTAAATTTCGCCCTTAATGCAAATCCTACACAAGGTATCCCTAAAGCCTTTTAATACATTTGGAATTAATGTGACGGCTGAAACCGTGGCATTAATCAGACAATTGGATGACTACCAGGAAGTTTGCAGAATCATACAAGATACCTCTTCTCCATTTTTAGTTCTCAGCGGTGGCAGCAATCTTTTACTTACTGCTGACCTGCCAGGAATCGTCATCAAGATAGAAACCGAAGGGATTGCCAAGGTTGAAGAAGATGAACATCATGTTTATATTCAAGTCCAGGCTGGTGAAAATTGGAATTCATTAGTAAACCACTGTGTTGGCAAAGACTGGGGTGGGATTGAAAACCTTGCCCTTATTCCCGGAAAAGCAGGTTCGAGTCCGATACAGAACATCGGCGCTTATGGTGTTGAATTAAAAGATGTTATTCATGAACTGCAGGCTATTGAAATCAGCACGGGGCAATTCAGGACATTTTCAAAAGGGGACTGTCAATTTGGATACAGGGATAGTTATTTTAAAGATGAAGGCCGGAATCGTTTTCTGATCATCTCTGTCACACTCCGTCTTACAAAAAATCCCCGGATCAAATCAGATTATCCTGCGATTACGGCTGAAATGAACCGACTCAATATCCAGGAGCCTCGTATCAGCGATGTCAGGGATGCGATCGTCTCTATCCGCACATCGAAACTCCCCGACCCGTTTGTCCTTGGAAATGCGGGTAGCTTTTTCAAAAACCCCTCTGTTACAGAAATGCAGTATCATGCCATACAAAAGGATTTCCCCGAAATCGTATCCTATAAAAATGGGGATCACTATAAACTTGCTGCCGGATGGATGATTGAGCAATGTGGCTGGAAAGGGAAAAGAGTAGGGGATGCCGGGGTTCATGAAAAGCAAGCGCTGGTTTTGGTAAATTATGGAAATTCAACAGGATTACAAATCCTGAATCTCGCCCAAAATATCCAGGAATCTGTAAGGGAACGCTTTGGTGTTATCCTCGAAATGGAGGTTAATATCATTTAATTTGACCTATAAATATTCGAGGATATTTATCATAAAAGCAGACAAAAAAAATCGGATATTTGCAAATTCATTTTGAGAAGAATTAATTAAAGGGAATCGTGTCAGGGAAAAGTCATATAAATCGCGTTACCTACGCGGGTCTGATCATCACGCTGGGAATTGTTTACGGTGATATTGGGACGTCTCCCTTGTATGTATTGCGAGCCATCGTCAATACATCGGGTCAGTTATCAAAAGAAGTCATCCTTGGAGCCTTATCCTGTATCATCTGGACGCTGACGCTACAAACTACTTTTAAGTATGTCTTTATCACGCTTCGGGCTGACAACAAAGGGGAAGGAGGCATATTTTCACTCTATGCCCTTATCCGTAAAAAGGCCAAATGGGTGTTTATTTTCGCGATCATTGGTGGCAGCACCCTTTTGGCCGATGGTATCATCACACCTGCTATTACAGTAGTTTCAGCCGTTGAAGGTCTTGGTCTGATCAATCCGAATATCCCGATTCTTCCGATTGTCATCGTGATCATTTGCCTGTTATTTCTGATACAGCAATTTGGCACCAAATCTATTGGCGGCTCCTTTGGTCCTATGATGTTTGTGTGGTTTATTATGTTAGGAATCCTGGGAACACTGCAGATTGTCCAGCATCCGGGGATTATTGCTGCTTTAAATCCTTACTACGCCTATAAACTTCTGGCAGTTCATCCCAACGGCTTTGTGCTTTTGGGAGCGGTATTCCTGTGTACGACAGGTGCCGAGGCCTTATATTCCGACTTGGGGCACTGCGGTTTACAGAACATCCGGGCAACCTGGGTTTTGGTAAAAACAACGCTGATTTTAAATTACCTTGGGCAAGGAGCATGGTTGTTAAGCCACCAAAATATTGATGCCACAACGATTAATCCTTTTTACAGTATCATGCCACAATGGTTCCTGATGACAGGGATTATCATCTCAACTGTTGCAGCTGTCATTGCGAGCCAGGCTCTGATCAGCGGCTCTTACACTATTATCAGTGAAGCTGTGTTGCTGAATTTCTGGCCTAAAGTCAGGATAAAATATCCAACCACAGTCAAGGGTCAGATGTTTATTCCCAGTGTCAACCGCTTTTTATGGATCTCCTGTATCCTGGTTATCTTATGGTTCAGAGAGTCATCTGCGATGGAAGCTGCTTATGGTTTGTCAATTACCATCACGATGTTGATGACGACGATACTCCTGGGATTCTATTTCTATTACAAAAAGGTTCCTTATTTCGCTATTTTACTCTTCATGTCAGTTTACTTGCTGATTGAAGGATCCTTTTTGCTGGCAAATCTGAATAAATTTCTCCATGGCGGATGGGTGACGATTGTGATTGCAGGCTTCATGTTCCTGATCATGTATATATGGTATCGCGGCAGGTCGATAAAAAACCGTTTTATCAGCTTTGTTAAGGTTCAAAACTATTACGATTGGTTCCTGGATCTCAAAAGTGACGTCAGTGTCACCAAATATGCCACCAACCTGGTTTATCTCACCAAAGCCAATTACAAAACCGACATTGAATCCAAAGTTATCTTTTCGATCTTCAACAAGCAGCCCAAGAAGGCCGACATGTTCTGGTTTATCCATATCGACATCCTGGATGAACCCCATACTATGGATTATAAGGTAGATGTGCTGATCCCTGACACACTTGTTCGCATTGACTTTAAACTCGGATTTAAGGTGCAGCCGCGGATAAACCTATACTTGAAGCAAGTACTGCAAGACCTGGTGAAGAATGAGGAAGTTGATATTACGAGTCGCTATGAATCGCTACGCAAACATCATGTTCCGGGAGATTTTAAGTTTGTTTTGATAGACCGTATCCAAAATTATGATTTTGACTTCAAATATGTCGAGCAATTTGTGATGGATGTATATTCCATCTTAAAGAACATAGGCGTGCCTGATATGAAAGCCTATGGTTTGGATACCAGCAACGTTTTTGTTGAAAAGGTTCCTTTACAGCTTGATGAAGACAAACCAACCAAACTACACCGTTTACACTAAAAGAGTATGCATCCAGTATTGACTCACGCACTCCCGTTTACTGTTATGCTGCTGTTACTTCTGGCCGTTGCCCGGGTATTTGGTGAAATATTGGAACGTTTTGGACAGCCCGCGATCATTGGAGAGTTGCTGGCAGGTTTTTTAATTGGGCCATCCGTATTCAATTATATCCAGTTAGATTCTCAACTTTCGGTGATATCAGAACTCGGCGTATTTCTGTTGGTGATCCTGGCAGGATTGGAGATACAAGCTGATGAGATCAAAAAAAACCTCACCGGCCGGAATATCTGGATTGTAGTCCTGGGATTCCTGGCCCCAATGGTAGGCGGATTTCTGGTGAGTCAGGCCTTTAAACTGGAACTGCTCGTTAGTTTATTTGTCGGTCTTTGTGTTTCTATAACAGCACTCCCTGTGAGTGTTCGGATTTTAATGGACTTAGGTAAGCTAAATTCTGTAATCGGGAAAAAAATCATCGCCGTGGCCATGTCAAACGACCTGATCGCCTTCCTGATTTTGGGCATCATCATTGACATGAATGGTCATGTGGACAGCCTTGAGCAATTTATCATGGCCTTTTTATTTGTATTGGTGAAAATTTCATTATTTATTTTACTTATTTATATAGTATTTGTATTTCTGAGGTGGATTGACAAACATTTTACGACCTTTCATTTACGGCTTCAACGCTTAATTTCTTTATTAAGAGGGAAGGAGTCATTGTTTGCCTTGGTAATCGTTTTCGTGCTGGTTTTTGCTTCAATTGCCGAACTCTTGGGGCTTCATTTTGTCATCGGTGCTTTCTTTGGTGCTGTTTTGCTGAATAAGAACATTTTAGGAAAGTCAAATTTCAGAAAGATCAAAGAAAATACGTCCAGCATCACCATGGGTTTCCTGGCTCCAATCTTTTTTGCCTATATGGGCGTACAGTTTAATGTTCAGTCATTGGGTGGAAACTGGGGCTTGCTTTTTGCAGTACTGATTGCAGCTATAGCGTTTAAAGTTGCCGGGGGCTTTTTCGGAGGAATCTTTGCCGGGATGGATAAACAATCCAGTTTCACTTTAGGGATAGGCCTGAATGCCCGCGGCGTCATGGAACTTCTTGTTGCCAACATCGGACTTCGATATGGCTTTATCAACATCACAGTTTATTCTGTGCTTGTTGTCATGGGAATTACAACGACGATGATCAGTCCGTACTTTCTGAAGAGGTCATTTGACCGGATGGACCGGGTGAAAATAAATCCTAATTCCTAGGCAGTATTTTGTCTGCCCGAAAGCCAGGTCTTAACACCTGCATATACCGGAGGGACCAGAGAAACAGCAATGATAGCCAATACGACCAAAGTGAAGTTTTTCTGTACAAAAGGGATATTCCCAAAGAAATAACCAGCCCAGCAGAAGCTATTCACCCAAATAATGTTCCCGATCAAGCTAAAGGAGAAAAACCTGAAATATTTCATGGTTCCTACACCTGCTACGAAAGGGGCAAAAGTCCTTAGTATCGGCATGAAACGGGCCATGATCAGGGTTTTCCCACCATGTTTCTCGTAAAAGGCATGTGTCTTATCAAGGTATTCCCTGCGAATGAGCCTGTAGTTCTTTTCATAAACCGTTTGCCCCAGGAACCTGCCAATCCAGTAATTTGTGCTGTCACCACTTAAAGCAGCAAGCATCACTACGAGAACTAATAAGCCTATTGAAATAGGATTCCCGGGCATCGCAGCAATGGCCCCTGCAGCAAAAAGTAAAGAATCACCAGGTAGGAAAGGAGTCACCACCAAACCGGTTTCACAAAAGATGATCAGGAAAAGGATGAGGTAAGTCCAGGTCTGGTATTGACTCACAATCTCGTAAAGATGCTTGTCGATGTGTAAAATAAAGTCAATTACAAACTTTAGAAAGTCTATCATACTGGTTTTATTATGAAATGAGATACCACAAACCGAGGAAGATACCTCCGGACATAATAATAGTCACTGGGAGCGTAATAAACCAGGCAATGGCGATATTTCTGACTGTCTTTTTTCTCAGGTTTTTTAATCCCTTTCCGGCAACCATTGTTCCAGCCACGCCAGAAGATAATACATGTGTTGTGCTGACAGGCAGACCGAAATTGGTTGAGGCCATAATGGTAATAGCTGTAATTAACTCGGCACTTGCGCCCTGGGCGTAGGTAAGGTGTGTTTTTCCTATTTTTTCACCAACGGTAACCACGATTCTTTTCCAACCAATCATAGTTCCCAAACCCAGGGATAAAGAAATCATCAACAATACCCACCATGGAGAATACTCGGTATATTTCTTAAGATGTTTTACGCCATCTTTCAACTCGGTAAGTTTTTCTGAGGAAATCGCTCTATCATGGCGATTGGGTTTATTTAACTCACTATAGAAATCGTCAGTTTGTTTGCTAAGCATGATAATGCTTTTCCTGATTTCCCTGGTTTTCTCGGCAGGAAGTTTGCTAAATTGAGCGCAGGTGCCGGCTGAATTAACGATTTCTGACAATTCAGTTCCAATGACAGTTTTATAGGCCATGCCAACTGGACTCATTTTACTAGTATCAATTGAACCAATACTTAGCTCAATTTTCTTAACATCTTTGATCAGGTTTTGTGGAGATTGTGAATGATCCAATGCAAAATAAGCAGGAACGATACTAATGAGAATGATCATTGTTAATCCAACACCTTTCTGACCATCATTGGAACCATGTGAAAAACTAACTGAAGTACAGGTTAAAATTAAAAATGCCCTGACCCATAATGGAGGTGGCTGATTTTCAATAGGTTGATCAAATATCACTTGATTTTTGATGAATTTTTTCGCCACAATCATCAATAACAATGCCAGTCCAAAACCAACCATCGGAGAGATAAATAAGCTTAGTCCTACATCTTTAACCTTGGACCAATTAAGGACAACATCTGAATTACCGGGCATAAATAGAAATACCAGGCCCACACCAAATATTGACCCAATAAGCGTATGCGAACTGGAGCAGGGAATACCAAGCCACCATGTCCCAAGATTCCAGATGATTGCGGTAATAACAAGTGCAAGTATCATAGAAATGCTATGGTAGACATTTTGATCAAGCAGAAGTTCTGTAGGAAGCAGTTTTACAATACCCATGGCTACAGCAATGCCACCCACAAAAACACCTATAAAATTCCATAGCCCCGACCACATTACAGCAACAACAGGCTTTAGGGAATGGGTATAAATGACGGTAGCGACAGCATTTGCTGTATCATGAAATCCGTTAATAAATTCAAAAATAACTGCAGAGGTTAGACATGCCAATAATAAAAACGTCAACCAGGGGTCAAGACCAAACATAGAAAGTATTTTTAGTGAAATTTACGAATCATTTTTAAATTAAACCTTCAATGCGCCAACCAATTCACTAGCATTTTCAATCCCATGGCGTTTCATATAATCTTCAATCCCTTCAATAATGTCCACAGCGGCCATTGGGTTGATGAAATTGGCTGTTCCAACCTGTACAGCAGTTGCCCCTGCCAGTAAAAACTCAATGGCATCTGTAGCAGTCATAATGCCACCAATGCCTATCAGTGGAAGCTTTACAGCCTTATGAACCTGGTATACCATACGCAATGCAACCGGTTTAATGGCTGGACCACTCAAACCGCCTGTGATGGTTGACAAAACAGGCTTCCGCTTCTCTGCGTCTATGGCCATGCCCATTAAAGTATTAATTAAGGTAAGCACATCGGCACCCTCTGCCTCAATAGCCCTGGCAACTTCACAGATGTCAGTAACATTGGGAGAAAGCTTCACCATCAGCGTTTTATGATAGACCTTCCTTACTGCCTTCGTTAGTTCTGCCGCTGCTTTGGCGTTGGTTCCAAAGACCATCCCGTCTTTCACATTGGGACAAGAGATATTTAACTCAATCCCTGCAATGTTGTCCAGGGAATTTATCCGCTCTGAAACACACACATAATCATCGACACTGTGACCAACCACATTGGCAAAAACCTGGGTGCCATAACTGCTAAAATCCGGATAAATATTGTCGACGAAATAATCCAGACCTTTGTTCTGCAATCCGATCGCATTCAGCATCCCCGAAGGTGTTTCAGCCATCCTGGGATATCGGTTCCCTTCCCTGGCTTCTAAAGATACCGCTTTGACAAAGATACCCCCCAAACGGCTCAGGTCGTAAAACTCCTGAAACTCCTTACCATAGGCATATGTGCCAGAAGCCGTCGTTACAGGGTTCTTTAGAATTAAGTCATGTATGTTAACACTGAGATCTGGCATGTGTATTTTCTTATGAATGCTTATTAAAGTTTTGGCTGATCCCATCCAACAAGATCCACAACATTGAATACCGGTCCGGATGTGCAGGTAGTCAGGTTGCCTTCATGAGTCTCAACAATACAACAAAGGCAAGCGCCAATGCCACAAGCCATCGTGTTCTCCAGCGAAACTTCACAAGCTACGCCAGCCTCTTGTGCCAGGATTCCTATGGCATGCATCATTGGGTCAGGGCCACAACTGTATATTTTGCTAAAATCTTTGAGTGACGCGAAAACAGGATGCCTGGTAATCAGGCCCTGAAAGCCCAGGCTGCCATCTTCTGTGGCAACCATTACTTCTCCAAGTTTTTGAAAGATGTCAAGGTCAACGATATCATCCTTGCTTCTTCCCCCGAAAATAAATGTAGGCGTAATTCCATTGCTAATAAGAAATTTACCAAGCATCAGCATGGGAGCGATACCTGTCCCGCCTCCTGCAAGCAATGCTTTGTTGCCCGTGGGCAAAGTATAGGATTTCCCTAAAGGATAGATGGTGTTTAAGAAATCTCCTGGTTTCGCCGCAGCCATTGCTTTGGTGCCTTTTCCAACTGCCTTAAACAAAAAACTCAGCGTATTTGCCTGGAAATCAATATCGTAAAAGGAGAATGGCCTTCGCAAAAAAACTTCATGCCCGGGAGGTGCAATTTCAGCAAACTGTCCGGGTAATATCTGGGGCAAAGATTCTGGTGCCCATAAAGTAATTACATGAAAGCCTTGCTTTAAAGTCCGGATGCCGACTACTTCAAGATCATGAATTTGCTTGGTCATCGACAGCTGGAGTTTCTTCCGTAATTTCTTCAGCGACAACTTCTTCCTCGGTGAAATCGAGTAAGCCTTTGTCAAGCAATAAGTTGTACCAACTAATCACCTTACGGATGTCACTGGCATAAACCCTGTCCTTGTCAAATTCTGGCAAAACTTCCCCAAAATATTTCCAAAGTGCGTCGTTCGTAATCTTGGAATCAGGCGCTGTACCGGCAATTTCTTTTTCAGAGATTTTTTTCAGTACCTCTTTCAGCGGCACATCCTCTTCAGTGGTGAAGATGCTGATCTCTTCCAGAGAACTGATCTTGTCGTGAGGAAATACAGGAAAGCGTTTTTGGTCAAGTAAAGACTCGACAATAGCACCAGATTTGGTTTGGCCAACGAGTTTGAATAAGCCCGGTCTACCGGAGATGGACATGATTTTTGAAAGATCCATAAATAGTTTTTGAATTTGTGTCAAAAGTATAAAAAACTAAGCCAGAGATTGGAGGTCAAATAATTTTTTATATAAGCCATTAATTTGCATGAGTTCACGATGAGTTCCTTTTTCCACGATTTCACCCTGATGCAGCACCAGGATCAGATCTACCTTTTGTATGGTCGAAAAACGATGCGCCACGATAAAAGAAGTATGATTCATAAGCAGCTTATCAAGAGCGTCCTGAACCAGTCGTTCCGATTCGGTGTCGAGCGCAGAAGTAGCTTCGTCAAAGATAAGGATTGCCGGCTTGCTAAACACGGCCCTTGCAATACTCAGGCGCTGACGCTGTCCGCCCGACAAACGGCTTCCCCGGTCACCAATGTTGGTGAAATAACCGGAAGGCATCTTTTCGATAAACTCATGTGCATTGGCGATCCTGGCAGCATGCTCAACTTCAGCCATACTGGCATTCGGAATTCCAAAAGCGATATTGTTAAAAACAGTGTCATTGAACAGGATTGCCTCTTGTGTCACGATTCCGAACAATGACCTGAGACTGTCAATTTTAAGATCACGAATGTCGGTGCCGTCGATAGAAATACTACCGCTGCTGGTATCATAGAACCTCGGAAGCAAATCTACCAGGGTGGACTTTCCACCGCCGGAAGGACCAACCAAAGCAATGACGCTGCCTTTTTTAACACTGAGGTTAATGTGTTTCAACACTTCATTGCTTTGATAAGAAAAGCTGACATCATTAAAGTCAATCGTATCTTCAAAGGAGACAATAGGTATGGCATCCGGACTCTCCACGATCTTTTCATCGGCTTCCATGACTTCCATGACACGTGCGAGCGAGGCAGCACCTCTTTGTACCTGGTATAAGGCTGTACTTAGATTTTTTGCAGGGTTGATGAGTTGTGAAAAGATCAGGACGAAACCAATAAATCCCTCGGCCGAAAGGCTGTTGCTGCTATTCAGGACCATATTTCCACCCAAAATAAGGACAAAGACGAGGATAAGCACGCCAAGAAACTCACTTAAAGGCGAAGCCAGGTCAGTACGTCGGAAAACACCTGTCATGAGCCGGGTATACCGGGCATTGATCTCCCGAAACTTATCAGCAGCCATACCAAGCGCATTATAACTTTTCAAAATACGAATACCACCAAGGGTTTCCTCTGTATTGGCCATAATCAAACCCATTGTTTGCTGAGACTTCGTAGAACTGTGTCGGAGCCTTCGCCCTATCAGACCTATAATCAAGCCGGCAAAGGGTAATAAAACCAGCACAAACACTGTTAGTTTGGTGCTTAGGGTAAATAGAGTCACCAGAAACAAAATGATCGTCACCGGCTCCCTGAACATGAGTTCAAAAGAGCGCATGATGCTGTTTTCTATCTCCTGTATATCGCCGGAAGCACGGGAGATCAAATCACCCCGGCGGCTGTCAGAATAATAGGAAAGCGGCAGCACGAGCAGTTTGTTGTATAGATTGTTCCGCAAGTCTTTCACGACACCCGTGCGCACCGGCGCCAGGAAATACAAAGCCATGTATTGGGTGAGATTCTTAAGGAAAAACAAGATGATCACAAAAACACACAATAGGAAAAGGGCTGTCACTTTTCCATAGGACTGAATCACCAGGGTGTTGAGGTAGTTGAAGTTGCCTAGAATGGCATCTTTGCTAAGGGCGAGTGGTGGTGCCGATGTCACCATCTTTGATTTCCCAAAAAGCACTTGCAGAAATGGAATGGTCATCGTCAGCGAAAACACGGAGAAAATCGCCGAAAAGAGGTTAAAGATCACGTTGAGCAAAGCATAGCGCCAGTATGGAACTATGTTCTTCAGTAAAAGAAGGAATTTGCTCATTACCTTGATAGATTATTCTTAAAGATAAAAACGGCCGGTGAAGTTCTCGGGGCTGAGGACTCTTAATTCATCTTTTACTGATTGGCTTACATCGAGCGTGTCGATAAATTCCAAAAAGGTCGCCTGACTGATGTGTCCTTCGCCACGTGTAAGGTTTTTCAACGCGCCATAGGGATCCGGATAGGATTCGCGTCGAAGGATCGTTTGTATTGCTTCAGCAATAACTGCCTGGTTATTTTGAAGATCGGCACTGAGCTTATCTTTGTTTAACAGCAGCTTTCCCATGCCTTTCATCAGGGAGAGGTAGGCGATAAGGCTGTGCGCCAGGGGCACGCCAACATTCCTGATGACCGTCGAATCGGTCAGGTCGCGTTGGAGCCTGGATACAGGCAGTTTGGAGGAAAGAAACTCAAATACAGCATTGGCCATTCCCAGGTTTCCTTCTGAGTTCTCAAAATCGATAGGGTTAACTTTATGGGGCATGGCCGAAGATCCAACTTCTTTCCCAACGACTTTTTGTTTGAAATACTCCATGGAGATATAGGTCCAGATGTCACGGTCAAAGTCAATAAGGATGTTGTTGATGCGTTTCATGGCATCGAACATCGCGGCAAGCTGGTCATAATGTTCGATTTGCGTGGTCGTACGTTGACGCTCCAAATCAAGTTTATCGTAAACAAAGGCTTGCGCAAAGCAATGCCAGTTAATATCAGGATAAGCAACATAATGGGCATTGAGGTTCCCGGTAGCTCCGCCAAATTTGGCACAAAATGGAACGGCCTTCAGCGATTTTAACTGCGCCTGGAGTCGCTCAGAAAAGACATAGAACTCTTTCCCCAAAAGGGTAGGAGAGGCGGGCTGACCATGGGTATGCGCCAGCATGGGAACGTCTTTCCATTCTTTCGCAAACTTGGTAAATTGCTGAATAATATCGCTAAGCATCGGAATAATCACCTGCTTCATCGCATCACGAATCGCCATCGGGAAAGCAGTGTTATTGATGTCCTGGGAAGTGAGCCCAAAATGAATGAACTCTTTATATTCCCCGATTCCCAGCTCATCGAAGCGCCTTCGGAGGAAGTACTCAATCGCTTTAATGTCGTGGTTTGTCTCTTTCTCTATTACTTTAACTTCCTCAGCATAAGTATTCTGAAATTCAAGGTAATATGATCTCAATTTAGAAAAATGGGAGGGATCAAAATTCTTGAGTTGTGGCAACGGAATTTCACAAAGTGCAATAAAATATTCCACTTCTGTTTTTAGTCGGTAGCGGATAATTGAAGCCTCGCTAAAGAATGACGAAAGGATTTCAGTTTGTCTTCTGTAACGTCCGTCTATGGGTGAAAGCGCATCAAGTGCAGGAAAGTCCATAAGGATAATAAAATGATGGTTGTGACGCAAAGGTAGGTTTTTTTAATGTGCTATTTTGTTATACTTTTGACAGGTCTTAAAGCCTAATATTCTTAATAATCCTATGGAATCATTTTACGATCGTTTGATGCAGGATGTGCGCTTCCGTGAGGGTTTGTCAGCCTGTATCAACTGCGGGACCTGTACTGCCATTTGCCCGGGCGCCGAGTTCTATGACTATGACCCCCGGGAGATTATCGATATCGTGCAGACCCGTGATGATAAGCAAATTGAGGACTTGTTAAAGTCGGACAAAATCTGGTTTTGCGGCGAATGTATGTCGTGTGTCACCCGCTGCCCCAGGGGCAATGCCCCAGGGCTGGTCATCATGGCCTTACGATCTCTTTCGCAGGACATCGGACTCTTTGTAGAATCAGAAAAAGGCCGCCAACAGCTTGCCTTAAAACGAACGATCGGAGCATGGATACTGGAACACGGCTATTGTCTTTATCCACCCAAGATCTCTGCTGAAAATCACCCCGAACAAGGTCCAATCTGGAAATGGGAGTTACAAAACCTGCCGGAAGTCATGGAACGCATGGGAGCCAACTTTGAAGGAGAAGGACCCGGTGTCTTCAGGAAGATCCCACAGGAATCTTTGGATGAGATCTACAGCATTTTTGAGATTACAGGTGGCATTAAAAGATTTGATAAAATTGAATTGTTTTCCAGGATCAAAGCTCAAAAACTCGGGATCAGTCTCGATGAAAGCCTCGACAATGACTATATGAAGGAGATCTACGGATAAGATTATGAAAATAGAAGGCAAACAGAAAATCTGGGGCGAATACCAGAAAGAGATCGCAGATGACAAATATTTTTATGTAAGAAGTTGTGTTCGCCAGGCATTTTTCCCTGGTTCTGAGACAGCTTTCTTGCGAATCCTGAAAGACGAACTGGGGAAATCCGTTCATGAAGAACCCAACCATACTACCTGCACCGGCATCGGATACCATTCTGACATAGTGCCCATGGAGACCACCATGACGATGGTCGCCAGGCAGTTTTCGCTGATGACAGAGTCAGGGTATAAAAATTTCGTGCCTTCGTGTATCACCTCTTTCGGTTTGTATTCAGAGGTATTGGAAACCTGGAAACACAATCCCGAACTGGAGGAGCAAACCCGTGACTTCCTTTGGAAAGCGACAAAACGTGAGTTTGAAAAGCCAGATAACCTTGCCCATGCCAGCGATGTGATCTTTAAATTCAGAAAAGAAATAAGTGCAAAGGCGAAACATCGATTGGTGAATCAACAGACAGGTGAACCATTGAAAGTCGTCGAACATATTGGCTGCCATTATGCCAAGATGTTTCCCAGCAAAGGCGTTGGTGGTGCGGAATATCCCTACGTTTTAGTCGGAATGATAGAGGAATGGGGTGGAGAGGTGATCGATTACCCCGAACGCCGTCATTGTTGCGGGTTTGGATTCAGGCAATACCTGGTTCGGGCAAACCGCGGTTATTCCATTGCCTGTTCCCAAAAGAAATTTGAGTCGATGGAGCCCTATAAACCCGATATGATCCTGACCAATTGCCCCGGCTGTCCTATGTTCCTCGACCGCTGGCAATATGCCATCGCAGAGATGGAAGGCAAGACCTATGGCCCCGACGGACAAGGCATTCCAGTGCTAACATACGAAGAACTCGCCGGATTGGTGCTCGGATATGACCCCTGGGACCTGGGACTACAGGTACATCAAATTAGCATTGAGCCTTTATTGCGAAAGATGGGTGTCCCATTTGATCCTGCAAAGAAATATCTCGACAAAAACGGGAACAAGCTCTCTATACCTGAGAACCCGATGAATATTCACTTTGAGTAGCAGAACTGACGAATAAGGCTATCGATTTCGCAATTCAAACTCCTGGTTTGAGCCAGGGCATGTTAAAGCCTGATATTTAAATTCAGGCAAATCAATTAACTAACTTCAAATTGACCAGATCAAACCAAACCTTCCCGCTAATTACTTCTGAGGTGCCGGCACTCAGGTGAATGCACAAGGTGTCAGTTGGAAGCAAACTTAAAGTGTCATAAAAGGCGAATTGTTTCCAAACAAAAGAGCTGTCAATCAATTGCTTTTCGCTGATTTTCAATCCGTTTAGCCATTGTTGCAATGACATGGATCCCATCCAGTTAAAGTTCTTCATCCAGGTGCTGAGCTGATACACATGATTTCCGTTTTGCCCTGTGATGTTGGTCTCGGCAAAACCTTCTTCGGGAAGCCAGAGTGGAACCAGGAACATCGACCAGTTCCCGCCGCCAGGAGGGGCATTCAATTCCAGGGGTGGCATGGGTTGATCAGCAGGTCCAGGACTAAATACCGTGCTTGTCCAGCTTTGAAAACTCGTATCATGAATGGCAGTCTCGAAAGAAGAATTGGAAATCAGGTTGACCGCCGTAGGCTCATGCGTTTCTTTCTTGCAGGAAAGGATCAAGACAAGCAAAACCAATAAAATTGGGATGACATTTTTCATGATTACGGGATTCTGGTGAATAATAATGCAAAGACCATGCAAAAGGATCGAAGTTGCCTGTGTTTGCTATTTTTTAAGATTAAATACTGGAACTAGAGGTTCTTCTTCTTAAATATCTTCAAGGATAATCCCAGAGGAAGCAGAATCCATAAAATCATAACCCCAATGGATAGTGTTATTCCCAATGAAGACCCGAAGAATGCCTGGAACACAGCTCCGGTATACCCCATCAGTGCTGAAATATCCATCTTGAGTAAGACCAGGATCCTGGCAAGATCAATGGGGTTGAGACAACTCAGGATGATACTTAGTTTTTCGAGCGGATATTCTGAAAAGGCGAACATCACCATCAGCATAATACCATCGAAGATGATCGTAAAATAAAACCAGAGAAGCAATGCGATCCCAATGCCGCGTGTTTTATCACGGGTGATTACAGAAGCCAGGAAGGCCAGGGAGACAAACACCAGGCTGAGCAGGCAGCCGGCTAACATGAAATACAATCCCATGGTATCGGCGGCAAACAATAGGACAGGAAGCCCGATTCCGATACAAAAGGCAGCCAGCATCGAAAGTGCGACACCAGTGTAGACCCCCATCAGAATATTACTGCGTTTCAGGGGTTGTGCTACGAGAAGTTCAATGAATTCGTATGAGTTGAAGAAGTAAATTGTTGTAAAAAGCAGGCTTACCAGGGGAACGACCATCAACAATACAGTAAGCAAGCTGCTGAGGCTTTTGCTGGTATCGTCATTCATCAGGAAAAGGCCGAATGAGCTGAGGCTCAGCAAAACTACATAGGCCAGCAGGATACGGTTCCTGAAAATGTCATGTAAAACGTATTTTATGATCTTATACATCATTGGGTCTTTAGGAGTTGAACCAAAGCCTGCCCCAGGCGGCTTTCACCGGTTTCAGATTTAATAGCGCTGATGCTTTTACAGAAAACCTCTTTGCCTTCTACAATATAAGCGATCTGATCCGCAATTTCTTCAACCTCGCTCATGATGTGTGAGGTGACCAGGATCAGTTTCCCGGCCTGCTTCTCCTTAAGAATCTTTTGTTTTAGCACTTCGGCTGCAAGTGGATCCAGCCCTGCAGTAGGTTCATCCAAAATAAGGACCATAGGCCTGAAAAGAAATGCCAGGGCGGCACTCACCTTTTGCCTGGTACCACCAGAAAGTGCCCTCATGGGTTTGTGAAACATTTCGCTAAGTCCGAATGATTCTATCAGCTCTTCATCCATAGGCCCGGAGATGCGATCTTTGCCCAGGTCTTTCATCATATGAAAAAGGGATCCCATGCGCATATTGTCAGGATAACGACCAATCTGGGGCATATAACCGATTTGTTTCTTATAAGTGACGTCACCGCTGATGTCTTGTCCGTTAAACAAAATTGTTCCATTATCAGGAATAACCATTCCCAAAAGGCACTTGATCAAAGTGGTCTTTCCTGAAGCATTCGGCCCGACGAGTGCGACGACCTGGCCAAGGTCAAAGCTCAGGTCGACGTCACTCAGGGCTTGTAGTTTCCCGTATTTCTTTTGTAATCCTGTGATCTGGATCATTGCCTGTTGATTAACATAGATGGTTCTCGATCCGAAATATTGACATATGACATGGAAGGAATGGCTCTTTCTGCTTTGTCGAGAAGTTCAGCCATAAAACTGCGAAGTAAAAACACTGAAGACGGAACGCGTTCAATAATTTGAGAATACAAGCTGACCGGGTTATAAGGAACATCGCCCTTATGGTCCCTGTTCAAATCATATCCACAGTATTTATCCCAATAATTCCCTCTTAAGAAATTCAGATTCTCAGTGCCATTCGTCGTAACATCGAAAGTATTGCCCATGAAGTTGTTGTGCAAAAAAGTATCTTTCTGGCAATCGGCCAGCATCCTAACTGCCAGGCCATTGTTCAGGAAATTGTTGTGCTCAACTTTGATGTCAGACGTTCCTTCCATATACATCCCGGAGGTGTTCTTTGAAAATAAATTGTACGCGATATAACTGTGGCTTATGTCCTTTAACAGGATCCCATAAGCCTGGCTACCCCAATTTTGCTGAAAAGTGTTGTGTTCCATCCGCAAGTTGTGCGTGTACATTACAGCAACGCCACAGCCATTGTTTCTAAAAATGTTGTATTGGTAGGTATCATTATGGGAAAACATAAAATGAAGTCCGTAACGATAGTTGTTTTCACAGAGATTTCCGCTGATTTCACAATGCGTGGCGAATTCAAAATAAATCCCGTCGCGCTGACCGCTTACCTTATTATCCCTGATGTTGATGTGATGGGAATACCAGAGATGTATTCCATTTCCTGAACGAATAGAGGTATTGCTGCCTTGAATTGTATTCCCTTGAATCGTGCCACCATTGACTTTTGAAAGATAGATGCCGAAACAGGTATTTTCCAGGCGATTGTTTTTTATCGTGACATTGTCAATATGCTCAATCCTGATTCCAGCCTTATCTTTGATATTGGCCACACCGCTGTTTCGAAGCACAAAGCCCTGAATAATGACATTCGACGCCCTGACAATGAGTATATTACTCTTGTTTTGGCCATCTAAAACCGGATAGTCAATGCCAATAAGACTTATCGATTTGTCGATGACAAGGTCAATGACTGAATAATTTGATTTGAGAACATTAATGACATCGCCGTCATTTGCAAGAATAAGCGCTTCTTTAATCGTGGCAAGTGACTTCCCAGGGCCAACAGTGATAACTTTCGCTTGGATCGACCCAAGTATAGTCAGGCAAAAAAATAATGTTAGTGCTTTAGTTTTCATGCGTCCCGACAAGCTTTCCCCAACTTAAAAGCTCCCCTCCAATTTTTTGTTGTGTGGCTTTTGCCTCTTGTGTGTCAAAAAATGCGGCCAGGTTGCCGCCCATCGGACTTTGAATGCTATCGCTATGTAGAAAAATGGCTTTCGAAGCATCGATCAAAGTCCCTGGTTTCATATAGTCACTCACATAATAATGTTCACTGGGTTTGGTACCCTTGGCTTTTATATAGCCAATCAGGCATTCTCCAGAGTCGAAGGCAAAGACTTTCCCTGTAGAAGTCATCATTCCGGCGCCAAACTGAGGGTCAATAACCGTCATACGGCAATGTTCACAATTATCCTTCCCATAAGCAAGTTCACGCATTTCATGTTTGCAGGAGACTATTAATATTATTCCAAGGCTGATTGCAATGCTTAAAAAAGCGAGTCGATAAAGGTCAAATGGTTTCATGAATTTAAGCTTTTTTACAACAAAACTGTTCTGTCACAACAACATACATGATACCAAGTGCCGCGATAATCACAAGGTATCCTCCTAGATCAGGAAAGGAACCAGCCAGGAAATTCAATAATTGTTTGTACCCAAGGACAGGCGGCTGGTAGCTCATGCCAGGCACTTTGATGGCTGCATGTGGATTCAAGTTGTGTCCATAATCATAAAGCCACTGATAAAAATCATAAAAAGCAACACCACCTGCCCCCAGCAAACAAATGAGCCAGGACCACAGCAATGATCTTTTCCTGAAAAGAGCCACTGCAAAACCGAAGACGATTAAAATCCCCAGAGCCCAGGGCATGATCCTGAACTCCGGGAATTCATCTTCATGAATAAGCTTCATGCCGATATAGTGATTCAAACAATTGATCTTATCAACATCCCCGGTGATCTTGTAAAGCCAGATCTGCATCTCCATTCCCTCCGGATACTGCGGGGCTTCCAGGATGATCTTCCAGAAAGGTAGGAAATAGGCACCGATCATCAGAAAGGCACAGGTGAAGATGATGATTCTAGAGGATGATTTCATCGGTCAAAGGTTTGTACTTGTTTCTTATTCGTGATTTATTTTTTGGGTTCTTCAGCAGCAGTAGCACCACCGGAGAATGTCAGCGGAACATTCGCACTGGCTGGAGAAACCCTTGCATATCCCTGCATTTCCTGGTGAAGCGCTGAACAGAAATCAGTGCAATAGAAAGGAAACATCCCGGCACGATCTGGTACCCATTTCAAAGTCTGGGTCTCTCCCGGCATGATCAGCAACTCTGCATTGTTGTTGCCTTTGACAGCAAAGCCATGCGGAACATCCCAGTCCTGCTCAAGATTGGTAACATGAAAATAAACTTCATCACCCATTTTGATCCCTTCGATGTTATCAGGATTCAGGTGAGAGCGGATTGCCGTCATATAAACATCGACTTTTTTACCTGTCCTAACAACCTTTGCTTCAGCCTCAGACTTGATGACAAAAGGATTGCCGTTGTCTTCGATTTTAAAGAACTTTTTAGAGTTCTTTACAATCTTGTCAGCAGGAATTGCCTGGGCATAATGTGGTTCGCCAATCGTAGGAAAGTCCAGCAAAAGCTGCATCTTCTCACCACTGATGTCGAAAAGCTGGGCTGATTGGTTCAGCTCCGGCCCAGTGGGAAGGTAACGGTCTTTGGTGATTTTATTAAGCGCAACGACATATTTTCCGCTTGGCTTCTTTGAGTCACCACCCGGTATGCAAAGGTGTCCTATGGAATAATAGGTTGGGGCACGGTCAACAACAGTTCTTTTCTCAACATCCCATTTTACGATTTCTGAAGAGACAAAGAATGAAGTATACGCAAAGCCTTTGTCATCAAACTCGGTATGCAGTGGGCCGAGACCTGTGCCAGGAACTTCACCGGCAAGTACAGCGTCATATTTCAAGACATTAATACCACCAACTTTACCTTCAAATGCTTTGCTTTCAATTGCTTTCTGCAATTTCTCGAAAGAAAATACCGGGATTGTTGCAGCCAGTTTTCCGCTGGCAACGATATATTTTCCGTCAGGACTTACATCGCAACCGTGAGGTGATTTCGGACAAGGGATGTAATAAATAATTTCCGGAACTTCCTCTGCAAACAAGACAGTGACTTCTTTTTCCTCGGTAGAAGTAGCAGAATGCGTCTTGTCGCTATAAGTATTGTGCATGTATTTCGCAGGGATCTTCTTTCCCTTGCCTTGTGCAACAAGCGCTTCGGCTTTTTTCCAGTTGATCGCCATTACAAAGTCCTTGTCATTCTGGCTTGCATTAACTTCCAAAAGGTTATGAGCTTGTTCAGAATTGTAGCTGGTGAAGAAAACCCAATCTTTTGACACGCCTTTTCCGGCATGGGCCAGGTCGTAGTTGAATCCAGGAACCACGATTTGAAAGGAAACACTCATATTACCGCTTTGAGGATCAACTTTGATAAAGGTTGCGGCACCTTTGAAATTTTCCTTAAAAGTACTGATTGGCACATCGTCCTTGCCGTCGAGCGGCACAGAAAAGCGGGAATTACCCACCACATATTCGGTGTTTTCCGTACAGAAAGGGGAGGCGTGGTTTCCCCCTGCATTGGGAATTTCGATGATATCGACCGTTTTAAAGGTAGTCAGATCAATCCTGGCAATACGAGGCGTATTGTTACCATTGATAAAGATCCAGCGACCATCATCTTCTCCGTTTGTTTTACTGAGTTCGGGATGATGACTGTCGTCCCAGGGCACAAAACCATGAGAAGTGTTTAACATCGGCTTGCTTTCTTCACTGTATCCCCAACCAGATTGCGGATCCTGTGAGAATATAGGGATGTTACGAAGTAAGCGGCCTGAAGGAAGACCATAAACGCCCATCTGGCCGCTGAATCCTCCTGAGGTGAACAGGTAAAATTCATCATACTTCCCGGGAGCTACATAGACTTTGGAAGCTGCATCTCCGGCCATAATACCGCCTATCTTTTTCGGTTTACAGGAGGTAAATACCCCGGCTGACAGCGAGAGTAATACCGTGATTAACAAAACAAATCTGAATTGCTTCATGAGATTGATTTTTAAGGTTTGAATTAAGGTTGTTTACTATTACTTAAATCGTTTTGACGCAGGTATTCGAGAATTTGATGTGCATCAGCATCATTGACATTTTGAAAAGCCATTGGGGTAAGTAACTCTTTATAAAGCTGCTTGGCAACTGGATCAGACTTTATCATCTCTGCCGGATTCGTCATCATATTCAAAATCCACTCAGGCGTACGTCGTTGGGTTACACCTTTTAAACCAGGACCAACGAATTTAACCTCAGTAGGCTTGTGACAGCTGGCGCATTTCGTTGCAAATATTTTCTTTCCAGACTCGGCTTTAGCAGGATCTAGCGCTGCCAGTGTTTCCTGAGTGTACTTGCCGACACCCTTACTGTCGCTGTGGGCCTTTGTGTCAACAACAATATTTGTATCGACAGAAGCTCCTTTGTCAGCAGTGCTTGTGGATTCTCCGCCTCCGCATGATTGCAGGATGAGGATAAGGCTCAATAAGCCTAATGCCGGAAGAAGTGTGATGATTTTTCTTTTCATGATTTTGTAAATAATGGGTGAAATTGTTTTGATTTCAAGGTTTATGGTAATCTTTGAAGTTTTATGAAGCAAAGTTAAAAAAGATTTCAGTTATAAAAGTATTTCAATACCGAAATATAGTAATTATATTCATAACAAATGTTAAATGTGAATTGTTTAACAAAGTCTTCGTTTTTTTTAATAAAACTTTCTCATTGTCCTATAAATTCGTATTTTTATCCCACATATAGGATATGAGACAAGAAAAGCATGTAAGCATTTTTGGCGCCGGGCCGGCCGGCATTGTTGCCTCAGCAGCATTATCGGAGCTGGGGTATGAAGTAAGTTTAATTGAGTCTAAGGATGTTATCGGTGGGCATTTGCAGCAGTGGGATCACCTTTTTCCTGAAAAACGACTTGCTTCCGACATTCTCGCTAATCTTAGTTCCACTATTAAACCTGAAGTGACCGTCTATTTATCGGATAGTGCTAAGAAAATCGAAAAAAACAAGGAATTCAGCATCCAGCTTACATCCGGAAAATCACTAAAAGCAGATGCTATTCTGCTTGCCACAGGTTTCGACACATTTGATGCCAGCAGAAAAGAAGAATATGGTTACGGAATTTACGACCATGTTATCACCTCTGCTGACCTGGAGTTAAGATTCAAGGAGTATGCGCCAATGTTAAGCAGTGCCGGTGTTTCCCCCAAAAAAATCGGATTTGTACATTGTGTCGGCTCCAGGGATGAGAAAGCAGGTCATATGCACTGTTCCAAAGTGTGTTGTGTCACCGCCGTAAAACAGGCCATAGAAATTAAAGAGAAGTTTCCTGAAGCCGATGTCTATTGTTTTTACATGGATTTGCGCATGTTTGGACTGGGTTATGAAGAGCTGTATAAAGAAAGTCAGGAGAAATATGGTATTCAATTTATCCGTGGACGTCTCAGTGAAGCATTTGAAAACCAGGATGGGACTGTCCTTGTAAAAGTTGAAGACACATTGGCCGGAAAACCTTTGAAAATCAGCCTAGACTTGCTTGTATTAATGGTTGGTATGCTTCCCTCGGCAGGAACAAAAAAGATGAGTCAACTGATGAACCTGGAGCTAAACCCCAATGGGTTTCTGGCATCACAGGATGCCCTGACCGCCTCTCATGACACCAACATTCCTGGTGTCTTCATAGCCGGAAGCTGCCGCGCCCCTAAGACCCTGGAAGACACACTGGCTGATGCACGATCTGCTGCCATACGAATTGACCAGTATTTATCTGAGAATTAAGTTCAATGGCAAAGCAATGGGGATACGGCATCAACAAAGACAGGCAGATCGACCTGGATGGAAAGGATATGCGTATCACCCAAGCAATCATCCTGGCAGAACCCACCATCGACTTATGTATTTCTTGTGGAAGCTGTGCTGCTACCTGTTCTGCTTCCAATTTCACCTCCTTGAGTTTGCGCCATATCATCCTGAAGCTGAAGAGAGGGGAATACCAGGGCCTGGCAGAGGAAATTAGCCGCTGCATGCTCTGCGGAAAATGTAATCTGGCTTGTCCCCGCAATGTAAACACAAGGAACCTGATTTTGCAAATACAAAAATCACTGGAAAATCATGGCCGTAATTGAATATGATCCATTTGTTTTGCCATTTAGCCTTGGAGTAATTATACTGCTTGGAATATTGCTATTAAAACTGTTTCGCTGGCTCAATCGTTTCACCATTGAAGACCGTAAGGCATTTCGTGAAGGATTTACACTCGACAACACCCTGGCTTCGGTGAAAGAGGTCTTTTTTGAATCATTGATGCACCGTAAAATGTTCAGGCGCAACTTCTACCTGGGCTATATGCACATGACATTCGCCTTTGGCTGGTTGATGCTGATATTAATTGGAAACATCGAATCTCGGGTTCACAGCGGCTCTCATATGAACTTCCCGTATTATCCGATATTCTTTAAGTTCTTCGTGCATGAACGTTGGAATATTCCTGGCGGACAGCTCTTCATCTTTTTGATGGACTTCTTCCTCTTATTTGTATTGACAGGCCTGGGACTGGCTCTTTTCAAACGCAGCTCCAGCCGAATCTTTGGGATGAAAAAAACCACAAAGATGCATGGCATCGATCGAATTTCGCTGGTAGCGCTCTGGATGATATTCCCGATGAGGTTGTTGGCCGAAAGCTTTACTTCCGGCTATTCACATACCGGTGGTTTTCTCACCGGAACCCTGGGCTATGTTTTTGCCAGCTTTCTCCCTGTTGAATTCCTTGCTTACCCGGCCTGGTGGGCCTATTCAATAAGCCTGATGTGCTTTTTTATCCTGCTGCCTTTTACGCGATACATGCATATTCCGGCAGAAGTCATGTTGATTTTTATGAGGAATTATGGGATGAAGACACTTCCGCAAAGTGTCATCATGACCCGTTCTGAACTTAATGCCTGCTCACGTTGTGGGCTTTGTATCGACACTTGTCAGCTAAAAGAACAGTACGCCGTAGCGCCTGCTTATTTTTTCCGTGAGGTCAGAGAGGGTAGGGCCAGCGACCCGCTAACACTGAACTGCTTATTGTGTGGGCGATGTGAACTTGCTTGCCCGGTTGGTTTGCATCCCAACGAAATCCGTATTGGCACCCGTGTACAGAAAAAGCCTGATGTTGATTTCGCCTTCCCTTACCTGATCAACAGATCGCCTCAACATGCCGACGTGATTTATTTTGCCGGCTGTATGACTCATTTGACGCCTGGCATCAAAAACAGCATGCTCAGGATCATGAATTCGGCCAAAGTCGATTATTATTTTATGGATGAAAAAGGTGGTGTTTGTTGTGGGCGCCCACTTAAAATGCAAGGTAATCTGGAAGCCGCTAAAGCATTGACAGAACACAATCTCAGCATTATTAAAAATACAGAACCTCGAATACTGGTGACTTCCTGTCCGATCTGCCTGAAAGGCTTTAAAGAGGATTACGGACTTGAGATCCCTGTCCTGCATCATTCTCAATTTATAAAACTACTCATAGAGAAAAAGAAACTCCAACTTTCGAAACTCGATCTGAAACTGGCCTATCACGATCCTTGCGAGTTAGGCCGCGGCTGTGGAATCTATGATGATCCCAGGAATATCTTACAACAAATTGCAACACTTAAAGAAGTTGGCTCCGCTGCTGAAAACGGAGACTGTTGCGGCGGGAGTCTGGGCTCCGCTAACCTCACCTCAGCAGAACGAAAATTAGTGACCCACGCAAGCTTAAAAACGCTGCTTGCGGGCCAGCCCGACTGTCTCATTACCGCCTGCCCTTTGTGTAAAAAAACCTTTCAAAACGCCACCGATACTAAAGTTCTTGACCTGGCAGAACTGGTTGCCGACTCCCTGATCACAGCCTCAGAAGAGACGGTTCCTGAAAAAATATTTACAGATCAAATGGCTTATATTTATAAACAATGATGTTTAAAAAGCTGTTAGCCAATTCTGTAATACTGGTCTTCTCAACTTTAGGTTTAATATCCATATTGTTTGTTTTTGATTATTTGCTAGGGGTGGGTATCCCTGCGGAATTGAGCTTTACCTGCCGTTGGCTTTTCATTGCATCTCTTTGCCTCTATGGATTGAAGCGGCGATCCCTGACAACTTGGATCCTGATCAGCATGGTAATCGGCGCGGAGTTTGGCCATGACTGGCCATCCATCGCGGTCAACTTTAATATTTTTAGCAAAATATTCCTACGGATGATCAAGACGATCATTGCCCCCTTGCTCTTTTCTACGCTGGTGGTAGGCATTGCTGGACATGCCGACCTAAAACAGGTAGGTAGGATGGGATGGAAATCCTTGCTTTATTTTGAAGTGGTGTCCACCATCGCCTTATTTATCGGTTTGTTGGCAATCAATATCAGTGGGGCAGGTATTGGCGTTCATATGCCTGCCATAGCGCATGCCCCGCTACCTGTTATCGAAAAACAAGGTTTTCAGGACATCGTCCTGCATATTTTCCCTGAAAATATTGCCAAATCTATTGTTGACGGGCAAGTCCTGCAGATCGTGGTTTTCAGCATCCTTTTCGGCATAGCCCTGGCAATGGTTAAAGAAAAGTACAGAATGCCCATGCTTCATTTTTGTGAGAGCCTGGCCGAGACGATGTTTAAGTTTACTAACCTGGTGATGTATTTCGCCCCTGTTGCGGTAGGAGCTGCCATCGCCTATACGGTTGGACATATGGGAATAGGGATACTGTTTAACCTCCTGCAATTGTTACTTACCTTATATGCTGCGCTACTGGCCTTCCTGCTTCTTGTTCTTTTCCCGATTGCGTTAATCGCCAGGATACCTATAAAGCCGTTTATCAAAGCTGTGGCTGAACCCGCTACTATTGCTTTTGCCACAACAAGCTCTGAATCTGCACTGCCACGAGCCATGGAAAATATGGAGACATTTGGTGTTCCCCGGAAAATCGTCGCTTTCGTGCTACCTACTGGTTATAGCTTTAACCTCGATGGTACAACCCTATACCTGGCATTGGCTTCTATTTTTATTGCCCAGGTGGGTGGCATTCATTTGAGTATTGGGGAACAGCTCCTGATGATGTTCACGCTAATGCTTACCAGCAAAGGCGTAGCAGGTGTTCCGCGGGCATCTTTGATCATCTTGCTGGGTACGGCAGCCAGCTTTGGACTACCTGTGGAACCTATCTTTATCATCCTGGGAATCGATGAACTGATGGACATGGGCAGAACCTCAGTTAATGTTATCGGGAATTGCCTCGCTTCAGCAGTTATAGCCAGGTGGGAGGGGGAATTTGATGATAAGGCAATGTGTGAACCCAAAATATAAAAAAAGCCCGTCACAATTAAGTGACAGGCTTTAAAATAATAATCCGAATTTAAATTATAGGTATAGGCGTTTGGGGATCCCGTTGTTTGGTACTTCTATAAACAGAAACAAGAAATTACAATGTTCCCTGGACGAATATCATTTTAGAAACAATAGAAGGAATAAGATAGATACAATCTTCGATGTGAACCTGAAAAGGATGGTAATTAATGAGCCGGTCCCAATAACTATGAGCATTTCCGAGTGATCCCTAAACGCCAATACCTCTTAAATTATTTCTTCTGCTGATCTGCATTGTCTTTTGCAGCCGGGGCTTTATCCGCATCTTTTGTTTTTATTTCCACTTCTTTTGCGGGGGTTGGCTTCCGTATTGGCTTTGGCTTTTGGATCTTAGGATTCTGAGGAGCCGGTACAGGAGTTGCTGCCGGCTTTACTTCGCCTGGATTCAAATTGTTTTTTTGGGGTTGAGGCGTAGCCCCCGGGCGGTTTGTTCCTGGTTTTACCATTTGCCTTGGGTTCTTTGGCGCATTGCTTTGTTGCGGTGCTTCAGGTTTTACAGGCTGCGTCGAAGGCTGGGAATTGTTTTGTGGTTTTAGCCCTTCAGGCTTTGCAGGCTGACGAACTTGTTCGGTATTCACCGGAGGCTTAGGCCCTTCAGGTCTCACGTTCCTTGGAGATTGCTGTGGCTGAACCTGTTGTGGCTGAAATTGTTGCTCTGTTTTTTGAGATGGAGCAACATTTTTGTTGTTTGGCGATTCAGCAGGGACAGCCCTGTCATTTCTTTTTAATTGCTCAATGGGTTTCACTGCCTTAGGCTGGCTTGTTGCAGTGGTTTTCTGATCAATCCCCGGCCGATACATCCGGATCTGTTCATTACGATCCTGATCTCTGCCTGGTTTGTCGCTTTCTGCAATTTTTGAGATCGGAATCGAATGACCTACTGTTTTTTCAACATCTTCTTTCCTCGGGCCTCTGTGGTATCTGTCGTGACCACCGTCATTTCCATTATAGTTATTGATAATGGTGATGTTATTAACCGTCGTATTGTTACTGTTTACCTGATAGTTATTCCAGTTGTGAGCATGCAGGTGATGACAATCCACAAAAACCCATTGGTTGTTGGGCGGCATCGCATTGCCGTATCCATAGTTGGAAGGCATCGGAGCCCAGCCATAATAGCCATTGGACGATCCCCAGGTTACCCAGGCAGGAGCCCAGGTATTCCCCGGAACCCAGAACCATCCATAATAAGGATCGAAATTCCATCTTCCGTAATGAAATGGTGCCCAACCCCAGTCATAGTCCGAGACCCAGGTATATCCATATTCAGTATAAGTCCAATAGCCACTACTGTTATATGGCTCAAAGCCATAAATCCCCTGTGGAATCCATACATATCCGTAGCTTGGGAAATTGACCCAGTCGCCATAAGGAGCCAATGCATCATAAAAGACCTGAAACCCTTGTGACTGAACATAAGCAGGCTGGGGCGGGGGAGGAGCGGTAGGAAGAGGTGGCGGCGGTGGCGGTGCCTGAACATGATCATGCGTGGTAACGATACATCCGCTCAAAAAGACCGTCATCAATGCTATACTCAAAAGTGTTTTCATGGCTGTAGAATTTGTGGTTAAGGTAGTAATGATTTTATAACAACAAATTCAGTGCCATCCTTTTTCAGCCCTGTTCGTACTCTTTAAGGATATCTTTGACACCATCCGGGCTGACGCGTCCATAGACCTTGTCGCCAACAGTAACAACGGGCGCAAGACCACAGGCACCCACGCAACGAAGGCAGGAGATAGAAAATTTCCCGTCGGCCGTGGTTTCTCCTACATTCACCTTTAATATTCTTTTAAACTCATCCAAAACTTTCTCCGCACCACGCACATAACAAGCGGTGCCCAGGCAAATGGAAATAGGATGAATCCCCTTGGGCTGCATGGTGAAAAAGGAGTAAAAAGTCACGACTCCATATACTTTAGCCAGGCTGACATTCAACTCTTTGGCCACTACTTCCTGCACTTCCGCAGGCAGATACCCAAAGATGCCCTGGGCTTTATGTAAAACGTTGATCAGCTCATGAGGGTCATTGTTGAACCCGTGACAAACTTCTTTTAACTTTTCGACCTGTGCGGGTTTTAGCGATACTTTAATGTGTGACATAATGCTTCCTCCTATAAATTAGTCGATGATAACTTCATTGGTTTTGTCAAAATAATGGGTATGTAGCAACTGATGGGATTTCTCGCTTAGTGGTGCACCCAGGAATTCTTTGTAAAGCAGCTGAACGTAGGGATTCTCATGGGATTTCCGGATCACTTTGAGTTCATCTTCATTATAAAGGGCTTTCTGCCTTGCTTTTAAAATGTTACTGTCGCCATGGTTGTAGGGTTGTCCGCCTCCGCCAATACAGCCACCCGGACAAGCCATGATTTCAATGGCATGAAACTTTGATTTCCCGGCCCTGATGTCTTCCAATAGCTTCCGTGCATTACCCAAACCATGGGCAATGCCGATTTCCAGTGGGAATCCATCCAGATCGATTGTCGCTTTTCTGATACTTTCCATGCCTCTTAATTCCTCGAAACTGATCTTCTCAAGCGTTTTACCGGTATGGAGCTCATAGGCAGTTCTCACCGCAGCTTCAATCACACCGCCTGTTGTGCCAAAGATGACTGAGGCACCTGTAGATTCTCCTAGCGGATGATCAAAATCTTCTTCAGCCAATGCGCGGAAGTCTATGTTGGAAAGCTTGACGAGCTTAGCCAGTTCACGCGTGGAAAGGGAAAAATTCACATCCGGATCACCATCTACTGCGAATTCTGGTCGCGAACACTCATATTTTTTAGCAAGACAGGGCATGATTGACACCACGACCATATCTTTTCTATCGACACCAATTTTTTCAGCCAGATAAGATTTCGCAATAGATCCAAACATCTGCTGTGGCGATTTCGCTGTGGATGGAATATCCAACATATCAGGAAAATTATGCTCGAAGAAATTCACCCATCCCGGACAACAGGATGTAAGAATCGGCAGCTTAACAGATGTGTCTCCCTGCAGATGACGTGTCAACCTTCCAAGAACTTCACTGCCTTCTTCCATGATGGTAAGGTCAGCGGCGAAGTCTGTATCAAAAACATAGTCAAATCCCAGACTCCGTAAGGCTGCAGCCATTTTTCCGGTTACCAAAGTACCAGGCTTCATGCCGAACTCTTCGCCAAGAGCGGCGCGAACAGCAGGAGCCGTCTGTACTACAACAGTTTTTGTGGGATCTGCGAGGGCTGCCAGAACTGCGCGAGTGTGGTCAACCTCAGTCAAGGCACCCGTTGGACAAACTGAGACACATTGCCCGCAATAAGTACAGGTGGAATGATCCAGGTTCATTTCAAAAGCAGGAGCAACTACAGCCTGAAATCCACGGTTGACGGCCGAGAGAACCCCGACAGTTTGCACGTCGTTACACATCATCTCACAGCGACGACACATGATGCATTTGTCGATGTCGCGGATAATTGCCGGTGATGTATCCTTACGGTAAGTTGATTTTTCGCCTTCATAATGGATCTCGCGGATGCCAAACGTCTGCGCCAGGTGCTGCAATTCACAACTTCCTGATTTTGAACAAACCAGGCAGTCGTATGGATGATCAGAAATGATGAGTTCCAAAACAGTTCTGCGGGCATTCAGTACCCTGATCGAATGGGTATTGACAAGCATTCCTTCTGAACATTCTGTCACACAGGCAGGAGCGAGGTTACGCCTTCCGGCGACTTCAACGACACAAACCCTGCATCCGCCGGGTTTGTTTTCAATATTCATATCCCCTAAGCTGTAATGACAGAGACTGGGAATTTCTATTCCGACCTGCCTGGCGGCTTGTAAAATAGTACTGCCTGCCTGGACTTCGATTTCTTTTTTGTCAATCGTTAGTTTTATCGTATTCATTTTCAAGCTCTTATTTAGTGAAAATCGCATTGAACTTGCATCTTTCCAAACAGGCACCGCATTTAATACAGATACTCTGGTCGATGAGGTGAGCCATTTTTTTCTCACCAGTGATCGCGTTTACAGGACAGTTGCGTGCACAGGCCATACAACCTACACAAGCTTCTTCTTCGATGATATAGCGCATCAGGTGTTTACAGACTCCGGCACGGCATTTTTTGTCGACCACATGTTCCAGGTATTCTTCCCAGAAGTTATCCATGGTAGAGAGAACAGGGTTTGGCGATGTCTGGCCAAGGCCGCAAAGAGAAGTGTCTTTAATGACCTGACCAAGGTTTCGCAGGTTCTGAAGGTCCTGCATCGTACCTTCACCACGGGTGATCTTTTCCAGGATCTCATGCAAGCGTTTGTTCCCGATACGGCATGGGGAACATTTCCCGCAGGATTCTTCCACAGTAAATTCCAGGTAGAATTTGGCCACGGCAACCATACAGCTTTCCTCATCCATAACGATCATCCCTCCGGAACCCATCATGGAACCAGCTTTGATCAGGTTTTCATAATCGATAGGTGTGTCTAAATGTGCCTTTGTGAGGCATCCGCCTGAAGGGCCACCGGTTTGAACAGCTTTAAATTCTTTGTCGTCCACAATACCGCCACCAATATTATAGATCACATCGCGTAATGTCGTTCCCATTGGAACTTCAATGAGGCCCACATTGTTAATTTTGCCAGCCAAAGCAAAGACTTTGGTGCCTTTTGATTTCTCATTTCCGATGGAGGCAAACCATTCAGGACCTTTGTTGATGATGACGGGCACCGAGGCAAAGGTCTCTACATTATTCACATTCGTTGGCTTTTCATGGTAACCTGAAACCGAGGGAAAGGGAGGTTTTACATTTGGTTCCCCGCGATGCCCTTCCATAGAATGAATCAGCGCTGTTTCTTCGCCACAAACAAAAGCTCCGGCACCGTAACGGAGTTCCAGATCAAAGGAGAAATCTGTTCCTAAAATATTTTTACCCAACAAGCCATGCCTTCTGGCCTGACTTATCGCGATCTGAAGTCGTTCGATAGCAAGCGGATATTCAGCCCTTATATATACGAGTCCTTTATCGGCCCCAATACAATAACCACAAATCGCCATCGCTTCAATGACGCTGTGAGGATCGCCTTCCAAGACTGAACGGTCCATAAAAGCACCCGGATCGCCCTCATCAGCATTACATACTACATATTTCTGTACATTTTCGCTCTGGCGGGTGATCTTCCATTTCAATCCTGTGGAGAAACCTCCGCCACCCCTGCCACGAAGACCTGAGTCAATGATTTTTTGAATCGTTTCGTCAGGGGTTAGCATAGTCAACACTGTACTCAATGCCATGTACCCTTGTTGGGCAATGTAGTCCTGAATGAGTTCCGGGTTAATCACACCACAGTTTCTGAGTGCAATCCTAAGCTGCACGCCATGATCAAAATTTTGGAGTCCGCCCTGAGTCGGATGCGTATCTGGAGTGATGTAGTGAGTCGGTATGATACCAGCGACAACTTCGCCTTTTTTTATATATTTTTCTATGATTTCGTCAGCCTTCCGGGTATCAACATAGCCAAAAACCACAGGTTCATGGCCAGGCTTCGTTACCTCTATGGTGGGTTCAGCATAACAATAACACATACAACCTGTAGGTATGACTTCTGCTTCAATGTTCCGCTTGGCAAGCTCTTCCACAAAATAATCACGAATCACCCTGGCACCAGATGCAATTCCACAAGTAGCCATTGCAATTCTCACATAAACTTTTACAGCAGCATCAGGGCTTTCCTGCTTTTGCTTCAACAGATCAGATTTCCATTGAAGCAGTTCTTCAGGTTTAGAAATAAATAACTTGTTCATTTTCAATATTTTTCTTAGAATTAAACGAGTCGAAGACAGAAGAAATAAACAATCTTGAGTAACTGCTACAAAAATAACAATAAATTTCCAATCAACAAGAATTAATTGTGATTATATTCACATTGTTATTTTATTCACAGTTGTTGAGATTTGAGCAATAAATGCTCCCAAATAGATTACTAAAATAATCATTTTTTTATACCTTCACTTCTCTATATCCAATAAATGAAAAACACCCTCCTGGCATTATTTCTAATATTATTTTTTATATCATGCAAGAAAAATGATCCCGTTAATTCAACGCCAACTGTTCCAAAAATATTCCAGCTCCAATGTTTCAATTGTACAGCATATCCTTCTGCAACAGCATATACAACCTATAATGGTACCATCTCGGTACCCTATTCCGGGGGCAATGGCGTAAACCATGCTGAAGGCATCGCGATATCTTCAACAGGCGTAAGCGGTTTATCAGCGAAACTTCAGGCCGCTACCTTAAACAGCGATACAGGTAACCTCGTATATCAGGTTAGCGGAACTCCGTTGAGCAGTGGTATCGCCACGTTTTACATTTCTTATCAGGGGGAATTGTGTGCTGTTTCTATAAACGTTCTGGAGCACGCCTTTTCTCAGTACGGGACACCTTTTGCCCACGTGCCTGACAGACAGGATGCAACAATTTACCAGGTAAATATGCGCGTATTCAGTCAACAAGGTAATTTCCAGGGTGTAATTAACCGATTAGATTCATTGAAAAATCTTGGGGTTAATGTCATTTATTTAATGCCAATATACCCGCTTGGGCAGATCAATGCAGTAAATTCTCCTTATTGCGTAAAAGACTATCTCTCTGTTAACCCTGAATTCGGAACCCTGACGAACCTTCGTGAACTTATTGATGGCGCACACACCAGAAACATGAGTGTTATCCTGGATTGGGTCGCCAATCATACTTCATGGGACAACGTCTGGACCAGTGCTCATAAGGACTGGTATCTACAGGACGGGGCAGGGAATATCTTAAGTCCGCCCGGAACAGGATGGAATGACGTTGCCCAACTCAATTTCAGCAGTAAAGCGATGCGGCTTGAGATGATCAGAAGCATGAAATACTGGATTTACACTGCAAACATTGATGGCTTCCGCTGTGATTACACCGATGGTCCACCAATTGATTTCTGGAAACAGGCAATAGACTCGCTTAGAAAAATCACAACCCACAAATTGCTCTTTCTGGCCGAAGGGAACAAAAGCACCTGCTTCAATGCCGGATTTGATTACATCTTTGGATTTAGCTTTTATGCACGGCTTAAAACAATTTACAACAACAACCAGCCCGTAAACGGGATTGATGATGTTAATAACTCAGAATATGTTAATGCTTCGAACGGACAGCAAGTTGTGCGCTATCTCACCAACCATGATGTCAATAGCTCAGACGGAACTCCTTTAGATTTATTCGGAGGTGCGAAAGGCTCAATGGCAGCATTTGTCGTGGCTGCCTATATGAAAAGTGTACCCATGATCTACAATGGACAGGAAGTTGGATTGCCTTACCGGCTGATGTTTCCTTTTACCGGCGCAAATATTGACTGGACCATAAACCCGTCGATTACTGCGGAATATAAGAGAATCATCGCCTTTAGAAATACGAGTGTTGCAATCAGACGAGGCCAGTTAACATCATATGGCAATGCTGATATTTGTGCTTTTTCCAAACAAGAAGGTACCGAGAAAGTCTTTGTTGTGTCAAATCTCCGAAATAGTACACTGAATTACATACTACCATCTGTTTTGGCAAATACGACATGCACCGATGCAATGACAGGCCTTCCGGTTTCCTTCAATACCCAGATCACCTTGCAAGCCTATGACTATATTGTTCTGAAAATGCAGTAGCTATTGTGGTATATATGAGCCATTTACATCCCCATAACAAAGGCCTTTGATGTTACAGCTAACCGGTGCAATTCCAGGAACAATGATCGAATGAGTTTCAAAAACCCAATCACGATGCATTGGGTATTCAAGAATCACCCCGGTAAATCGCTTTACTACCAGGAGCGCATCTTTCGAATTTACGACATTATCATCATTCACGTCCGCTGCTAGTAAAGGCAATCCTGAAAGACCAAGAAGACTTACAAAATATTTAATAATCATCAAAGCATCCGCTGAATTCACGCCTCCCCAGCTTGCATTACTTTCAGCACGTACTGAATAATTACCGGATGACACATTATTGAATGAATACATACCATATTGATTGGTCACGGTCTCTGAAAGAACAGAGTCATTTTGCATCAATCTTACAGTGACTCCCGACAAAGGTGTCTCATCAAAATTGTCATACTTTATATACCCGTTAACGGAACTGATTTCAGGACTACTGGATAAACTTCCTGCCTGAATGAAAAGATAAGAGTCACTTGTGGTATTATCTCCGTCTGCTATAGCTATCCTTAGATGATAAGTAGCACCCGGTATCGTTGCAATACCAGCCATCAATGGAGTTGTATATGAATCAAGCTGTATTTCATTACGATAATTTTTTACATAATACTGGCAATTCATACAAATACCTGCATCATTATATCCATAGTTGATTGTATTGATGCCAACTGCGATGTTATTGCTACCCGGAATAAGTGCCATATTTGTATTATGGTAATCACCACCACCAGGCTTTGGCCCACTGATATAAATAGCAAAACAATCATTTGTTTGATTGATAAGTTCAGGATATTCTTCAGAACCAAAAACATAACTAAACTGAAACCAATCGTTCAATGGTTTAATGTCACATTCGAGGATTGCGGCATCATGGGTCGTCGCATTAATCATAGCTGACAAAAGTGAATCACCTGGCAATCCAAGATCCTGGCCTGCTGCAGTATTGTCGTTGGGGCCAATCGCTGTTGTAACAAGCCCTGTCGAAATTACGATCCCTGTATCCAGGCCCAGCTTCGTACATGCTGCACTAAAACTTCCAATAGCACCAGAGGCTCCGGTAAAACTAATATTAGACATAATAACCCCATTCCCTTGAAAGATGGATTCAAAAGTATTGGGGACATTCACGATGGGATTTACCGAAAGATATTTAGTAGCTACAAAGTTGTCTTGTACGGTATCATCGTCGAAGTCCATATCATTTGGAATCGGAATTGAAGTAAAAGCAATAAATGGATAGATTCCACATGAACTTATTGTAATTGCCTGGCTAAACTGATAATACAACTCATCATCAGGATTCAAGGTGTCAGTAATTGTATCATTAATTATTGTCGTGTCATTGAAAATGAAGTGGATAGGGATGTTCGTTTCTACCATATCACCTACATTATAAACCCATACTTCTGGATAATAGCTTATTGGGTAGGAACTTTCAGTAATGCCTCTCACATATTGAACAATTTCAACCTCATGAAAGAAGACTGGCACAACATCTAAAGTATAATCTTCAGTTTCACCAAAATGATCTGATCCGCAAGGCATGGGTAGCTGATCCCGGTTCATTACAATTCTTATCCTAAGGTCTCCAATTTCTGCAGTAAGCGGAACAATCACATTTGCTGTAAAAACAGTAGGTCCTCCTGTTACCACAATAGGATTGTCATCCAGGAAAGAACCATTATGATTCCAGTCAATCCATACGCCGCATTGGGTCATTGGCGACGGTTCTCCATTTATAACAAATAAAACTAAAGTGTCGCCAACGATGCATGTAGTGCTCAGACTGGAATAATCAGAATATCCACCATTCTGGCAATAACTCGAATTCTGTATTGAGCCAAATTGAACATGTGAAATATAGTCAGCAGAAGTATCTGCCCCTGAATTACAATATTCCAGGGTCATATTCTGACTTGTCTTTTTGGCTGAATGCCCTGGTAATGGGATTTTTCGTTGACCGGCAGCCATGTTATGTCCATGAACAAGCCTGGTTTGAATTGTTTTTTGTTTTATTGCAGCGATCGCCGGTGATTGCGCGAAATTCACCGAAGAGATAAATACACTGCAAAAAATTAATGCGCTGAACGGGGGGAAAATTTTCATAGCAATAAATTTTTAACGTAAATAAAGAACTAGGATAAAAGTACATCAATTCTTACCGAAATGGTGATTTTTATCATTATTTTAGTATTTAATTATATAAATACCAAATTATAAACCTGAATATCAAGCAATTACTTATAAAAAAAATAAACTCAAAACTAACGAAAATCATAGAAAAGTCACCCGCCTTACCTAAAACAGGCCAAAGAGTTAACCGTATCACGAACCCAACCCTCCCCAATCTTGGGAGAACGGTGGGATTTGCCCTCTCCAATTTGGGGAGGGCAGGGTGGGGTATGTAAGAAGTGAAAGTTAAAAGAAAAAAGGCCAGCTCAATGAGCTGGCCCCCGGGAATCTAGTATCGCTTCCTTGGTTTGTAGTGTGTGTGTAGTAAGTCGTGTGATTTGTGTCCAAGTGGTTCACCAAGGAACTCTTTATAGATATACGATACTTCTGGGTTTTCATGTGATTTGCGTCTAGCCATGCCTTCATCCTCTGCATAAATAGCATCGGCACGTTTCTGACGAATTTCAGGAGAGGTCGGGATCGGCTGTCCGCCGCCTCCGATACATCCTCCCGGACAACCCATCACCTCAATGAAGTGATAAGCTGCGGTTTTATTGATTACAGCTTCCATCACCTGTTTGGCATTAGAAAGACCATGCGCAATTGCAACACTGAGTTCAACGCCTTCAAGGAAACTCCATTCGGGTTTCACATCCTTGATCATGACTTTCGCCTCTTTTACGCCCTCCATTCCCCGAACAGGTAAAATGTTTAGCTTGGCAAAAGGAACTTCACGGCCCGTAACGATCTCATAGGCTGTCCGTAAGGCTGCTTCCATAACACCACCGGTTGACCCGAAAATGACAGCAGCTCCGGTAGATTCTCCCATAATGGTGTCATATTGCATGTCATCGAGTTTATCAAACTCAATACCAGCCTGTTTGATCATCATGGCAAGTTCGCGGGTGGTAAGCACAAAGTCAACATCCTGGTAACCACTGTCGCGAAGTTCAGGACGACCACATTCAAATTTCTTAGCAGTACATGGCATGATGGAAACACAAACCATATTTTTGGCGTTGATGTTTTTCTTCTGGGCATAATACGTCTTGGCCAGGGCACCAAACATCTGCTGTGGTGATTTACAGGTAGATAAGTTCGGGAGCATATCAGAATACATATGCTCTATGTATTTGATCCAACCCGGGGAGCAAGAAGTAAACATGGGCAGGACAACATCTTCGTCCTTGTCGACCAGCGCTTTTTTCAAACGGGTCAGTAACTCAGTTCCTTCTTCAAGAATCGTGAGGTCGGCAGTGAAGTCAGTATCAAGGATTGAATCAAATCCCATGGCTTTCAGCGCAGCAACCATCTTACCAGTCACGCGGCTTCCAGTTTCCATGCCCAGGTCTTCACCCAGGGCCACACGAACCGCAGGTGCTGTCTCAACAACCACATGTTTGTTGGGATCGTTGATGGCTTCCCATACCTCTTCTATATACGAACGTTCGGTAAGGGCACCGGTAGGACAACGGTTCACGCACTGACCACAATTGGTGCAAACAACCTCATTCATTGGCTTGTTGAGGAAGGTGGAGATCTTCTGATGATCGCCTTTATGACATACAGCCAGCGCGCTGACGGCTTGTAATTCGGTACAGGTTCTTACACATCGCTGACAACGGATACATTTGCTGTCGTCCTTGCTGATTGAAGGTGAAGAAATGTCAATGATCTTGTCTTTTTGTTTTACGAGATCTGTAAAGACCTGCTGACCGTAGCGATAATCGCCGGCAATCGTTTGCAGTTCACAGTTTCCATTTTTAAAACACTTGGTACAATCGGCATTATGCTCACTCAGTAGGAGTTCCACCACATGCTTACGAGCCGTGCGTACACTTTTGCTGTTGGTGTGAATCTCCATCCCTTCTGATACCGGCGTGGCACAGCTGGCGGCAAGCAAGCGGGCACCTTTCACCTCAACAATACATACACGACAGTTGCCGGCTACGCTGAGGTCCTCATGGTAACATAAGGTAGGAATGTGAATATTGAGTTTCTTAGCTGCATCTAGGATCGTAGTACCCTCTTCAACAGTTACCGGTTTATCGTTTATCTTGAGATTGACAAAATACTTAGCCATGGGTTTGCTTGTTTTTGACGATTAATAAATGATCTCTTCCCTGAAGTTATCGACGATAGAGATAAAAGGATTGGCAACACTCTGGCCAAGTCCGCATTTGGCAGCTACTTTCATCGTTTGAGAAAGCTTCTTGAGATCTTCGAGGTAGGAGGGTTTTCTCTCCCCTTTTTTTACAGCTTCGATGCCTTTCAGCAGCTGCTGGCAACCAACGCGACAAGGGGTGCATTGACCACAACTCTCCTCGGTGAAGAACTCAAGATAGTCATGCAGCACATTATACATGGAACGGCTGCTGTTAAAAATCATCATAGATCCACCGGTGGGAATTCCTTCAAAGCCAATGATGGTGGATTCGAAGTTCTTTCGCGGAACACAATGTCCGGATGCACCACCAACCTGTACGGCCTTGGCATCACCATCACCGAAATCATGAACAAAATCCTGCAAAGGCATCCCCAGCTCAAGTTCATGGATACCAGCATGGGGCGTATCCCCTGATACAGAGAACACTTTTGAACCACGGGAGTCTTTGGTTCCCAAAGCTTTGAATTTCTCAACACCCAGTCGACAGATCATGGTCACATAAACCAGGGTCTCTACATTGTTAATGACTGTAGGTTTGTAGTTATAACCAGCCACGGTAGGGTAGGGTGGTTTGTTTCTTGGCTCGCCCCTGAAACCTTGCATCGACTCAAACAAAGCGCTCTCTTCACCACAGATATAGGCACCACTTCCTGAAACCAAAAAGATTTTAAAGTCAACATTTCGATCCCGTAATTGTTTGTTAAACAGGTCAATCTTAGCCTGTAGATCTTTTTTCAGGAAGTTATACTCGCCCCTGAGATAGATATAACCTTCACTGGCACCAATGGCATAACCACAAATCGCCATCCCCGTAAAAACCTTTTCAGGGACACGGTCAAGGATCTCACGGTCTTTGAATGTCCCGGGTTCTCCCTCATCAGCATTACAGATGACATATTTTGCGTCACTGTCTTCATTTTTTGTAAATTTCCATTTCAGACCTGTTGGAAAGCCTGCGCCCCCACGACCTTTTAGTCCTGAGTCGATCACGTCCAGAATTACCTCATCCCGGGACTTGCTGAGGGTCTTGTCTAAAGTTCCCAGGAAATCACAATCGGTGAGATCAAATATAATATCTACTTTTTTTAAACTTTTCGTTTCCATAATTTTCCTTTTTCTATTAGCTGGCTATGGACTATTTCTTGTCTCTCTTATATTCTTCGAGGATATCAATTGCACGTGCTGCTGTCAATTCAGGGAAGATTTCGTCGTTGATCAGCATTACAGGTCCTTTGTGACACCATCCCAGGCAGTTGGCCGTAAGTAAGGTGAACATCTTGTCGTGAGAAGTTTCCCCTACTTTGATTTTTAACTGATCTTCCATTGCGTGAATGATCTCATCTTTCCCTGCCATATGACAAGAAATCGTCTTGCAGATCCGGATGATGTTCTTGCCACGTGGTACTGTGTCAAGAAAAGTATAAAAAGAGGCTGTCCCGTAAACATCTGCCGTTGCCAGATCAAGTTCTTTGGCCACAGAGACCATGGCCTCTTCGGATAAATAACGCTCAGCTGCCACAAGGCCCTGAAGTACAGGCATCAGACTGTTCCTGGAACGCCCGTGTTTTTCAACAAGTTCTTTAACCAGATTTTCTGTATTTGACATAATTTTTTGGATTGAATTAAGTTATTGTTATTCATTTAACAAATACCCCGCAAAGATACGGTCTTTTATTGTTACTGAATTAACAATGCATTGAATATTTTGCTGAATCAATCAATTTATAATTATTCTAAATTTGCTGAATCCAAACTACTTAACCTTCACAGGAATCATGCGTTATTTTTTGCAACTTTCATATAATGGGAATGCCTATCATGGCTGGCAGATCCAACCCAATGCCGTCAGTGTGCAAGAAATAATGAACGAACGCCTCTCTTTGCTGTTAAAAACTAACATCATGCTTACTGGGTGCGGCCGGACAGACACAGGAGTGCATGCCCGTGAGTTCTTCGCTCATTTCGACTTTCCTGAAACCTGGAGTCAGCAAGAATGCACACAGCTTGGGTACAAGCTGGATAAATTCCTACCCTACGACATCGCTGTTTATAAAGTATTTCAGGTGAAAGATGCTGCTCACGCCCGCTTTTCTGCAGCTTCACGTACCTACAATTACCTGATCAGCCTTCAAAAAGATCCATTCATGGATCTTTTTGCCTATCATTTTAGCATCCCCCTCGACCTGGAAGCAATGAATCATTGTGCCAAAATTCTGCTGGAATACAAAGACTTTGCCTGTTTTTCGAAAGTCGACAATGACAGCATGACCACTGATTGTATATTGAAAGAAATCTCCTGGACTCAGCATAACAATCAGCTGATATTTTCAATTAAAGCCAATCGTTTTTTGAGAAACATGGTCAGGGCTATCGTCGGAACCCTGATGGATATAGGCAGAGGCAGATATGGTGAGGAGAAACTGAGAGAAATCCTGGGATCCGGAAATCGCCGTCAAGCCGGGGAATCCGTCCCTGCCCATGGCTTATACCTGCAGAAGGTGGAATACCCTGAAAGTATATTCATGGCACCTCATCGTTTAGACCCCTGAAAATCTAGTCATTGCACCTCATCCAACAATAGCTCCGTGTAAATAACTATATCTGATTTCCGAAACACCGATAATTATCATTCTCAAATCTCTCTTCAAAAAGAAGTTTTCCATGGAAAGCCGGTGCCTTCTTGCCTTTGACAAAGAGCTTGTCGCCCTCAAGCACTCTGGCTTCATCCCAAAGTCCAAGGGCGAAAAATGAATCCAGCAACTCCAATCCGCCTTCTACAATGAGAGATTGTATCCCCCTGGAATACAATGTGTCTAATAATTGTGGAATTATAGCAGCGGTAAAATCAAGTTTCAGATAATGAATCGGCGGATCATCCTCTTTTTCAACAGAAGTCAGGATGAGCGTTGGCGCTGAACGGTCGAACAATTTGAGATGACCCGGCAAGCTAAGATTCTCATCGATTACAATTCTTAAGGGATTTCTTCCTGCCCATTCTCTGACGGTCAGTGCAGGATCATCGTTATAAGCTGTCCGGGTACCAACCATCACCGCATCTTCCATGGATCGCCACTGATGGACCAGTTGTTTCATGCTGTCATTCGTAATCCAGTTGCTGCGATTCGAGCCTGGCTTACTCCGGTCGATGTCGATAAATCCATCCCGGGTCTGTGCCCATTTCAGGATGATATAAGGCCTTTTCTTTTGAAAGAAAGTTACAAATCGACGATTCATCTGAAGGGCTTCTTCAGACAATACCCCACTAATGACCTCAACGCCAGCCTGGCGTAGCTTTATTAGGCCTTGCCCGACTACCAATGGATTCGGATCGGTATGGGCTATCACAAGTCGTTTTACCCCGCTGTCGATGATCAGGTCAGCACAAGGTGGAGTCTTGCCGTGATGACAGCATGGCTCAAGATTTACATAAAGTGTGGCCTGTTTTAATAGCCTCTGATCTGCGACCTGGCTGATCGCATTCACTTCAGCATGTGGCCCGCCAAATTTCTGATGAAAACCCTCCCCGATAATCCGATCACCAATAGCCAGAACAGCCCCTACCAGCGGATTGGGGGAGACACTCCCAAGACCTTGCCTGGCAAGATCAAGACACCTTTGCATGAATTTCTCGTCCAACTCCATGATGCAAAGGTATATTTTAGGTGTTAAACCTGATCAGCCGAAGGATAGAATATTTACTTTTATGCCATGGACCCTATAAAAATGACTTTTGGCAGTCTTGTTCCCTATCTCTTGAAAGACTTAGAACAAATGTATGACAGCCGCGAAATTCCGTCGCTGCTTTATTTAATGGCTGAAAACCGTTGGGGTATGTCCAAAGGACAACTATTGCTGCAGCGGGAAGACGATCTCAGTCAAAACCAAATCAATGATCTGGAAAACATACTCTCGGAATTGAAATTAGGAACCCCGATACAATATATATTAGGGTGCGCCTGGTTTTACGACTACCAGTTTCGAGTGAATCCCAATGTGTTGATCCCAAGGCCGGAGACGGAGGAGTTACTTGCGTGGGCGTTGGGGGCGTGGGGAAATGAGGGAAGTGGAAAGTGGGGGATGGGGGAAGCGGGGGATGGGGAACCTGAAAAAAGACGAAGAATTCGTATTTTGGATATTGGGACGGGAAGTGGATGTATTGCAATCACGCTGAAGTTAAAAATACCTGATGCAGATGTATGGGCGATGGATGTGTCGCTGCCTGCCCTTGAAACAGCACGTTATAATGCTGAAAGTCTCGGTGCTGAAATAAAATTTATATTGGGCGACATCCTCGCCTGGGACAAAAGCAATTTGGGTGATTTCGATATAATCATCAGCAATCCGCCCTATATCACCACCAATGAAAAAATGCTGATGCGCGCTAATGTCCTGGAATTTGAGCCTGAGATGGCACTATTCGTCCACGACGACGACCCTTTAATTTTTTATAATGCTATAGCTGACTTTAGTAAAAAATACCTGGCAAGATCCGGAAAGCTATTTTTCGAGATTAACGAGGCTTTTGGAAAGGACATGATTGCTTTGTTGAAAAACAAAGGTTTTACAGACATCATGCTGAATCAAGATATCCACGGAAAAGACCGCATGATTTCCGCTTTACAAAGATGACAAAGACAAAAGCTTCATGCCCCTTTGTATGGATCATAAAAGATAGTGTCGGCATTACATAGGGTCATCTCAATGCCCGCATCCACAGGCTTTTGTCTTTTTACCTGCCAGGGTAAAGCTGGCAACCTCGGCCTGTCCTTTCTTGTATGGTGCTGATTCTTCCAGTATTTCCACCGTTACGAAACCAGCTTCTTCAAGATGACGCATGTATTCATCACGTGTAATGGCGCCTGCCCAGCATTCTGCCACAGCCACAGGATCGGTTCTGTATTCTTCAGCAATGGGAAGTGTTGCATAAATGTCACTGATCACAAAGCGCCCGTCCTTCTTTAAAATACGAAAGATCTCTTTCCACACCGCAAGTTTGTCAGAGGCATGATTCAGGGTGCAATTCGAAATTACCAGGTCAGCAGTGCGGTCTGGTAACGTGATCTGCTCCAGTTCACTTTGAATGAAACAAACATTAAGGACGCCGAATTTCTCTGCGCTTTTACGTGCCTTGTCGATCATCCCTCCGGAGATATCAATGCCATAGATAAATCCAGTGTCACCCACGATTTCAGCCATCCGCAAAGCATCAGTGCCCCGACCACTTCCCAGATCAACACAAACATCTCCAAGTTGCGGATCTGCTAAATTAATCGCACCACCGCAGGAAAGACAACAATCCGTTTCAGCCAGTGCGCTATAGCGCTTATCAATTTCCTTTATTTCCATCATGAAAAATTTATAGTTTGACTTTCTTTAACAAGACCGGCAAGGACTATTTACCAGGAAAAAACCTATGGCGCTGCCAAAAATCACACTTGATATTGGGTTGCTGGTAATGGCGCAAGTTCCTGAGGCACATCCTACATAATGGTAATATAGGAATCCAGCGATTCCTCCTAAAATAAGCCCGGCAGCAGGCTTCCAGAAACCTGAGGACTTTAGAAATTCCTTGAAAGTCTTTGGGGCTGATTTATTCTCACAACTCTCTTCCATATAGTATATATTTCTTTAAATGGCTTAGGGGATTTCTGCCCCAAATACTGGGGGCAAAGTTAATAATTATTTTGATTAAATCGCTTTAATATCACTATTGGTGTATTTTATTTTATGCAACAAACATTTTTCTGAAAATAATCTTTGCATTAATTTATTTTAATATCTTTAATTTGTCTAAACATAAAATAATTTCCCGATCAAAATCTCAATAAAAAACACGCTCATGAATAAGTCAAAATTGAGGATATTTACTGTATTGTTGGTTTTGCTTTCTATTCAGTATTCATTTTGTTTTGCACAGAAACAGGGCCAGGAGAAGATTGATTCGATGCTTACGGCGCTTAAAACATCTTTTAAAACAGATACGGCTAAAGTAAATCTTCTCGATGACATTGCATGGGAATATCAGGATGTTAGCCCGGATGAAGGGATAAGTTTTGCACTTCAAGGACAAAAACTTGCCCAGAAGCTGTCTTTCGCTAAAGGGATCTGTAAGTCATACCTCAGCATGGGATCCTGTTATTATGTCAAGTCTGATTATGAGAAAGCCTTACTGAATTTTAATAAAGCATTAGACATCAGCGAAGCAATCAATGACAAAAGCACCAGTGCAACGATCTATTTAAACCTGGGCAACTTAAGTTTTAACCAGTCCGACTTTCCCAAAACAATTGATTTTTACAACAAAGCTTTGAAGGCTCTGGAAGCATCGCGCGAGTTTGGCCGCTTTGCAAGTGTTTATGGAAACCTTGGCAATGTATATCTGGTAAAGGGAGATTATCCAAAGTCACTGGACTATCAGTTAAAATCGCTGGAATCAGCTGAAAAATCAAACAATCTTAAAGTTCAGGGGAACGCTTTGGTTGGAATAGGCAATGTTTACTCCCGGATTCCAGACTATCCCAAAGCAATAGATTATTATTATAAGTCCCTCAAAATATTTGAATTATCAGGCAACAAAAAGGGGAGCGCGTATTCATATGGAAGTGTCGGGGTTATCTATTACCGACAAAAGAATTACAAGAACGCAATTGACAATTTCTGCCTTGCAGAAAAATTCTCAATCCTGGTTGGCGACAAACGCGGTACAGGGATAACCTATACTAATATTGGTAATATATATACTGATCAGAAACTGTACAAAAAAGCACTTGAGTATCATCTTAAGGCCCTTTCAGTATTTAAATTATGTAACTCCAGGTCGAATATTGCCTCTGCCCAAAACAACCTTGGCAATGTATACACCGAGTTGAATGATTATCCACAGGCCATCTTTTATTATAAAAATGCTTATGACCTGAATGTTGAACTGGGAATAAAAAGCGGAACACTCTATTCTCTCAAAGGGATGGGGACTTTGTACCTTAAGATGGTGACGGGGGTATCCTCTTCAAAAACGGCTGACCCCGAATTCAAGAGGCTGTTTAACAATGAAGAAAACCTCGGGTACGCTATAAAATATAGCAGGATGGCTGTTGTCTTAGGGAAAGAACTCAATGAATCGGACCCCATGATGGAAGCTTATTATAATATCTCAAAATCATTCAGACTCAAAAATAATTGGGAATACGCATTACTATATTCTGACTCTGCAAGGGCGCTTCAAGATTCAATGTTCAATAGTGAAAACGAACAGAAAATCGCCGAGATCGAAGCCAGAAGGGTTGATGATCTGCATGATACAGAAATGAAGATAATAAATCTAAATGTCAAAAATCAACGAATCGCCATTGCTGCCATTTCTTTGGGTTTGTTGTTGATGATACTCTTTGCGCTTCTGATTTATCGTTCACTAATGATTAAAAAGAAATACAACAATTTACTTGAAGCGGAAGTTCAGGCCCGGACAGCAGAACTCGTTCAGGCGAATAAAAGCTTACAAAAAGCCAAAGAAGAAGTTGAAGTTCTTGATCACGCAAAAAGTGAATTCCTGAATATATTATATCACGAGATCAGAACACCACTCAATGGAATCCTTGGCTCAGTGGACATTCTAAAGACATCTGACAGCCCTGACACCACTAAAATGATGGTCGATATTTTAGACCAATCTGTTCATCGGCTGGAGACTTTCTCATTAAAAACTTTAGACATCTCTGTCCTGAGAACCCAAGGAAACAAAGTGCTACGTCCTCATTATGTGGATATCAGCAAATTGGTGTCGGATGTCTGTGATATGCACATCCCTGCTTTTCAGAAAAAAGGGATCTTTTTAGAGATAAATTCATCCGGCACCGAATGTTTTGCCTTAGTTGATGAATCTTACTTCATAAAATGTCTCAATAATATTATTGAAAATGCCATCCACCATTCCCCTGAGAATGGGAAAATACATGTAGAGACATTCAAACATGAAGCATTGATTTCCATTAACGTCATAGATCAGGGGCAGGGATTTACCAAAAAGCTTCTCGACTCGCCTTTGATCCCATTCAACGTAAACAACCACCTGGTTTCTGATTCAGGTTTGGGCTTATACCTGACGTCATTAATTGCAGAGGCTCATAAAGGCAGTCTTGACATAGGAAATAATGAAGCTGGCGGCGCTTTTGTTAAGGTTAATATCCCTAGTTAAAGAATCAAATTCACTTTGCCCGGTATCTTGAAACTGAACGCAGAACCTTTGCCCTCTTCACTCATTACCAATAGTTTCCCGCCATGCCTTTCGATGAATTGTTTGCAAAGAATCAATCCCAGCCCCGTACTGGGCTCTCCATCGGTGCCGACTCGGTTGCTTTGAACATCAAGCCGGAATAAATTTTCGACCATTGCACTGTTCATTCCGATGCCAGTGTCCTGTACCGTGATTTCTACTGAGTCGCTGCTTGTCAGTATTGCATTTATACTGACAGTATCTCCCGTATTGCTGAATTTCAAGGCATTATTGACAATATTACGGATAACGGATGATAACATATGTCCGTCAGCCAAGACTTCCAAAGCATCCGGAATATCATAGCTGATCGCAATACCCTTTTTATTGGCTAACTCCAATGTCGAATACAGGCAGTCAGCGATCAGTTGCTGTAAAAAAAACGTTTTGGGCTCAAAATTGATTAATCCCTGTTGTGAACGTGACCACTCAAGCAAGTTTTCCAACAAACGGAAAAGCGTTTTCGCAGAACCCCGCAATTGTTTTGCTATCATTTGAATCTCATCCTGTGTCAGGCTTGGCAATTCTTCATCCATAATTTCAGTCAACCCCAAAAACCCACTGAAAGGGCCGCGTACGTCGTGGGCGATAATTGAGAAAAATTTATCCTTTTCAGCATTGATTTTTCGAAGTTCGTCATTTTTAAGTATGATCTCTTCCTCTGCAAGCTTGCGTTCAGTAATATCAACCGCAGTTATATGGCATTGTTCTCCATTTTCTGCAACGATCCCGCTAAGAAAAACGTGAAGCGGCTGACTTTCCATAGTCTTTATGGTCACTTCACATGATTCCTTAACGCTGCTTTCCCATACTTTCTTGAAAAAATGATTGTAAATTGCTATTGTTTCTTCTGATAAAAAAAAGCCAAACTGATTGTTTATTAATTGCTGCCGGTCTTTGCCAAACATCTTTGCCCCGGGGAGGTTCAGTTCGATTATATTTCCATCCTTGTATAACGTATAATAACCCGATGGTGCAAAATCATACAATTCAGTAAATTTCTGGGCCTCAATTTCTATCTGCTCTTTTGCCTGTATAAGCTCCTCCTGTTGAATTTTCAGCTCCAACTGGTGAACCTCATGTTCATGCGTAAGTTTTGTCAGCTCGACAATGGCAACACTTAGTTCATCTGCCCGCTTTGCTTTCTCTTCATTCTGGAAGGCTAGCTCAATGTTCGCGATAACTAACTCTGCTGCCCGTTTTCCCTTTTCTTCATTTTGAAAGGCAAGCTCTTCAATAAGCGCCAATATCTCATCTTCTGATTTCTTTTTCAGCAAATCCTCTGCCTTTTGACGTAATGCCGCAGATTCTGATGCGTTTTCAGATTTTTTCATAAAATACCTTGATGAGGACCTTTGGAGGACTCAATTTGCCATTTCTTGTTACAAAATTATATATAATTTTTGTTACTGTTCAGGGGGTAGACAGCTGAAAATCTACAGGGCTACCTTCG
>JBAXPV010000026.1:0-55334 GCA_037132075.1 Bacteroidota bacterium
CACTCGAAGGTAGCCCTGTAGATTTTCAGCTGTCTACCCCCTGAACAGTAACCTATTTTTTATTAAAAGAAAAATTAACGATAACTTAATCTGTACTATGGTTTAATCTGATTTATAAAATTAAAAAGGGCTACAGCTTGTAGTTTTTCCACCGGAAAGAGCATAATATCATCAATCACTATTAAATTGGCTTTGTTTAAACGCTTAAAATCTGCCATTGCAGTAGCTGTATAATCCTTCATCTTTAGCATGTTTATAATTTCTTCCATAGTTCTGAAATAGGCCTTGTAGCCTTTTTTAACGGCATCGGCACAAAGCCCGGCGGCCAGGAATGTTTTCCCGATTCCGGAAGGGCCCATCAATACGATATTGTAGATTTGATCAAGCCAATCTAATTCTCTTAATTGACTTAACCTTACCTTAGACAGTCCATTTTCAAACGTATAATCGTACGTATTTAAGTCGTGAAAGTGCGGAAGTCGAGCTGATTTCAATCGTTTTTGAACGTCATTGTATTCCCGATGTGAGGCTTCGGCCTGAAAGAGGTTTACAGTATATTGAAGATATCCAATACTGTTTGTCTCAGCATCGATTAGCATTAGGTCCAGGCTTGTGGCTAGACCTCCCATCTTAAATTGCCGGCAGTAACTGCGGATTAATTGTTTCTTTTCCATCATTAGTTTTTGTTTTGCATTAGAAGCATCTATTGTCCAAAAAACTACCCGGAAAACTACCCAGGAAACGACCCAGGAAACGACCCAGAAAACGACCCAGAAAACTGCTAAGAAAACTACTTGCATACTCCAAACCAAATCCCAATCTCGCCAGACTTAATTCTCTATAAGAAGTCATTGACATTGCTTGACTTACGATGGCCTAAAAACATCGGCGGGAGATGGTAAATTTGATCATCGTGTCTACTTATGTCATACCCACTTTCCATGACAGTAAAAACGGCACGTCAAATAATGGCAGAATTTGACAGTTCTGTTATTATTCAACTGTTCTAAGGGTTGTATTACCTTTGTGAAAATCTTGGGCAATGACACAGGTAACACTTAGCACCGACACAGCTGAGGAAATGCAAGCTATATTAGCATTAATCAGAAGAAACAAGCTGAAATTCAAAGTTGTCGCCATAAAAGAGGAAAGCACTCCTACTAAAAAGTCTGTCAGGAAAGAAAACTGGGCACTACCTGGAACACCAATGACAGACGGAGAAATGAAGGAACAAGCTGAATTGTTATCAAAGCAAAAGGGTGGAATAACTACTGAACAGCTAGCCAGAAAACAGGAAAAATGGAGAAAAGAGCGGTTAGCTGGAGATTAATTTCTGTTTATCCACATAATTATGGATATTTTGAGATAATTTCACAAATTATAACATATTGACAAAATAATTACCTATATTTGCGAATAATTCTCAAAAAAGGCAATAAAATGTTAATCGAATTCACCGTTGGGAACTTTCTTTCCTTCAAGGATAAGAAGACCCTTAGTCTGGAAGCAACCAGTATCAAGGAGCATAAGGAGACAAATGTCATTAATACTGACCGGCAGGATCTATTAAAAGGAGCCGTGATCTACGGGGCAAATGCAAGTGGGAAATCCAACCTGATCAAGGCCATGTCAACCATGCGGCGATTAGTACTTAAATCTGTAGAGCTTTCATCAACCTCCGAACTTAAGGTGACTCCTTTTCTGCTAAGCACCGTCACTGAGGAGGAACCTTCATTTTTTGAGGTGGTATTTCTACTGGATGAAATCAGGTACCGCTATGGTTTTGAAGTAACCAACACCTTGGTTAAGGCAGAATGGCTTTTTGAACAAAAGAAAAATGTTGAAAAGGAATTGTTCGTGCGTGACGGTGACGGAATCCAAATCTGGTCAGGATTTCCTGAAGGAAACGGACTTGAAGAAAAGACCAGGGAAAATGCACTTTTTCTGTCAGTTGTTGATCAATTCAATGGGGCTTTGACAAGGAAAATCATGAATTGGTTTCACAATTTCATTGCTATCTCTGGATTAAGCCATGAGGAATACAAACTGTTGACTTTTAAAATGCTTGGAGATCCCTATACTTTTCCCTTACTTCCAAAATTCTTTGATAATCTTGACCTCGGATTCGATGATGTTGAAATTAAGGTAGAATCAGTCCATCCTGAGCTTTTATCTAATGAAGGAACCCAAGGGCTTTTGAAACAAGTCAATACGGATTTAGTAGGCCAAACCTTATATTCATTCAGTACGACGCATACAAAGTACAATGCAAATAAAGAGCCTCAGGAAAAAGTCAATTTTGACATGAGGTCTCAAGAATCGGCTGGTTCCAATAAAGTTTTTAATATGTCCGGGCCGGTATTTGAAACATTAAATAAAGGTGGAATCTTGATGATTGATGAACTGGATTCAAGTCTTCATCCCTTACTGACACTGGCGATTACCCGTTTATTCAATTCAAGGGAACATAATCCCAGGAATTCACAATTGATCTTTGCAACACACGATACTAATCTGTTAAGTTTGGGGAAATACCGGCGTGATCAAATCTTCTTTGTGGAGAAAGATAAATATGGTGCATCAGATCTCTATTCCTTAGTTGAATATAAAGAAGGTACAAAAACAATCAGAAACGATCGCTCCTACGAAAAGGACTATATTCAAGGCAGGTATGGTGCAATTCCTTTTATTGGTAACGTTGGTAATCTTTTAACAAATGGCCAGGAAAATAAACGTTGACAACGCAATCCTTAGGCGATTACAATATAAGAATCCGAAAAGGAGACAAGATTTCTTGGAAAAGCGTATTTACTATCTAATAGTATGTGAAGGACAGAAGACCGAACCCAATTATTTTGAGGGTCTTAAACAAACCCTACCCCAGGGAGTATTGACTACTTGTCAAATTAATATTCAAGGACTGGGTAATAATACCATATCACTTGTAAGACAAGCCAAGAATATCAAGTCAAGAATTGAGGAAGAATCTGGAAGAGAGGTTGATAAATTGTGGGTTGTTTTCGATAAAGATAGCTTTAGTGCTGATTCGTTCAACAATGCTATTAACAGCTGCCAAACTTCACGGCCAAAAATTCATTGTGCCTGGTCAAACGAGGCTTTTGAACTTTGGTACCTGCTTCACTTTCATAATTTCAATACTGCATTAAGCCGGGAGGATTACACGGGTTTGATTGAAAAGAATCTTAAACCACATCTTGGTGCAGATTTCAAATACAAGAAGAACAGTGTTGAGATGTTTCACTTTCTGACCAGGTATGGTGATATTCATCAAGCCATTAAATGGGCGAAAGAATTAGCCAGGCAATACGAAGGACAAGGAAACTTTGCTGATCATAACCCATGTACAATGGTTTTTCAGTTGGTTGAGGAATTGATAAGTATGTCAAATCCGGGTTTATAAACCAAGACATTCATCTGCTTATCTGCTTGATAAACTTGTTTTTGAACAATCAGCTCCTAAGTTTCATAAACAAATCAGCAGCGTCTTTGCATTTAAAGGTCTTCCCGTTTTCAACATCCCTCATAGCTTTCCGGGTCGTTGCATTTGGAACACTGGTTACGATCCTGGCATACTTTGTATGACGAAGGAATTCAAGAAGGGCTTTCCCTTCTTTACTGCTTTCATCAATAATGATTGTAGTCATATCGAAATCTTTGCACAAAGAAACATTAAAAAATCAGCCTGGTAAAATTTTACCTTTACCGAAAATTGAAACCTTATGGATTTTAAAATTCCACCCGGGTTAACGCTCGAGGAACCAAATCCATATGACCGCTTAATATCATCCTTAACGTATGACAGTAAAGAAAATTAAAACGGAAGAAGAAATTGATGAATTGCGTGACTACTATTATGACACGCTTGATGAAACTGATCGTTACGAATTCCTGATGAAATTACTTGATGATCAGCCAGGAATCGACTTGGAGATGATTGAAATGTTTGAAGATTGTCCGGAATATAATATTGGTAATTACCAGGCAATTTCTGATTTCGCCAAAAAATACAAAGCGCTGAACCCCGGAAAATATGCTGAAAATTACGGCTTCATTGAATTAAAACTTACTGACATTGCCTTTTTTCTGAAAGACAAGGACCAGATTGCCGAGAGTCTTGGTGTTTTAAAAAGCAAGCCTGCTGCCGGTATTGATTCAGTAGTGGGTAAAATGCTGTATCAATTACTCTTTAACGGTTATTACAAGGAGGCCGTCAGTTATGCTGAAGTTGTCTGGAAACCATTATCAAAAGATGAAAATTTGATGTTCAGCCCTGAGGTTATCTTCTGTTATGTCATTTATTTAAACAAGCTTGAACAACAATACACACTGATTCAATCCGGTGATTCATCAAAATGGCAAACTTTCCGGAAAGAAATAAAGTCCCTTGGCTTCGATAACTCTGCAGAAAGAATGGATCCCATCTACAATATCCTGGGGCAAAAAGCACAAAAGGAATACACTGAACTAATATTACCCACGAAACTGGATGAGGGTCTTTTAATTGCTAACATTCACTTTATTATCTTCATGAAGGAAACCTATAATATTCCCTTCATTCTCTCGGACTGGTGGTTTAACATCCTGCAAGCCACTGAATTGTTCAAAAAAAGGGATGAACCCGGGGCCCGGTTTTACATTTCTTATCACAGCCTTGACAAGCATATAAGCAGGCAGTGCGATTCATTTCTTGGGAGCAACCTGCTTGAAATGTTTGGAAAAGCCTGGGGCCTGCATTATGTGTATGAATTCCTTTACAAATATTCGCTTATAACCGAGCCTTGGTACTCTATGATGACTGAAAATATTGCACTGTTTAAACGGGAGTTTATGAAAAGCATTGGCAGCGATCTTTGGCAGATGCGGTTTGTTGCAAATTGGCCAGGGACAGATATCCCCGGGAATCTAAAGGTGACAGAGGGTTTCTTTAACCAGTTCCTGTCACCGGGAATCATCTTCGCTCAGGACATCATCAATGAATCCTTTGGTAATCTGGAAGGGGAAAGTAGAATTAAGGATGATACGAAAAACGAGAAAATCCGGGATGGCTCTTACCGGACAAAACCAGAATACCTTTCAATGGACCCGGATCAACCCTTTCGTAAGGAGGGCAAAGATGTTGGAAGGAACGACCCATGTCCCTGTGGCAGCGGGAAAAAATACAAAAAGTGCTGTTTACTGAACTCAACCAATAATTGATATAATTGGTTCAGCAAAGGCACCCCTGGCACGATCCTCCGAAATTACACCAATGTTTCCTCAAGAGAAGACTTCCAGACGATGTATCCTTTCATCTCCTCTGTGTAATCATGATGAACCCTTGTGAAATTTCCCGGTAGCTTTTCCAGAAAAGACCTTCTTCCGGTGATTCTTATCGAAAGCAAGTCGGAGTCAATCTCTTTTAAACGCTTCTTCAAATCATCGATCGATTTGTCCACATGCCAGATGTAAGTGGCTTCTTCCGTATCCAGCGTTTCCATTGCAATATGATATTGCTCGTCCCCTTCCAAAAGGAAAACAAATGAAAACGGGTCCAGCACAAACCTGATCTTCAATATTGAAGTCTCATGCTGATTTGCGAGGTAGCGCAACTGCCGGTAATGCCTGACTTTTTTGTTGTTGATGATGGCATCCAATAATTCTGTTTCCGTTTCAAACACTTGCTCATTCTGATTCTGAAGTTCTGATAAACTTAGCAACCCTGTTTCTTTGGAAGGAGCTTTCCCAAAGAAACTTCTCTCGACAAACCGAAAACGGACTGTATCGACAACTTCTTTATTTATTTTCTCCAGGTCATTTGACCAGGCAATTTGAGAGATCAGCCTACCCTGGTTGTATTCTGCATTAATGTGAATCGTGACAAGTTTGGACTTTAGAACCTTTATAAAATAAGGTTTCAAAACTTCAAATTCCGGACGGATTTGATCATTTTCCACCTCAAATTCCAGGGTTTCTCGCATCCTTTCCACCCAATACCTGAATGCAATCACACCATACCTGAATTCCAGATCCTCAACCGGCACCTTTATCCATTCATCAATTTTGATTGTAGTCCGGTTTGACGTGATCTCTGTACCGGTATCGTCAAAAAGGGTAGCTTGTCTTTCTAGCTTCCTGTAATATGTATTTCGCTTAAGGAACAGACGGTTCAAATAATCAATTTTAATGTCTCTGTAATCATAAACCACCGGCAATATCTCTCCGCGCTGAACTCTGCCGATATACTGAATGAGCTTACCTTCAAATGAAAACGGATACGCCAGGAAAAGGCAATGAGCATTTGTCAGATCTGTTCCTTCCCCGAAATATTGACCAGTGGTGATCAATACCTGGTAATCACCACTCTTTAGTCTATTCCATTTTCCTTTACTCGCTGCCTCATTATCGTCACCACTAAGGGCAATTACCTCGAATTTCTGTTTCAGAAACTGGTTCAAAGAATCAATGTGCTCTTTCCTTTCAGTAATAATTACGGACTTTTTGCCTGACTTGACCTCAGCGATTACATCATCGAGTATCAGCATATTCCTTGCACTATCATGGATCAGAATCTTCGACAGTGTTTCAAATCGGTCCGTTTTTGAGTTGAAAGGTACGTCAAGTGTGGTATTACGAATGATAATAGTTGCTTTACTTTGATTGGGAACTTCTGCTGTTTTCACTTCATAAATGACATCCCCCAGATAGATAAAGATAAGCTTACCATCACTGTATTTACGGAACGGCGTTGCTGTCAATCCATACAAATAAAAGGTGGGCAACCTGGAAATTGCCTTTTGATAAGTCTCGGCAGGAATGTGATGGCATTCGTCCACGATTACAGTACCGAAGGAGTTCATTAATTCTTTGGTTTCATTTTTTTCCATCGCTTTGCTTAGACTCTGTATCATAGCCACGGTAATGAACTTACCAGGTTTGGCTTTGCCACCTGAGATAAGACCTATCAGGTGCCTGGGGATCCCCAGGAAAGTCTGTATCCTTTCCATCCATTGATCAGCCAATTGCTTTCTATGGACGATAATTAGGGCAGGTTGTGCCTTTTCTTCAATTATTTTCAGACCAATGACCGTTTTCCCGGAGCCTGGTGGTGCAACGATAACTCCAAATTCCTTTTTGCGGGTGGCCTCAAGTGCACCCTGCTGATGAAGATAAAGGATGATATTGTTTGGTTTTGCCAGGTCTGTCCTCGGAAACCTTCGCCTTTCGTCAATAAAATCAAAGTCTATCCTGTTCTCTTTACAAAACCTGATCATGTTTCCCAAGAATCCCCTGGGAATGACCAGATCATTTTCTCTTTCCTCAATGAGCTTAAAGTATCTTTTCGTCTCATGGATACTTTTACCCAGGTTTTTCCGAATGTAGAATTCGTTATTGGCTATGTTCAGTTCATCTTTAAGAAAATTGACAAATGTCAACGGCAGAGCCAGTTTATTGATATAAACATTTGTGTTTAAACGAAATACCACACTCTTAACATCCGTAATCAAAGCTGTTGATTGGCTGTGGGTTGTCTCATGAGATGGACTGTTTACCAAGCTATCCATGATAGACAAAGAAGTCTTCTCGACAGCTTTAAGGAAAGTCCTTTGGTCAGGGCAAGGTTCTAAGGTATTCGGATCAATAAAACAACAGTTACCTCTTTCTAAGGCATTTTTATTAAATGGCATGGCTATGAGATTACCAAAGCCCTTCCCTGATAGTATATCCTGGTTAGGGAACAGCCGGTCAAAACTTGATGCCTTATCAAATTCTGAGAGAACCCCTGCCACTTCTAAAAGCCGGATAATCACTTTCCTGCTTTTCCAAGCTGGATAAGGTTTTGGAAAGAAAATCCAAACATGCCCGCCATTCCCGGATCTGGAACGCTCCAAATAAGCATGAATCTGGTTTTCAGAGCAGACCTTGATAAACTCCCGGGACTGTTCAACCCAGGCATCGCCATCAAAATCAGCAGCAATAAACCAGGATGTGTTATCCTTAAGCAGAGGATATATCCCGATCAGCTGTTCACCGGCAAGATGCTTGTCAATTTCTTCCTTGGTAAGTGCTTTGTATTCCTTTTCAGTAAAATCATTGAGGGTCCCTCCTTTGAATTTATGCTGCCGGAATCTGTATGGATCATAGTGAATGGCGGGCCAATAGCCACTTTTGCTGCCTTTCTCCCAGCGCACAGCGAATACATCTGTACGGCAAGCAAAAAGCTCTTGAATTATCTGTATAAACCCTTCACTATTAATCATTAGCAATACAAATCAATGCTCAAAGATACGATTGAAATTTTACATTCATTTTAATATTGTCAAATATTTGCCACTTATTATATTTAGTGGCATTTATTTGATTTCAAATATTTGCCAGTATTTTTGTATCTTTGGCAAAAATTGAGTCCAAAATGTCAAAGGTTATTGAAAACAGATTGATTTCAGAATTTAAGGTTAGAGAGTCTTTTACCAGAGAAGAGCTCTTTTCCTTTTACCGATCCTTCGAGCCAAATTTAAACGAAGGAACCTTCGGATGGAGAATATATGACCTTAAAAACAGGAATATCATTAAACCACTCAAGAGAGGGCTTTATATCATTTCGCACAAGACGAATTTTAGACCATTGATTTCCAATGACTTGATTAAACTTGCGAAAAGAATTACAGACCGTTATAAAGATATCACTTACTGCATTTGGGATACAGCCTGGCTTAATGAGTTCACCCAACACCAGACCAGTAAATCAATCATTGTGATTGAAATCGAGAAGGGATTTGAAGAATCTTTGTTTTATCATATAAAGGATACATCCCGGCGTGAGGTGTTCCTGAATCCAGATGAAAAAGACATTGAGTTATACATTGCAGAAAGTAACCATCCAATAGTTATAAAGAATCTTCTAACCAGGGCACCTATTACAAAAAGAACTGAGAAAAAGGTCAAGTTGTATGCACCTACGCTTGAGAAGATCCTGGTTGACCTGTTCTCAGAGGAAAAACTTTACTATTTTCTGCAAAGGTCTGAATTAATACACATTTACGAGAGCGCAATCAATAGCTATGCAATCAATTTTACGAAAATGTTAAGTTATGCCGGGCGCCGGAAACGAGACCAAAACATCAGGCAGTTTTTGACCAACCACATGTATCATCTTGTAAAAGACTTCATTCATGATTAAAGAACATTGTTTCAGCAAAGAATGGTTTGAAGGGTTTAAAAAACAAAAGAACCATACACGAATCGGCGGTATCATCCTTGAGAGAATCCAATTATTCCCTTATCCAGTAAACTTCTTGGTATTGCTATTTAATTAAGTATTAGGGGCAAATTACACCCCAAATGTTTAATCGAAAAACAGTGCTATGCAGGATACAAAAAAGGAATGTGGATCCTTCCAGTCTGAGGTTTTTCAAGTATTTTAGCCCTGCAATAATCCAACCCAAATGTATTCTTCCAACATGATTCATTTCCTTGACGGTGATGGTAACATTACCAAGGCCATGCCAGAGGAAGCCCGGGAACTAAGCAGTTTCCTGGCCTTGATCATTGATTCTTACACCCACAAATATACCGATGACCCTCAACCTGTTCGTTGTTTTAAAAAGAACTGCAAGGGAATTATCAATTTAAGCCGCAGTTTGCTCACTGATGAGATTATCTGGAATTGTCCGGCATGCTATGTTGATGGGACTATCAGCAATTGGCGCGGAACACCATGGGAAAATAAGGGATACCCAAGAGTTGATGATAGGGTAATCGACTCTGAAGCAATCATCTGGGTTCAAAGATTGAAATCTGAATTGACCTTTCCGGTAGATGTCACGCCAGGGGACCTTATCGGGAAAGATTTCCCGGGGCCTCCCCCGATGGCGATTACCCGTATTCTTGATTATAGGGAAATTGACGGTGTGATTGTTGAAGTTTTGTCAGGGAATCGGGGATATATAATACCCCTCTCTTATTTTTCAATAGCCCATGAAGATTCTCCGGATTTTAAACTTGTGGACGAATTTCTGGATTGGTGGTATCGGCAGGATGAAGAAGAAACGGACAACAACCCGGCACATGAAGATTCGAAACTATTCTGATTTTCAGATAAAAGCAGAATGAAAAATAAAACTATTTGGAATGAAGTATCTCTTATATATCGATGAAAGTGGTGATCACGGGCTTTCAAATTTGAATCCGGATTTTCCTGTATTTGTACTCTGTGGGGTATTGGCCACTCAGGATGATTATGAAGCTATAAGGCTTGATTTTAACCAGATAAAATCAGAATTCTGGGGAAACAAGAAGGTGATATTTCATTCACGAGATATAAGAAAGTGTGAAAAAGAATTCGCCATATTCTTTAATCTAGAGTTGAAAGCCCGATTCTACCACCAACTAAATCAAGTAATTGCAAAAAGTAACTATACCATTATTTCGTCTGTCATTCAAAAGGAAAAATATATCAAGGAATATGGGAGGCTGTCAACAGATGTCTATGAATTATCGTTATCATTTATCATTGAAAGAACTATATTCCTACTTGATGAGGTAGCCAATGGAGAAACTACTTTAGAAATTGTGATTGAGAAAAGAGGGAAAAAAGAAGATAAAAATCTCCAGGAGCACTTTCAGCGGGTTCTTTCAAGAGGGACAGGCTATGTTAACCCGGACAGACTTAGACAATACAATGTTTCCATCAACTTTAAAAGCAAGATAGAAAATATTAATGGCCTTCAATTTGCTGATCTTCTAGCATATCCGATTGCAAGATATGTAATAGAACCTGATCGGGCAAACCCAGCTTTCGAGATCATTGAACCGAAGTTCTATCAGAAATCTGGTAAAAGATATGGGCTTAAGGTATTTCCATAAAAGCACAAAGCCAGAAACAAGTTCCGGCTTCATACCGATCGGGGACACCCCGGTCCAAATTATTATTAACTAGTTGTTCTTTAATACAACCTCAGTCTTTTTGTTATTCTTTGTAATAATAGTACAAAAATACGAAGTTTTTAACAAATTCAAGTATTCAGACACAATTTATTTGGAATACCAAAAATAATTAGCATCAGTTAAGATGCTTTTTAGAAACACCAATGCTCTTTTTGTCCTAACCTCAATCATTTCCTTTTTCAAATTAAGCAAAAAATCACAGATAATCAGTTAGTTAAAAACTATTTCCTTTTTCAAGTTACGCAAAAGTAGGTCAAATTCAATTTCAATACAATTAGTACTGTTGTTTGACTTAAAGTGTTCCAAATTCATCTTAAAGCTTATCCATCAACATCATCCCCTTCGTCAACGACGGCTGTGTAACCTTTACATACCCCATGGTAATTTTAATGTTGCTGTGACCCAGCAGCTGCATGATCACTTCAACGGGGACTCCCAGCTCACCTGCAATTGTGGCAAAGGAATGCCGGGCACAGTGGATGCTGATGCTTTTGCTAATCCCTGCCAGGGTCATGACCTCTTTGAGGTCCCGGTTGGTGGCCTGGCTGCAGGTGACCTGGAAGATGCTTTCGTTTGGCAAACCTTTACCCAAAAGCATAATCGCTTTTTTGGGAAGATCAAGTCGTAAGGGCTCCCCGGTTTTTTGCATGCGGATCTGGATATAACGGCCTTCAATCACTTTACTATAAGTGAGTGCCTTCAGATCGGAATACCTGAGGCCGGTATAGCAAGAGAAAAGGAAATAACGCATGACATGTTTCAAGGTTTTTGGAGTTGCGTTATCGTGGTATTTTTCTTTGTAGGAAACATTGTTCATGGCCAAAAGGTATTTATCCGAAATATGCGAAACATTCGCGAAACAATTTGGTGTAAATATCGGAAAAATATTTCCAAAAACAAAATGTGATCCTCTGAAAGGCCCTAAAACAAACGAGATTGGAAATTTCTCTCCAATCTCGTTTTCTTGCTGGTGGGCCCACCTGGACTTGAACCGGGGACCGACGGATTATGAGTCCGCTGCTCTGACCACTGAGCTATAGGCCCTAAAAGGTATTTCCTTTACACTGCAAAATTACAAGAATTAGGTGGAATTTCAAGGTCCGGGTTGATTTTATTTGGAGAGGGAGATTAAGAGGTCCAAGGAAAAGCTCAATCGAAGCCAATTCTCCACCCATCGGGGGGAGATGTCTCGCGAAGCGAGACAGAGGGGGTAAAGCGAGACAGAGGGGGTGAAGCGAAACAGCGCAGCAATCCCGCACACCTTAGAGACTGGGAGCGCAGTACAATACCGCTATCTCATCCAGTAAGCTATATATCTCTTCGGCAAAATTGTTGCTTACCAGGCGCATTTTAAATGCCTTGAAATTCGCCAATCCTTTAAAATAATGTCCATAATGCTTCCGCATCTCGCGCACAGCCTGGCTTTCGCCTTTCCAAGCCACTGAACGCTGCAGGTGTTCCTTGCATGCCTCAATGCGGGTTTGTAAGCTTGGCGGAAGCATCGTTTCCCCATGTTCCAGAAACCAACGGATCTCCTGGAAGATAAAGGGGTTTCCTATGGCAGCCCTGCCGATCATGACACCGTCAACACCGTGTTTGTCGAACATTGCTTTACAAAATTCCGGTGTCGTGACATCCCCGTTGCCGATGATCGGGATCTTCATCCTTGCGTTGTTCTTTACTTCTCCAATCAGCGTCCAGTCGGCTTTGCCACTATAGAGCTGGGAACGTGTTCTGCCATGAATCGTAAGTGCTTGTATCCCCACATCCTGTAATCGTTCAGCTACTTCAATAATGTTTTTTGTGCTGTCATCCCAGCCTAGCCTGGTTTTTACAGTAACCGGCAGCTTTGTTGCCTTAACCACTGCTTCTGTCAGCGCAACCATAAGCGGAATGTCTTTGAGTAATGCCGCCCCACCTCCTTTTACCACAACTTTTTTTACCGGGCATCCATAATTGATGTCAATGAGATCGGGCTGTGCTTCCTCTGCAATCTCAACAGCCCGACGCATCGATTCAGCATTATGTCCAAAGACCTGGATCCCGATTGGCCTTTCCCCGGGCTCAAAGTCGAGTTTGCGGGTGCTTTTCTCTGCAAACCTGATGAGGCCCTCAGAAGAGATGAACTCAGTATACATGACATCTGCCCCAAACTTCTTACAGAGATGCCGGAAAGGAGGATCTGTGATGTCTTCCAGGGGAGCCAGGAAGAGGGGATGGGACGGGAGAATGATGTTACCGATATTCATTGGTGGCAAAAATAGTATTTAAACGATTACAATGTTGTGATGCTGCCATGTTGCAAAGTCGGAGTGAATTGGTGCCGTGATATCGGGGTTAATCGGTAATTCGCGGCAACAGTGCATCGTTAAACCGAAAGCCTTACCTTTGCACATGCAACATCTCCATCTGAAAATGAAAGATTAAGGAATGGGTGATATCATTTACATCTCCTGGCTTGTTACCATCATCGCAATTATCGCGCTGGGTTTTGTTCCTTCCAAACTAAAATCCATAGTCACCATAGTCACGGTCTTGACCAGCGTACTCCTGACAAGCTGGCTTGCGTTTCCTGCTCTAAGCGGGAATGCTGTTGAATTTATGATATTGGGTGGTTCTTTCCTTGGCAATGTCCCTGTACGTATCGATGGCCTATCAGCCTGGTTTATGCTTATCATCAATTTCACTACCCTCACAGGGGTCATCTACGGAAGCGGATACCTGAAAGAATACATGAATCTTCCAGCAAAACTCAGCCTTCATTGGATACTGTTCATTCTCTTTCACCTTTCCATGCTTTGGGTTTGCATGTTACAACAGTCGCTGGTGTTCCTGGTCGCCTGGGAGGTGATGTCACTGACGTCTATGCTGCTGGTTATTTTTGATCATCACAAATCAAGCACGCTGAAGGCAGGGATTAATTACCTGGTTCAGATGCACATCAGCGTTGTCTTGCTTACTGCCGGCTTCATCTGGGTTTATTCGAAGACGGGTTCGCTCGATTTCGCAGCCATCAGTGAATTCTTTACCCACCAAAACAACATTGGCCTGTTTCTGATATTTTTTCTTGGCTTTGGCCTGAAAGCGGGATTTGTGCCCCTGCATTCATGGCTCCCACAGGCGCATCCTGCCGCACCTTCTCATATTTCTGGTGTGATGTCGGGCGTGATTGTCAAACTGGGGATTTATGGGATTATCCGGATCATCTCCTTTTTGCATGAGGATTTGATTTTGCTCGGTGAAATCATGGTAAGCGTTTCCGTTTTAACCGGATTGTATGGGATATTAAATGCTGCTGTTCATCGCGACTTTAAAAGGATGCTTGCCTATTGCACGATAGAGAATATTGGAATAATCGGGATTGGTATCGGCATTGGGATGATTGGCATGGGCAGGAATTCATCGCTGTTATATTACCTTGGATTTGGAGGCGCTTTGCTGCATGTCCTGAATCATTCACTGTTCAAATCATTATTGTTTTTCTCTGCCGGTTCTGTATATCAGCAAACCCATACCCGTGACATGGAAAAACTCGGGGGACTGATCCGGTCAATGCCAAAAACTGCTCTGATTTTTCTTATCGGTGCAATCGCTGTTGCGGGCATCCCTCCATTTAATGGCTTCGTCTCAGAATTCATCATATATAGTGGACTTATTGAAGGCGTGAAAAACGGAAGCTTCGGCGAAGCAAGCCTTTTTATCCTCTCAATGGCAGGTCTGGCAATCATCGGAGGCCTGTCAATCCTGGCATTTACCAAGTCTTTTGGAACGATCTTCTTAGGAAATCCACGCACGGTACTTCAACATAAACCCAAAGAGGTTAGTTTCCTGATGTTATTCCCGCAGTATTTTATCATTGTTCTGATGCTGTCAATCGCCTTTTTCCCCAGTCTGTTTTTAAATAATATTTATACAATATTAGCAAACCTTCAGCCTAACAGCCTTCAGCCCTCAGCCTATAATCTGATTGCACAAACAACATCAAGAATTAGTTTATACTCACTGATACTGGGATCAATCATCATCTTAACCTTGGTCCTCCGTTCCCTTACCCGGAACCCAGATTCAATAAGCAATCCTACCTGGGGTTGCGGCTACATCGCACCCAACAACCACATGCAATACACCGGGAAGTCCTTTTCTAAACCATTGGGAAAAGCTTTCAGCTTCTTGCTTATCGAAAAAAAACAATACAAGGAACTAAATTCCACGGAGTTCTTTCCAAGCAAGCACAGGTATAAGTCAAGCTACTCCGATTTTTTTGAACATTATATCATCAAGCCAGTCTCACGACGAATGGTTTTTGCCGCAAAGTATTTCAGCTTTATCCAAAACGGCCGCGTACAATCCTACGTCATTTATGGCATCCTGTTTATCCTGATTGTTTTTCTCATCACCGTTTTTAATATCATTTAATGGTCATCGCCGGGTTCATTATATTGTTTTCTATTTTGGTGCTTATCCCTCTTCCCGGAAGAAGAACGAAAGCGATATTGATGTTCTCAGCTGTCCTGTCGGTTTCATTGATCAGCAGTTATTATGCAGTAAATGTCTTGAACGGAAACACCTTCGAATACATCCTTCAGGGTAGCAGCGTCACCGGGCCAATCCCTGTTCGTGGTGATGCCTTGTCGGGCTGGTTTGTCCTCATTATTAACTTCGTATTTGTCACAGGAAGCTTTTATGGGACCTATTACCTGAGGCAATACAGAACCCTACAGAATAACATCAGCCTGCATGCCATCGCCTTTGTCATTATGCATAGCGCAATGGTTTCTTTGTGTTTTATCCAGAACAGCCTGGTGTTCCTGATTATCTGGGAGATCATGGCGATGTCGGCATTTCTGACGATCATCATGGAATATCAGAAAATCACCGTGATTAAAGCAGGGATCAATTACCTGATCCAGGCACATGTATCACTGGTTTTCCTGATGATGGGTTTTATCTACGTGGCTTTTAAAACCGGGAGTTATGATTTCAATGCGATAACGGCCTTTACTGCCGGTAATGTCGGGGCACAAGGCCTGGTCTTGTTTTTTCTTTTTTTTATCGCGTTTGCAATCAAAGCGGGTTTTGTCCCTTTTCATACCTGGCTGCCATACGCACATCCTGCCGCTCCTTCTCACGTTTCAGGCATCATGTCGGGGGTAATTATTAAAATCGGAATTTTTGGAATATTGCGCATGCTGTTACTGATCCGGCTTGATTTCATTACAATCGGATATTTCATCATGATTGTCTCGCTGATCTCAGGATTGTATGGCGTGATGCTTGCCATCGTACAACACGATCTCAAGAAATTGCTCGCCTATCACAGCGTCGAAAATATTGGCATTATCGGCCTTGGGATCGGCCTGGGTTGTCTTGGATTGGGTTATGATAACGCGGTACTTACTTCTATTGGTTTTGCTGGCGCCTTACTTCATACTTTGAATCATGCCTTATTTAAATCCTTGTTATTTTTTACGGCAGGAAATGTTTACCAGCAAACCCACACCCTCAATATCGAGAAACTGGGCGGACTGATAAAAAAGATGCCTCAAACGGCGGCCTTGTTTTTAATTGCAGCCATCGCCATATGCGGAATCCCTCCATTTAATGGATTCGTTTCAGAATTCATCATCTATAACGGATTTTATGTGATGCTTCATAACAGTGTTCTAGCTTCCCTTATTGCAATTATTTTTGCGATCATGGGGCTGGTGATGATCGGGGGACTGGCAATCTTTTGTTTTACCAAAGCTTTTGGGGTTGTTTTCCTGGGGAACCCCCGCCATGAACTGAAAGATGAAATTAAGGAAGTACCGTTTATACAATTAATTCCCCTATATCTGATTGCTTTTGTCATTGTGTTAATCGGGACTTTTCCCACGTGGTTTATTCATAGATTAATCAGCCCGGTGACATTATTTACAGGCCTGCTGCATGGTAATTTTATTCCGTTTGAGGGCAATGCTTTGGCAGCCTTGCAGCCTGTCAGCTGGGCAGCCTGGCTGTTGATCCTGTTAAGTGGACTTGTGTTTGCAATTCGAAAATTAGTCATGAGCAAATCAATGACCAGGCATGATGCCAGCTGGGGTTGTGCATATATTGCGCCCACAGCACGACAACAGTATACGGGTGGTTCCTTTGTCAGGTCATACAGCAAACTTTTTAAAATGGTACTTCTGGCAATTAAAAAAGAAAAAGACATTGAAGGGATATTCCCGGAAGCAGTTCATTATGAGACTCATCCTTATGACAAAGTCGAATATTGGCTGATCGACAAGCCTTTGCGGGCTTACCATTCACTGATGAGTCGTTTCCTTTTCCTGCAAAATGGACGTTTACAGTTTTATATCCTTTATGGGATTATTTTTATTGGTGCAGTGATCTGTATTCCCTTATTATATCAGGGGATGATCACTTTTATTGATTTTTTAAAACAATTATAAAATGCTGAGTTTATTGTTAACTATAATAGCTGCATTGTTTTTTACAGGTGTCATCATTCGCACCAAAAGCCTTGCCTCAGGAAGAAAAGGGCCTGGGATCTTTCAGCCGCTGCGCGATGTAGTTAGGTTGTTTAAAAAGGGAGCCGTTTACAGTACAACAACGAGCTTTGTGTTTCAGATCGCCCCCACAATTTATTTCTCAACTGTCGTTATGGCAATGCTGGTGATTCCTTTTGGACAATCAAAAGGCGTGCTCAGCTTCAATGGTGACTTTATCTTCTTTGCCTATGTCCTGGCCTTGGGGAAATTTTTCAGCATCATCTCGGCTATGGATACCGGAAGCAGCTTCGAAGGCATGGGTGCCAGCAGGGAAGCTCTATATTCTATGTTTGCCGAACCGGCCTTTTTTATCCTGATGGGCTCATTGGCCCTGCTCACAGGTTTCACCTCCTTCAACGAGATCTTTGCCGCTTTACACCTGGGTTCTTATATCAGTTACGCCGTCGCGGTGCTGGCCACATTTGTTCTGGTGATGATCACCATGGTTGAAAATAGCCGCATGCCTATCGATGACCCCAAAACGCATCTCGAGCTGACCATGATCCACGAAGTCATGATCCTTGACAACAGTGGTTTTGACCTCGGCCTGATCTTCACGGCAGGTTATCTAAAATTTGCACTATACGGAGCACTCGTGGTAAACCTTTTTATCGGCTCTATTCCTGCCGCTTATGCCATTCCAATATTTTTTGTTATCCAGTTTTCGATGGCAGTATTCATCGGTATCGTCGAATCCTTTATGGCCCGTTTCCGAATGAACCACAATGCTGAGTTTATCCTGGCCCTGACATCCGTTGCCTTGCTCATATTTTTTATGGTTGTTTCCCTTTTGGGTAAATTTATTTAATACATAGCATCATGATTCATGTTATATTAATCGTCTTTCTGATCACGCTCTTTTACCTGGCCATTGCCAACCGGATGATGACCTATGTGAAAGTTCTCGCATTGCAGGGGTTTCTGCTTTTTTTCGTGGTGTTTTTGCAGCTCACGGAAATCAATACCCTGAACTTTGTACTCATCCTTTTAGAAACGATCGTTTTTAAGTCAATCGCAGTACCAATCTTCCTTTCTTACCTTCTGAAAAGGAACAAAATTACCCGGGAAGCGGAACCTTTTTTACCCAACTTCGTCTCTCTGATCATAACCACGGTCATTGTGATCATTACGATCCTTATCGCCAACAGCATCAACGACGTTCATCTCGATAAGTTCTTTTTCGTAGTTGCCCTTTCTACATTGATCACAGGCTTATATTTCATCGCTTCAAGGCGGAAGATCATCACCCATGTCATGGGTTATCTCGTGATTGAAAACGGGGTCTTCGTACTCTCCCTTTCAGTCGGGAATGAAATGCCCATGCTGGTGAACCTTGGGATCATGCTCGATATCTTCGCCTCAGTGCTGATTTTGGGGATTTTCCTTAATAAGATCGGGGATGTCTTTAAAGATGTCGGTGTTGATCAGCTAAGTAGTTTGAAAGATTATTAATCTTCAAAGGAAGGATTCATGATAGAAATATATCTCATTGCAGCCTTTTTAATTGTGGCAGGCTTATTCTTTAACCGTAAGAAAACGGTGACATTCTCGCTGCTGGCGGTGTTTCTCATCCTGCAGTGGGGTTATACCCTCTATGCCTGTTTTCACTATAACCTTACTGAATTTGATTTCTTTACCTACGACTCCCTGGGTTTGCTCTTGCTGCTTACCCTGAGCTTTGTGAGCATTCCTGCCTTGATTCATAGTTGGATTTATCTTGAGAAACAAAATGCAAGACCTGAGTCAAGGGCAATATATTTCTCAGCCATTGTTTTGTTAATTTCCGCTATTGGCGCTGCATATCTTTCTAATCACATAGCAGTAACATGGATATTTACGGAAGTCACCACTTTGGCTGCCTCTGCTTTGATTTACCATCATCGTGATAGTCTGGCGCTGGAAGCAACTTGGAAATATGTCTTTATTTGTGCCATTAGCATCACCTTTGTCTTTATCGGGATACTGTTTCTCAGCTTGTCTCTTCAACATGCCGGCTCAGAAAATCTCTCTTTTAAGAATTTATTGGCCAATGCGGATAAACTGAACCCATTCTGGTTGCGGCTTTCCTTCCTCTTCATCTTTACCGGATTCACCGCAAAGCTTGGCCTCGTCCCAATGTTTACAGCAGGTATCGATGCCAAGGATAAAGCCCCGGCACCATCCGGTGCGCTCATGGCGAGTGTGCTGATGAACCTGGGATTTGTCGGCATTTTCAGGACTTATATCATCATCGCCAATACGCCTTTGCACCACTGGGCCAACCTGGTGATCGGGATCGCTGCCTTTCTGTCGGTGTTCGTCGCAACGGTATATATGATTAAGGTGAAGAACATAAAACGAATGCTGGCATATTCGGGCATTGAACATATGGGGCTGGTGATGCTGGGTATCGCCGCAGGCGGCATAGGTTATTATGCTGCGATTCTGCATGTGATTTTGCATGCCTTTGTCAAGTCGAGCCTGTTTTTCCAGTATTCGCAAATATTCAGGGTGTTTAAAAGCAAAAGCATTTATCAGACCGGGAACTATTTTAAATACAACACCACCGGGGCAATGGTCCTGCTGCTGGGTTTTATCTTTGCTACTGCCATGCCCCCTTCAGGTTTGTTTGTCAGTGAGTTTTTGATTTTTCGTGCACTCTTTGAAGCCGGGCAGATCTGGCTCCTCATTTTGGTCTTGTTGCTGCTCACCATGATAATCTGGTCTTTCGGGAAAAATGTATTCAAGATTCTTTTTCTGCCTCCTATAGGCTTTGATGATACTAAGGTCATAAAAATCAGCCCATGGGAATCCTCAACTCAGTTTGTGCTGCTGGCAGCCGCAGTATATCTCGGATTGAATCCACCCGCAGAGTTTACAGCTTTGATCAGGGACAGTATCATTATGTTACCCAAATAATTATGAATTATATTTTTATATATAACAATCAGGCAATTCCGATAACGACAATTCCGGTTCTGGATTATCAAGCCTTTTTCTCGCTGAATACAAATATGATCACAGATCATCCGGAAAGGCATTGTGTGAACTATTTTGCTTACCCGCTTGGAGGAAATCTCAAACTGATCTGTTGTATTGCTGACGATAGTACACACGAGATCTGCATTTCAGCCTGTATCGTTGATATCGCAGCGACACTCATTTCATTCACAGCAGTTCATTTCTGTTTCGAGAAATTTGAACGTGAAATCCATGAGAATTTTGGAATAAACTATCTCGATCATCCATGGCTGAAACCCGTTCGTTATTCTTTCAACCGTCACAAAAAGGCAGATATCGTTGCCAACTACCCATTTTTTGAGATCGACAGCGAAGAGTTGCATGAAGTTGGAGTAGGTCCTATTCATGCCGGTGTTATTGAGCCCGGTCATTTTCGTTTTTTGTGCAATGGGGAACAGATTTTACACCTCGAAATACAATTGGGTTATCAGCATAGAGGAATAGAAGCCCTGTTTTTAAACAAGAAAAAACTCCTGCAAAGAGTGACACTTGCAGAGAGTATTGCAGGGGATACTGTCGTAGGACATAGCACTGCTTTTTCCATGCTTTGGGAGTGCTTATGCGGTTTTCAACCAACGCGAGAGATCGAATTCTCAAGAACTGTTGCACTTGAGCTCGAACGAATCGCCATTCATACAGGCGACCTGAGTGCACTGTGTGCGGATATCGCTTACCAGCTAGGGGCATCGGTATTTGGGCGTTTGCGTACGCCGATCATCAATTTCATGCAGGAATGGTGCGGGAACCGTCTTTCCAAAGGAATGATAAGACCAGGCCGTGATAAATTTCCATTAACCAAAGACCTGGCCCTGCGCCTGATTGAAGTTCTGAATGTCTTCGAAGTAGATTTTGATGAAATGATCGAGGAACTTTTCAGCCTGCCTTCTGCTTTGTCTCGTTTCGAGCGGACAGGAGTGCTTACCAATGAAAACATCCTGTCAATTGGAACGGTGGGTATGTCGGCCAGGATGTGCGGCTTAAACCGGGACATTCGTAAATCACATCCGAACGCCTTGTATCACGAGCTGGCTCATGAGCCCATCATCAAAAATCATGGAGATGTATATTCAAGGGTTCAGATTCGCAAACAGGAAGTCGGACAGTCAATAACCTACATTCGGACACTCTTGCAAGAAATTCCCGACGATGATACGATGCATCATTCAGTTCCATTAAACGACCCAAAACCAGATACTTTCGTCTTGAGTCTCGTGGAAGGCTGGCGCGGGGAGATCTGTCATTGTGCCATTACAGATTCTAAGGGAGAATTGATCCTGTATAAAGTGAAAGATCCATCTTTTCATAACTGGCTGGCCCTTGCCCTGGCCGTGCGTAACAACGAAATTTCTGACTTCCCGGTCAACAACAAAAGCTTTAATCTGTCTTATTGCGGACATGATCTTTAATTGACACTGACTTATGTACAACAACCTCAAAATACTATTCCACCAGGGGAAACAATTTATCCCTGATGTCACCAAAGCGAAGGTTCCCGGGATATTCCGCGGAAGGCCTGTCATTAGTGAAGTTAAGGTAGACGATTCTGTCTTGGTAGAACTTTGCCCAACCGATGCCATCGCCACCAGTCCGCTGAGCATCGACCTCGGGAAATGTACTTTTTGTGGCGAATGTGCCCTTGCTTTTCCTGAGAAGATCCAGTTCACTATAGATTATAAAATTGCTACCAATGAGCGGGAAAGGCTGATCATCAAAGAAGGGGAGGAGCTTCCGCTTGAAATTAATCCGGCGGCTGTCAGAAAAGAGATCCACCGGCTTTTCGGACATTCCTTAAAGCTCCGCCAGGTCTCTGCGGGTGGCGACAACAGCAACGAATGGGAGCTGAATGCTGCGAATAACGTGCAGTTCGACATGAGCCGATTCGGGATAGAGTTTGTCGCTTCTCCACGCCACGCTGATGGTATTGTAATCACGGGTCCCATCACCGAAAACATGGCTGAACCCCTACAGATCTGCTACGATGCCACTCCCGATCCCAAAATCATTGTCCTTATAGGCACTGATGCGATCAGCGGCGGCATCTTTGCCGACAGTCCTGCCATTGACCGCAGTTTCCTCGACAAATATCATGTCGATCTCTACATCCCCGGAAATCCAGCGCATCCGCTGACGATTATCAATGGGTTGCTGGATTTAACGAGGAAGAAGTGATGGGAGGCAATTCCTACCTCACCACCAATCTCTTCACAAACCTTTGCTGGTTGTTCTCAATCACCAGGGAATAAACACCGGGTGCAACACCGTCCAATGACACTGAAGTCTGAGGGTTGACAGCTAAGGATTCTTTTATTTTCCGCCCTTCTAAATCAACGATACTAAGTTTGGTATTGACAAAAAAGTCTTTTCCAAAAACCACCTGAACCTTATCTTTCGCTGGGTTTGGATATACCCCGATATTCCCTCCATTTGCCAATTCAGGAATGCCTACTGACGTTGTATAATAGGCCTTCCAGCCCGCAGCAGTCACCCCGCCATCGGCATTAAAATGAATCAGCATATTACTGGTGTTTGAATACAGCACAGGGGGCATGGTGTTTCCTGAATAGCTTCCCAATAAAGGAGCCATCGTATCCGTGCCATCATAGACTTTTACAAAGTCATAATCCAGCTCGGTCTCGAAGTCAGTGAAGATCAGGGCGATGGTTTGCCACTGTGGCTGGGAAATCTGCCAGTAACAGTCGGTATAGTTGTTGTAATCCTTATTGCCGCTGCCATCTGTGATGGTATCAACAGCAGCGGTAAAGGTCGAATTCGGAAAACAAAAATGGGTTTCATAATGAGCAGACCAACCTGATTTGGTGACACTGCCATTGGTGATAAATTCCACAAACAGTTCGCTTCCCGTGGAGGTGATCACAGGAGGTATTGTATTCCCGGAATAAGTTGCCAACAAGGGTGCGGTATTGGAAGTCCCATTATAAACGTTAACCACATCGTTAGTATTTTCAGTATTGAAGGTCAGAAATTCGAGATTAATATAGGCGATTGGTGAATTTGGCTGAATCAGCCAGGAACAATCTGAGTTGTTTGTATAATCAGACGTATAGGATCCATCGATAAAGTCACCCGTCGGCTCTGTCAATACCTTGGTACCACTACATGGGGTGGCAAGGCCCGGTTTGATCCCGACAATGATCTCCTGGCCGTCGTTGAATGTCATCCCGCCCGGGTCGAGATTGCTGAGGTAAAAGTAACCATTAGCTCCCCCGCTCCAGCCCCAGTTGAAATGGTAATAATCGGTGTCCTGGTAGCCATCTGTAACAAAGGCATGTCCTTCTGAAGGATTTGCCCCTGCATAATAGATAGGCTGATGCAGATCCATCTGATGCTTTACGATCGCATTCCAGGCAGCATCGGTATAATCGGACCTCTGTAACAAACGAATTGAATCTGAATACTGGAAATAGTGAACCAGTGCTTTCGCTGCATTGCTGGAAGCAGCACCTGAGGCATTGGTAGAATAGCCCATATCGACACCAACCCCCGCGTGGTACATCAGTTTGGCAACCGCAGTATTGGTAACATTCAATATATTTGGCATGGATGCCCAATTGTAAGCAGCAGTCTCAAAATTAGCTGTCTGCATGCCATAATTCAAAGCGTTATAGGAGTGCTGACCTGCACCATGAGCAGGATAGGCATGGTATTTCATGATCTGGGCAATTGCGGTGGCTACACAGCCTGTAGGCACGTGGTTACACGACCAGGAGTTAACATCTGTCGGGCAGGAGTCATTGTAATGACATCCCTGGTCCCAGGTCGTCGTTAGCAATGGTAGCACCTGGGCTGTAAGCGACTTTATTTTAAAGTCAGTGGCCGTGGCATAATTATTCCATTCTTTAGTAATATGTGCTTTCGGTTCAGTGTTCTTCTTAATGATTTGCCTGATCTCTTTTTTATATTGTTCCAACCACCCAAGGTATGCAGGGGGCAAATTATTTTCCTGGTATTCTCCACTGAATGAATATCCCAAAACCGGCTTTACACGGTCATCGCCTGACACAAGTACAAACCCACCTGCATCATCGAAACAGATGACATAGATTAATGGAATATTTTTGTCGCTGAGGGTAATCAGCCTTTCAGAATGTAGTGAGTAAACCGCTTTTGGCTCCGCTGCCAGTCTCTTTTCAGTATAGAAATTCCGCGCCACCTGGCTTGCCTTCTCCGGACTGACAACAGCCGCCTTAATTCCTGTAAAACTCAACAACAGCAGGAAAGATAATATTAATCCAGGTCTCAATCTTTTCATGGGAATATTTTTCATTATCAAACAATTACAATGCCAAAAAGTTTTTTTGAGTTAGTAGTAATTAGTTAGTGGCGCGAATCACAATAACTAACTACTAACTACTTACTGTTATAAAAAGTCCTTATAATACTGCTCCAACTTCTTATACATCTGAATTCGATCCTTGCCCCTTACATTATGCTCATGGCCGGGATAAACAAAGAAATCAATCAGAACACCATCATCAACTGATCTTTTAAGTAATGACAGGCAATTCTGGGGAACAACAGTATTGTCCTGGTAGCCCTGTAATACGAGAAGCCTGCCTTTCAGGTTCTTTACATAATCCAGCAAAGCAGTTTCTTTATAGCCTTCCGGATTTTCCTGGGGTGTATCCATATAACGTTCTCCATACATCACCTCATAGTATTTCCAGTCGACGACAGGCCCACCACAGGTGGCAACCTTAAATAATCCCGGATTTTTCAGCATAAGTGTAAGGGTCATAAATCCACCATAACTCCAGCCATCAACTGCCATGCGGCTGCCATCAACATAAGGGAGCGATTTCAGGTATTCGACACCTTGCAACTGGTCTTCCATCTCATATTTCCCGTTATGCCTGTGGATGATACTTTCAAAGGCAAAACCCCTGTGAAATGATCCACGGTTGTCGAGCGTAAAAACGATATAACCCAAAGTGGCCAGGTGATTAAAATAAAGATTGGTGCCACCCAGCCATGATTCGGTGACAAGTTGAGCATGTGGTCCGCCGTATACATAAACGAGAACCGGGTATTTCTTGGTAGAATCGAAGTCAAGAGGTTTGATCATCCTGCAGTATAAGGGAGTCCCATCTTTTGCTTTCAGGAAAAAAATCGTGGTTTTCCCTAGTTTGTAGTCTTTCAGGGGGTTTTCATTTTTCTGCATGACATAGGAGACTTTTCCCTGGTTGTTGGTCACTGCATATTCTACGGCAATTTCCTGGTTGCTGTAGCCATCGACAAACCACGTCATTTCTTTATTCAAGTTAGGATAGTGAGTCCCTTTGATAGCAGTTAACTTGCTGATCTTTCCCGAGGCAATATTGACAGAATATAGATGCGATTCCAGGGGGCTTTCCATGGTTGAAGTGAAATACACATTCTTTTCATCAGGGTCTAAACCTTTGAGGTCAGTAACGACCCAGGCTCCTTTGGTGAGTTGTTTTAGCAGTTTTCCGCTCACATCATAAAGGTAGAGGTGGTTAAAACCGTCAACCTGGCTTTGATAAAGGAAGAGATTGGGGCTTTTGCTGAAAAAGAACAATGGCTCCAGTGGTTCTACATAAGCATCATTTTTCTCTTCCAGTAATGTCTTGATGAAATCACCATTCATGGCATCGTATTGATTCAGCATCATATGATCCTGGTGGCGGTTCAGCACCTGAATATAGATTGATTTTTCATCGGGGGACCAGGTGATATTTGTCAGGAACTGTTCCTTTGGTTCCCCGGTTTTAAGGTATCTCGTCTTTCCGCTTTTCACATCATAGACTCCGACGGTGACTTCATGGCTTTTCTCGCCCGCCATGGGATATTTGGTGTAGTCGAGTTTGGCGATACGGGCATCGATATCAACCAGGGGATAGTCAGCAACCATAGTTTCATCCATGCGATAAAACGCCAGAAAGTTGCCTTTTGGCGACCAGAAAGTCCCTTTAGAAATTCCCCATTCATTGCGGTGAACGCGCTCGCTGCCATAAACGATGCCCGGATTTGTTTCGGAACTGATAGCAGTCTCTTTTCCTTTTACTGAAAGATATAAATTGTTGTCTTTGGTGTAGGCGACCAGAGATGTTCCATAGTCAATGTCGGTATTTTCGGCCTTTTCATCCCAGCTGTTTAATTTCTCCAGTATTTTCTTTTCGGTGTCATAACGAAAGAGTTTATTTTTCAGTGTAAAGGTAAATTGGGTAGCATTGGCCCATTTCACTGCAGGGAATTTCTTCAGTTTCTCCAGTTTAGCACCGGTGATGGCTTCATTCAGGTCGTTCAGCCTGATCAGGGTGTCGCGCTGGTCTTTGCTGGCTTGGGCTTTTATAAGTGCGTTGTTGGCCAGGTATGTAAAAGCTTCGCTGTTGCCCATCCATTGGATATTCTGAAGACTCTTTGGCTGGAGTTTGGTGTTGTTCAGGTCATCGAGGCTGAGGATTTTTGTCTGGGCGGAAGCGAAGACAATGGAAAATAAGCCGGCAATGATGAACAGGAAGCGCTTTTTCATAGGGGTTAATTATATGTGTGATTCTGAGAAAAATTTGAGTAAAAATGCTATGCAAATTTCCCCATTTATTTTACATTCGTGCTATCTAAATTTACTACCATGAAGAAATTTGCAATAATCCTAGCCGGATGCGGTGTCTATGATGGCGCAGAGATCCAGGAAGCCACCTTATCCCTGTATATGATAAAGAAGCATGGAGCTGATTATCAGGTTTTTGCGCCTGATATCCCCCAGTATCACGTGATTAACCACATGACAGGAAAGGAAATGCCTGAGCAAAGGAATGTTTTGGTTGAATCGGCCAGGATTGCACGCGGGAATGTTTTACCGCTTTCAGCTCTGAAAGCTGATGCTTTTGATGCCATTTTGTTCCCTGGTGGATTTGGTGCGGCAAAGAACCTTTGCAACTTCGCCATTGCAGGAGAAAACTGTGAGGTAAACAAAGAAGTAGCGTCCAGCATCCATGCCTTTCTTAAAAGCAACAAACCTGTTGGTGCCTTATGCATTTCTCCTGTGATTTTGGCAAAACTCATTGGTGATGTGGCAGTGACCATTGGTGATGACCCTGGAACCGCAGCTAAAGTTCAAAAGATGGGGGCTATTCATATTAACACAACACATGGACAAGTGATTCGTGATCCCAATCTCAAGGTATTCACAACACCTTGTTACAACATCGATGCGAATATCGTACAGGTTGCCGATGGCATTGAGAACATCGTGAAGGCGATGCTGGCGGAGGCATAAAAAAAGGTTGCTCACAGATTACACAGAAAATGAATTGTGACCTTTGTGTAACCCCCTTGTGCTCTTTGTGTTGAAAAAGCGCTTAGCTTCCTACGTTCCTACACATAAAAAACCCTAGTCAAAGCAATCTTTTTGCGAAATCTGCGTGGTTTCTATAATTTGCGAAATTTGCGTGGAATTATTCTCACAAAGGCGCAGTGACGCAAAGATCTTTTCAGAAGGCCTCCGGATCGTACACTTCCCTCGTGGGTTTCGGTACCCCTCCAACCACAATCACAATCTCCCCCTTCACCGTTTTCGCACTAAAATGGGTAACCAGCTCCTCAAGCGTTCCCCTTGCATTTTCCTCGTAGATCTTGGTGAGTTCGCGTGAAACGCAGGCCTGGCGGTCGTTTCCCATGTGGACGGAAAGCTCTTGTAAGGTCTTTAGTAAACGATGTGGGCCTTCATAAAGGATAATGGTCGATTCTAAAATTGCCAGCTCTTTCATGCGGGTCTGCCTTCCTTTTTTCACCGGGAGAAATCCCTCAAAAAGAAAGCGATCAGAAGGCAATCCACTATTTACCAGGGCCGGCACAAAAGCTGTTGCACCAGGAAGACATTCAATTTCTATGCCCGACCTAAGACATTCACGCACCAGCAAAAAGCCGGGATCGGAGATGCCCGGTGTCCCGGCATCGGTAACCAATGCCACCAGCTTAGAAGAGGCAATCCGGTCAATCATTGTAGCCAAAGCCCGGTGCTCATTATGCGCATGATAGGGGAGGAGGCTTTTCTGAATGTCGTAATGTTTTAATAAAATATAGGTCTTGCGGGTATCTTCAGCCAGGATGAGATCCGCTTCCCGCAATATCCGCAACGAACGCAGGGTAATATCTTCCATGTTGCCGATTGGCGTGGGGACAAGAACGAGGCGCGACATGTTCAAAAGGTTTTAACAAAGTCAGTCAGGAGATGGAAAACTTCATTGTATTTGGTAAAAGGCAGCTTGGCGGGGACATCATAAATATTGTGATACTCTTTGAATTCATCCCCGGTCGTGTAAATGAAAACAGCAGGGACTCCTTTTTCGAAAAAAGGATGGTGGTCGCTATGTGACGATGGCCCACGGATTCCAACATCTTTGAGGTATTTTTTCTCTTTGCTTAAAACACTCAGACGGTTAAATTCATTGGCAAAACTTGCTCCGTTCACGACTTTGATTCCCGAACTTCCGGTGCCGACCATGTCGAGGTTGACGAGGAATCGTATACTCTTCAATGGGAATAAGGGATCACTGACGTAATATGTTGAACCGAGCAATCCTGCTTCTTCTCCCGAAAATGCCATGAATACCATGGAAAACTTGGGTTTGTTCTCAGGCAGGGAGTAATAGCGGGCCAGGTCGAGGATCATGGAAGTCCCGCTGGCATTGTCATTGGCGCCTGGGAAAAATGCGGTTCCCATCATACCAAGATGGTCGTAGTGCGCGGTAAAAACCAGGAATGAGTCAGGTTTGAGGCTTCCTTTGATATAGGCAATTACATTTTGGGTATGATATTTCTTATAAAAATGATTGTCGATGTTTAAGCTGATTTTTTTTGCCTCCAGGGGAAGTTTATCAGCCAGAACTTCCAGCACCATCAGATCCCTTGTGCTATGGGCTGCAGAGACTGACCATACAAGTCCTTTGTCACGCAGGAGGATCACTCCTTTGACATTATCCAGCGTTGCTCCTTTGACGAGATCATTTTGTTTTATGGTAACAAGAAACTTGTTTTTCAGGTCAAGCTCATTCACTTTTTTCTGCAGCGCAGCCAGGTTTAGTCCTGTATCAAGCACCCAGACCAGGTCAAAGGTGCCTTCCATTCCCTTGCTGTTGGCGGCAACCAGGAAATCTGCACCAGGAACAAGGGTTTTATCATCCACTTTTACCTCAACTTCAGAAGGAAAAGTGTTTATAGGAAAAGTATATTGCTGAAAGTAATTTTTGCTGAATTTTTCTAGTCCCAGGCGGTCAAATTCTGAAGCAATAAATTCTGCTGCTTTTCGATCACCATGTTTGACATAACCTCTGCCTGAGAATTCCGGACTTGTCAGTGTTGTCAGTGATTTCCGGGCATATTCAAGATCCTGACCATAGGAGAAATGGAAGAAAAATAACGTAAGAAAGAAGGAAAGAATTTGACGGGGCCTCATAAATAACGGCGTCTGACGAAATCCATGAGTTTGTGGTGGGCATCAGAGTTGACATCCCAGGTGTATTTGAATTTGAGGATATCGATATATTCCAGAGCTTCTTCGAAGCTGCTGAATTGATTTAACTGTGTGATTGCCAGGGTATAATCCTGCATGTTTCCACGGAAGAGGTCATTGATAAATTGAAATTTCTCATTAATTCCGATGGCTGATTTCAGGTCGCGGATCTGGTTTTGATGCAGCTGGCTGGTGATGGGAGCTTTCTTTTGATTCTCCGACTGAAGCCTGTCGTTCAGGGTAATTTTCTCCTCCTTTAGTTTGTCGGCGATAGTTGTTGCACCACCTGCAGAGAATAAGTCAGAAGAGGAACGAGCTGGGTTGGGAGTAGGTGCAGGATCAGGTTTAGGGCTGATGAGCACGATTGGCTCGTATTCTGGTTCAGCGTCTGCTTCGACAACAACTTCCACAACAGGAACTGAAGTTGGCTGAGGTTCAGGCACAGCTGCTATTAATGGCTCTGGCGCAACAATTATTTCTGGTGCAACCATTATTTCAGGAATACCAATCACTTCAGGGGCAGCAAACACCTCTGGTCCTTTTATTTCTTCCGGTTCTGGATGGAATTCTTTTTCAAGGGATAGTCGCATTGGAATTTCTTCCACGTCGTCTGAAGTTTCCTCTACCTGAGTCATGAATTTAATTGTTTCCCGGATTGAGATTTCATTGACAGGGAAAGGGATATCTTCGTCCCCCACATCCTCAATTTCTACGTCAGCAGTTCTTTTAGATGATTGGGATTCTATATTCTGGTTTAGTTTGTTCAGGCTGATACAGGCTTCATAAAGATCCCGCACATTGGCCATAAAGAGGTCAATCTCGATTTGAGGGATCTTGCCTTTGTGCTGCTGGATTATCTCCATTTGCTCATTCATGGCGTCTGAGATCTGCTTGATCTCTTCACGTAATATCCTGATATTCATGAGCGTTTTTCGTTACTAATGTTGAAGGTCTTTCTTGAGAAACACACAAATCAGGGTGCAATAAAGACAGAGCGTATTACAGTTTTATCTTGTAGCAAACGGATGGTTGACTCTCCATAAAAATGAATAGGACCGGCCCCGGTATCCATGGTTGCATGAACATTCAGGATGGCTTCCAGTTTGAAGGTAGTTGTAAACCGACCATAGGCGTCCGTGATTCCTTCAATATGGACATCATTTTTCTCGATAACCACCTTTGACCCGGGAACAACCTTTGTGGTATCACTCAGGTATTTCACGGTAATGACCACTGGGAAATCTGTCTTGGTTTTTGTACATGAAAAACTCAATCCCAGCAAAGCCAGGCAAAACAGAATGGTGAGGATTTTTGGAGAAACTTGTTTCATGGGGTAAATTATTTTGCTAATTTTGTCAAAATTAAGCATTCACAAGCAAAGATAAAAACTTCAGGGATATGAAAAAAGCATTCCTTCTTTTCATGGTGATTTTTATGGCTTCCACTATTGCAGGGACAGCCCAGAAAGCCAAGGCAAAAGAGACAAAAACAAAAGATACACGAACTAAAGTTCAGATTCACACTGACTTTGGTGATATGGTTGTTGTTCTGTATGATGAAACACCAAAGCATAAAGAAAATTTTATTAAACTCGTCAACCAGGGTTGGTACAATGGATCGCCTTTTCACCGTGTCATCAGCAATTTCATGATACAAGGCGGCAGTTCCAATGGAAAAGATGATCCGGGATATACTGTTCCGGCTGAATTCAACCCAAAGTTTTTTCATAAGTTTGGTGCATTGGCAGCTGCCCGTACCGGCGACGAAGTCAACCCTGCCAAAGCTTCCAGCGGCTCTCAGTTTTATATTGTCCAGGGACAAAAGTACGATGACAATACCCTCGATGCTTTTGAAAAAAGGATGAACAAAAAATTTAGCCCTGAGCAACGCCAGGCCTATAAAACGGTTGGAGGGACACCACATCTCGACGGCGGCTACACCGTTTTTGGTGAGGTAATCTCAGGATTTGAAGTCATTGGCAAAATCGCTGCAGTTCCTACTGACCAGGGAAACAAACCAAAGACCGATGTTAAAATGACAGTCAAGATCATTAAATAAGGATCTTCCAAAAGAATTTCAAAGGGCTGCCAGGATTTGTTTTTTGGCAGCCCCAATTTTTTAAATATGAAGGCAAGCATTCAATCATTACTTACAGAAGTCGAGCAATTTCATGCACACAATATGGAAGCCCTGGAGCAATTCAGAATCCGCTTCCTTGCCCGAAAAGGGATCCTCAACGATTTATTTGAGCAGTTCAAAGCTTTACCGCCTGCCGATAAGAAAGAGACCGGCCAGATCCTGAATGTCCTGAAAAACCTGGTGCAGGATAAAATCAATATCCTGAAAGAAGAACTTGATAATAACACTGACGGCAAAGATGAGTCTGTCGATCTGACCCTTCCTGTTGAATTTATGGAAAGCGGCAGCCGCCATCCCCTCTCTATCGTTAAAAATGAAATCGTTTCTATCTTTTCCCGGATTGGATTCATGGTTTCTGAAGGACCCGAAATCGAAAATGACTGGCATAACTTTAGTGCATTGAATTTCCCGCCCGACCATCCTGCCCGCGACATGCAGGATACATTTTTTATCGAGAAGAACCCTGATATTGCACTAAGAACGCATACTTCCTCCGTTCAGATCAGGGTTATGGAAAGCCAGCAACCACCCATTCGTTCTTTATTCCCCGGACGTGTGTTCCGCAATGAAGCGATTTCTGCCCGGGCTCACTGTATCTTCCACCAGGTAGAAGGTCTTTATGTCGACAAAAATGTTTCATTCCGTGAGCTAAAACAAGATCTGCTTTACTTCGCCCGTGAGCTCTTTGGGGCCAACACCCAGATTCGCTTGCGCCCTTCATACTTCCCTTTTACAGAGCCTTCCGCCGAAATGGATATTTCATGTAACATTTGTGGAGGCAAAGGATGTAATATCTGTAAATATAGTGGGTGGGTCGAGATTCTGGGTTGTGGCATGGTTGATCCTGCAGTATTGTCCAATTGTAACATCGATCCTGAAACATATACCGGTTATGCCTTCGGCATGGGTATTGAGCGTATCACCTTATTAAAATACCTCATCAAAGACATCAGGCTTTATTTTGAGAATGACTTAAGGTTTTTAAAACAGTTTACTGCGGCTTATTAAATCCCGGATATGAAAATAGCTGTCGTCGGTGCAACAGGCCTGGTTGGACAGGAGGTACTAAAAGTGCTGGAGGAAATGAATTTGCCCCTGGATCACCTGATTCCTGTGGCTTCCACGAAATCCGTTGGTAAAGAAATCATCTTTAAAGGTTTATTTATTCGGGTATGCAGTCTGGAAGAAGCAATATCCCTGGAACCTGAAATCGCTATTTTCTCTGCCGGTGCTGCCGTTTCAAAGGAATGGGCACCCAAATTTGCTTCAGCAGGATGCAGGGTAATTGACAATTCTTCATGCTGGCGCATGGAACATGAGATTCCACTGATTGTCCCCGAGATAAATGCATCAAGCCTGGGAAGTAAAGATTTTATCATCGCTAACCCCAATTGTTCTACGATCCAGCTTGTCATGACACTAAATCCTATGGCCCGCCATTATGGTTTACGGCGGGTTGTGGTTTCTACTTACCAAAGTGTAACAGGCACCGGAGCCAGGGGAATGCAGCAATTAACCGCAGAGCGCGCGGGGCAAGATGTCGACAAAGTGTATCCCTATCCGATTGACCTGAACCTGATCCCGCATGGCGGCACTTTCCTTCCGGATGGTTATACCACCGAGGAACAGAAGCTCGTGGACGAGAGTCGTAAAATATTGTCAATTCCTGCCTTACGTTTAACGGCTACTGTTGTTCGGGTCCCCGTTTTTGGTGGTCATTCAGAGTCAGTAAATATTGAACTTAACCATGATTTTGAGATCGAAGCTGTCAGAGAGCTTTTAAGAAATTCACCTGGGATTAGCGTGCTTGACAATCCTGCAGAATTTCTGTATCCAATGCCACTTTACGCACAAGGGAAAAATGATGTCTTTGTTGGCAGAATTAGAAAAGATGCTTCCAATCCTAATAGTTTGAATCTCTGGATCGTTTCCGACAACCTTCGCAAAGGTGCCGCCACCAACGCTTGCCAGATCGCTGAATACCTGATTAAGGAAAAACTGGTATGAGGAAAGACTTATTTCCATATGTCTTACTTCTTTGGTTAGCATTTCAGTTCCCATTTCTTAATGCAGATCCGGATATTCTCGTTGACCTGAATACAAGGGGTGCCTGGACTGATGAAGGTCTCTATGCGTCTCAACTTCGCAACCTGGTCGACGCCGGCGCTTTCAACCTTCATGAAAACAGCACTTTTGTGAGAGGGCCTGTCTATAGCCTGGTCCAGTTGCCTTTCTTTTTTGTCTTTGGAACACATCTGTTGGTGGCTCGGCTTATCGTTCTTTTAAGCCTGGTATTGGCTTTGGTTTGGTTTTATTGGCGATACCCGCAATTCCAGTTGTTTACGACCTTCCTGCTGCTGACGACCTTATCCCAGTTTCAGCTGTTTCATTTCTCGCATTATGCTCTGGCTGAGATGTTTTGCATGGGATTGACGCTTACATCTCTCCTGTATTTTCTTCAATGGTATGAAAGGATTCACCTGGGCAGGCGTGCTGCCCTAAGCCTGGTAAGATCTTCCTTTTTCCTTTTCCTGGCTTATGCTTCCAAGATACAATTCCTCTATCTGGCTTTCCTTCCAAGCCTCGTCATCTTCTTTTTGATGGGTTCAGAATTCTTTGGCAACAGGAGTGCAATCCGGAAAATGGCAATGCAGTTTGGGCTTTCGCTTTTGATCATGGTCTTCTTTATGTTGATTTATGGTTTGTGGTACTGGATCAACCATGATTTCTACAATTATATCATGCAAAGTGAGACGTCCGGACGATATGCCACCAATGTGAAAGATCTTTTTATTACGGCCAGGTTTAATATTGAGGCATACCTATGGACGAAAGAGGCCCGGCTCTTGGTACTCCTGGCTATGCTGTCATTGCTTGCCTATCCTTTTATTAAAAGATTTGGAAAACCTGACAAACGATTAGAGATCATTTTACTATTTGGCTTGTCGTGGTTGATTCTTGAGCTTCACAAATTGCCTATGGTATACCTGCCAAACCGTTACCTCTTGTCGATGTTTTTTGCAATGGGAGTCATTCTTTCAGCAATACTTGCTATGCTGGCAGGAGAAGGGAAATATATTCGTATGCTGGCTTATTGTTTCGTGGTTTCCCTTGGATTGATCTATCTGTCGGGCATCTACGAATCCTATATTCGCAGAAGTAATGACCTGGCAAAAGCGAATGCCTATTTTTCCAATAAAAACCTGGCAGGCACTTATGTTTTGGGTTCCTGGGCTCCGTCCCTGTCATGGGAATCAAAAGCAAGAACGATTCCGGTATGGTATAATTATTTCAATTGGCGCGAACCAATCAAGACCTTTCATCCGAAATGTATCATCACCGAGTACAATGAAGCTGAAAGCGATTATGCCTATGAACAACAAGGAATTAAACTGGATTCCATCAGCGACTCATCGCGGATGTTCCAAATCTGGCGTTATAATGTTGTTGTTTATTGGATCAAACAGACTCCTTAGAGTCGTCGGCCTCAGAACTGACTGAGGCTTCAGTTTCCAATGATGTACCTTCCTGTTGATGCCCTGAGTGTTTCTCGAAAAGTGTGGTTTGGAAAAGAATGAGAATGATCACCCCGCAAGATATTGATGCATCGGCCATATTGAATACCGGGCGAAAAAACTGGAAATCTTCTCCACCCCAAATAGGAATCCATTTCGGATAAATCCCGGAATAAAGCGGGAAGTAAAACATATCCACCACTTTACCATGCAGAAAAGTGCCATAGGCGCCTTCTGGCGGCATAAAGTTCGCTACCGTGAACCAACTGTCACTGAAAATCAGGCCATAAAAGGCGCTATCGATAATGTTCCCAAAAGCACCCGCGAAAATTAGCGAGACACAAACCACCAGCAATGGCTTGACGTTGGCTTTTATCAAAGTCCAGAGATACCAGCCGATACCGGATACGGCTACGATCCTGAAAAGACTCAACAGTAACTTTCCATATTGTCCTCCGAATTTCATCCCGAAAGCCATGCCTTCGTTTTCGGTAAAATGGATAATGAACCAATTGCCCAGAATAGGGTATTCCTGCCCCAGGTACATATGAGTCTTGACCCAAAACTTAATCAGCTGGTCGAGAAAAAGGACCAGGAAGATGGTTATTAATGAGCGCCTGAGTAGCAAAGGGAAAATTTATTGAAGGTAATTTCCAGATTAATAGGTATTGTCATTCTGAGGCGGTGGCGCCTGAATGGTATATTGTTGCAGTTTTGCATCTATACTTAAAGTTGCATGAGGCACAATACGTAAACGCTCTTTAGGGATGAGTTTCCCAGTAGCGCGGCAAATACCGTAGCTTTTGTTTTCAATACGGATGAGCGCATTCTCAAGAGCATTGATGAATTTTTGCTGACGTGCTGCCAAACGACTATTCTCTTCTTTTGAAAGAACCTGGTAACCTTCCTCCAATACTTTAAAGGTTGGGGATGTATCATTGATATCGTGATCATTGCTGTTGGAATAGGCTTCCATCAACATTTTCAGGTCACGGCGAGCCTTTTCAAGTTTATTTAAAATGATTTCCTTGAACTCCTCAAGCTCTTCATCTGCGTAACGAAGTTTTTCATGGGATTCATTCATTTCCGGCTGCTTTTTCATGTTGATTAAATTTTAATAAGCTCCCTATTAACTAACCTACCTTTTCGATGGCGACAAATGTAATGACATCTTCATACAATTCGACAGATTCTTTTTTTTCAGCCTCAATCTTAACAAATAATTGAAGCGAGGTTGCCAGTGTTTCAGAACAAATGTACGAATTAAAATGTGTTACAGCGTCATCAATCAGGGGGTTTCTTTCAATCGCAATAGTTATCTTGTCTGTCACTTCGAAGTTGCTTGACTTACGCAGGTTCTGGATCCGGTTCACAAGTTCTCTTGCAATGCCTTCTTCTTTTAGGGATTCAGTGATGGTGATGTCAAGAGCTACTGTATGAATATCCTGATTTGCAACAACCCAGCCGGGGATATCTTCTGTGATGATATCTACGTCTGACAATAGGATCTCAACGGTTTCTCCTTCGATAATAAGTTCGGTTTTTCCATTACGTTCCAAATCTAGAATCCTGTCCTGGTCAAAAAGGACAATAGCCGCGGCAATGGCTTTCATCAACTTTCCGAAACGTGGGCCCAGTTCTTTGAAGTTGGCTTTTATCTTTTTTACAAGGATACCTGCATCCATCCCGACATATACGATCTCTTTCACGTTCACTTCACTGATAATCAGAGGCTCTACTGCCATCAGCTGGAGGCGGATGTGATCATTGGAAACAGGAATCATCACCTTGTTTAAGGGTTGGCGGACTCTCAGATTTGTTCGTTTCCGAAGCGATAATATCATGGACGAATAAAGCTGGGCGAGCTCCATCCGTTCTTCCAGGTCACGGTCAATATATTCTTTTTGAACTTCAGGGAAATCAGAAAGATGAATGGACTCAGCGGCATTTCTGCCACTGACACGATTCAGGTCAAGGTAAAGATTCTCCATGAAGAAGGGCGCAATGGGAGCTGCCAGCTTGGCAATGGTTTCCAGGCAGGTATATAAGGTCTGAAAAGCGGAGATTTTGTCTTCAGAGTAATTGCCTTTCCAGAATCTTCTCCTGGAGAGCCTGACATACCAGTTGCTCAGGTATTCGTAGACAAAGTCCTGGATTGCCCGGCCCGCTTTGGTCGGCTCATAATCATTAAGATATTCATCGACTTTTAATACGAGGGAGTTCAGCTCTGACAAAATCCAACGGTCAATTTCTGGTTTTTGTGTAATAGGAATTTCTTCTTCTTTATAGGAGAAGCCGTCGATGTTCGCATACATCGCGAAGAATGCATAGGTATTGTATAGGGTTCCGAAGAACTTTCGCTGCACTTCACCAATACCTTCTGCATCAAATTTTAAATTATCCCAGGGCTGAGAATTGGTAACAAGGTACCACCTCGGGGCATCTGGCCCGTATTGCTTCATTATGTCGAAAGGATTCACAACATTGTGCTTACTTTTCGACATTTTGTCCCCTTTTTTATCTAGGACAAGGCCATTGGAAACGCAAGCTTTAAACGCAACATTGTCAAATACAAGGGTTGCAATTGCATGAAGTGTATAGAACCACCCCCGGGTCTGATCGACACCTTCCGCGATGAAATCAGCCGGGAAGAAGTTGTCAAATTTCTCTTTATTCTCAAAAGGATAATGGTACTGGGCATAAGGCATGGATCCCGAATCGAACCATACGTCAATCAGGTCAGATTCACGAAACATCTTGTTCCCTTTGGGAGAAACCAGGAAGATCTCATCAGCATAAGGGCGATGCAGGTCAAAAGTCTCGTAATTTTCTTTGGTATTGTCACCCGGGATATAGTCACCCAGGGGATTTGCACTCATCATCCCTGCAGCAACAGCTTTTTCAATTTCTTCTTTCAAGTGGGCAACAGAAGTGATACAAAGCTGTTCTTCTTTGTCTTCAGTAGTCCAAATTGGCAGCGGAACACCCCAATAACGCGAACGACTCAGGTTCCAGTCGACCAGGTTTTCAAGCCAGTTGCCAAACCTGCCTGATCCTGTGAACTCGGGTTTCCAATTGATGGTTTTATTCAGTTCGATCATCCTTTCCTTGTGAGATGTCGTATTCACAAACCATGAATCAAGCGGGTAATAAAGTACAGGTTTGTCAGTACGCCAACAATGCGGGTAAGAGTGTTCGTATTTCTCAGCTTTAAAAGCCCTGTTTTCCTTTTTCAGTTTGATGATGATCTCAACGTCAACACTGGTGGGTGGATTGGCTGGGTCGTAATCAGGGAGGTATTCATTTTTGACAAACCTGCCGGCAAATTCTCCCATATTGGGCGTAAACCTTCCCTGCCTGTCGACAAGGGTTAAAGTCCCCAATCCATATTGTTTAGACATGCGGAAGTCATCGGCACCAAAACTCGGTGCGATATGAACAATACCTGTTCCATCTTCTGTGGTAACAAAATCTCCGATAATCACCTTAAAGGCATCACCATCATCAGGCTGAACATAAGGTAAGAGTTGCTCATAGCGGATCCCTTCCAGTTTTGTGCCCGGAAACTCCGCGATGATCTCAAAGGGAATTTGTTTCTGCCCGGCTTCATAATCCGCTAACTTCAGTTCTGCATGTTCTTGCGGAAAGAAGTTGGATGCCAGGTCTTTTGCCAGGACCAGTGTAAGCGGTTTAAAAGTATAGGGGTTATAAGTTTTTACCAGGACATAAGTAATGTTTTTCCCAACTGCCAATGCGGTATTGGAAGGTAAAGTCCAGGGTGTTGTGGTCCATGCCAGGATAAAAGGTTCGAAATTCTTATCAGTAAAAAGGAAAGCAGAGGACTCGTTTTCAATAACTTTAAACTGAGCGACGACCGTATTGTCTTTTACATTCCGATAACATCCCGGCTGATTTAATTCATGGGTACTAAGCCCGGTGCCTGCTGCCGGTGAATAAGGCTGGATGGTAAATCCTTTATAAAGTAAGCCTTTATCATAAAGTCGGGAGAGCAGATACCAGACACTTTCAATATATTTATTCTCGAAAGTGATATAAGGATGATCCAGGTCGACCCAATAACCCATCTCTTTGGTGAGTTCATCCCAAACATCTTTGAATTTCATCACCTCGCGGCGACAAGCATTGTTATAATCTTCAACAGAGATCGTCTTTCCGATATCTTCTTTTGTAATACCCAGGGTCTTCTCAACATTGATTTCGATAGGCAAACCATGAGTATCCCAACCGGCTTTCCGGTCGACTAAAAACCCTTTTTGTGTTTTATACCTGCAAAAAATATCTTTGATAACCCTTGCCATCACATGGTGAATTCCCGGCATCCCATTGGCAGAAGGTGGGCCTTCATAGAAAACAAAAGTTGGCTTTCCTTCCCTGATGTCAAGACTTTTGTGAAAAGTATCCTGATCTTCCCAGAATTTCCGGATGTCTTTACCGATCGCGGTCAGATCGAGGTTTTTGTATTCCCTGTATTTTTCTTCCATAGAATTGATTCCTTTTCAAATGCCTTTGGCAAAATCCTAAAAATATGGCTTGTCAAAAAAGCTTGCAAAGGTAATAAAAACAATGAAAAGGCCTCGAAATTTTACTTTTCAAGGCCTTTTCAAGTCAAAATTCAGAATAAATAATGGATGATCAGATTTATATAAGTCTTTACAAAAGCGAGACTCTCACCGTCAGATAAAACTTAACCCTGACGGTCATGTCAATCGGAGCTGCACTCACAGTGCCTTTTGTATAAGACATTGCTTTATGTGGAGAATTCTTGATTTGATCTACCAGGTAAGTTTTTGCATTTTCTGTCATAGGGACTTCCAGCTCTTGTCCAACAATACCAGAAACCGCAGTATTGGTCATCGTGGCAAGGTTCAAACGACCGTTGCCGTTCTCGTCGGCAATGTCAATCCAGCCATTAGTAAGCGTTTGACCAGCAGGTCCGTTAAAAGTTGTAATCTTATAGGTGACTTTATCCAGTGTTACTTTTTGAATCACATTGATGTAAGTGGCTAAATCAGGGCTTTGTGCTGCTGCATCCAACAACTTACTTTCATCCCAGCTGGTATTGCTGGGCTGGTTGATTACAAAATCTGCGGATAAGTCGACAAAAATGTCTTTTGTAACTAAATCCTTGGTTGTAGTGCATGAACTCATTACGATTAAACCTAAAAAACACAGGAAAGAATAAATACTTCTTGACATATGATGAGTTTTTAAATTTCTGATTTAGTATGAATACGAAAATACAACCCCAAAGTACGATTTCAAAATTTTCGTTGCATAATTAACAAATTATTAAGAATTGGCTTCGATTTCTTAGAAAATAGCTTCAACTATACTCCTGATATTGTCAGCTTTACTCATTGTAAAATAATGAATAACAGGAACTTCCTTTTCCTTAAGTTCACGAGATTGCTGTATGGCCCATTCAACGCCAACTTGCCTGACAGCCTGGTTGTCTTTGCAGTGCATTACAGCTTTAACGAGGTCATCAGGGATATCAATATGAAATGTGGAGGGTAAGGTCGTTAACTGGCCCTTGGTAGAAATGGGTTTAATCCCGGGAATAATGGGAACGGTGATCCCTTCTTCCCTGCACAGCCTCACAAATTCGAAATACTTAGAGTTGTCAAAGAACATCTGTGTGACGATATATTCAGCGCCTGCCTCTATCTTTTGTTTAAGAAACATCAGGTCCGTGATCATATTTGGAGCTTCGAAATGTTTCTCAGGATAACCCGCCACGCCTACAGAGAAGTTGGTGGGGGTGTGGTTCTCCAAGGATTCGTCGATATAGATTCCCGCATTCATCTCCATGATCTGTTTCACCAGGTCAACAGCATAAGCATGGCCATCTTTTTCGGCTCTGAATGACTTTTCATTTTTCAGGTTGTCACCACGGATCACCAGGAGGTTGTCAATACCAAGGAAGTTAAGGTCAATAAGACCATTTTCTGTCTCTTCCCTGGTAAATCCACCGCAAATGATATGCGGGATCACATCGACGCCATATTTATATTTAATGGCGGCAGAGATACCTACAGTACCGGGCCTTTTGCGCACTACTCTTCTTTCCAAAAGGCCATCGGGCCGTTTTTTATCTACGATTTCTTCGCGGTGATAAGTGACTTCAATAAAGGCCGGATTGAATTTTACCAATGGATCGATAATGGAATATATCGAATTGATATGTTCCCCTTTCAAAGGGGGTAGGATCTCAAAAGAGAAAATCGTCCCGGTGGATTGTTTTATATGTTCTATAACTTTCATTCGGCAGGGGTGTAATTTAAATAAGGGTTGAGCCATTTCTCAGCTTGCTCAAGGCTACAGTCTTTTCGCCTGGCATAGTCAATAAGCTGATCTTTCCCGATGCGGCCCACATTAAAATACTGCGACAGTGGATGGACAAAGTAAAAACCACTGACAGAGGCAGCTGGGTACATGGCATAATTTTCAGTTAATTGGATCCCGGTAGTTTTGCTTACGTCTAACATCCGAAAAAGTTCCTCTTTTTCTGAATGTTCCGGGCATGCCGGGTATCCGGGTGCCGGCCGGATGCCTAAATATTCTTCACGAATCATCGAGGCAACCTCGAGATTTTCGTCCGGGGCATAAGCCCAGAACTCTTTACGAACCCTATGGTGCAGGTTTTCTGCAAAGGCTTCTGCAAGCCTGTCACTTAGGATTTTTATCATGATGATGCCGTAGTCGTCGAGTTTGTCTTCATACTCTTTTACCGCAGCTTCCAGACCCAGGCCGGCAGTGACGGCAAAGGCTCCGAAATAATCGGTCTTTCCGCTATCAGCCGGGGCCACGAAATCGGCCAGGCAGAGGTTGGCCACATTGCCTTCCCTTGTCTGCTGATTCCGTAAAAACCGGAACTCTGCACGCGTTTCTTTTTTGTCTTCATCCTGGTATACCCGGATGTCATCTCCCACCGCATTGGCAGGAAAAATTCCGAATACGCCTTTGGCTTTCACAAGTTTGCGGTCGATGATCTCTTTTAGCATCTCCTGACCATCGTCAAATAGTTTTTTAGCTTCCTCCCCTTTCAATGGATCACTGAAAATAGCCGGGTATTTTCCTGGAATTCGCCAGGCATGAAAGAAAAAGGTCCAGTCGATATATTTACTGAGGGTCTCAAGATCATAGTCCTCAAAAACTTTTAATCCCACAAATGCAGGAGTGGCAAGGCTTTCGTTGGGCCAGTCGAGACGAAGCCGGTTCTGCCGGGCTTGTTCTAGCGTGACATATTCATCTGTTGAGCGCTCCCCGGCATGTTTCGCCCTGACAGCTTCATATTTTTTATTGTTGGCCTCAAGGAAAGCCGTTTTCTGTTCATTGGAGAGTAAGGCTGAAACGACGCCCACTGCACGGGAAGCGTCTTTCACATGAATCACCCCATGAGGGTAGTTGGGCTGTATCTTTACTGCTGTATGGATTTCAGAAGTGGTCGCTCCGCCAATCATAATCGGAATGCTGAGCCCTTCTCGTTTCATCTCTTTGGCTACATGAACCATCTCGTCAAGCGAGGGAGTGATCAGACCACTCAGCCCGATGACATCCACTTGTTGTGCTATTGCTTCCCTGATGATCCGTTCTGTAGGAACCATGACCCCGAGGTCGATAATTTCGTAGTTGTTACAAGCCAGCACCACCCCGACGATATTTTTCCCGATATCATGGACATCCCCTTTCACCGTGGCCATAAGTACACGACCGGCTGTTTGACGTTCACCTTTGAGTTTCTCTGCCTCAAGGTAAGGGGTTAGATATGCGACCGCTTTCTTCATCACCCGGGCACTTTTTACCACTTGGGGTAAAAACATCTTCCCTGCACTGAAAAGGTCACCCACCCGATTCATCCCATCCATCAACGGGCCTTCGATGATCCTCAGTGTCAGGTCGAAATGCGGACGGGCTTCTTCCAGGTCTTGTTCAATATAATCTGTGATGCCACGGATCAGGGCATAAGAAAGTCGTTCCTGGACAGATTCGTTCCGCCATTCATCGATGACTTCTTCTTTTTTCTCCCCGCTGCCTTTGTGTTGCTCAGCATAGGTGATCAGCCTTTCTGTCCCGTCCTTCCGGCGGTTAAGGATCACATCTTCCACCAACTGCAGGAGGTCATGCGGGATGTCGTCATATACCGCCAGCTGGCCAGCGTTGACGATGCCCATATCCAGGCCGGCCTGGATGGCGTGGAAAAGAAAGACAGAATGCATTGCCTCCCGAACATGGTCATTCCCCCGGAAAGAGAAACTTAAGTTGCTGATTCCCCCGCTGACCTTGGCATGAGGCAGGTTTTCCTTGATCCACCGACAAGCACGGATGAAATCGACTGCATAATTGTTGTGCTCATCCATGCCTGTGGCAATGGTGAGGATATTCGGGTCGAAAATGATGTCCTGGGCTGGGAAATGGACTTGCTCAGTCAATATCTTATAGGATCTCTCGGCTATCTCAATTCTGCGGTCATAGGTGCTGGCCTGGCCTTCTTCATCAAAAGCCATAATGATCACTGCCGCACCGTAGTTCCTGACTTTCCTGGCATGTTCGATAAAAGCAGCTTCGCCTTCTTTAAGGCTGATGGAATTTACGATGGCTTTGCCCTGGACACACTTTAAACCGGCTTCGATGACGCTCCATTTGGACGAATCGATCATCATGGGTACCCGGGCAATGTCGGGTTCTGCAGCCAGAAGGTTCAGAAAACGTGGCATCACCGTCTCAGCATCCAGCATGGCATCATCCATATTGATGTCGATGACCTGGGCACCATTCTCTACCTGCTGACGGGCGACACTCAGCGCCTCTTCATAATTTCCTTCATAGATAAGGCGGGAGAATTTCTTGGAACCAGCAACATTGGTCCGTTCCCCGATATTGATAAAGTTAGATCCCGGAAAGACCGTCAGGGGTTCGAGGCCGCTGATGCGCATCCGTGGGTTCAAGCTTGGGATTTGGCGCGGACTGGTTGTAGCAGCCAGTTCAGCAAATTTACGTATGTGGTCGGGTGTGGTCCCGCAACATCCTCCGATGATATTGATAAAGCCATGGTCAAGGAAATCTTTGACATGAGCGCCCATGCTTTCAGGTGTCTCATCATAACCGCCAAATTGATTGGGCAGGCCGGCATTGGGATAGATGCTCACATAAAATGGGGCTTTGTCAGAGAGTTCTTCAACAAAAGGCCTCAGTTCTTTGGCGCCAAGGGCGCAGTTCAGGCCGATGGTCAGTAGTTCTATATGGCTTACCGAATTCAGGAAAGCTTCGAGCGTCTGTCCGCTAAGCGTCCGGCCACTGGCATCGGTGATGGTCCCGGAAACCATGAGTGGCAGTCGTTTCCCACGGGTTTTGAAGAGCTCTTCAGCGGCAAATAATGCTGCTTTGGCATTAAGGGTGTCAAAGACAGTTTCGATGAGGATCATGTCAACCCCGCCATCCATCAGCGCTTCCATTTGCTCATAATAGGCAGCCGACAAGGCCTCATAACTGATGGCCCGGAACCCGGGGTCATTAACGTCGGGTGACATCGATGCAGTTTTGTTGGTGGGTCCGGCAGCTCCGGCCACAAAGCGAGGCTTGTCAGGGTTTTCGGCTGTAAACCTATCGGCGACTTCCCTGGCAATGCGGGCTGCACTCAGGTTGATTTCTCTAACCATTGACTCCAGTGCATAATCTGCCTGGGAGATGCTGTTGGCATTGAAAGTGTTGGTCTCAATAATGTCAGCACCTGCTTTCAGGTATTCTGCATGGATGGCTGAAATGATGTCAGGACGGGTGATACAGAGGAGGTCATTGTTTCCACGGAGGTCACGATCGAAGTCGGCAAAACGTTCCCCCCGAAAGTCCGTTTCCTCCAGCTTATAACGCTGGATCATGGTGCCCATGGCGCCATCCAGGACCAAAACACGTTGGGAGATCTCGGTATATATAGATTTAGTAATCAAAATCTTGAGTGGATTATTTATAAACTTTATAAACAGCAAAAGTAATTCATTTTAATTTCTTACCTTTGCAGTCCTGAAAATTTAACCCTAAAAAAGCTTTTTTCTAATGGAAAACACCTTGATTGACAGTCAACTACAATACAAAGTTAAAGATATTTCTTTAGCAGAATACGGAAGAAAAGAAATTGAGATCGCGGAAATGGAAATGCCCGGTCTCATGTCGATCCGTAACAAATATTCTGCCTCAAAACCGCTGAAAGGCGCTCGTATCTCAGGTTCCCTTCACATGACTATTCAAACGGCTGTCCTGATCGAAACCCTCGTGGAACTGGGTGCCGATGTCAGGTGGGCCAGTTGTAATATTTTCTCAACCCAGGATCATGCTGCCGCCGCTATTGCTGCTACCGGTATCCCTGTCTTTGCCTGGAAAGGCGAGACACTCGACGAATATTGGTGGTGTACATTACAGGCACTCTGTTTCCCTGGCGGAAAGGGTCCACAGCTCATCGTTGATGACGGTGGCGATGCTACCCTGATGATCCACAAAGGATTCCAGGCCGAGAAAAATCCTGATTTACTGAATGTGGCTACAAATAATGTAGAAGAAGCTGCTTTCATGAATCAACTCAAAGAGGCTTTTGTTGAAGACAATCAGCGTTGGCACAGGGCTGTCGCCGAGTGGAAAGGTGTTTCTGAAGAGACAACCACAGGAGTGCACCGCTTGTACCAGATGAAAGAAAAAGGAGAACTGCTGGTTCCTGCAATCAATGTTAATGACAGCGTCACCAAATCAAAATTTGACAACCTTTACGGTTGCCGCGAATCCCTGGCAGATGGCATCAAGCGTGCTACTGACGTGATGATCGCAGGGAAAGTAGTTGTTGTAGCTGGTTACGGCGATGTTGGAAAAGGCTGTGCCCATTCCATGCGTACCTATGGTGCCCGCGTCATCGTGACAGAGATCGACCCGATCTGTGCCCTGCAGGCTGCTATGGAAGGCTTCCAGGTCAGCACCATGGAAGATGCATTGTCTGAAGGGAATATCTATGTCACCACAACCGGCAACAAAGATGTCATCACCCTGGAGCATTTGAAAAAAATGAAGGATCAGGCGATCGTTTGCAACATTGGCCATTTCGACAATGAGATCCAGGTGGAGCAATTGTACAACATGCCTGGTATCCAGCATGTCAACATCAAACCACAGGTTGACAAATATATTTTCCCTGAGGGTCATTGCATTTATTTATTGGCTGAAGGCCGCCTGGTCAACCTCGGCTGTGCCACTGGACATCCTTCTTTCGTGATGAGTAATTCATTCACAAACCAAACACTGGCGCAACTCGACCTTTGGAAAAATTCTTATGAAGTAGACGTATATCGTTTATCAAAAGAGCTTGACGAAGAAGTCGCCCGCTTACACCTTGAGCAATTGGGTGTCAAATTAACCATCTTGACTGACGACCAGTCAGCGTACCTGGGGATCTCGAAAAATGGTCCTTACAAACCGGAGCATTACCGGTACTAAAAGGATGAAGGATGATATATAAAGGATGAGCAGTACCGATTGCTATCCCCTTCGTTCATCCTTCATATATCATCCTTCATACTTAATTATAAATATGGAGCGTATTCCCGTCATATGCAGTTTGATATTGTTTTAACGGCAGCGTGGCCGGTCCTTTGAAGGGCTGGCCATCTGTCAATATAAAGCGTGAGCCACACAATGAATCGATGCCGGTGACGCTGGATTTTTCAACCTGAACCCTGGCGTTGATCATATCAGGATCGTATGGACAGATCCGCTCGTAGGCTTTGAATTCATCCTGGGAAAGCTTGTATACAATGATCCCGCGACTGGGAGCATCAGCAGTGAGATAGACCCATCCGCCGACTACATTGAGTTGAGAGTACATGGTCGAATTCGGGTCAATGAAAATATTTATAGGAACGTAGGGGATTTTGGCGTAAGCGGATTTGTCGTTGCATGAGGAAAAAAACAAGATACTCCCGAAGAAAAACAGGGAGATTGTTGTGAAAATTCTATGTGATTGTGTTCCTGGCATAAAGGTGTAGTAAAAACTTGGTACAAAAGTAATTAATAAACAATTGTTTCGTGAAAACTTCTTAGATAGTCTTAAGGAGGGATAAGTTTTGTATTGTATTTTCGTTGTCTTATACGGAAATGAGAATAACCAAAATCTATACCATAATTTTTCTTTTTCTGGCTTTAAGCCTGGCATCCTGTCGTGTCAATTCATATGATAGAAATATGAAAAAGATTGACGACACAAAAAAGGAGAAAGCCAAAGAAGTTCAGAAGCAATATGATGCGGCTATGGATCAACATATGAAGAACCAGTCGAAAGAGACCCGCAAGCATATGAAAGCCCATAACAAGGAAGGGAAAAAGAACAGGCTCAGGCTGTTTGGGAAGAAGGAGCGGATTGGCTGCGGGAAGAATCTGAATCAGTGATAGGTTGGTATTTTTCACACAGAGTACACAGAGAAATACGCACAGATTACACAGAAAAAGATTTACATTTTGTTTGATTGTCTTGGCCTAAGCGACGTCGTTGTGGGCCCTGAGCAGCGGCTTATATTCTCGTTTTCACCAGAGCAAACCGCTGCTTCAGCTTTAGAAAAGGCTTCTCCAGCAATTCATAGCTGATTACCGGGACAATCAGGGATAAGCTAATCGTCAGTCCGAAGAAAAGATAGATATTATTCCCATAGACCAGCATCACCTTTTTTATCACAATGGGAACGATGATATTGCCATACATATAAATTCCATAGGATACCTTTCCCAGGTATAGCAAGGGAATCCGCTTGCTGAACATCTTAGCACGGGCAGGGTTAAATAATAGATCCATCATGGGAAGGGCAAGCAATGCAATATAAACCGGCCTTCGCATCACGCCCGTAAACATATTGAGAAAATCAGAGACATCATCGAAGGTGAGGATCACAAGCATGACCAGCATCAGTCCGGCGCTGATCCATCCATTGAGTTTAAAAACAAATGGTTTTCTGATGTAGAATGCGGCCAGCATTCCACCCATCAGGATGACATCCATGCGGCTCAGGGTATGAAGGTAAAGCTCGTACCAGTTTCCCTGCATAAACATATAGGTATAGGATTTATAGGCCCAGCTTAGCAGGATGAGTCCAAAGATTGTGGGTATGAGTTTGCGATTGGGCACGAAAGCGATGATGAGTGGCCAGACCAGGTAAAAATGTTCTTCAATGCAGATCGACCAGAAATGCGAAAAGGGATAGATCCATTCCTGGGTGTGGATGGTCTGAAAGTTATTGACCATCAGCAGGGTAGTTGTATAATTTGGGGGATTTGCCCCATTCCAGCGGATAAAGATAAATGCAAGCGCCACCAGGAAGAAATACAGAGGCCAGATCCGCAGGCCACGCCTGATGTAGAAATGAGGAATGTTGATCTTTCCGAATCGTTCTTTTTCCATCACCAGCAGGTATGTGAGCAAATAGCCGCTGATAAAGAAAAAGACATCGACACCCAGGGGCATATTTTTGATGAGTTTCTCGAGGTGGTAGCCAAAAGGGGTCAGGGTCTTATAATCGCCGGTGCTCATAAATCCCGGAACGCCAAACCAGCCGTGCCATGCGGCATAGGCATGGTAAATGATGATGACAAAAGCGGCGAAGAATCGGATTACATCAAATTGCGGGAGATATAAACGTTCTGACTTGTTTTGTTCCAAAGAGAAAAGATTTGAGCAAAGCTAAGAAAATCCGGAAAAACCAATGTTATTCCGGATTTTCAGTTAGAAGCTATAATTTTTATATCGAGTCGAAGGAAATCTAGCCGGAGTCATCCAGATGACCTGAAGGTGTCTTCCCTATGCAGTTCGCAATAGCTGTATCCTTATCGTCGTGCCTTCGTTGATTCCTGATGCCTTCACGAAGATTTTCCCATTGTGATATTCATGGATGATGCGTTGCGCCAGGGTGAGGCCGAGACCCCAGCCTCGTTTTTTGCTGGTAAAACCCGGATTGAAAATACTCTTATGCTGGGAGCGGGGAATGCCTTTGCCACTATCAGTAATGTCAATGATGACAGATCGCTCATTTTCGAATATTTCAATGTCGATAGATCCGTTTCCACTCATGGCATCCACAGAGTTTTTACATACATTCTCGATGACCCATTCAAATAGGCCGGCATTCATAGGAATGATGATCTGCCCGGGAGGTGGCGCTGTAATTTTATAATTGACTTTACGGGAGGTTCTGAGTTTTAAATATTCTACCGTTTCTGTGACGATTCTCACCAGGTCATCAGGTTTCAACGAAGGTTCTGATCCGATCTTGCTGAATCGTTCAGCAATGGAACTCAATCGTTTGACATCTTTTTCCAGTTCAATGACAGTTTCGGGGTCCTGGTTGCGCATTTTCATTAACTCAACCCAGGCCATGATGGAGGAAATCGGTGTTCCCAGCTGATGTGCCGTTTCTTTGGCCATTCCGACCCAAACCTGTTTTTGCTCGGATCGCCTGGCTGTGCTGAATAAGAGGTAGGAGATAAACAGGAACGCTGTGATCACCCCAAGCTGGAAGAATGGGAAATATCGAAGTTGGGTCAGCAAAAAGGAGCTTTGATAAAAAATATATCGCTTGCCTTCATCTTTTAGCCTGAGTTCAATGGGTGCAGAAACTTCCTTCATGTCGAGAAGCATCCTCCTGGCATACTCTGGTTTCGCCATCTTTACAGAATCCAGGTTTCCATAGGCCAGGATCTTTTGCATGCTGCTGTCGGTAACGATAACAGGCACTGAAGCTGAGTTTTTCACGACTTCTGAGAAAAAGGTCCGGGTGAGGTCATCCAGGACATGACGTAACTCTGAAAATAGCTTGGATTCACTATAATAAAAACGGCGCGTCTGTCTTGGTAGAAATTCAATGATGATAGGAGGATAGATAGAAAAAGTCTTTTTCAGGTCTCCCTGCAATACCGTATTCTGGCCACTTTCCAGCGTAACATTCCTGGATGCCAGGATGTTATCTTTTTCATCAGTCATTATTACCGGGATTGTGGTGTTGTCGCTGACGATCTCAGAATAGACAGAAATGTCGGTGGTGACACTGGCTGTAGCCAGTTTTTGGGTTGCCAGGGCCCATTGGTGGACACGTTTTTGTTCTTCTTCCTTGATTTTCAGGAAGAAATCTTCGGTATAGGTCACAAAGCTTGCTTTTCGCTGGATCGCGTCGGCCCAGATTTTCAGCTTTGCCTGTTCTTCAGTTGCTATTTTCTGAACGAGGTTGTTCGTATACCAAAGCGATACCGTCACAATGAGGACTCCTGTTGCGAAGAGGTAATATTTCCAGACTCGTTTCTGCCGATATATGTTTAATGCCATAAGCTGAAGTCAAAACGTCAGTGTAAAGATGGAAATTATTTGTGAAAATTAATCCTATTTTTTCGCAGGCTCTTCATCCCAATCAACTTTGAATTGGGCTTTCTCCGCAGTTTTTTTTGTTGGGCTCTCCGCTTTCCTTGATTTTACGCTGCTGCTGTCAACGCGTTTTCCTTCCCATTCGAATAAAAATTTCCCGTTTTCCTGTTTTTTAAGGTCTTCCCGTTCAATCAGAGTCAAGGAATCGAGACCAGCCCTGTTTTTCCCAAACTCAGCTTTTAAAGCACTCCCGAGATTTTGTTTCTCCGCACTCAGGTTTGTTTTGACCTTTTTGCTGACGCTCCCAATGTCATATTTAAAGAGCGGCTTCTCAACTGTCCCGGTGAGTGAGATAAAAAGCGTCGTTCCGCCTCCGCTTTTGGGGTCAGTTTCCATGATTCCGAATTCATCGTTTTCTTTTTTTGCAGCCCGGGCCTTTTTCCAGAGGATGTCGCTGAGTTTAACCTGGAATTTATAGTTGAGCTCATTGTTGAAAGAGTGGGTCCCGGAGATCTTGAAATTCAAGGCATCACTGGAAACGTTCATTTGTGGGATGATAATCTTACTGTCGCGGATCACGATATCATTTTGTAGGCTGGAAAACCTGACATGCGACAGATCATCCACCCGGATAAACTTGCCCAGGCCCTGGATCGTCTTGTAATTGTTGAGTTCTCCATTACTGACAGCAAGTGACGTGGTTGCGAGGATCGAAGCGGGATTTATGTGAAAGTCAGGCCCCATCAGGAAAGAAAACTCAGTATTCCCGGTTCCTGTGCCTTTCAGATTGTCATGGATGATATAATCCTGGCCGAAATTTCCCATTTCATAAAACGTCCGCATGATGTCGATGTTGGTGAAATTCAGCTTTCCATAACAAGAGATCGATTTCCCCTGTGAAGCATCAACAGAGCCGCTTGCGCTGATTTGACCGGCAAGGGCGTTCATACTCAGGGTCCTTACAAACAATCGTTGAGCGCTGTATCGTATTGTTGTTTTAACATTGAGGGCTTTGAAGCGGGCAAAACTTAAGTGACTTGCCGAAATACTGAGATCTCCCTGGATCATATCAGGAAAGGCCAGTGCCAAAGAAGACTTGTCGTTGCTTTTGCCATGTTCAAACAATGTGGCAAGGTCGAGCGTTGAAAAACTAAGCTCAGCCTGGATTCCGAGTACCTGGTTTTTGTTGAAAATATAGGGGAGTAAATTCGAGAACATCCCATTCAAGGTAAAGGTGTTTCCGGATACGCTGCCTTTCATGTCTTCAGCCCTGACATCATTGTTGTTAAAGGTGAATGTCCCGGAAGTTTTTTCCAGTGTGGTATTTTGTCCTTTCAATTTGAATTCCGTACCTGAACATTTTAGAATACCTGCTACCTCTGAATCTAAGAAATCGGATACACTAAAGGTGTTGTTACTTTTCAGGCGACCTGCGAATTGAAGTTGTAAATCAACTTTTCCTGTAAGTTTTTCAATATTTTCAGGATAAAGAAACTGGTGAAGGTCAGCGAGTTCAACGCTAGCTTTGAATTTTGTGTGAATCAGTGGTTTGACAAAACCTTCGATCCGTGCACTGCCGGTGATTTCCCCGCCTTTAAGTCTTGCATTAAATGATTTTAGGTCGATCAGGTTTAATCCGGAATCCCCTTTTTGTTCATAAATATAGATGCCTTGCAGCTTAATTCCTTCCAGTGAAATCTCTTCCTTTTTGCGTTTAGCGCTGGCATTTGCCAGGGAGAAATCTGCCTGGATCCTGGGAATTCCTTTACCCATAAAGGCGCCTTTTAAGGTCATGTGAAAAGCAATATCCCCTTTGAAGTCGTAGTTTTCAAAATATTTCTGCCAACTGGCAGGAAGTTCCAGGATAAGGGATTGAAGGTCAGTTTCTTTTGAAAGCAATGAGAAATCAAGCTGTTTATCTTTGTCGTTGGCCAGGATTGTCCCCTGTGTTTTGAAGGATAGTTTTCCAAGCTCAAGGTTCCCTTTCTGAAAGGTATATAGCCCACGCTCATTGTCAGCAGCCATTTCAAGATCCAGCTTGACTTCCTTGCCCTTGGCTAAAGATTCGTCAGTAAGGAGGAATTCCTTCACAACGACAATTCCGTTCACGCGCAGTTGGTAGCTCTGGTCACGGAAACGGCCTTTCAATGCGACCTCACGTGCCAAAATGTTTAAGTTCTGCTTGTTCGCATGGTTGTCATATATAATTCTCATATTCACCAGGCTCACATTTTCTAATCTAAAATCGATTTTACTGCCTGCTTGTCTGGGTGTGTCTTTCCAGAAATGAAAATTGTCGCTTAGGTCTTGATAAATCTTGAGGTGGAGGAAGCCTTTCCGGATGTCAATCCGGGTGATTTTATAATTTTGCTTATAAAGGTCGAGTACGTTGAAATTTAATAAAAGGGATTCAGCCTTTAGAAGGGTGTCTTTTTGCTTGAGATCAGTGGCGTCTTTTGCTGAGATTCCGCTGAATTTCAGGCTGGCATAGGGAAAATGTTCAAAGACGGTAAAGCTGATGTCTTTTGCATAAATCTCAGAGCGTAACTGAGTATTCAGTTCATGGATAAAGACGTTTTTAATGGTATCACCGTAGTAGTTCACGATGATAAATCCCGTTGCCGAAGCCAGCACAATGAGAGAGAGAACAGACAGAAAAAACCATTTCAGGGTTTTCAGCAAGACAGTAGGCTTCTTACTTTCGTTATTCTCCATAGGGTCGTATTAATGCTTAACTCAGCATCTTCAGAAAATTGACCTCTTCTGAGCGTAAATGTCTCCATTTTCCCCTGGGAAGGTCTTTTTTTGTAAGGCTGGCAAATACAACGCGGTCGAGGCGGGTAATCTTATATCCAAGGTGTTCAAAAATTCTTCTTACGATACGATTACGGCCTGAATGAATCTCAAGCCCGATTTGTGTCCGGTCAACGCCAGTCCCAATAAAGTCGACAGCATCTACTTTGATGAAACCGTCTTCAAGTTCAAAGCCTTCTTCTATTTGTTTGAAATGATCGTCAGTAACGGGCAAGTCAACAACCACATGGTACACTTTCCTGATCTCATGTTTGGGATGGGTCAGGGTTTTCGCCAGTTCTCCGTCATTGGTGAATAACAGAACGCCCGTAGTGTTTCGGTCCAACCGGCCAACCGGATAAATTCTCTCCTTGCAGGCATTGCCCACGAGGTTCATCACGGTATCTCTTTCCTGGGGATCATCCATGGTGGTGATCACGCCTTTTGGTTTATTCAGGAGGATATAACGTAAAGTTTCACGGCTAAGCTGTTCATCGCCGATCCGAATCTGCGAATCCGGAGCCACGCGGGTTCCCAGCGTAGTAACGACAATGCCGTTCACCATGACTTTCCCGCTTTCAATGAGGGTGTCAGCTTCACGGCGGGAACAAACGCCTGAGTCGGCAATATATTTATTCAGACGGATCAACCCATCGGGTTCGCGTTCAGCCTTTTTTGCAGCAGGTTTTCTTTCTGAGGAGCCAAAGGATCTTTTGGCATCGTCATAAGATCTTTTCGGCCTGTCATCATCACTCCTGGAAAACGATCTTTTGGGTCTGTCATCGTCTCCTCTGGAAAATGCTCTTTTGGGCCGATCTTCATCACTTCCGGAGAATGACCTTTTGGGCCGGTCATCATCGCTTCTTGGAAATGATCTTTTGGGCCTGTCGTCATCATTTCTGGAGAATGGTCTTTTGGGCCTGTCCTCATCGCTTCCTGAGAATGACCTCTTTGGCCGATCCTCATCGCTGCGGGGATATGATCTTTTGGGCCTGTCCTGCTCGTCGCCGCTAAAAGAGCGTTTTTCGCGAAAATCCCCGCTGTCGCTGGAAGATCTTCTTGGTTTTTCCTCAGGGCTCCTGGGAAATAATTTCTTTGGCTGGTCTTCGTCGCTTCCAGAGAATGACCTTTTGGGTCTGTCTTCATCAGAACGTGTATAGGATCTTTTGGGCTTATCCTCGTCGCTCCCGGAGAATGACCTTTTGGGTCTGTCTTCATCGGAACGTGTATAGGATCTTTTGGGTTTATCTTCGTCGCTCCCGGAGAAAGACCTTTTGGGTCTGTCTTCATCGGAACGTGTATAGGATCTTTTGGGTTTATCCTCGTCGCTCCCGGAGAATGACCTTTTGGGTCTGTCTTCATCGGAACGTGTATAGGATCTTTTGGGTTTATCCTCGTCGCTCCCGGAGAATGACCTTTTGGGTCTGTCTTCATCGGAACGTGTATAGGATCTTTTGGGTTTATCCTCGTCGCTCCCGGAGAATGACCTTTTGGGTCTGTCTTCATCGGAACGTGTA
>JBAXPV010000027.1:0-50985 GCA_037132075.1 Bacteroidota bacterium
AGATTTATTCCCTAACTTTGGTTGGTTAACATGTTAATAACCCCTGAACAGTAACTAATTTTTAATAATTAATCAAATAGTCCAATATAGATTCGTTCTTTGCAGGAATGCGAAGCATCGTTGCATTGAATGTTCTGATAGCTTTTTTAAACTTTTTATTGATATTCACATCCAGGCATTGACTTCTTTTTTGGGGAATGAACTTTACTTCCCAACAACCATCTGCATGGTCTTGAAAAAGCTTCTTGTCTGCCCTGTAATTTCGATCTTGTAGGAATAGATGCCGGCAGGCAGGTTCGCACTGAAAATCTTTGTTGTATGAATACCTGAAGGCTGGGGTTCATTTATCAGAACTTTTATTTCCTGTCCAATAGCATTATAAACCTTGAGTGTAACCTTACCCGACTCTGGCATATAATAGGATATGTCACTGCTGTTGGTAAATGGATTTGGCACATTCTGACAGAGATAACATTGCTTTGTATTGAACACTAAGTCAGGGATGATGATCTTCACATTACTCATGGTTTCCCCGGTGGCATCTGCCAGTTGGCTTTCAGGACTGAGCGTCCAGCTGCCTGACAAGGATTCAGCATTAGGTTTCAAAAGAGCAGTTATTGAAAGTAGGTCTTCTCCGGCTGCCAGATTCATGGGCGACAAGCTATACCAGGCAATTCGCAATTCATCACTCAAAACATTAAATATGCATGTGCCGTTTGAAATTGTGCTTACATTTGAAACAGCTGCAATCTGAGGTGGGATGTTCAATATCAGGGAAATAGCACCTATTTCCAAAGCAGCGCTTACAGTAAGAGGAATTTCGATGCTGTTTTTATCTGTAACAAGAATTCCTTTGTTAAGTAACTCAATGCCAAAGTCCATTTTCGCGGGTGGCAGATAGGAACCATCAACATCGCCATAAACGACAGCTTTAAGATTTGCAGTCTGGTTCGTTTGGCTTCCAATCTGAACGATATCTTTTGCAAAAGCCCAATCTCCAGCACTAAATGAGGTTATTATCCCGACAAAACGTTTTACAATAAGCAAGGCATCGATTGAATTAATGGAATTGGGACCGTTGACATCAGCAGCCAGAAGCCTTACACCCTGTAAGTTGATCAATCCCACAAAATGCCTGGCAACCATTAAAGCGTCAGCAGAATTAACACCTCCCCATGATTTAGCTGAGGTACCTGTAAGCTGGTATTCACCACTTTGCAGATTATTGAAAGAATAATTGCCCTGGGTATCTGTTGTTGTCTGATGTATGATATTCCCATTCTGTTTTAGCATGATTGTGCTGTTGTTAAGCAGAGTTGCAGCATTATTATCATAGGTAACAACACCGGCGAGACTAAAAGAACTGGCAATCGCACAAGTATCCCAGCTTATGCGTGTGGTTGCGAGAACCGAACATGCATTACCCATGCCAAGCCTGACATAGAAAGCGTGCAGCCCAAGGCCATTGCCAGCGGAATCTACTGTTATTGAAGATGTTGTAGCACCTGTTGACCATAAATAACTGTCAAAACCACTTCCTGCATTTAAAAGTAAAGACTGTCCGGCACAAACAGTCGAATCACTGAATAACCCAAGCGCCGGGAATGATTTAATGACTACGGTTTCTAGTTTGGTGTCGGTGCAAAGGCTGTTGTCGGTTACTGTCATCCTTACGACATAAGTACCCGGGACAGAAAACGTATGATCGATGTCTTTGCCCCAATAATCAGTAGTTCCATCGTTGTTAAAATCCCACAAATAAGAGGCTTTGGTATGTACCTTGCTAATGCTGCTGAAAACAGTTGGCTGACCTGCGCATTCACCGTTTACAGTAAATGCAGCAGTAAAGCAAGAGCGCCACCCACCATCCTGGGTGCTATATTCTGTTGCATTGAGTCCTGAATTGTCTTGCGCTGCCTGGATGCAATAATAGTAGAATTGCCCTTTGTAAGCCGTGGTATCCAAAAAAGTCATGGCTGAAATCCATCCGCTAATATTGGTTCCATGCATACCTGCAGTATCTGAGCGGAATACCTTGTAATGCGTAGCTCCGCTGACAGCCGTCCAGCTAAGTTGGACTCCGTTTAACATAGTCCCGTCAGAAGCTGACATTCCAGTGGGTGTATTTAAAATACCATGCTGAGAAACGGGAATACGGTAGGGGCTGTTGGAAGCTCCGGGAGAAGTCAGTATAATGAATGCACTCCTGGCAGAACCTGTATTATCACCGGCTGATAGCGCGATTTTGCCGAAGTTTGTACCGGCATTACTTCCTGTGATACTTAACCATGAAGGAAGTGTTGAACTGGCTGTCCAGTTTAAATCCCCTCCGCCACTATTTGTAATAGCAACAGTATCAACAAAAGCTGACGTGCCTCTTCTTATAACAGTAGGGTTTGTTATAAACTGCGGTGGCTCGTTGTTGCTGAAACAGATGGTATCCTCATTGCTTCCGTTATTCCCATTATCAATATAAATACAGAGGTTTTCAGTTTTCAGGTTCGCCCAGTCAGGCACAATAATGTGGGCTGTATTCGCAGCAATGCTGACAGAATCATGTGAATATCTTGATTCTCCATTAACACTGACATATCGAATATTGATCCCGTACCTTGAAGAAGGGCCCGAATTAAACAACTTCAGACGATTGCCATTAACACGCTGAATCTGAACATCTGAATTTGGATGCTGAGCAAGATCCTGGATTTCAAAGCTCATCTCAGCATTTGCATCTTCAAAAATATCGCCGATGGTGATGGTCTTGATAATATTATCCGCATTACTCACCTTAAAGCCATCAACATTCAGTGTCAGCAGGTCCTTTTGGGTCAGTCCGGCACCACCCCTGGCATAGGAGAATGAATTGGCATTGTCAAAGACATTCAGTGATGAAAGAAGACTGTTAAAATTCCGCATTTCAATATGATAATCCCCTTCAGGAAGAGAATAACCCAAGGGTGCTTGTTCGCTGGCTGATCTGGGCGTGATTGGTAGGGCCTGAGGCAGGGTGTTTACAATTATATTCCCCTGGAATCCAACAGATTGCGAAGAAGAATTTGATATTAAAATATCACAAGCCGGTGAATTATAAACCTCAAGCAATTGAGGACTATTTACATTCATTAATGCAGAAATTCTTGTCACTGAATCCAATGGAATTGTATCATAATATCGCTCAACCGGCAAATCAATATACATTCCTTTATGAGCATTCCAGCCACCCCATTCTTTTGTGGGTTCATTTGCATTGGTTGCCAGGTCGTAGAACCAGCAATTGTCCGCAATATGTATCGTAATTTTCCGGGTAGTATCGTTAGGACAGTTATTGTCGTAAACAAAGATATATTCAATGTTATCGTTAAGTGAATCAATTTCCAGCTTATACGGGTTAACGATATGTCCGCCTTTGCCATTTTGATTTATTACACTCAGCGCACAAACATTCTTACTTTTTCCCAGAAACATTTTCTTCATCTTTTCTACTGTTTCCAGAGGGGAATTATTTCTGACAGATCTGTCAAAAGTGTTATACGCCTTCTGAAACTGCTCTTGAAACAAGAGGTTAATGCATTTCCTGTTTTCATCATTGAGCGGCAAATCGTATAACTTATTGGATGTAGTCCATGGACCGACAGTCGGGAATCTCGCTTTAAACCGCGGAAGGCTGTCGAAAGCTAAAAAGCTTGTTTGGACAAAACCAAAACAAGAGCCAGCCCAAGGTAATCCAACCCTGGTCCACCAATGTGAGAAAGCTTTTGATTTCAGAATCCTGAAGCCTTCGCAATTTTGGTAACACTGCCTCTCTCCCAACAGTTGAACAAAAAGCGGCCAATCAGGGAAAGACCATCTTTCCGGCAATTCTTTCGGACCACCCGGTGCATAAAATCTGGGGAAGTTGGCATCCCCTCCCAAATAAGGATCCTTCGAATAATCAAACTGATCATAATAGCTTGAAGGCCACATGTTTTCTTCTCCATTAGGAAATTGCCATCCATCAGGCTTAGGGCGGAAATTAAGATCCCAAACCATCATCCAGAAGCCTTTATAAGTGTTGCTGGCATCTTTATAATAACCAACTACTTTTCCTTTGTTGTTAATGTCGTGGATCTGAAAATCTGTTGCTCCCGGTTTTGTGACTTCTCTGAATAAACCATGCTTATAGACAAAAGAACGATTCAGGTTAAAAATCCCGACTGCAATGTTGCTGTCGTTAATAGAAGTAAACATTGTTCTGTTTGATCCGGGGTAATCATACTGAAACCACATACTATTGGAATATATCAAGCCATGCCTGAGCGTACCCTCAATCCAATATCCTGCTCTTTTGCCACTGTTGTTAATTGAATTAATATAGGTGGGGTTTGAATTGTAATAAAATGACAAAAAGGAATTTCCACAAAAAGAGAAACACTTATGGGTGACACTTTGCTTGTAATCACCTACCACACAGCCGCCATCATCGATATCCCGGGCTATCGTGAAATCTACTGATGGAATCCAGCTGCTTGTGATATCGGTATAATTGCCTGAAACAGGATCAAACTCAAATCCTTCATTACTGGTGAGCGAGCCATTGGTATTATAAGCACCTACAACAATCCGGTGGTTGTTGATACCATAAACATAGGTTTGAACGGCACCAGGGAAGTTGATAAGGGTTGTAGATGAACCGTTATTCATAAAACCATGAATACCAGATGCATTCTCGTAATAACCACCAATGATGTTAGAATCATTGACACAAGTGATGTAAGTATTGCTTGCGCCCGGTATGGTAAAACTTATTATTTGAGCATGGCCACTGTTTATATGTAATAGAATCAACAGGGTAACGATAACAACATATTTGATTGTTTTCATAAGCTTAGTCTAATAGATTATTGAAAAACATTGCGTCTATTGTTGCGTAAATATACAGATTTATAGTTGCTTGAGGTCTCTTAACAAACCTTGTGACGAGCATTTACCCGCTGACGATCTGAAAGTTCCAACGTCAAGCGCACACGGGCACAAGGGCACACACAGACGTTCACACGATTTAATCAATAAAAAAAGCCCTGCAATCATCAGATTTACAAGGCTTTTGTTTCCATTTTTGTGATCTCGCTGGGATTCGAACCCAGGACCCCATCCTTAAAAGGGATGTGCTCTACCTGCTGAGCTACGAAATCTTTCCGTAATCGGGCTGCAAAAGTACGATTCATACATTTAATTACCAAGAAATATTCATAAAAATTTCAACACACTGAAATTCAACAAAATATAGATATTAATTTTTTACGCCGACACTCCTTACAATACCAAGCCAGTTTATAGGTTCCATAAATTGGTATATTGGTACATTGAAAATGGTATATTGGTACATTCTTTTTCCCTATCTTGCCCCCATAAATCAAGCCAAATGCAGGTCATCATCATCACAGGCGCTTCCTCCGGTATCGGTGAAGCTCTGGCCCATGAATATCTTAAAAGAGGTGCAAAAATTAGCCTTGCTGCCAGGAAACTACATGCCCTGGAAGCTTTTATAGAATTATACCCGGGACGGGAAAAAGATATCCTTGTCACAAAATGTGATGTAACAAAAGAGTCAGATTGTCGCCACCTCATCGAACAAACAATGACCCGATTCGGGAAAATCGATGTCCTGATCAACAACGCAGGAATATCCATGAGAGCACTCTTTGAAGATTTAGACCTGAAAGTCATCAGGGATGTCATGGACGTAAACTTCTGGGGAACTGTTTATTGCACAAAATATGCCTTAAGCTATTTGCTTGAATCAAAAGGAACCGTAGTCGGAATGTCATCAGTAGCAGGATTCAAAGGACTGCCAGCCCGTACTGCGTATTCAGCTTCAAAATTCGCCATGGAAGGATTCCTGGAGACACTTCGGATTGAGAATATGAAAAGACAGCTGCATGTTTTGGTTGCCTGTCCTGGCTATACTGCCTCAAATATCCGCCATGCTGCGCTCGATAAGGAAGGAAAACCACAAGGAGAATCTCCCTTCGAAGAAGGAAAGCTAATGAGTGCAGAAACTGTGGCTTTTAGAATTGCCAATGCCGTGCAACATAAAAAGCGAAAGATCATCATGGGAAGCCAGGGAAAACTCGTTTACTGGTTGAATAAGTTCTTCCCGGCATGGCTTGATGGCATGGTGTATCGCACTGTCGCAAAAGAAGATGGCTCTCCTTTTAAATAAATAAAATTAATATTTGCTTTTTAATTCTGGCTTTGTAACTTTACCTCCAATTTTTGATTTTTACCTAAAGTATTATATTGACTATGAAAGATTTGCTCTTAGATATTAAACCCAAATCAGGTCTAGGCCCCTTGACTTTTGGTTCTGAATACAACACCCTTATTGAATATCTCGGCAAACCCGAGGATCTTGAAACCCTTGAAGATGAAGATGAATTTTCGACGCTCGTCTTAAACTATTGGGATCATCGGATTACTGTATTCCTTGAAGGCATTGAGAAGCAGACTATTTCATGTTTTGAAATCGAAAACGACAAAGCATTACTCTATGGCCATTGGGCTTTTAACCTGAAGGAAGAAGATGTGGTGCGTATCATGCAGGAAGCCGGTTTTTCGCAACTGGATATCGCTGATGAAGAATGGGGAGAACGTAGAGTTTCATTCGAAGATGCCATGACTGACTTTTTCTTCGACAAAGAAGACAAGCTGATTTCAGTGAACTGGGGAGTGTATGTGAATGATCAGGGGGAGGTGGAGGATATTTAGGCCTTAGGCTGAGGGCTGTTAGGCTGAAGGATTTTTAGCTGTATTTTCCCTGGGGTGAAACTGTAAAATTTCTGTTCTTAAGAATTCCCTGTCGAGATGGGTATAAATCTCAGTTGTCGTAATCGACTCATGGCCAAGCATCTCCTGGACAGCGCGAAGATCGGCACCACCTTCCACCAAATGAGTCGCAAATGAATGCCGAAAGGTATGCGGACTTACGGTTTTATGAATGGCTGCCTTTGCTGTTAAGTCTTTAATAATTATAAAGATCATCTCACGGCTAAGTTTTTTCCCTCTTCTGTTTAAAAAGACAATCGCTTCATTACCTTTTTGAGGCTGCTGGTGACTTCTAACCTGATTTAGATAGGTCTCAATCTGTTTCTGCGCCACATGCCCAATGGGCACCATGCGCTCTTTGTCGCCCTTGCCAATGACAATAACAAATCCTTCGCGAAAATGAAGGTTGCTTAGTCTCAGGCCTGTCAGCTCTGAAACGCGCAAACCACAGCTGTATAAGGTCTCAAGTATCGCTTTGTTCCGCTCTCCCTCAGGTTTGCTGAGGTCGATGCAGGATATAATGGCGTTTATTTCTGCCACACTTAAAAAGACTGGAAGTTTTCTTCCAAGTCGGGGAAGCTCAAGTAATTCAGCCGGACTCGATTGCAGTATGTTCTCCATGAGAAGATATTTATAAAAGGTGCGGAGACCCGAAACTATCCTTGCCTGTGATCGGGCTGTCATCCCGAGTTCATGGATCCATTGAATGAATTGCTGAAGATCATCTCGACTGATTTCTGCCGGTGAACAATTTTTTCCAATTGACAAAAGGTATTGGGTTAACTTTGCCACATCATGAAGGTATGCCTCAACAGAATTACCTGAAAGCGAACGCTCCAACTGTAAATATGCTTTGAATCCTTTAAGGTACGATGACCACATGAAAATTTACTTTGGGCCAAAGTTATTCAGTTGACGAATACTTTTATAACTTATTAAGATACTTTTGTTAAAAAAATCGATTCAAAATGTTGCGCGTATGAGAATTTTTCATATTTTTGCACCTCAAAATTAAAGGCTTATGGCAAAGAAGAGTAAAGATGCAAGGCACCAGATAATCCTGGAATGTACAGAGCACAAGGCCAGTGGACTTCCCGGCACTTCCCGTTATATATCAATGAAAAACAAGAAGAACACCCCGGAACGTCTTGAACTAAAGAAATATAACCCGATTCTGAAAAAGATGACGGTTCATAGAGAAATTAAGTAATTATCAGATACTATGGCAAAGAAAGTAGTTGCTACCCTTAGGTCCTCAGGGACAAAAGATTTCGCAAAAGTAATCCAGATGGTACGTTCACCCAAAACAGGTGCGTATAGCTTCAAGGAATCCATTATGGCCAATGAGGCTGTAAAAGATTTTCTGGCTAAGAAATAATTCAGTATTCTCCGGAAGAAGAAGGCTTTTTCTTATGCAAGAAAAAGCTTTTTTTATACCCGGTAAAATGATGTAGCCATGGGTATCTTTTCTTTTTTCACTAAGGAGAAAAAGGAAAGCCTTGACAAAGGTCTCTCCACAACCAAAGAAAGTGTTTTTTCACGCATCAGCAAAGCTTTGCTTGGCAAAACAAGCATTGATGATGAGGTGCTGGACAGGCTTGAAGAGATTCTCATCATGTCTGACGTTGGCGTTGAAACCACACTCAAAATCATCAAGCGGATTGAGGCCAGGGTTATCAACGATAAATATGTGGGTACCGACCAGCTCAACCGCCTGCTAAAAGAAGAAATTGAAGGACTCATCACCGTCAATGACTGGGGTGCCAACGATGAATTCATCCTGCCTGCCGATAAAAAACCCTATGTCATCATGGTCGTCGGTGTCAATGGCGTGGGAAAAACTACCACCATTGGAAAACTTGCCTACCAGTTTAAAAAAGCAGGCCAAAGCGTAATCCTCGGCGCCTCTGATACATTCAGGGCTGCTGCCGTTGACCAGCTTACGATATGGTCAGAAAGGGCAGGGGTTCCCATGATCACCCAGGGAATGGGCGCAGATCCTGCTTCTGTTGCCTTCGAAACGCTTACCGCTGCCCTCGCTCAGAAGTCTGATGTCGTTATCATCGACACCGCAGGACGTTTGCATAACAAAATCAACCTGATGAACGAACTCTCCAAGATCAGGCGGGTCATGCAAAAGGTAATTCCCGATGCACCCCACGAAATACTCCTGGTATTGGATGGCTCCACAGGCCAAAATGCCTTTGAACAGGCTAAACACTTCACTGCTGCCACAGAAGTCAATGCACTTGCCATTACAAAACTTGATGGCACCGCCAAAGGAGGCGTCGTCATTGGCATCTCTGACCAGTTTCAGATCCCGGTGAAATATATTGGGGTGGGAGAGAAGATCGATGACCTCCTGGTCTTTAACAAACATGAATTCGTAGACAGTCTTTTCTGATCCATTGAAAACAAAGAAATCTCCGCTGAAAGTACATATCACCACATTGGGATGTGCCAAAAATCTTGTCGATTCTGAACACCTGATGGGTAAGCTCAAAGCCGCAGGCCTTGATGTCAGCCATGAGTCACTTGGAAAAAAGGTTGACATCGCAATCCTCAATACCTGTGGTTTCATTGGTGATGCCAAAGAAGAATCCATTGATACAATACTTGGCTTTGTTGAAGCGAAAAAGCTTGGCCAGGTAAAACGACTTTTTGTGATGGGTTGCCTGTCACAACGCTATCGTGAAGATCTTCAAAAAGAAATCCCCGAAGTCGATGGCTTCTTTGGCGTGAATGAACAACCTCTTTTGATCAAGGCTATCGGCATCGACTTGAAAAAGGAATTAATGGGTGAGCGATTGCTCTCAACACCAAAACACTTTGCCTACTTAAAAATCTCTGAAGGTTGCGACCGAAAATGTTCTTTTTGTGCGATTCCTTTGATCCGGGGCAAACATGTCTCTGTTCCCATGGAAGAGTTGCTGGCAGAAGCAAATCAGCTTGCCAACGAAGGCGTGAAAGAGCTTAATATCATTGCCCAGGACACCACCTACTACGGCCTGGATCTTTATAAAGAAAAGAAATTGCCGGAATTGCTGACCAGGCTTAGCGAGATCAAAGGTATTGAATGGATCCGTTTGCATTATGCTTACCCGCTGGGCTTCCCGATGGAGGTGCTTGATGTAATCCGGGAAAATGACAAGATTTGCAAATATCTTGACATTCCCCTTCAACATATTGACTCCGGCCTCCTAAGCGCAATGAAACGTGGTGTTTCCCGCAAAGCAACACTCGACCTGATCAGTAAAATCAGGGAGAAAGTGCCTGGAATCTCTATCAGAACCACGCTGATCGTGGGTTTTCCCGGTGAGGACGATATCGCTTTTCAGAAGTTAAAAGACTTTGTGTCAGAAGCCAGGTTCGAAAGACTGGGGGTATTTACCTATTCCCGTGAAGAAGATACTTCTGCATTTCCATTGGGCGATGACATTCCTGAAGAAATAAAAAGACAAAGGGCTGACGAGATCATGGAACTCCAAATGGAGATTGCAGCCTCCTTAAATGAGGAAAGAATCGGACAAGAATTCAGGGTAATCATCGACAGGGAAGAAGCAACGCATTATATTGGCCGCACTTCTTTTGATTCCCCTGAAGTTGATAACGAAGTGATTATCGACAAAAAAGCCCGGACTTTGGAGCCCGGGCAATTTTACAACGTAGAAATCACAGGATCAGACTACTACGATCTATTAGGTAAAGTTATTCTTTAAACGCTTTTGGTTTCTTTATCGTAAATGACCTGCTCAGGTTAAACCCAAAATAGATATCGCCTTTCGACCATTTACCTGTTGTCTTGGTTAGAAAATTCTGCTCAAACTGAGCCTGGGTGTTGGTACAAATTAACTGAAATACGTGACCTCCCGTTTCAACATCCATTCCAATACTAAAACAATTGGTATATTTCCAGCTTACCTGACCGCTAGGTGTATAATAATACTCTGCATTAACAGAAACGCGCTGGCTAAGCTTGTATCTTCCTCCTGCACCCACTGAAATAATGTCATTATGGTCTGCTGCCTTAGGTACCAGGTTATGATGTACTACGCTGGGCATCAGCTGCAAGGAGAGATCATTGCTGAATTTCCTGGCGATCAGCCCCTGAAAACAATATGAAAAACGTGAGGTCTCATAATTTCCCCTGGCAGGATCTGCCCAGCGCAAGGAATTTACTGAAGTACTGGCGAAAACGGTCAGGGTTATGGGCATATTTTTCTTACCTGTACTTTGCCTGAGAACTTTGCCTTTTAGGAACCCATCATAAGTCTTTTCATATGTGCTGCGCCCAAAACCACAAGCAAGCCAGTCATTGATTCCGTATTCAAAGCCTAATCGCATGGTTGCCTTATCTAATCCCCAAAAGTCATATGCACCACTATTCAGTGCCCCAAAGCGATGGGAGAGGAGAAAAATCATGGTGCCACTGGCAGGATTTTCAATAGAATGCCCTGTGGCAAGCCTGGTTGCTTTAAAGGTTGCTGAGGTATAATCTGTTGTGCTTGGATCAGTATCTTTGAACATATCCATAAGATCCTGAGAATATCCATGGATAGAAAATCCAACAAAAAGTAAAGTCGCGAAAAGAAAAGATTTATACATCATATTATTATTAATTTACTATTTCATCTTGTCCATGCTAAGGTCTACGTTCACATCAATAGATTCCGTAAAACTCTTGGCTACGGCAGCAGGGATTTTGATATTAAAATCAGCATAGACAACCGCAAATTTTGATTTCAGCATGATTTTATCACCCTTAACTTCAAAAGTTCCTTGCTCTGTTACTTTTTTAGTGACCCCGTGAATCACCAGGTTTCCTTCAACAGTAGCTTTGTAAATGCCGTCTTTTGCAAAGTTAATATCGGAAGCATTGGTAACTTTCCCCGTAAAGTTGGCAGAAGGAAACTTATCTGATTCCATATAATTTTCATTGAAATGCTCTTGCATCAGAGCCCTTTCGAATACAAATGATTTTACAAGAACCTTAAACACAAGGTTCGTAGTTTTTACATCATAAGCACAGTTGACCTGGTTATTTTTGGCTTCAACATTTTCCATAGTAGTTTTTGAAAAAATGTGGACCAAGCCATTTTTGGTGACAAAGACCTGGGCATTAAGGCTTAAGCTAAGAAAACAAATAAAGCCTGTAATAGAAAGGATGCGTTTCATAAAAGAAATATTAAGTGGATAAAGATAATTGAATAGGTTGTTTATTGTTTAGCCCATATCAAAAACTATTCCACAATTGATGCACTTTCTAAAATAACATCCGTATCATTATATCCCTGGCAAACGCCTTTAATCTTCACGGCTTGTTTGCTTTTCAGTTTTTTTGCGCCTTCATTAAATTTTTTCAGGAAGCTGCAACGAATTCCCTGAGGACCAAACATGCCTTGTTCGCAACTAAAAACAGCAACACATAAGGTGTCATTATGAACTTCTACAGTATCCACATTTCCACTGATTTCCAATACCTTGCCATTGAATTTTGGGTTAGCAGTGGCTGTATCCGTTTTGTAGGATTTGTAAAGCTCTTCAGACTTAAGGCTATATTCAGCCTTTGCTTTTTCGAAATCGGTATGCGCCTTGTTAAACATAAAAAAATACACATAAACTAAAGCAATAATGCCGAGTACGGCCAGGCCGAGTATGACTTTTAACCAGGTTTTCATAAATAATATATATATATGTTTATTAAAAAAATTAATGCCCCCCCCTGAAAGAGAAGCCTTATTAATTAAGCCGCAAGATACTAAATTTCCAATAATCCAGGCCTGCGTTGTTGGGTTCTTTCCAGGGCTTTTTCTTCCTGCCATTTTCTGATTTTCTTATTATCACCAGATAACAAAATCTCAGGCACTTTCATCCCTCTGAAATCAGCAGGTCGGGTATAGACCGGTGGCGAAAGCAAGCTATCCTGAAAAGAGTCGCTAAGCGCTGAAGATTCATCATTTAAAACACCGGGGATAATTCGTATCAAAGCATCACACAAAACCATGGCCGCTAGTTCACCGCCTGACAATACATAATCGCCGATAGAAATCTCACGTGTGATATAGGCTTCCCGGATCCGCTCATCAATACCTTTATAATGGCCACAAAGCATGATAATGTTATTGAAAGTCGACATTGAATTCGCAATGGACTGCTCAAGAAGTTCTCCATCCGGGGAAAGATAAATGACTTCATCGTAATGCCGTTCTTCCTTTAGTTTCTCAATGGCAAGAACAATCGGTTCCACCATCATCACCATGCCTGGGTCTCCACCATAAGCATAGTCATCCACCGACTTATGTTTATTGGTAGAATAATCGCGGATATTGTGCAGGTGAATGCTGACCAGATCTTTTGCCTTCGCCCTGTTAATAATAGAGTAGGAGAAAGGGTCAGTAAACATTTCCGGGAAAAGTGTGAGTATATCAATCCGCATTTATAGAATTTAAAGGTTCCAGATTTCCCAGGCAGCCTCTGCCTGTTTATAAAGCATTTCAGTTCCGTTTTTTATCATTGTGCCGCATTCCTTACCCAATTGAAGCAAGGGTGTCGTGCCCGGGTTATAAACAAGGTCATACAACAAATGTTGAGGACCTAAGGTTGCCCTTAATTGCGGGACCAGCGTGATGCATGGAAAGGAAAACTTACAACCTTGCGTACCGGCAGGCGTTGCATTAATGATAAGGCTAGATTCCAGGAAGTCCTCCGGGATCAGTTCTGAATAAGAGAGAACATCAGACCTGGTAGCTATCCTGCCAACCTTTTGAAAAGAAATACCTAAATCTCTCAGTACATAAGCCACGGCATTGGAAGCCCCGCCATTGCCGAGTATCAGGGCTTTTTTATGATGTGGCTGAAGCAGTGGCTCAAGGGATTTCCGAAATCCAATGACATCTGTATTGTATCCTTTCAGAACCAATCCCCCATGATCTCTGATAAACTGTATGGTATTTACAGCATTGATTTCATGTGCCACAGAATCTACTTCATCCAGGAAAGGAATAACAGTTTCTTTATAGGGTGTGGTGACATTGAGCCCTTGGAATGGCAAACGTTTAATCAGACCTGGGAATTCCCTGATATTGTCAAGAGGAAATAAATGATATTCAGCATCGGATATTTCTTCACGCTGAAACTTGTTTTGAAAATATTCCGGGGAAAATGAATGACTCAGGGGATAACCGATCAATCCATAAAAACGCATCCTGGATAAATTTTACTAAATAGCTGATTTTCTGTAATTTCCAATGAATGCCGTAAGATCTTGATTGTCCCTGAGGTCCGGAAAGAAATCATACAATTGCTCGTAAGTCTCAAACGAAAGCGTTAGTGGATTTTCGAGGATTAGCAAAGCTTCTGGTATCCTTCCGGAAGTCCAGACAACACTGGCGAGATGGTATTTCAGCATGAAATCATCCGGAGATTCCTCCATCGCAGCAATCAACCTTTCTTCAGCTGTCTGCAAATCGCCCATATCGGCATATATCCATGCCTGGTGATCCCGCAAGCCTAAAGCCAAGGGATCGATTTTCGCAGCTTCTTCCAATGCAGCCAGTGCTTCGGCATACCGTTTCTGATCTGATAATAAATCAGCCAGTTGTTCCCAAAAATCAGGATTTTCAGGATAAAGATCGATCGCTTTTTTCAGGCAATCGATCGCTCTCTCAATTTCACCTCTTGCTTCAAAAACTTCACTCATGCCGATATAGGATTCGGCAAAAAACTCATCCATATCCCTCGCCTTTTCAAAATAGAGCAAGGCATTATCATAATCTTCTAATTCCTGGTAACATTCACCAATATAAAAGAAGGTGGTAACTTCCGGTTCTTCGAAATTCATCGTTTCCTTGTACAACTCAAGTGCCTTCTCATAGTTCTTCAGGTTAGCGAACGCATTGGCCTTGTTGAAATAAGCCGAGGAATAAGACTCATCGATGGCAATCACAAAATCATAGGCATTGATCGCATTCTCATACTCTCCGCTGGTACTGTGTAAAACGCCCAGACAAAACCAGGCAACCTTGGAATAGGGCTGTTTGTCGAGGAAATCTGTAAACCATTGAATCCCTTCGTCTAGCTTTTGAACTACTTCATAGCAAAAACTGATCTCATAAAGTGAAGAGAAATTTTCAGGATTGAGGGCAACGCCTTTTTTGAGGTAATCGAGCGCCATGGCATAATTCGCAAGGTTCTCGTATTCAAAGGCTATGTAAGCATATACTTCATCTTTTTCCTCCGCCTCAGGAAGAGCTTGGAGGTATTGTTCAATCGCTTCAGGATAACGTTTGAGTTTGCTAAACAAGGCAGCCCTGCTGAAAAGGATGTCAATATTAAGAGGATCAAGAATTTCAGCTTCATCCAAAACCAGCAATGCCTCTTCACTTTTATCAGAAGCCAACAAAAAATGTGCTTTACGGATTAGAAAACTGACATTCAACGGATGCTGACTCATGGCCAGGTTGATGGCCTGACGGGCCTTACTGAGGTTGTTGCGTTCCAGGTAAAAATCAATGATATCCTCAAAATCATCCACATCAAAGAAATACTGACCTCTAAAACCTAACATACCTTCAAATCGCTCAATAAGCGAGCGCGTTTCCTGATCATCCCATGGCTCAAACTCAGCACCCATACCTTTACATTATGTACACAAAATTAGGGATAAACAACGGCAATCATTCCGGATTCTTGCAGTATTATTAACAGTATTTAAGAAATTTAATACTAAATATCTAATTTGCAGCCTATTACGACTTAATAAATCCTTTTATAAAACAATCTCCTTTAAGGCTTTGCTGGTTAATTGAAGCATTTCCTCTGTAAAATCAAGGTGCGTAACAAAGCGAATGGTTTGGTTGCTCAAGGAAAAAGCATGAATGTCATGTATTTTAAGTTTAGTAAGAAACTGATTTGTAGTCATTCCAGGCTTAAGCTTAAAGTAAATAATATTCGTTTCTATGGGGACCACTTCATCGACACACGACAGGGATTCCAGGACAATGCCCAAAGCTTTTGCCCTGCGGTGGTCCTCTTTGAGCCTATCTATATGGTGATCCAGTGCATAAATACCGGCAGCAGCGAGAAATCCGGCCTGACGCATACCTCCGCCCAAAACTTTGCGGATCCGCCTGGCTTTTTTAATGGAGACAGCATCACCTGTTAATACAGACCCGACCGGGGCACCCAATCCTTTTGACAGGCAAATTGAGATGGTATCAAATAAGTTCCCATATTCAGCCGGGCTATTGCCAGTTTCAGCCAGGGCATTAAACAAACGGGCGCCATCGAGGTGTAAGCGCAAATCATGTGCCTGGCAAACACCGGCAATGGCTTTAATTTCATTAAAGTCATAGATAGCGCCACCCCCTTTATTCATGGTGTTTTCAAGACAAACAAGCCGGGTGACAGGGCGATGCACATCATCAGGATTGATATTTGCTTTGACTTGTTCGGCACTGATTCTCCCGCGATCGCCTTCAAGCAAACAAACGGAGGCTGCTGAATTAAAGGCAATGCCACCGCCCTCATAATAATATATATGAGCAGTATTTGCACAGATCACTTCATCACCAGGCTGTGTATGTAATTTTATGGCAATCTGGTTTGCCTGGGTCCCGGAAGTACAAAAAATCGCGGCTTCTTTCCCAAACAGCTTTGCTACTTTTTCTTCCAAAGCATTCACTGTTGGGTCTTCGCCAAAGACATCATCACCAACAGGAGCTGAGAACATAGCCTCCAGCATAGCAGGAATGGGGCGGGTGACGGTATCGCTTCGCAGATCAATCATATTTATTCGTAATAGCAAATATATGCAGATGCCTCATCAGCCTTCACTTTGAAGCGGATACCAGAGGGGATGTCGAAGGTATCATGCAATTTGTATGTCTTCCAGCCACTTTCGCCGGGCATCTGAACATGCAAAGTGCCTGCAGTAACAAGCATATGCTCTACTGTTGATGTGCCAAATTCATATTCTCCGGCAACCATAACACCAGCAGTGGCTTTGCCTGCAGCGTTTTCAAAGGCCAGGGATTTTACTTTTCCGTCGAAGTATTCGTTTACATTAATCATAGTATGAATGGTTTAGTTTGGTAATATACTTTTCGTGAGCTGAGATAAATGTAAAAAAAAAGCTGACTCAAAAAGGAGTCAGCCTCATTTTTTAAAACATCACTTCTAATTGGTGGTAACAGAATAAGCTTCCGTCCACCAGGTACCAATTGAAGCATAGCTAATATATCCAAATCCTGAGCTTGCCCATGTGGAACCCCAGGAGTTCATGAATTTAAAGGAACCTCCACCATAACTGTCATCATAACCAACCAGGTAATAACAATGACCACCAAGACTACCATTCCTGTTACCCAAAACTGAACCGTTGCCAAGATTGACGAAAGCATTGTCAACCGGACCTGCAACAATTACCGGTTTGTTCGCAGCTAAGAGCGTTTTAATTGAGGTGACATTGATGGCAACTGTCCCATATGATGTGATTTTATAATTGGCAGCATCTGCCTTTTGTGCATTGTTTGGCTTGGTATTACAATTCAAATCAGTATAAGGCATCAAAGACCAACGACAGACGCCTTGTTTTTTCAGCAGGTCTAATCCTTTATAAACGTATGCACCTGAAGAACAGCTTCCGACTTTAATCTGATTGTACACATATTCTGGGCTAAAAATGTCGGTGCTGTAAGAAAAGGTAGAGAGGCTGTTATTAATAGCCCAATCAGCACTCCTGGCGGCATAGGTGGTTCCAAAGGCAACACAAGAACCTTCACCACCCTGGTTTCCAACAGGAGGTATTGGAGAAACGACAGCAGCAGTGGCTAATATTTTCGTAACCGCAGGCATTTTAAATTTTGGTAGTGCCTGGTATTCAGTAGGCGTTAATAGTTCACAACCGAGGTTGTATTCAGGTTTAGCCTGGGGCCCTGATGATGTCTTCTCTTGTTTGCTGCATGATTGAAGCGACAACCAAAATAGCGCTAATGCAGTGAATGATACAATTATTTTTTTCATTGGAGGGATGGGGGGTTAGGTAAATAAATGTTTCAATAATTATACAAAGTTAACAGCAAAAACTCAAAAATGTTCCTTCAGTGATTAATTAGTTTTCTTTATTAGATCGAATGCCCTTGAAAAAACTGAAAGAAAAATAAATATTTGTCTAATAATCAAACTATTGAATATTTTACTACCTTTGCAGCTTCAAAAATGTGCACAAGGTTTTGCGTTCAGTAACCAATAGGGGATTACTCACCCGGGACCAGGGGCACTACAACCTGGTAAAATTAAATTATGATTTCATTTGAAGAAATGGGCTTAAGGCCCGAACTGATCCGTGCTGTTCAAAAGCTTGGATTTGAAACACCTATGCCTGTTCAGGCCGAGGTAATCCCTGCGATGCTGGCTGATGCCACGGATATCGTTGCGCTCGCCCAGACCGGAACCGGAAAAACTGCAGCCTTTGGATTGCCATTGCTGCAAGCCCTTGATGAAGGGACAAAAACACCACAAGGTATTATCCTTTGCCCGACCCGCGAGCTCTGCATGCAGGTTGCCAACGACATCCGCGACTATGCACAGTTTATGCATTGGGTGTCAGTTGTTTCCGTTTATGGAGGCGCGAGCATCGACAATCAAATTCACGACCTTAAAAAAGGAGCACAGATCATCGTCGCCACCCCAGGTCGTATGAACGACATTATACGTCGTAAAAAGGTCAACCTTAGCGAAATTCACTCTCTTGTCCTCGACGAAGCCGATGAGATGCTCAACATGGGATTCCAGGAAGAACTGGATACAATCCTAGAAAATCTTCCTGAAGAACGCAGAACGCTTTTGTTCTCGGCAACCATGCCAAGAGAAGTTTCTAATATCGCCAAGAAATATCTCAAAAATGCCCGTGAAATCAGTATCGGCGTCAAGAATTCCGGTGCTGAAAATGTCAAGCATTACTTTTACACCGTTAAAGCCCATGACCGTTACCTGGCTTTGAAGCGTATCGTAGATTATTACCCCAAAATTTATGGGATTGTCTTCTGTCGTACCCGCGAGGAAACCCGCGACGTAGCTGCAAAATTGATGAAAGACGGTTACAGTGCCGATGCCTTGCATGGTGACTTAAGCCAATCGCAGCGTGACTATGCAATGCAGAAATTCCGCGATGGTGCCCTTCAGATCCTGGTTGCTACTGACGTGGCAGCCCGTGGACTTGATGTTGACAGCCTCACTCACGTTATTAACTATAACCTTCCTGACGAACTTGAAAGCTACGTGCACCGCAGCGGCAGAACTGGCAGAGCAGGAAAAAGTGGTATTTCTATCAGCCTGGTGAGCTCAAGAGATAAAAGCAAAATCTCTGTCCTCGAGAAGAATATCAAGAAAAAATTTGAATCACGTCCGATTCCTGATGGAAGAGAATGTTGTGAAAAACAGCTCTTTAATATGGTAGAAACCATGGAGAAAGTAGTTGTAAATGATGAAGAAATCGACGACTTCCTTCCTGTGATCTATAAAAAACTCGAATGGATGAGCCGTGAAGAACTCATCAAACGTTTCGTTTCAACTGAGTTTAACCGATTCCTGGAATATTACAAAGATGCACCAGACCTTAATGTTCGTGAACAGGAATTCCGTTCCGACAGAAGAGGTGAACGTGGCGAAAGAGGAGAGAGAGGCGAACGTCGCGAAGGCGGTGAACGCAGCGAAAGAGGTGGAGAAAGACGGAGATTTGACGATGAAGGACTTGTTCCTTTCCGTATCAATCTTGGATTTCGCGATGGCCTCAGCCCGACAGATCTCTTACGACTTATTAAAGATTATACCCCAAAAACCAAGGTAAAAGTCGGCAAGGTGACAATCATGAAAAATGATACCATCTTCGAAGCTGACGGCGCCTGTGCCGATATGCTGATGGATGCTTTCCGCGATGCTTTTATCGAAGATCGTAAAATCAGTCTTCGTAAAACCACAAGTCGTCCACCAGAAAGGACGTTTGAGGGGAAGAGAAGGTTTAGGTAGAAGCGTTTTTATATACCGATGAACCGGTATATCGGTATACCGGTATATCGGTACATTTAATCAAAGCCTTTTAGAATTTTGTAATTTTTCTCCTTGGTATTAAAGGAAGAATTGCCAAAAAGCATCCCGATTAAGATGTAAATGCCGATATAGATCAACAACCTCCAGGGATTAAATAATGAAAACTGGAAATTGATTTCAGTCCACAGATAGGTCACGGTCCCCAGGGGTAATCCAACCATTAAGCCACCACGGGTAAGGATATAGCGCCACCTGTGATCACGATGCTTTTCCCATTGTTGTAGGAATCTCTGCTGACGCGGTGTATAATCCTCAAATTCTTCTTGCATATTTACAATTTGGGTTATCTGACAATGATTAGTTTTCTATAAAGGATCTGTTTTTCATCAGTAATAAAACAAATGATATATGCTCCTGCAGGCCATGATGAGCAATTTATCTTAGTTGAAGAGGAGGGTAGATGTTCTTCAAAAACTGATTGTCCTATAGAATTCATTAGCCTGATTCTTGTGTTATTCGATGGTGCAAAAATATTGAGTACGTCATTTGCCGGGTTAGGAAAAATCCTGGAAACTACATCCTTTTGCGTGAGTTCATTAACGCTATTGATGTTTGACAAATTAGAGGTCAATGTTCTGAAAGTGCATCCATTGTTGTCTTTAGTAATCGCATAATAAGGTCCGTCCACCGGGATAAACAACGAATTCCCTATATATACCAGGGTGTCATTTCGATACCAATAGCATGTATCAAAACTTCCCCATACGAAAGCGACAGCATCAATCTGACTAATCTCTGGTGTTATTTGCTTCAAACCTGTAACATAAATAGAATCAATGGTGGTTTGCCAGGCGGTCGTTTTCAGAATACTGTCTTCCATTGCTGAGATACCGGGATTGAAACTACTAAGAATCGGAGATTGCTTAAATACAGTGGCGTATACTACACAAGCGTTCAAATAAGAACCAGCCAATCCAGGATGGGTATCATCAACATCCCATAAATTGATACTGGTATTATTGGCAATGATCTTTTGCCAGGCGGGACCCAGCGGAGCGATTACCTGTCCCGCGGTATCCAGCAAAAACCTATAGTTATTATAAATCTTATCAATCAAACCGCTACCTGTATTTGCATAAGGCGGATAACCCGCTTTTGGCCCAAAACCTGCGAACCAGAGCATATGGGCACAAGGATGATGAAAAAGGAGTGAGTCGCGAATCCGGATATGACCTTCAATAACCAGGCTTGATGCCGGGAATACCCCATAATCATGGACAAAACGTCCCTGGTTGTCCTGGAGTAGCAGATAATCCCAGTTGTTGCTGCGAATCATGCTAAAAACTTCAGGATTGTTCATATGAGCCATCGTGCCCTGGCTGGTGTCGCCAACCGAAACGCCGCCGGGAGTATGTTGGGCGATAACAACAGGGTATCCTGCGTTCTTCGCGAGACTGTCAAACAAGCCTGGCAAATCGAAATTATAAGTAAAACTGTTTCCTACAAACAGAATTTTGAGCGTGTCTTGAGCAGCATTTGATTGCGTACTATACAATAGCATCATAATAATAATCAGTACATTATACCTGATTAATTGATGTAAATATTTAAATAGAAACACAATCATTATCCTTAAGATTTCCAGCGCTCCAATCGGGGAATTGTAGTTGTAAAAAATCCAGCCAAAAAGCCTGGCATGCCAAACTCTTTCAATTTCGCTTTCACGAAAACCTGCATTTCTTTAGCAGTAATATCGGGTTGCGTAAAAGCACCATTTGCATAACAATGGCTGCAAAATTTGCTCGATTTTGACCCATCAGCATGAGTTCCGCCTCCATTTTCGTCACGTTTCATGGGCATGCCACAGCTTTGACAGTTTTTATGTATCTTTTCCATAGAGCAAAGTTAAGATAATATAGAAAACTGGCTTGAGATTGCGTTTTTAGTTTTAATTTTATGTACATTTTAATATCATTATCTCATGAAGCACTTGTATGCCCTTTTATTAAGCTTTTTCTTACTGATTTCAATCTCTTTTGCCCAGGACGCTCAGCAATGGCGCGGGAAAAATCGTGATGGAATTTATGACGGGACCAATCTCCTTGCTGTTTGGCCAGCCGATGGTCCGAAACTAAAATGGCACTATGACAGCCTGGGTGAAGGATTTGGCTCTGCTTGTGTTACTAAAGACCGGATTTTCCTGGCAGGAGCGAAAAATGGAATTGGTAAGATTTTCGCACTCACCTATGATGGAGTCCTTGTCTGGAGCACTGAATACGGAGAAGAGTGGACAGAAAGTTTTCCGGGTACTCGTAGTACACCCTTATATAATAATGAGAGAATCTACTTATTGAGTGGATTTGGGAAGCTCGTTTGCCTGAATGCAATTGATGGCAAATTAATATGGGCTGTCGATGTCATGAAAGACTATAGTGGTCGTAATATTAAATGGGGATTCACAGAGAACCTGCTGATTGACGGAGATAAATTATTTTGTACCGTTGGCGGTATAAAAGACAACATTATAGCCCTGGATAAAAACACAGGGAAACTAATTTGGAGCAATCCAGGCAATGGTGACCTGAGCGCTTATTGTTCACCAGCCCTTATTCAATTTCCTGACCGAAAGATTGTTGTAACCATGACCGAAAAATCGATCCTGGGTTTTGACGCAGAATCAGGCAAGAAATTATGGAGTCATGAACAAATTAACAAATGGTCGGTACACGCCAACACCCCCATATTTCAGAATGGATTCCTTTATTGCATGTCAGGATACGGCTGCGGTGGCGTCATGCTTAAGCTCTCGGCTGATGGCTTGAATATAGAAAAGGTATGGAAAAACGATTCACTTGATAGCAAAATGGGAGGCGCTGTTGTTGTCAATGACCGGATATACGGGTTTGGAGATAAGACAAAAGGGGTTTACTGTATCGACTTGAAAACCGGGAAAGTTATTGCCTATGAGAAGCAAAACAACAAATTAGGAACGATTATATCGGCAGCCGGACTGATATATACGTATGATGAAAGTGGAGAAGTTGCTTTGTTGGAACCGATTGCCGACGGATTTAAAAAGATAAGTTCTTTTAAAGCTCCTTTTGGGACTTCGCAGCATTGGGCGCATCCTGTCATCGACAGAGGAACACTCTACATTCGTCATGGGAGCTCGATCATGGTATATGATATCAGAAAATAATTAGAATAGTATAAACAATAGTATTTGACCAATGATTCGAAAAGGATTTTTTCTGCTTTTGTTGTTGTCTGCAACATTATACTTACACGCCCAGGTCATTGCACAATTCAGGGGACCAGCCAGAGATGGTATTTTTCCTGAAAAAGACCTTTTATCTACCTGGCCAGCAACTGGACCTGCATTATTATGGAGCAATATGGATGTCGGCAATGGTTATGGACCTCCTGCGATCACTGAGGACAGGGTTTACATTATGGGAGAAATAGACAGTACAGGCTATTTGTTTGCTTTCGATTTGAAAGGAAACCTGGTGTGGAAATCTGATTACGGAAAAGAATGGACCATCAATTACCAGGGGTCACGGTCTACGCCAACTGTCACAAATGATTTGATTTATGTCTGTTCCGGCTTTGGAAATATCTATTGTTTTGAGGCAAAAAACGGCCAAAAGCAATGGTCTGTCGACATGCGAAAAGACCTTCATGGCCGCTTTACCATGTTCGGCCATGCAGAATCACCGCTCATTGAAGGAGACCAGATATTTCTGACCCCCGGAGGCAAGGATACGAATGTTGTTGCTTTGAACAGGTTCAGTGGCAAGATAAATTGGGTTTGTAAAGGAATGGGAGACATCCCTGGTTACAATTCTCCTATTTTAATCAAACTACCTGCTATCAGCATCATCGTCACCTTCACTGCTTATCATATGCTGGGGATCGATGCGTCCACGGGTTCCTTGCTTTGGTCTCACGAGCAGACCAATACACCCTTGGCCGACAGGAAACCAGGAATGGGTGATACGCACAGTAATTCAGCTTATTATGAAAATGGCTACCTATATTATGTCGCAGGAGATGGCAATTGTGGCATCAAATTGAAACTTTCAGAAGATGGAAAACAGATCAGCCAGGTATGGCAGAACCCTGCAGTTGACAGCTATATGGGTGGACTTATTAAAATAGGTGACAGAATCTATTCTGGGAGCGAATCAAAAAGAGTATTTCTAAGTGTTGACGCTAACAATGGTCAGATTCTTGATTCTCTGAAGATTGGAAATGGTTCAATTGCGCTTGCTGATCATATGCTGTATTATTATAACCAGCGGGGAATCATGAACCTGGTGAATCATGAATCCGGAAAAATAGCGCTCATAAGTTCCTTTAAAATTACAGCCGGCACTAAAGAACATTTTTCGCACCCGGTGATAAAAGAAGGGGTGTTGTACCTCCGTCATGGGAAAGCTTTGCTTGCCTATGATATTCGAAAAAAATAAATAGTCAGAAATAACAATGAAAATAGCGAAATCCATTCTACTACCCGGGCTAATTCTCCTTTCTCTAAGTCTTTTTTCGCAATCAGTCATACAGTTTCGCGGCCCCGCCCGTAATGGAATCTATGATGAGAAAATGTTACTGAAGTCATGGCCTGATGAGGGACCGCCTCTTCTGTGGAAAGCCGAAGGTATCGGGAATGGATACAGTTCACCGATCATCGCAGCAAACAGGATTTTTGTCACCGGCGAAATCGACAGCATCGGCTATCTTTTTGCTTATGACAAAGCAGGCTCTCTGATCTGGAAAAAAGAAACCGGACCTGATTGGATGGAAAATTTCACAGGATCCCGTTCAACACCCAGCCTTGTGGATAGCCTGCTATACCTGGAGACAAGCATGGGAAAATTCATCTGTGTTGAAGCAAATACAGGGAAAACCTTATGGTCAGTTGACATGATAAAAGATCTCCACGGAATCAATATTCGTTTTGGATATTCTGAAGGACCTCTCATCAACGACAAACTGGTTTATAGTTGTCCGGGTGGTCCTGATACCAATATTGTTGCCCTTGACCGCATTAACGGGAAGATTGCCTGGGTATCTAAAGCATTAGGAGACTCCACAGCATATACTTCCCCTGTGTTGATCAGTTTGCCTTCACGAAAAATTATCGTCAATTATACGATCCACAATTTTATTGGAATTGATGCCTCAAGTGGAGAACTCCTGTGGCATAGGAAACTAAAAGGGAATGGTGACATCCAGGCCAATTCAGCACTCTATGAAAATGGATTCCTTTATTATGGTACTGGAGGTGGCAATGGAGTAACAAAACTTGCATTATCAGATGATGGTCGGAATATTTCTGAAATATGGAACAACCCCAAAGTCTCCGACGTCCATGGTGGATTTGTGAAAGTTGGCGATTTTATCTATTCCTCTCAATACAAACCGCGTCGTTACTGTAGTGTGAACACTGAAACCGGAGCGATTGCCGATTCTTTGAAATTTGACAAGGGTGCGATCATTTTTGCTGACGACATGCTCTATTGTTATACCGAAAAAGGCATGATTGGATTGGTAAAACCAGACAATGGAAAAATGGAATTGATCAGTTCTTTTAAAATGCCGGTCGGAACGAAGGAATTTTTCACCATTCCTGTGATCTCAGAGGGTATTCTCTATTTGCGCCATGGCAATTCAATGCTGGCGTATGACATCAGGAAAAAGTAATCCTTCACATTCATGTTAAAAAACCATCTTTACAAGTTTATGCTTCCAGCCTTTATTGTGGCTGGTATTGGCATGATTATGTGGTGGTTGCTCTACAACCCTGTCGCTAAATTCAAGGAAAGTCTGCCTGGCATGGACAACCGAAAAGCCGGGATCATCGCAGTTCAGCCTATAAAGATAGGGGAGACCTTTCTCTTTTTCAAAACCTGCACCGACATCCCGGGGACCCGCTGGCCACGCTTCCGGGGAGCAGACTTTGACAATGTAAACAAAGAGAAAATCCATCTGATTGATCAGTGGCCTAAAGATGGTCCGAAAATCCTGTGGAAGGTCAAACTGGGTGAAGGCCATGCTGCACCAGCCGTTTATGAGGGTCGCGTCTATCTCCTTGATTATAATGAAACAGAAAAACAAGACCTGCTTCGTTGTTTCTCTCTTGCTACAGGGGAAGAGCTGTGGCAACGCGGATATCATGTCAGGTTAAAGCGAAATCATGGGCTTTCTCGTACCATTCCTACAGTTACTGAAAAGTTTATAGTCACCATGGGGCCTCGCTGCCAGGTGATGTGTGTCAACCGGCTAAATGGTGATTATTTATGGGGGCTTGACATAGCCAGTGATTACAAGACTGAAGTCCCTTTTTGGTATACCGGCCAATGCCCTCTGGTAGAAAATGATACAGCAATTATTGCTACAGGCGGTAGCTCACTCATGGTCGGCATCGACTGTAAAACGGGAAAGATAGCCTGGAAGACGCCCAATCCAAAAAACTGGAGAATGTCTCATTCGTCTGTCATCCCCATGATCTTCAAAGGAAAGAAAATGTACGTCTATTGTGCTATTGGCGCAGTTTTCGGCGTATCCGCCAGCGGAACTGACAAGGGCCGGATTTTATGGGAGACGAGCGGTTTTTCGCCCTCAGTGATTGCTCCATCCCCGGTGATGCTTGACAATGGGATAGTCTATGTTACAGCAGGCTACGGAGCTGGTGCTGCGCTAATTCAGATAACAGAACAAGCTGGAAAGTTCAGTGCATCTGTAATTCAGAAATACAAACCCCTGGAAGGCCTGGCATCAGAACAACAAACCCCGATTTATTACAATGGGTACCTTTTTGGAATTTTGCCAAAAGATGCCGGAGACCTGCGTGGACAATTCGCCTGTTATAAGGGAAGTAACACACACATCCCAGTAATGACCAGTGGGAAAACGGAACGTTTCGGCCTGGGACCCTATATATTAGCCGACAATAAATTTTTTATCCTGAATGACGATGGTAAAATGACGATAGCACGGTATTCAAATTCAAAATTCAGCGTTCTTGGAAAAGCGAGAATCATCGACGGTCAGGATTCATGGGGACCTATCGCCATCACAGGAGGATACCTGTTGATGCGGGATTCAAAACAAATGCTTTGCCTGGACATCAGGGCAAAATGAACCATCGTAAATAGAGAATCATGAAAATAACACCTCTACTAAAGAAGCAATTCATCCTAATCACAGCGATTATGCTGATTGGAATGCTGATCGTATTTATGGTGAAAGACTTTTTCTTCACCAAGCCTGACAATACCAATCCCTACGCACTTGAATTAAAAAACGTCAGGACAGGAGATACTACAAAGCCGGCATATAATGAAACCGGGCAAATCAAAAGCAGTTTGAATGAAATTCATGGTATTGCGACAGACCAATTCGGGCGTATTTACATAGCAGGAAATGAAGGTGTTGAGATTTTCGAGTCAACAGGGGAAATTATTAAGACACTGAAAATCAAAGGTGTCGCAAGATGCATTGCTATCGGGGAGCAAGACAAGATCTTCCTTGGCATGGAAGATTTTGTAAATGTACTTGACTTCAATGGCAATCAGCTTGCCAAATGGCCTTCTTTTGGTGAAGATGCTGTGCTAACGAGCCTTGCCTTGAAAGGCAATGATGTTTTTGTTGCAGATGCCGGTCAGAAAGTGGTCTATCGTTGCGATAAGTCAGGAAACCTAATCTCAAAAATTGGCCTCAAAGATCCTGCAACCGGAGTCCCTGGTTTTATTGTCCCAAGTCCCTATTTTGACCTGGCATTAAGTAAAGACGGGTATCTTTGGGTTGCAAACACTGGCAGGCATCAACTGGAGAAATATGACTTTGAGGGGAAATTGCTTCAAACCTGGGGAAAAGCAAGCATGGGAATGGAAGGCTTTTGCGGATGTTGTAATCCATCAAATTTCTGCTTTCTCAACGACAGTTTGTTTGTCACCAGCGAAAAAGCTATTGAACGCATTAAGGTCTACAATGCCAATGGTTCCTTTCGATGCGTGGTTGCCAAGCCTGATCAGTTTGAAGAAGGCACCAAAGGGCTTGACCTGGCCGTGGATAAACAAAATCGTATCCTTGTCCTTGATCCGCTAAAGATGTGTATCCGTATTTTTGAACCTAAAAAACAGCATTCTTAAAGACCATGCAAAACCGAAGAGACTTTCTGAACATGATTTGTCGGGGCACCATCCTTAGCGGGCTGGCTGCCACAGCAAGTGTTCTTGTTTACAGATCCCTGAAAGGAGGAAATTGTGAATTCGGGACAACATGTGACAATTGTCAAAAATCCAGGGTATGTGATTTGCCTGAAGCCATGTTATTCAGACAGACTGTATGGCAACTAGACCCGACAAAATGCATACAGTGTGGACGTTGTGCTGACAATTGCGTGATGTCGCCCTCTGCCGTGAAGGGGGTTCATGTGTATGCCATGTGTGGCTATTGCGACCTGTGCGGAGGTTATCTTAAACCTGACACCAAAATCATCTCTACTGCGGCGGAGAATCAGCTTTGTCCTACCAGTGCCATCAAACGCCGCTTTGTCGAAGATCCTTTTTTCGAATATACCATCGATGAATCGCTCTGTATTGGCTGCGCAAAATGCATGAAAGGCTGCGGCGCTTTTGGCAACGGCTCGCTGCAGATCCAGGTACGCCATGACCGCTGCAAAAACTGTAATGAATGCTCAATCGCCCGGAACTGCCCGGCAGACGCCTTCTACAGAGTTCCTGCAAAAAGTCCTTACTTATTGCAAGGCATTGAAACCAAGACCGACACTCCACAAAAAGGATAAGCCAAACAATCAGATGAAAAAATTCCTAATCCTGGCATTCCTGACACTCCTTTATGTCTTTCCCTGCGGGAGTGCCTATGGGATTCAGCGCTTTCCCAAGCCGGAATTTGAATCTGGATATACCCAGGCAGAAACACTGATGCCCAACCCCAGGGCAGAAGTATTGGCATACCTTGACATCGCAGTGTTAATATTATGCTTGTCACTGGTTTCATGGCTCGTCATCAAAAAACGCTCACGCCTGGCTGTCTTCTGGCTGTCGATGTTTGCCCTGGCTTACTTTGGATTCTACCGGGACGGCTGTGTGTGTTCAATCGGGTCTATTCAGAATGTCTCCCTGGCACTATTCGACAAATCCTACCTGATATCAATATCTGCATTGATATTCTTTGTAGTGCCACTCATTTATACTTTGTTTTTTGGCCGCACTTTCTGCGCAGCGGTATGCCCTTTCGGCGCAATGCAAGACCTGGTAGCCTTTAGTCCCCAAAAGATGGGAACCAGGCTGAATGCCGTTTTGGGCGTTATCCCATATATTTATCTCGGACTAGCCGTTTTATATGCCGCCACAGGAACTGATTTCATCATCTGCCGCTATGATCCTTTTGTGGGGATATGGCGGCTAAATGCCTCATTTAGCATGTACCTCTTTGCCGGCATCTTATTGATTTCCGGAATTTTTATTGCCAGACCCTATTGCCGTTTTTTATGTCCCTATGGTGTATTGCTGAAATGGACCAGCCGTTTTTCATACCGCCATATGACGATAACACCTGCCCAATGTATTCAATGTCGCTTATGTGAAGATTCCTGTCCCTATGACGCTATAGACATGCCTGTCAGTATTAAAAATCCAGAGGATAAGCGAAGCATGGCAAGGAAACTGATTTTTATCACGCTTTTAATCCCAGTGTTAATCTTTATTGCTGGCTATACTGGCTCAAGGCTGCAGGAACCCCTGGCCAGCGTCAACGCAAAAGTGAGACTGGCACAACAAATACTGAACCCACCTGCTGACAACAATCTTCCTGAGACTTTTGAAATTCAGGCATTTAAATCTGCAGGAAAGCAACAATCCCAGGTCTTTGCAGAAGCTTCAGAAGTACTCAGGCAATTCTATATAGGCGGTTGGATCCTTGGAGGATTTATAGGACTGGTCTTTGGAGGATTGATCGCAGGACGTATGATGACAAAACACATTACTGATTATATCCCCAATAAAGGAAACTGCTACAGCTGTCTGCGCTGTGTGGATTATTGCCCGGTTAAACCATCTGAATTATAACAAAAAAGCAAAATCAGATGACGAACCTAAACAAACCATCAGAAAGAAACATCAGGCTGCTGCACAGTATCGCTTTTGCTGCTGGTTTGATGGCTTTCGTGCTTTGTATTCTGATTTCTGTTAATTACTACCAGGTAAAAAGAACGAATCCTCTGAATTCTCCCACGATGAAGACCCTCATTGAAAGATTTAGAGATCATCCCGAAGACGAACAAATCAGCAATGAAATCCGTGAATTTGATCTCCTGGCTCGCAAAGCTTTTTTCACGAACCAATGGCAAATCAGAACGGGGGCATACCTATTATTATTCAATATCTTATTGCTGATTGTTTGCCTGAAATCTATCGAATTGTTAAGTCCTAAGATACCCGATGTCCCTGGTGCTACAAACGAAAGCTTTTGGAACTCACGAAAGATAAACAGGCGATGGGTGGCCTGGTCGGGCACCATTTTGGTGTGTTTTTCCTTGATTTTCGCCTATCTGACACATCAGGAACTTGGAAGCACCATCCTTCAATTTTCTAAGTCAGAGAGATCAAAACAGGACTCATCAGGCCAGGTTGTTGAGAAAACAGAAAGTGAGACTGTTGTCTCAGATTCTAAGGCTAAAGCTCCATCAAAGACTATAGAAGGTTACCCATCTCAGGAAGCCATCAACAGCAATTCGGCCTGCTTCAGGGGACCGGGTAGCAACGGAATTGTTTTTCAGCGTGGGCTCCCTGTTTCCTGGGATGGTCGCAGTGGAAAGAACATCAAATGGAAGACTCAAATACCATTAACAGGATACAATTCTCCGATCGTATGGGGCGACAAGATATTCCTATCCGGGGCAAATCCTAGCAAACGTGAGGTTTATTGTTTTGACCTGAATTCAGGAAAGATCCTATGGACCAAGCTCATTGAGAAAATCCCCGGGACTTCAGCTACTGTCCCCAAAGTCAATATTGAAACAGGTCTTGCGGCACCGTCACTTACAACGGATGGAACCAGGGTTTATGCCATTTTCGCTAATGGAGACCTTGTTGCTCTTGATTTCGAAGGCAAGCAGGTGTGGGCAAAAAACCTTGGTTTACCCAAAAACCATTACGGTCATTCATCCTCGCTGCTCATGTTTCAGGACAAGTTGCTGGTTCAGTATGACCAATCGGATGGTGCAAATTTTATTGCCTTATCAGGTAAAACCGGAGAAATCGCATGGAAAACCAAGCGGGATGTAAGAATTTCATGGTCTTCACCAATCGTAGTAAGCACTGGCAATCAAATGGAAGCAATCCTGGTCGCTGAGCCTTTTGTGATCTCATACAACCCGGCTACAGGAAAAGAACTTTGGCGGATAAACTGTATTTCAGGTGAAGTTGGTCCTTCATTGGCCTATGCAAACGGCATCGTGTTCTCAGTAAATGAATATTCGAAATTATCAGCAGTTAAAATAGGTGCTACGCCCTCAATTCTTTGGGAATCGGATGAATATATGTCTGATATCCCAAGTCCGGTGGCCACTGAAAAATACCTTTTTCTACCAACCAGCTACGGAACGATGGTATGCTATGATGCAAAAACCGGGAACAAATACTGGGAACATGACTTTGCCACGCCCACCTATGCTTCGCCTATGCTGGTGGACGGAAATATCTATCAATTGGACAAAAAAGGGGTGATGCATGTCTTTAAGGCAGACAAAGCCTACCATTCGATTAAAGAATCCTCCCTGGGAGAAGGTTCTGTTTGTACGCCGGCATTCATTGACGGGAAAATCATCATCAGGGGAGATAAGAACTTATATTGTATTGGAAAGTGATGCTCAGTCGTGAAGATATCATAGAGACCGTTGACGAGATCATCTCAAAGCGAGGCAAATCGAAAGATGCAGCGATTCCAATCCTGCATGAGATTCAGACCGCATACAATTATCTCCCGGAAGCAGCATTAAAATATGTTTGTGAAATCACGGAAATCAGCCCTTCACAAATCACGGGAATCTCTACATTTTACACGCAATTCCGCCATGAGCCAGCCGGTAAATATATCATCAGTGTATGCACCGGGACAGCCTGCCATGTTAAGGGAGCATCCAGGGTTTATGATGCCTTTTGTCGCGAGCTGAAACTCATCAACGGACAAGTTACCGATGAGACGGGACTCTTTACCCTGGAAAAAGTTGCGTGCCTTGGCTGTTGTACCTTAGCACCGGTAGTAAAAATTGATGACATTACCTTTGGCCATGTCCAACCGGAAAAGGTCAACGAAGTCATTAGAGATTTCTTTGTAAAGAAACATCACAATGATAAACAGAACACCCCAATCAGTAAAGATGAGACATCTGCTGGCGGAGAAATCAGGATAGGCCTGGGTTCCTGTTGTGTTGCAAGTGGAAGCGCAGAAGTAAAGAATGAACTGGAAAAGGTATTGAAAGAAACCAGGATCAATGTTGAGGTGAAACAGGTGGGATGTGTGGGAGTTTGTAACCAGGTTCCAATTCTGGAGATAATAAAGCCCGGACAAGAGCCTGCTTTTTACGCCAAAGTCAAACCGGAAGAAGTGAAGGAAGTTATTCTTTCTCACTTTAAGCCAAAAGGTCTCTTTAGCAAGATGAGAAACAGTTTCATCAACAGTTTCGAGATGGCTATCGTTGCAGATGAACCAAGATCTTTCCGGAAATATGACTCAGAACAACGTGAGAATCCTATTTCAGAATTCCTGGGCCCGCAAATGGCGATTGCCTCTGAAAACAGGGGTGTGGTTAAACCTTGTGATATCCGGGAGTATATTGACGGAGGTGGGTTCGAAGCCTTTCAGAAATGCCTGGGTGAACTTAGTCCCCAGGATGTCATTGATGAAATCAATAAAAGTCAGCTTCGGGGAAGGGGCGGAGCCGGATTTCCGACCGGCAGGAAATGGCAAATGGTGAAAGACCAGCTCAGCCTTGAAAAATACGTGATTTGCAATGGTGATGAAGGAGATCCGGGCGCTTTTATGGATCGGATGTTACTGGAATCTTATCCCTTCCGAATCATCGAAGGGATGCTGATCGCGGCCTATGCAACAGGCGCTAGCCAGGGGATTTTTTATATCCGCGCAGAATATCCATTGGCTGTCAAGAGAATTCATGAAGCTCTTCAGATTTGTCGTGATTCAGGATATATCGGTAAAATGATCTTGAACAAGCCTTTTTCATTTGACATCAGCATCTTTGAAGGTGCGGGGGCTTTTGTTTGCGGAGAAGAAACAGCTTTGATTGCCTCCATCGAAGGAAAGCGAGGCATCCCCAGGATGCGCCCGCCATATCCGGCAGTCAAGGGTCTCTGGGGTAAGCCAACACTCGTCAACAACGCCGAGACACTTTCTATGATTTCCTGGATTTTCCGTCATGGAGCTGTGTCATTTGCAAGTATTGGGTCAATAGCCAGTAAAGGCACCAAAGTATTCGCACTCGCAGGGAAAGTCAATAGGGGAGGACTGATCGAAGTCCCAATGGGGATTACCGTTCGCCAAATTGTCGAAGAAATTGGCGGAGGTATTGCAGGAAACCTGAAATTCAAAGCCGTCCAGATCGGAGGCCCGTCTGGTGGATGCATTCCTGATTCCATGTATGACCTTCCTGTCGATTTTGAAGACCTGGCCGAAGTAGGTGCCATGATGGGTTCAGGCGGAATGATCGTTTTGGATGAAACTGACTGTATGGTCGACATCGCCTACTATTTTCTCTCCTTCACACAAAACCAGTCCTGCGGCAGATGTACCTTTTGCCGTATCGGAACCACCAGGATGCTAGAGCTTCTCGATAAAATCCGAAATGGCAAAGGAACTCTCGCGGATATCGACCATCTCGAAAAACTTGCTGAGACGACACGCCTGGGTAGCTTATGCGGATTGGGGAAAACTGCGCCAAATCCGATCATTTCGACATTACGCTATTTTAAAGAAGAATATGAAGCGCACATCAATGGACACTGTCCTTCCGGGAAATGCCTTCCCCTGATCAAATATTGCATAAACGACGCCTGCATCGGCTGCACCAAATGTGCACAGGCCTGCCCTTCTGATGCCATTAGATTTAAACCCTATGAGATTCATATCATCGACATGGAGAAATGTATAAAATGTGATATCTGCCGCCAGGTCTGCCCGGTAGATGCAGTAAAAGTCGTTTGATATGATAAGACTTAAAATAGATAACATAGATATCTCCGTTGAAGATGGCTCTTCAGTTCTTCAGGCTGCAGCTTCCGTAGGAATAGAAATTCCTGCCATGTGCTACCTGGAAGGACATTCCAGCCATCCTTCCTGTATGGTGTGCATGGTAAAAGATGATACGAAAGGCAGCTTTTTTGCTTCCTGTGCGATGCCTGTTTCAGAAGGGATGGTGATTACCGCAACTTCACCTGAGGTACATGACTTGCGGCGTGAATCACTTGAATTGTTACTGAGTGACCACGTCGGAGATTGTGAAGCCCCGTGCACACTGACTTGCCCAGCAGCTATGAATATCCCGTTGATGAACCGTTTGATCGCAAAAGGGGACTTCATGAAAGCACTGGAGGTAGTACGGGAAGAAATTGCCCTGCCTCTAATCCTCGGCTATATCTGCCCTGCACCTTGCGAGAAGGCTTGTCGCCGTAAATCAATCGATGGCGCTGTTTCAATTTGCCTGCTTAAGCGATTTACAGCTCAGGATGCCGAAATGAGAATTTCAGGTCTAAAGCAGGCTGCACATAAAACCGGGAAAAAAGTCGCCATTATCGGAACTGGGCCTGCAGGACTTTCGGCTGCATTTTACCTGCTTCTTGCAGGAGCTGACTGCACACTTTTTGATAAAAATGCCGAAGCCGGTGGTGCAATGCGATATAGCATCCCGGAAGAAGAACTACCAAGGTCGATGCTCGATGCCGACATTGAATGCATCCGCAGGATGGGAGCAGTCTTTACCATGAATACTCCTGTTAATAATGATTTCATTGAGAACTCCTTAACTGGAGAATTTGACGCTGTTGTAATCGCTGACGGTGGTGATCTTGATCCTGTTTTGAAGAATGAAAATCCGTGGATATTTGCTTGTGGCAATAAAAATAGAAAACAGAAAATGGCTGTCAGGGCTGCTGCAATTGGACGGCAAACTGCCAATGAGGTTGGAATTTATCTCAAAACACTGAAGCCTGTGTACAAACTCAAATTTAATTCTGCGTTTGGCCATCTGACCAAATCAGAGGAACAGGAATATCTTAAAGAAAGCCATCACGAAAAAAAAACAGAACCAGAAGGTGGGTTTATACAAGGATTTGATGCCAGGCAAGCTGTAGCTGAAGCCAGCCGCTGCCTGCATTGTGATTGTCGTAAACCGCTCAGCTGTAAGCTAAGAATTTATGCTGACCAGTATGGGGCGAATCGTAAAAAACACCTGGGTCCCGAACGACAACAACTGACAAAATCAATGCACCATGACCTTGTCATTTATGAGCCTGAAAAATGTATCCGATGTGGACTCTGTGTGGAAATCAGCGCCAAAGAAGAATCACTGGGGCTCACCTATATTGGGCGTGGATTCGATGTCAGGATCAATGTACCTTTTAACGAAACCATGGCAGAAGCACTGAAAAAAACCGCCGAAGCTTGCATCAAAGCCTGTCCTACTGGAGCTATTGCATTTAAAGATTCTGAGGAAACCAATTTGATGCTATGAGTAAATTTCTTGTCATTTCATTACTGAGTTTATTAATCACGTATGTTGTTGTTGCACAGCATTCACCGGGAGATGACTGGACTTCCTTCAGAGGAAATTCAGCATTGACAGGGGTTTCAGAAGCAAGAATATCGCCTCCACTGACTTTATTGTGGAATCTCAAAACAGGAGATGCCATTAAATCTTCTCCTGTAATCGTAAATAATACCATATATATAGGATCTAACGATGGGAATCTGTATGCGATCACAGCAGATGGCAAGTTGAAATGGAAATTCAAAGCGGGTTCTGCCATTGAAGCTGCACCTTTAGTTTTAGATAATGTTGTATTTGTGGGTTCACTGGAAGGCATTCTTTTTGCGATTGATGCATCTTCAGGAAAACTAAGATGGAAATACAAAACGGATGGACAAATTTCTGGCTCTTGCAACTGGGTCTTTAGTCAGGATAGAAAAAGGAAATATATCCTTATCGGCAGTTACGATTATTTCCTTCACTGCGTGGATGCAGAAAGTGGAAAGCTATTGTGGAAGTATGAATCAGGAAATTTTATCAATGGTTCAGCTTCTGTAAATAATAAACTTGCGGTCTTTGGAGGTTGCGACGGGATTTTACATATGGTAAACACCAGCAATGGCAAGGCTTCCGGAAACATCGACATTGGGACCTATATTCCTGCTTCGACAGCCATCAGCCGGGATCTGGCTTATTTTGGCAATTATGACGGTGAATTCTATTGCCTGGATTTAAAAACAAAAAAAAACAAATGGAAAACAGAAGGTGGAGGAGCATTCCTGGCATCACCTGCCGTTTCCGGGAAATATGTCGTCACCGGGTCACAAAATAAGAATGTATATTGCTATGACAGCCACAAGGGTGGGGTACTTTGGAAGTTCAAAGCGCTTGGCAAAGTTGATGCGTCTCCTATAATCACAGGAGGCTTCGTTGTCATTGCCTCGGCTGATGGGCGTTTGCGCTTTTTAGAACTTAGCAGTGGCCTGGAGAAATGGAAATACGAAGTCGGCAGCCCAATGAGTGGAACGCCTGCAGTTACATCAACCTTAATTGTTGTAGGTGCAGAAGATGGGAAAATTTATGGATTTGGAATTAAATAAGGGATCATGAAGATTGTATTTATCGTCCCCGGTTTCGGTGGCACCTTTTATTGTGGGAACTGCCTACGCGACAGCGCCGTGGTTGCCAGTCTGAAAAAGGCAGGACATCAGGCGGTGACCTTACCTATGTACCTTCCACTCACCATGAATGGACAAGCTCCTGATGATGGCATTCCTGTGTTTTATGGTGCAGTAAATATCTATTTGAAGCAGTTTCCTGTATTCAGGCATATGCCTAAGTGGTTTGAGAACCTGATGGACTCCCCGCCAATCCTGAAATTTGCTGCAAAAAAATCAGGGTCAACCCGGGCCGCCGGCCTGGAATCTCTAACAGAATCTATGCTTTTAGGTGCAGAAGGTCACCAAAGTGCTGAATTGCGGCAACTGACTGATTACCTTAAAAATCATGAAAAGCCTGATGTCGTTCATTTCTCCAATGCACTATTGCTGGGCATGGCAAAGCAAATCCGGGATGAAGTTAAAGTCCCTGTCGTATTTTCCCTCCAGGATGAAGATGTTTGGGTTGATGCTATGCATGAAGACCAGCGCGAAAAAATATGGCAGCTAATGGCTGATAAGGCGAAGGATGTGGATGCCTTTTTGGCTGTCAGTAAGTTCTTTTCAGGGATCATGCAAAAACGCTTATCGATTCCTGATGAAAAAATCTTCCTGAATTATGTCGGTGTTGATCCAGACGCCTACACATATCATAAACCTGCAGGAAAACCCCAGACCATCGGCTATGTATCCAGGATCTGTGAAGAGAATGGCTTTGAAATTCTTGTCGATGCCTTCATTCTTCTAAAGAAAAATTCAGCATTCAAGAACCTTAAACTCAAAGCAACAGGAGGGAGGACCGCGGATGATTCTAAGTTCATTCATCATCAAATCAGCAAATTACAAGAAAATGGCCTGGCTTTGGATTTCGAGATTCAGGATGATTTCAGCCCTTCAGGTTTACAGACCTTCTTTGATTCCGTACAAGTAGTGTCGGTACCTGTATTGAAAGGAGAAGCCTTTGGGCTTTACCAGCTTGAAGCACTGGCAGCTGGTGTTCCGCTGGTCCAACCGGCATTGGGTGCTTTCCCGGAAATTATCGAGGCAACAGGAGGTGGCGTAATTTATCAACCAAACACAGCAAGTGCATTGGCCGGTACATTAAGTGAATTGTTATTGAATCCCTTACAACTGGATTCCCTTAGCAGTGCAGGGAGAAAATCTATTGTTGACCAATTTAACAGTTCAAATCTCACCGCAAAGATGGTGGAAATATATCATATTTTACTTAAATAATAACTTTATATAAATGCATATAAATTACTTATGCTAGCCATATTAAAAAACATATCAAAAATTTACATGAATCCGGGTTCGCCCATTCAAAATACTGTCCTGCAAGAAATCTCACTTGACATTCAACCAGGGGAAAAGATTGCCATCATAGGCCCGTCTGGCTCAGGCAAGACCACCTTACTCAACATCCTTGGCACCCTCGACAAACCTACTTCAGGGGACGTCAGCTTTGAGGGAATCGGATCACTGAAGCTTGACTCGGATCGATTGGCAGCAATAAGAAATACCTTCCTGGGTTTTGTTTTTCAAAGCCACCACCTTTTACCACAACTCAGCCTGATTGAAAACATCATGTTGCCCCTGATGCCTTTGAAAGACCGGGATCTCCTAAACGCTGCGAAATCCCGGGCCCTGGTCTTGATAGAAAGAGTCGGCTTAACACAACATATAAATAAGTTTCCAGCCCAGCTTTCTTTAGGAGAGTGCCAGCGCACTGCCGTCATTCGTGCCCTCATCAACAACCCCAAACTGCTACTGGCCGATGAACCCACGGGTTCGCTGGATGCATTCAATGCCACTGAGCTTACTAAATTACTTTGTGAACTCAATATGGAACAAAATGTGGCCCTTGTGATTGTCACTCATTCCATGGAACTGGCCGAAAAAATGGACAAAATCTACCAGCTTCGCCAGGGAAGGTTACATGAATTTGAGAAAAACTGATATAGGGCACGATGACACGACTTTCACTAATCATCCGTAACCTGAAATATTACCGGAGCGCATATTATGCAATCCTGGCAGGTACAATGCTAAGTACAGCCGTTTTAACAGGGGCACTGATTGTTGGGGATTCTTTACGTCACAGCTTGCTGCACATCACTGAAATGCGCCTGGGGAAAACTTGTTTTGCGATTAAATCAAATGAGCGATATTTCCGGCAACAACTTGCCTCAGAACTATCTGGTCGCTGCGGAAATCTGGTTGCTCCCTTACTGCAGCTTAAAGGAATTGCTGTTAATGGCGGCAACAATACCCAAATAAACCAGGTAGACGTTTTGGGTATTGATGATCGGTTTTTAGCATTTTGGAAGCCCACTCCCGGGACATTAAGTGACAATGAAGCCTTTATAAGCCAAAATGTCGCCGAAAAACTTAAACTGAAAGCCGGTGATGACTTTATTCTGAAATCAAAAAAGCTGAGCTTCTCATCAGAAAACGCACCATTTGTTTCTGAAAAAGAACCGCTGGTGGTTTTCCGTATAAAGGTCAAAGCCATCGTCACTGATGAACAATCAGGTCGCTTTAGCTTGAAAAGTAACCAAATGTCACCTTTCAATATTTTCGTTCAATTAACGGCGCTTTCCTCAAAACTTGGTTTGCCGGGCTTTGCCAATGTAATGTTGGTTTCAGATCAGCAGCGTGAACTCACCACTCGAAAGCTTGACTCCTTACTTCACATGAGTTGGTGCGCTGATGACGCCGGATTGAAAATCAGGAGTATTACAGGGAAGAATAACTATGAAATCAAATCGGAACTGATCTTTTTCAATAACCTGACTGCAAACTCCATCAAAAAAAGTATTCCCAGGGCAAAACCCTTTTTGACCTACCTCGTCAATGCCGTATCGACCCCCGATAAGTCAACACCCTATTCGTTTGTTACTGCAGTAGATTCTGAGTATACAGGCATTAATATATCTGCGCATGAGATTATTCTCTCCGACTGGATCGCGAATGACCTCGACGTAAAACCTGGAGATTCGGTCACCTTGCGCTATTTCAAAATGGGTGCCTTGCGCAAGCTAAATGAAGACAGTGCCCGCTTTGCAGTAAAATTGATACTTCCTCTTAAAAACCCGCTCTTTGACAAAACACTGATGCCCGATTTTCCAGGGATGTCAGACGCAGGAAACTGCCGAGACTGGGAAACCGGGGCACCAATAGACCTGCATAAAATCAGGGATCAGGATGAACAATATTGGAAAGACTATAGAGGAACTCCCAAAGCACTGATTTCATTTTCCGATGGCCAAAAGTTGTTTGACAATGCCTTTGGACATATAACATCCTTTCGGTTTTCTTCGGATAGCCAGGAGATTGAGAAGATCAAAGTCAAGCTTATTTCTAACCTCATCCCGGCCGAACAGGGATACTCTATTCAGAATGTTTACCAGGATGGCATAACTGCAGCCACCAATTCGAGCGATTTTGGAGAACTCTTTTTAAGTCTGAGCTTTTTTATCATCATTGCAGCCTTACTTTTAACTGCCCTCTTATTTTCAAACCACGCCCGGCTTAGATTTCGGGAAACAGCCATCTATGCTGCCATTGGATTCCTGAAAAGAGACATAGTGAGGATTCTATCTGTGGAAGCCGCCATCATTTCAGTCATGGGAGGTATTGGTGGTATTGTTGCAGGAATTGGATACAACAAACTCATGTTACTGGGCTTAAATACCCTATGGAATGGTGCTGTTCGCAGCTCATTTTTGGAAATGCAATTGCTTCCAGATACACTATTTATTGGGTTCATTTCAGGCACTTTAAGCGCATTTCTAGTGATGTTTTTCGTACTGAAACGGCGCTTTAAAAATCCACTGGCCCTGATGGTAAAAGGAGGCTTATTGCTAAAATTTGCAAAAGGTCAAAAGCTCAATTCAAAACTCGTAATTGCCTCATTGTTAATAATTTTCGGATATGCCATTCCCGTGTATGCTGTCATGTCAGGCCAAAGCGACAATTCCCTTCCATTCCTGATAGCAGGAGCACAGATCCTTTCCGGAGGAATCCTGCTTTTTGATCATGCCCTGGCTTACACTTTACGCAAGACTAGAAACGCGTTAAATGGTTCTTACATACTGATTGTCAGAAATATTGGTATAAATAGACCCAGGACAATCACCGCAGTTTCCTTATTGGCGATTGGAACTTTTTCTGTTCTTATCACAGGTGCTAATATGAAAACATTCATTGGCACTGAGAATAAGCGGCAATCCGGTACAGGAGGATTCCTTTTTTGGACAGAATCTACACTTCCCTTTCGCTACGACTTAAACACTCAGGAAGGACAGGAAAAATACAGTCTCACCGATGAGCCTCAATTGAAGAATCTACACTTCATGCAGATGCAGCGCCTCGATGGCACTGATGCCAGCTGTCTTAACCTTAACCATGTCTCAAATCCTGCCATTCTTGGACTCGACGCTGACTATCTCGATCAACAACAATCATTCAGTTTTGTGAAAACCGAAGCTTTTGTTGACCCGAACCATCCCTGGCTCAGTTTGAATAAAGCACTTGGCAAAGGGATCATTCCCGCTTATGCAGACCAGTCGGTAATCCAATGGAATATGCATAAGGAAGTAGGGGATACCCTCCGCTATACCGATGAATCCGGGAAAGTGCTATTTGTAAAGATTATTGGAGGATTGGATAATTCCATTTTCCAGGGAAATATATTGATATCCGCACAATTGTTCAAACAGTACTTTCCGTCAAATGGCGCTTCGAACGTGATGCTGCTTAATGGCGAAGTAAGCAATCGAATTGCAGCTTCAGAAAGACTTGAATACCTGTTTCAGGACTATGGCTTTACGCTGAGCACTGCATCAGAAAGGCTGGCAGCGTTTAATTCCGTTGAAGATACGTATTTATCGGTATTTATGATGCTGGGCGGACTAGGGATGATACTGGGAACCATTGGACTTGGAATCATCATGCTCCGGAACCTGGATGAAAGAAAACAAGAAATTGCCATTTACAAAGCCATTGGATTTAATGAAAAAGTTATTTTGAAATTAATTCTTGCAGAAAACCTGTTGATCCTAATCTCTGGAGTTGGAATCGGCATCTTTGCGGCCATGATTGGTATGCTACCCTCATTTTTATCTCAATCATTTCATTTACAGCCTGGTCTGATGCTAATAATAACAAGTTTAATCTTACTAAATGGCATCCTTTGGATCTATTTCCCACTGAAATCAAACCTGAAGAAAGACTTTGTTTTGGACTTAAAAATGGAATAACAAATTAACTGATTTTATAAACAACCCATGCCAATACTTATGCAAACGCCTCATCGCCTGGTTCGGATTACTCTTTTATTCATTGGTATTTTTATCTGGCAAATTTCGTACAGCCAGAAAACTTTATTTCTGCTTATGTTCTTACCCTGAAAGGAGATACTATTCACGGATATATTCACTATAGAAACTGGGGTAAGAATCCGGATAAAATATCATTCAGGAAAGAAAAAGATGCTTATACAATAATCTATAAACCATTGGATATCATAGAATTCGGTGTTAACGGCAATTTATATACAAGCGCTATTATCAAATCGGAAATAAGTAGTAGTAATGTTCAAGACTTGGAAGCTTCTCCTAATCTTAACTTGACAACGGACACCTGTTTTCTTCAGATCCTGGTTAGGGGGCCAAAATGTCTGTATTATTACCTTACAGACAATGGAAAAGAACAATTCTATATTTTGAATACAACTTCGATCGACCTACTGGTTTATAAAAAGTACATCAAGGACCCATTTTCAACCGCGACAATTCTGGAAAACAAGAGGTTTATTGGTCAATTGTCCATTTACCTTCAAGATTGCCCATCGCTCCGAACAAACTTAAATTCTGCTTCTTACACAAAAAACAGCCTCGAGAGGATTTTTCTGAAATACTATGATTGTACCAAGGAAAACCTGAATTATAACAAAAAGACTAAGGTAATCAAGCCTGAATTTGGCTTTTTAGCCGGACTGTCTGAGACTTCACTTATATTTAATAGTGATCTGTATGCCGAATTGGTGTATGCAGATTACCAACCATCAACGAATGTTACTTGTGGCGCATATGTTAACATTAATCTTCCAGGAAGTCTGAAAGATTTTGTTATCTGTAATGGACTTGTTTTTACATCCTATGCTGTAAGCGGAAGTTATACAGATTATTATAGTTCAAATCAATATACAATCACAGATACTAAATTCGATTATTCATACTTGAAGCTAAATACCATGATACGATATATGTTTCCTATAAAGCATTTTATGGGTTTTGCAAATGCAGGTATATCCAATGGAATCGCATTAAAAGCTTATTCCTACAGTCATTCTTATATAAAGTTCTTTACTTCAGTTTCTGAAGAAACCGGAACCGCAATCTCGGATCCTGATCCTTTCGAACAAGGCTTTTATCTGGGTCTTGGATCCCGCTACAAGAAATATAACTTAGAATTCCGATACGAACTTGGAAGTGGGATGTCACAATACAATTCTCTGGGATCAACAACGAAGCGCCTTATTCTCATGTTTGGCTATCAATTGTAATCCTTATTATCCTTGCTCATCTGTTCCATCCTGAATTTGATGGCTTCAATCGGATCCGGGGCATCAATTGGATAATGCTCATCTTCATATTTCTCAATCAGCATCCCTAATAATTCTGCCTCATCGCCCTCAGATGTTTCTGTGGGGCATCAAATATTTTTTCAAGTCGTCTTAAAGCTTGATTGTAATCTTCCTCTGTCATTAATATTTTCATTTCTATCTTATCCTAATATTTATCGAAGCTACAGACAATTTTTTCACGATTATTAGTTTATTTGAATTAAGCCCGACAAACAAAGTATTTTTGCACCAGATCGATCTAAAATGCTGAAAGAAGAAGAAAGAACCGAACTGGTTAAACGATATAAACAATTACTGAACCTCTGCCGTCCTTACCTTCGTAAGGGTGACACCCTGATTTTGCGCAAGGCTTTCGGACTTGCTTTTGATGCTTATATGCAGGAGAAAACCTTTAGTTGCGAGCCTGCGATCTTCTATCCGATAACCTTGGCTGAGATCCTGACGCTGGAAGCAGGTTTGGGCGCTACCTCCATTGCAGCTGCTTTGCTTGCCGATGTTTACCGGACCGAAAAAGTCGAAAAAAGCCAGGTTTCTTCAGCTGTAGGACCTGTCGTTGCTGGCATCCTGGATGGTCTTAAAAAGATCTCTGCATTACATACTGAAAAAACCGCTTTACAGTCAGAGAACTTTATCCACTTGCTCCTAAGCATGTCAGGAGATGTTCGCGTGATCCTGATACGCCTGGCTGACATTCTATATCATATGCGGTCAATTGACAGCCTTCCTGAACCACTGCGCCATAGGATGGCCAACGATGCCTATTATCTTTATGCACCCTTGGCCCACCGACTCGGTTTGTATACCATAAAAACAGAACTGGAAAACCTTGGCATGAAAAGCCTATTTCCGGAAGCTTACACTCTTATTGTCAATAAGTTAAAAGAGACAGCTGACGCACGCAAAACTTTCATTTCTTCTTTCATTGCACCAATTTCAGAAATGCTCCACGACAATAAATTTGATTTTAAGATAAAGGGGCGTACCAAGTCAATTCATTCCATCTGGATGAAAATGCTGAAGCAGGAAGTCAGTTTTGAAGACGTTTACGACATCCTGGCAATCCGGATTATTATCAATTCAGAACCTGAATTTGAAAAAGGAGAGTGCTGGAGGGCTTACTCCTTAGTGACAGACATTTATACCCCAAATCCTGCAAGACTCCGCGACTGGGTATCAGCACCGAAAGCCAGCGGTTATGAGTCTCTGCATACTACAGTCTTGGGGGCTGATGGAAACTGGGTTGAAGTCCAGATCCGGACGCAACGCATGGATGACATTGCTGAAAAAGGACATGCAGCCCACTGGAAATACAAGGAGTCAAAAACGGGGACCGACAAAGAATCCTGGCTGAGGAACTTAAGAGAACTCATAGAGAACCCAGAAAACCAAGGCCTTGAAACACAGGAGCAGTCAAGGGTATCCGTTGGCGACAATTCAATTTATGTATTTACACCCCAGGGTGACCTAAAAAAACTCAATTTAGGAGCCTCTGTCCTTGACTTTGCCTTCGAAGTACACACAGAACTTGGATTTAAAACTACAGGGGCAAAAGTGAACGGAAAAAATGTCCAGATCCGGCATATCCTCAAAAACGGCGACGAGGTGGAGATCATCACCACTAAAAACCAAAAACCCAAATCTGATTGGCTGAATTTCGTTACCAGCTCAAGAGCAAAGTCAAAGATTAAGAAAGCCCTCAAAGACGAAGAACTTAAAGATTCTGAAGCCGGAAAAGAAATATTAATCCGGAAATTCAAAAACTGGAAACTTGCTTTCTCGGATGAAAACCTGCAAAAGGCAGTTAAAACCCTGAAATTGAAAACGCCCTCGGACCTATATCAGGCCGTAGCAACAGAAAAAATAGATCTGGCAAGAATCAGGGATATATATCTGTTGCATGTTGAAAAACAGGATACTGCAACAAATGATGAGGTAAAACCAGCTCTCAAAATCCCAACTGCCAGCAAAGATGATTACCTGGTCATTGATCAGAATCTGGCCAACATAAACTATACCCTGGCCAATTGCTGTAATCCAATCTTTGGAGATGAAGTCTTTGGATTCGTCGCAATCGGAAAAGGAATCACAATACACAGGAATAATTGTCCAAACGCAGACGAATTGCATTCCAAATATGACTATCGTATCGTGGATGTCAGATGGCGGGAATCATCGGTCACAGGATCATTCCAGGCCACAATCCGAGTCCAGGGACTTGATGACCTGGGTGTCGTCAGGACCATATCGGATGTCATCTCCAATGATATGAAAGTTAATATGCGATCCATTTCTATCGAATCAAACAAAGGGGTCTTCGATGGTGTCATCAAAGTTTATGTGAGTGACAATAAGATCCTTGGGATGGTGATTCACCGGCTTCAAAGTTTGAAAGGCGTTTTAAGAGCTACCCGTATTGATTAATCACAGATGATGGCAATGCGCAAAGATGACAATAACGGAATAAAGATGATTTGGGAGGAAGGGCAGTGGTATCCATTCAGGCTTCATGCGGAAATCGTCCTTCCGGATGGGGAAAAACAGTATTTACTGGAAGACAGCTCCGGCACTAAGCATCTATTGTCATACGAGCACTACAAAGATTATGGCTTTCTAAAAGGCCGGGAAGTGCGATTAAGGTTGGACAAAATAAATTGTTCCGGAAAACTTTTCCTGGAACCGGAACATCCTGTCTACAAAGAAGGTGATTCCTATGATTTCTTCTTTATCAGGACAGAAGAACGTGAAAATATTTTTGGGGAAACGGAACTTGTTTGGTTGGTACTCGATGCTTTTAACCATGAAATCGCCATTCCAATGACTATTGATGCACCTGAAGCAAAAGAAGGAGAACCTATCCGCTGCAGAGTAAGTCGGATAAAAAAGGGCAAGATCTATCTATCGCATCCAATGTCTAAAACTTCAGAAGGGGTTCTGAAAGAAGGTCATTGGCTGAGCTTTTACCTGGAACCGGATCAAGTCGAGATTGATGGAATACGATACTATATCTTGTCAGATCCAGGCAATCAAAAGCACTTACTAAAGAAATTGCCTTTCCTGCCTTATGGCTTTGAAGCCGGGCAATCGATTGTGTGTAAAGTGGTGAAGTGGAGTAATAAAGGGATGTATATCCTTGAACCTGAACACCCATTATACAGAGAAGGCCTAGACTATACCTTTGAAATTGTTGGTCTGACTGAAAATAACTTCAGCGTGAAAGATGTTTTCGGAAATATTATTGAGATTGAAAAGCAAAACAACCCACCTATTGTAATCGGTGAAAGAATTGCACTAAAAGTTTTTGAAATCAGGAAAGGCAGACCGGTGCTGTTTCTATCGTGACCCGAATATTGCAGTACCAACCCGAATCAAAGTACTCCCTTCTTCGATGGCAATAGGGTAGTCATCCGACATTCCCATTGAAATGTCCCTAAAGCCAGGCGTATCCTTAAAATATTGATCTTTAAGTATTAAATATATTTTCCTTAATAACTGAAATTCAGATCTTACAATTGATTCATCTGAAGTAAAACTTGCGATCCCCATGACTCCATTAATCATTACATTTTTTAACGATTCCAGAATCAATGGACTGACTGATTGAAAAAACTCTACCGTAGAAAACCCTGTTTTTGATTCCTCCCTGGCAATATGAAACTGGATCAAACACGGGATTACCCGATTCATTTTTATTGCTTCACGATTAATCTCCTGAAGCAAATTAAAACTGTCGACACTATGAATCAAGCTTACAAAAGGGAGAATCTGTTTTACTTTATTGCTTTGCAAATGACCAATCAGGTGCCATTCTATATCTGCAGGTAGGAGCGGGGCCTTCTTTTGAATTTCCTGAACCCTGTTCTCACCAAAAATACTTTGACCTGCATGATATGCATCTAATATCTCAGAAATGCTCCTGGTTTTGGAAACAGCAACAAGCCTAACTGACTGAGGCAGTGAAGATTTCAACAACGATATATTTTCAGTTATGCTCATTTTTCGGGTATTGAATATACATATTTTCTTTTAAACCGATTAAATGTTAAGCTTATATGTTTCATTTTTAATTTACTTTTGAGAAGAATTCACCACAAGGATCACTAAGACTTATTCACAAGGGACACAAAGATTAAACCTTGTAAACGAACATTGTGAACTTTGTGCAGTTTTCCTTTGTGATCTTTGTGGTAAAAAAAATTGTATTGTTATTATTACTTAGGCCTTTATTTTCGATTCTCCGTCAACTTCTATTCTGGTTGCTATTTTTTGCTTTGGGCAGAATTATCTTTATCCTGTTCTATGCCAACCTCTTTATAATTGACAAAGTGCCGCTCAGCGAAGTGTTTTCGCTGTTCTTGCATGCACTTAACCTCGACCTCGCCACAGCTTCTTATCTTCTTGTAGTACCGTTTTTCCTTGTGATTGCTGGTATCATCATCAAAAAGCCATGGTTCGACTGGGTAATTTTCGGGTTCAATACCCTAATGATCGTTGTATATTCAATGATCGTTATCGGAGAAACAAGCGTCTATGGAGAATGGAAAAACAAGCTTGATTATAAAGCCCTTTATTACCTGAATCACCCCACTGAAATTGCCCATTCCGCCCAAACCTGGAATTTAGTACTGCTATTACTTATCCTGTTGACAATGATAGCTATAGGCACTTGGTCCTACTTAAAGTTCTTTCACCAAAGACAAAAACCTATCAAACGAAGGTGGCTGGTTGCTGGCTCGTACTTTGTATTGCTTCCTCCATTTATATTATTAGGAATCCGTGGCGGCTTACAGGCGATCCCTGTCAACCAGGCAGAATCCTATTTCTCTGAACATCCTATCGTCAACCATGTTGCCGTGAATCCCGGCTTTAACCTTTACGAAAGCTACCTTCAAAGCTTGTCGTATCAAAGTGAAAATCCATTTGGCTTTTATCCCCTTGTCCAGGCAAAAGCGACTATGCTCGCGCTTCACCAGGTAGAAAAGGATACTACGGTTTCAATATTAAAGAATACACGACCCAATGTGGTTCTGATCATCCTGGAAAGTTTTTCCGGGGATCTCATCGAAAGCCTTGGCGGAAAAGCGGGAATTACGCCCCAGTTTCATGAGCTGGAGAAAAACGGAGTGCTTTTCACCAATTTATATTCCAGCGGTAACAGGTCACAACAAGGAATGGCTTCTATCTTCAGCGGTTTTCCCAGTATTCCGGTTACAGCAATTACACAACATTATAACAAGCTGACGAAACTGCCCTGCATCACGAAAGACTTTAAAAAAATGGGCTACCAAACATCTTATTATTATGGCGGGCAGCTTATTTATGGCGGGTTAAGAGCTTATATGTTATTCAATGGTTTCGATAGGGTGCTGGAAGGGAAAGACTTTGACTCCAGGATTCCAAGGGGCGATTTGGGCGTGCATGATGAGTTTAGCCTTCAAAAACAATTAGCTGATCTGAATAAAGAAAAACAGCCATTTTTCTCGGCTTTGTTTACCCTGAGCTCACATTCTCCCTATGATGAACCCATGGGAACCGAAGTCAATTGGGGTAGCAATGAGCAGCCCTTCCTTAACTCAGCCTTTTATACAGACCGAAGCCTGGGACAATACTTCGAGAAAGCCAAAAAAGAAGCCTGGTTCAGCAATACCTTATTTATATTGGTGGCAGATCACAGTCACAATACTTACCGCAACTGGCCTGTCAACAGTACAGACTACCGCAGGATCCCGCTGCTTTTCTATGGTGATGTAATAAAAGATAAATGGAAAGGGAAAAAAGTCAGCAGGATCTCATCTCAGACAGACCTCGCCGGAACCCTGCTCAAACAAATGAATGCCGATGCCACTGCCTATCCCTGGAGTAGAAATCTGTTCAATCCCTATACCCGTGAATTCGCCTACTTCGAAATCAATGTCGGTTGCGGCTGGATCGTACCCGCAGGAAATTTTGTTTATGACCAAACCACCAGGAAATACCTGAGACTAGAACTCCCTGATTCTGAAAAAGAAAATACCATCAGGGAAGGAAAATCTTACCTGGAAACGGTTTTTCAGCGGTTTATGGATTATTAGAAGTTAGTAGTCAGTAGTTAGTGAACAGATTCAGTAATTAACAAACCCACAGCAACACCGCATGAACTTCAAACTACTAACTACCTAACAACTAAGCTCTTACTTCAAGCAATAAAAACAATTCTTCGGCGAAATAACCTTCTCCTCAGCCCTCAGTTTTTTGATTGCCTTTTCAACATCTTTTTTATCGATTCCGGCAGTTTCGGCGATTTCGCCGGCTTTCATCGGTGCTCCTGAATTTTTCAGGGTCGAGATTACGATTTCAATTGCGTCCATCTTGGTTTAATCTAATGAATGAATAACAAGTCCACTTCTTAATTTTGGTTCAAACCAGGTTGTCTTCGGAGGCATGATATTTCCGCTGTCGGCAATGTCTATCAGCTGTTTCATGGAAACTGGATAGAGTGCAAAGGCGGCAGCCATTTCGCCACTGTCGACCCTTTTAACCAATTCGCCAAGTCCTCGGATTCCACCAACAAAGTCAATTCTTTTATCTGTTCTCAAGTCCTTGATATTGAGTAAACTTTCAAGAACAAGTTTAGAAAGTATCGTCACATCAAGCACACCGATCGGGTCGTTGTCGTCAAAATTACCAGATTTGGTTTGCAGCGAATACCATTTACCTTCCAGGTATAAACTGAAAGTATGTAAAGTATCTGGTTTAAATATCTCATTGCCCTTATCTTCAACAACAAAGGATTCTCTGAGTTTATCCAGAAATTCAGTGGCGCTCAGTCCATTTAAGTCCTTAACCAGCCTGTTGTAGTCAATGATCGTCAGCTGACTGGCAGGAAAATGAACTGCCAGGAAGAAGTTATATTCCTCATTCCCGCTATGGCTTGGATTGTTGGCCTTTTTTTCATTGCCTACCAAGGCAGCTGCAGCGGTACGATGATGCCCGTCTGCTACATAAGTAGCTGGGATTTTTGCAAATAGGGTGGTCAGCTTGCCAATTGTCTCTGCATCATTGATAACCCAAAAATGATGACCTACGCCGTCATCAGCCTTAAAGTCATAGTTGGGTGCCTTTGTAGTTACAATGGTATCGACAATGTCGTTAATTTCCGGCACATCGGGATAGGCAAAGAATACAGGTTCCATATTCGCATTGGTAACACGAACATGTTTCATCCGGTCTTCTTCCTTGTCCTTGCGGGTTAATTCATGCTTTTTGATGATGTTATTCATATAATCATCAACACCGGCACAACCGACAAGCCCAAACTGTGTCTTGCCCCACATGGTCTGTGCATAAATATAAAGACAATCACTGTCTTCTTTTCCAAGCCAACCTTTTGACTGGAAGCCATCGAAATTCTCTTTTGCTTTCAAATACACTTCTTCGGCATGCTCATCAAGATCTGCTGGGAGATCAATTTCCGGCTTAATAATATGCAGAAGAGAGCAGGGGTTGCCGTCAGCCTCAATGCGGGCGCGGTGCTGGACCTGGGCGGGCAGACTTACTCA
>JBAXPV010000028.1:0-50873 GCA_037132075.1 Bacteroidota bacterium
AGACGCCTGCATTTTGAAATAATTTCAAAACAGTTATACAAATCATCAAGTAATAGCAAAGACTTTTCAGGGAGATCATCAAGCATTTTATAGAACAATGATAGCTCACTTACATGCCTGTTTGAAAGTTCAAAACTGTAAAGTTGACCGGTTCCTCTCTCTATAATTACTTCAAGTAATCCTTGTGGATACCCTTGGCCGCTTATTGCATTGTGTTTAACTTCATATTCTTTTCGGATACTCTCAGTATCCTGCATTTGTAAATAGGTCCCATCCCCAATGAACACCCGATAACCATTCCAATGTGTGTATGCATTCTCTGCTTGTTCTATTCGACTTGCTTTAAACAGTTCCTTGGTTAATTCTATTGGTACTCGCTCTCGTGCTTTGCTATAGGCGGCTGTGTTTAATGATATATCTTTTTCTAAACTCTTTGGCAACTGTGTTGTATAAGTTTTTGGACGCCCTGCCGTCTTAACTGATTTGCTATCTTCTTGTTTTTCAGCCCTTATGCTTTGTTTCAGTGCCTCTCGTGCTTGAATCGTATGCTTTTGATGGACCATATAAAATAAGTCAACTGAATTTTTTAAGGTCTTATCCTGTTGAACCGATGTTAAAACCATTGCCAGTAATGTGTTATTAACAGTAAAAACCGATCTCTTGTTTTACCTCCTTCTTGCTTAACGGGTAAGACTGATACAGGAAATTCATGTTCCATTAAGCCAATTATATTAGCCATTTTACATTCCTGTATTTTACTGCTGATTGCTAATGATCTATTCTGTTTCATTATCTTTGAGTTTAAGTTACCACAAAGATAATATATTTATTATGTTAGCACTATTAGTCTCCTGAAGGAGACGGGGCCGGGGGATGAGGTGCTTCTTCGGATATACTTCAGAAAAAGAAGGTCAAGGAATGAGATCCATTTACCTATTGACCCTTGTGGTTAAAAAAGACCTATTTATCAAGATCTTTCGAGAATTCTGCCCTGTCAGATTTCAAGACATAGGAAAGGGTTTTTCCTTCACTGTTCGTTCTTCGAATGAGTCTGAAGTCACTTTTTGTGAGGACATTGATTCCACGAACGCCGAGATCAGCAACTGACCAGCCAAGCATATTTTCTGCCTCTGCATTGGGATTAAACTCCTCTTCGCCACTGACACCCTCACGGAACTTACTTACCGCTTTGGCAAAGAGCGACCGGGATTGCTGATCCTCAATATATTGCGCATATTCCAGTTGGTTTCGGATCAAATAGTAGTTGTAGACTTCCGAAAACTCTGTTCTTTTCTTAGTTTTAAAACTACGGTAAGCTGAAGAATTCGCAGGAATGTGGCTGATTGTCAATGCTGGCAATTCTCTTATTGTTGCATCGGCAAATAAAGGCTGAACGGGCTGTGCTGTAACTTTCGCTGATGAAGCAATGATTTGATTCAATTTACCGTGATGATCGGATGCAAGGTTTCCAGGATTCATGGGTTTTATTGCAGGAACTCCTGCAAGGGTGTTTTTTTTGCTTTGCAAGGCCCGGGCGGGAGCCAGCGGTGTTGTCATTTGTATTGACGGCAATTGCTGCGCCAGTTGGGTTTTGTCACTGAAAGGCTTCAGCATCCAAAAAACAACAAAGAGGATCGTAAGGCTTGCGGCCGCGGCCAGGAAAGCATACAAAGGTTTCCCGGGCCGAAAAACGGGCATGAGTGCTGTTACTTCTTTTCTCAAAGATGATTTTGCATAGAAAATGACAGCAGGGTCAGGCTGCAACACTGTCAACCGGAAAAGTTCCAGTTCTCTCTTCACCTCCGGGTTTAAGGCAATAAATTCTGTGAGTTTCGCTTCATCTGCAGGGCTCAGGATGTTTTCAACTGAGGAGATTAGGTATTCTTCATAATTCCCTACATGAATCGGAGATACCGAAATCATGGATTTTTTTTTCAGGCTTTCTTTGTTTTCAAAAACAATTGCAGAATCCGGCTCCAATAATAGCAACTCAAATTCCTCAAAGTCAGTCTTCAGATGCGGATTTGCTTCAAGGAAGATCATAAGCTCAGCAACTCCGGTCGGGGAGAGACTTTTCTCATAATAGTCGAGAAAAAATGCTTCGTAGTTAGTGAGTGTGATATTCATTTCTTCCAATATTACATGACCTTATCCAAACTCCCGATATAAGTCTTCAGGAAGGTCCTTGCCCTGAAGATATAAACTTTAACCTGTGATTCATTGAGGCCGGTCATCTCACCGATTTCTTCATACGAATATCCTTCATAATCGCGCAACAAGAGCACAGACCGCTGAATTTCAGGAAGTTTAGCAACTGCCTCTTCTAAAATTTCTTTCAGGTCCGAATATGAATTCTCTGTTGTCATGTCACTCAAGGGTGCTTCTTCAAAATCAGTCAGTCTCTTGTTGCGGCGGAATGAATCGATCATCGTATGATAAGCTGCAGTAAAAAGATAAGATTTGCCTTTCTCAAAAGAAATTTCTCCAACTTTTTCCCACATCTTCGCAAAGGAATCCTGGACAATATCATTAGCCGTATCCCGGTCCTTTACACTCTTCACAATGAAGCGGTAAACGCCGTCGGAATATTTGTCGACACATATATTGAAATCAGATACCGTCATTCGCGATTTTGAAATGTTCAGTGATAAGACGGGGATTACGGCTTAAAGTTACAACGGAAACTAAAAAAACTTCGCAATAAATAATTTTTAAAAAAAGGGAGGCTCACAAAATAGGCAGCTTGTTATAATGAACATAATAACGTTTGCGCCTATGATCGTATGCGCGTCTGCGCGTTGACGATAGTTTCGTTATTTCGTTACGTTCTTCAAGTAAAACGTCAACGAGCATAAGAATATACGCCCATACGAGCATCAGCGTCTACGGAATTTCCATTATTAATCCCGACTAGAACGCAGTTTGAGTTTAACAATATTAATCAAAAAGAAGAGGGTGCTCAGTACTGAGACACCCTCTTCGAAAGCTCAAATCAATGAGAAACTATTTTTCAACAGCCACCTTGCGGGTATAATCCTGACCATTGACATTCAAATGCATATAATACATTCCAGCCTGGAGGTTTGCACCATCGATGGTGATGGAATTTTTTCCGGCACCGAGGAGACCGAGGTCATCATTGTAAACAGTTTGTCCGATCAGGTTAACCAGAGAAACAGTAACTTTTGAAGTCTTGGCCAGACTCAGGTCAACAGAAGCTGAAGTGTTGAATGGGTTTGGATAAACGTTAATGGCATCCTGTGACAAACTGGGTTCGTTGATGCCGACAGCGGTTGTGATGTTGATATCATCGAGGTAGAGGTTATTACCATATTTGTTTACGCTGGTAAAACGAACATACACTTTTTGCTGACCGGCAAACTGGGTAAGATCTACAGCATCCCATGCCCACTGTGTGGCAGTTGGGGTAAAGCTGGCAGTATTGTTTGCAGCGGTAGCAAGTGCAGTACCTGCTTTGTTGAAAACAGTAACCCAGGTAGCACCGCAATCTGTTGAAACTTCAACCTTAAGACCGTCAGCCTCACCGGCATAAGAACAATAAGCATGGTTGAAGGTAAGGGTTGCAGCGGTAGCAGTTGAAAGATCAACAGCAGGAACATGCAGATAATCTAACTGGTTGGCAGCACCATAATTATAAAAATACATCCATGAACAGCTAGTACTCAGACCGAAGCCCCCACAAGCTGTTTTCTTAGCCCATGTAATGCCGGCATCAGGATTGATGATAAACCAGTCTGTTGCAGGGAATGCAGTTCCCTGGAAACCTTCGGCAACCGGTAGGTTAAAAAGAGCAGTTGTGAGCACGAATGACTTGCTGAGTGCGTTATTCACAGGATAGAAATCGGTAGCACCATTGGGGTTGCTTACCCAAATTTTCACAGTATGTGATCCGCCGGATAAGGTAGTTAAATCCGGGAGGCTGATGTTGGCTGTAGCAGCAGCGGCAAGACTACCAGTCCATGCTTGTGTTGAAACAGGACCATTGTCAACCTGATAGTTGATGGTGGCTGCAGTTAAAACGGTAGTTTTCGCATTTTTCAGGGTGCAGGCCAAGGTGATAGGAACGCTACATGAGAATCCGGGAACAACAATCGCAGAAATAGCTGCATCAAGGTTGGCGTCACCGGTTAATGCTATAGGTGCACTGATCGTACCTTGTTTGATATTTTTATTAGCCATATCCTGAACCCAGGCAATCGCTTCAAGTTGGGTAATGTCATAATACCAGTTTGGAATCGGAACAGCGAAATGTAAGGTATCATCGTCGCCGGCAGCCCAGGTTGATGCCAGGGCAGTACCAGAAGCATCGGGTAACATTTTCTTCATGACTTCATAAAAATCAGTTTCTCCATTAGAACCGGGAGCAGTTGCGAAATGAATTGTTTTCTCCAACAAGGCAATTTGAGCAACAAAAGTCCCACTCATTGCACTATCAGCTGTAATAATACAAGTCACAAAAACAGAGTCGAAAGCGGCACTGATCGTATGAGTAAGACTCATATGAAAATATGCAGGGACAGCATACTCAGCGTCGATCTTAGCCTGAGAAAACGGATTGGTGGTACTGGCCAGGTTTGGATTACCGTGCCAAACATTTCCATCCATTACGGCATCAGGTACACCACTAACAGCATACAATGCGACGCGGGTGTTAACATCCGCTTGATTTTGCAGGTACATCGGATCGAATCCTGGCCACCAAACCTGATATTTGATTGGTAAAATTTTTGTTGGATTCGGATCTGCATGCAATAAAGCATTAAAACCAGGGTTGGCTGCAGCACAAGGACTACAGGAAGCTTGTGTGAATTCTTCAATAATGGCTACTCTTTGGGAGTGTTGTGCCATAGCAAAAGAAACAACAAGTACGAGACTGAGAAGCGTAATGATTTTTTTCATATTGATTTGTTTGTGAACGTTTCTTTAGAACTTACAAATGTAGAATCAAATCTGTTAAGTTATTGTTAAGTTTCTAATTTAGAACCGGTCTAAATTAGACAATAATTTGAACATAAAACACTTATTATCATGTCATTGAGAATGACACATAAAGCAATTAAAGGAGAATCAGCTAGTCATTCAGCTTCAGAACAGCAAGGAACGCAGATTGTGGGACTTCCACATTTCCGACCTGCCGCATACGCTTCTTTCCCTTTTTCTGTTTTTCCAAAAGTTTCCTTTTCCGGGTGATGTCGCCGCCATAACATTTAGAGGTAACGTCTTTACGGAATGCTTTGATCGTTTCCCTGGCAATAATTTTCGCACCAATACTGGCCTGGATAGCGATATCAAACTGCTGACGCGGAATCAGCTGACGAAGTTTTTCGCAGATCTTCTTTCCAAATTCATAGGAGTGGTCTCTGTGGATCAGGGCTGACAATGCATCGACTGGTTCACCGTTCAGAAGGATATCCATTTTTACCAGCTTGGACTCCTGGTATTCATAGGGATGATAATCGAAAGAAGCATATCCCCTGGAAACCGTTTTAAGTTTATCGTAAAAGTCAAAGACAATCTCGGCCAGGGGCATCTCAAAAGATAGCTCCACCCTGTCGGTAGTCAGATAAACCTGGTTTTTTATAATTCCGCGCTTATCGATACAAAGAGAAAGGATAGGCCCGATATATTCTGCTTTGGTGATAACCTGGGCGAGGATGTAAGGCTCTTCGATCCGGTCAATCAGGGTGGGCTCAGGCATTTCAGAGGGGTTATTCAAAATCCTCTTCACCCCTTTTGTGTCAAAAATATGATAGGAAACGTTGGGTACCGTGGTGATTACCGTCATGTTAAATTCACGTTCCAGGCGTTCCTGAATGATTTCCATATGTAGCATCCCCAGGAAGCCACAGCGAAAGCCAAAACCAAGTGCAGCTGAAGACTCCGGTTCGAATACCAGAGAAGCATCATTCAACTGTAACTTCTCCATTGCGGACCTTAACTCTTCAAACTCATCGGTATCTACTGGATAAATCCCGGCAAAAACCATTGGTTTCACATCTTCAAAACCCTGGATAATGTCGGGACAAGGATTGTGCACATGGGTAATGGTATCACCTACCTTGACTTCCTTGGCATCTTTGATCCCGGAAATGATATAGCCAACATTGCCGGCTTCCACTACATCTCTGGGTTCACGCTCCATTTTCAGGATACCAACCTCGTCGGCAAGATATTCCCAGCCGGTCGACACGAACTTAACTTTGTCGCCTTTACGGATACGGCCGTTGAAAATTCTGAAATAGGCAATGATCCCGCGAAAAGGGTTATATACCGAATCAAAAATAAGTGCCTGTAAGGGTAGTTCAGGATCCCCCTTGGGCGCAGGAATACGGTCGACGATGGCTTCCAGGATCTTATCCACACCATATCCTGACTTTCCACTGGCATGAATGATCTCGCCCCTGTCGCAAGTGGTGAGGTCAACAATCTGATCACTTACCTCTTCCGGCATGGCAGAAGCCAGGTCCATTTTATTCAAAACAGGAATTATGATCAGGTCGTGGTCGAGCGCCAGGTAAAGATTAGAAATCGTCTGAGCTTCAATGCCTTGTGATGCATCAACAATAAGCAAAGCTCCATCACAGGAAGCAATGGAGCGAGAAACTTCATAGGAGAAGTCGACATGCCCAGGGGTGTCAATGAGGTTCAGGATATAATGCTGACCTTCATGCTCGTACTTCATCTGGATCGCATGTGATTTGATTGTGATCCCGCGCTCACGCTCGAGATCCATATCATCGAGCAATTGAGCCTGCATATCACGCAAAGCAACAGTCTCGGTAAATTCAAGCAATCGGTCGGCCAGGGTACTTTTCCCGTGGTCAATATGAGCTATAATACAAAAATTCCGGATATTTTTCATGGCCGGCAAAGGTAATAAAGAAAATGACACATTTTTTTTATTGCTCCATGCAACCCTGTAATAACTTTCTTGGTCTTACAGTGTTAAAAGTGTTAATATTCTTAGAAAATTCATCAAAAATCAATATAGCTTTGATTCTTTTGTAACTTTGGCAAGTTTATCCGTTCACAAACAACAATATGAAAAGATATATTCCTAACTTTCAAGTAATTATGATTTTTCTTATGCTGCCAGTAGCAAGTTTTTGCTTTGGCCAGAGCCAGGGAAAGTCTACTGTAATTAAACCTGATCCCCGACTTTATGACTGTCTGGACAAGTCGTATGTTGATGGTTTAAAGGACAATCCCCGATTGTTGTTATACTACAATTTCTTTCTTGACAACAGTTATTACATTTCTGCTACGCCTGAAAAAAAAGTAACAGGGGCTGATATTTCTACACTTGCCTTGCGAAATCCGGGGCCGAATGGCGAAAAATTATTCTTCAGTGAAAATCTCAGCACAATAAAAACCGGGAGCTTCAACCCGCTGAAGTATGATATTTCCTTACAACCTAATATGTTTACCAATTATTATCTGGGCCAGACCGGGAAAGTTCTTGTGTTTTATTCAAACAAAGAATTCACCGAGAAATACAGGATATATCTTAAGTCTTTCAACCTTGACCTCGTAAAGTAAAATAACATGAAAAGAATAATATCCCTGATTTTTCTCTTTTTCTTACTGATAGGTGCTGTACAGTCTCAGACATACCTGATGAACGCTGCTTCTAATGGCACAACAGTAACTACCTGCACCGGGTCTCTTTATGATCCCGGTGGCGCATCAGGTGGCTATGGCAACAACCAAAACTTTGTCATTACGCTGTGCTCCAACAACGCTTTGACAACACATATCAAACTTTATTTCTCAGCTTTTTCCATTCATGCCTCTGACACCTTATTTATTTATGATGGCAATAATACTTCTGCGCCACTGATCGGAGCTTATAATGCGTCAAATACGCTGTTTTTATTCCCTGTTTATGCTACAGCTTCCAATGCATCAGGCTGTCTGACCCTGCGATTTAAGTCAGATGCCGCTTTATCTGATGCTGGCTTTGAAGCCCAAATCAGTTGTGTGACTGCCTGCCAGACTGTACTTTCGTCTATTGACAGTGCTGCCATGTACCCCCAGATGAAAGACAGTAATAATGTTGACATCTGTCTTGGAGATACCGTCACTTTCATCGGGAATGGCGTTTTCCCTCAAAATAACCTGATCTATAACCAAAGTAATGCTACCAGTGTTTTTCAGTGGGATTTCGGCGATGGAACCACAGCTATCGGTCAAACTGTTAAACATTTTTACCCGATCATGCGTGGCTATAATGTTGACTTAAGGGTCACTGACAATCATGGTTGTGTTTCTATGAACTCAATGGGTACCCGGGTTCGTATTTCAACTGACCCGATCGGGCACGTAGGGAGCCTTCCTGATATATGTACTGATTCTAAATTGAATGTCTCTGTTGGATTTGCATACAACAACAGTATCTCTGTCACGGTACCTTCTTTTTATCAGCAGGCGAGTCTTGCCTACGACAGTGCCACTTTTATCCCTGATGGAGGTGCCCTGGGAGGGATGTGTTATAATACCAATGTGAATTTTTCCTGTTTTCAACCCGGACAGGTAGTTACCAATGCCAACGACATCGTGTCAGTAGAAGTCAGCATGGAGCACTCTTTTATTGGTGACCTTGAAATGAAACTGATCTGCCCTACCGGACAATCCACGACATTAAAGACATACGTACAATCCGGGGGTGCATACCTGGGAGAGCCTTTTGGCGGAAACGGCCACTCGGCCTTCGACTGTACAACACCCCCATCATGTATCACTGACCCACTCCAGAACCCAATGGGAACCTGCTGGAGATATGAATGGACTATGCTGAATCCCTCCTGGAACGTCATGCAGACCTATGCCGGGGCTGGGAATATTTCGACCCCCTATACCATGCTCGACAGCGGTAGTTATACACCTGACAACTCTTTCGCTTCCATGATCGGCTGTCCGCTCAACGGGACCTGGAACCTTCAGATTTGCGATTACTGGGCCATCGATAATGGCTGGGTATGCTGGTGGCGGCTTAATTTAGATCCATCTATCCTTCCAATCAACTGGGGCTACAGCGTGCCAATCGATACCGTTACCTGGAGTGGTCCTAGCATCATTTACAATACCGGGAAGCATATCATCATCAAACCAGATTCAGCAGGTATTTTTGATTACCATGTATTTATTAAAGATGATTTTGGCTGTACTTATGATACAATAATACCGCTTACTGTAGTACAAACGCCACAACCCGACCTTGGGCCCGACTCGAGTATGTGTGAAGGGAGTCCTTATGCACTGATAGCCCCTAATTACCCAAACAGCTCTTATTATTGGTTACCGGGAGGTCAGACCATCCCAACAATAACACCTTCAGAAAGCGGGAAATATGTGGTAATCATACAAACCGGGAATGGAAATGTGCAATGTGTCGGCTATGACACTATTAATGTGAACTTTTATCCAAAGCCACTGATCAGTTTTCTGCCGGATATTTTTGAAGGCTGTAATCCCATTGAAGTTAATTTCAAGAACATAACCATTCCGCTAAATGCGAGCTACCATTGGGATTTTGGAGATGGAGACACCTCAAATTTGAAAGAACCTTCCCATATTTATAAGACAACTGGCACATACAATGTAAGTCTTGCCGTTGCCACTGGTTCCGGATGTAACGATTCATATACGATCAGTGGTCTCATCAAAGTATATCCACAACCTGTCGCTGGTTTCCAAATGAGTGCCGGTACTGTCAGAGTCTCTGACCCTACTGTCACCTTCACGAATACCTCCGCAGATGCAACGAATTATGCCTGGAACTTTGGCGACGGTGCGATGTCGGCTGAAGCCAATCCCTCCCATACCTGGCCTGCCAAAGGATATTTCCAGGTAATCATGATTGCCTTTACTGATCATGGCTGTGCCGACACTACCAAGAACGTAGTCAACGTTATTGATGATGATATTGTTATTCCAAACATTATCACGCCAAATGGAGATGGTAAAAACGACTTTTTCGTGATTGACAACCTTGATTCTTATACAACCAACGAATTGACCATCTTTGATCGTTGGGGTAAGAAAATCTATCAGAAAGACAATTACCAAAACGACTGGGGTGGTGATGGTCACCCTGACGGAACCTATTACTGGATCCTGAGAACCCGTGGATCGCTGAAGTCTATTGCTACTAAAGGAACCCTTACCATTATCGGCTCAACAAAGTAAGGTCCCACAAAGTTATTTGTTAAATTCCTTTTAAATTATAAGTGCTATTTGAATTCTTTTCAAATAGCACTTATAATAATTATACCTTTGCACCGTTTAAAACTAGTTTAAACGCAAGTTATTTAATTTAAGCTACTTACACTATGGAAAAGATTAAATTAGGCATTATGGGTTTTGGCGACATGGGCCGAACCTTGTACCGTCAGTGTCTTGAGGATGAGCGAATAGAAGTTGTCGCTATCAGTGATATCGGAAGACCAGAAGTGCTTCATTACTTACTGGAATCCCATGCAAAAACCGAGATTGACGTTAAACTTGATGGGAAATTCCTGGTTTCTAAAAATGGGAAAGCGAGATTTATAAATGCTATAACGCCTGCTAATGTTCCCTGGGACGCTTTAGGTGCGGATATCGTCGTTGACGCAACCGGGAAGTACCGTTCACGAAAAGAACTCGAAGAACATCTTGAGTCAGGTGCAAAAAGAGTCATCGTCAGTTTCCTGCCCAGCGATGAAATTGACCGTATTGTCGTAATGGGTGTTAATGACCATACGATGAGGAGTACCGACAAACTCATTTCTCCTGGTTCTGCGACAACCAACGCGACAGCTCTTATGTTGAAAATGCTCGACGAGGCTTTCGGCGTTGAATATGCCACCTTTACTGCCATTCACGAATATACAGCAGATCAGCCCTTACGTGATACAGCCGGTTTAAATTTCCGCCGCAGTCGTTCTGCTGCTAAGAATATTATCCCAAACTTCTCTCCCACGCCACAGTGGCTTCCTTACGTTATGCCAGAATTTAAGGGCCGTGTTGAAGGCACCGCACTCAATGTCCCGGTTCCGGCTGGCACCTTGCTCGACCTCAACACTTTCCTTATTAAAGAAGGCGTTACAACAAATGATATTCACGCTGCAGTACAGGTATTTGCTTCCAAATATCCGCATATCGTTAAGTTCGAAGAAGAACCTATCGTTTCTTCCGATGTCATTGGTGACACACATTCTGTGATCTACGACAAAGAAGCTGCTATGCGTTCAGCAGGACAGATGGCAAAAACCATGGTATGGTATCATGTGGCTGCCAGCCTTTCAGCAAGGATTAAAGAACTTATTCTGGCTTACAATGAAATTGATTTAAAAGGAGGTGCAAAATGAAAGTAGCAATTAATGGTTTCGGCAGGATCGGCCGTTCAGTATTCCGTATCCTTAACAGCCGCGAAGATATAGAAGTCGTTGCCATCAATGACTTATTCGACAATGCAGTACTGGCATATCTGCTAAAACATGATACCGTAATGGCAGGCTTTGGACAAGATATCCGCCTGGAAGGCGACTATCTCATCACACCTCATGAGAAAGTCAAGATGCTCGCATGTAAAAATCCTCTGGATCTTCCCTGGAAAGAACTGGGCGTCGACGTAGTTGTCGAATCTACAGGGATTTTTCGTTCCAGGGAAAAGTTAATGCCTCATATCCAGGCAGGTGCAAAAAGAGTCATCCTTACAGTTCCTGCTAAAGACGAAATCGATTACACCGTAGTTATGGGTGTTAATGATTCCGGCCTGAAACCTGAACATCGAATCATTTCCAACGCAAGTTGTACCACCAATTGCCTCGCTCCTATCGCCAAGGTTCTCAATGACAACTTTGGGATTATCGAAGGTTTGATGACAACAACACATGCCTATACCAACGACCAGCGTCTGGCTGATGTACCTCACGAAGACTGGAGACGGGGTCGTGCCGCTGCAGAAAACATCATTCCAACCACCACTGGTGCTGCCAGGGCTGTGGGTAAAGTTATCCCGGCTTTAAAAGGCAAACTCGATGGAACTGCTGCCCGGGTACCTGTACCTGACGGCTCAATTGTTGACCTTGTTGTAAAGGTTAGCAAGGATGTCACCGTAGCCGATGTTCACGCAGCCATGCGTTTTGCCGCGAACTCACCAGAGATGAAAAACATCCTGAAGTACTCCGATAAACCTATCGTGTCTTCCGATATTGTCGGGAATCCTTATTCATCAATCTACGATAGTGAATTCACCCGCGTGATCGGAAACCGTGTTATTAAGACCTTAAGCTGGTATGATAACGAATGGGGCTATTCAATGCGGGTTGTTGACCTGATTGAGAAAATCTCCCAGTTTAAAGACTGATCTCTGATCAGTCTTTATCTTCAAGGTAGCGCTGCATAATTTTTGCAATGTACTTGCCAATCACATCAAACTCCAGGTTTACAATACTGCCTGGTTTAAAATTGTGAAAGTTGGTATGATCAAATGTATAAGGAATGATGGCGACAGAAAAGAAATCTTTTCCGCTGTCAACCACAGTAAGGCTCGTGCCGTTAACGGTTATCGAGCCTTTTTGTACGGTGATGTTTCCTTTTTCAGCATCGTATTCGAAGAAATACTTCCAGCTACCTTCGGGTTCTTCTACTTTAATACAGCGGGCAGTCTGGTCCACATGGCCTTGTACCATGTGCCCGTCAAAACGGCCATCCATTTTCATACTGCGTTCGAGATTCACTTCTGTTCCTTCGAGCCAGGTGCTCAGGTTTGAGCGGTCCAGAGTCTCCTGAACGGCAGTCACCACATATTGACCAAGTTCAGGGAAAACCTTGACAATTGTCAGACAGACACCGTCATGACTGAGACTCTGATCAATATGAAGGTCCTTTGTAATTGACGCTTGAAGCGTAAAATGAACATTGCCCCTGTCTTTTTCAATTGCGACTACTTTTGCAAGGGCTTCAACGATTCCGGTAAACATTTCAGATAAGTTTTTAGTGAGTAAATTTAGTATATGAGGGTAACTATTCCATGTAACGAACGCTTATACAAGCCCTTGAGCCTGATCTCAAACACATCACAAACGTAGAAATATACACCTCCGCTGCATAGCTGATGTGAATTTTTATCATAACCGTCCCAGTTAATATCAGGGTCCATGGTCTGAAAAACCACGACACCCCAGCGGTTATATATGGTCAGGTTGATCTGTGATACAGAGTTATAAGGGAACGGCTTGAAAACGTCATTTTTATTGTCTCCGTTGGGGGTGAAAACATTTGGCAGTGTATAGTCGGGACAAGAATCTCCTTCAATACAAACCTGGACGCTATAAACACTCTGATTTCCAACAGTGTCGAAAGCCGTGACAGCATAACAACCAACAATGGTATTGGCTTGCTGATGGGTATATGTAGTATTTTCAGCGCCAAAGACTGAATCAAGCAAGACAAAATCTGATCCTGATTCAGCTTTAAAATAAATATAGTACTTATACGTATCACTCGTGCAGAATTGATTGGGGTTCGTCCATACGAGGGTATTCGTATTTGTTGCACAATTTACTGTTGCTGCCATTATAGGTGGACAAGGGGGTACATTATCCATCGGCTTGGCGCAGGTCCTTTGTGAATAGTTTATCAATGGATAAGGCAGTACCGGATCCGAATAGGAACCGATCCCTTTTACATAATAACAGTAATATTTCCCATTGACCAGGTTGCTATCCACGAACATAGAATTCTTTGAATTCCCAATAGAATCGTAGAGCAGGCTCACAGGATTCTGCCGGTAAACAACCATAGTGTCATTAGTCCAAGGAACAAAGCAAGACCATTTCAGGATAATTTTATGATCAGAGGGTAAGAGGTTCAAAAAGACAGAAGACGCAAGATGCGTATAGCCGATTAAAAATCTGTTTCCAGGGGTATCATTTACTAGTCCGATCTCGTAGTCAATTTTATTATCCCGGGTATTTACCAGTGAATCTACAAAAGAGGTGTCGGTGAGGTTTGACAAGGAGTCGATCAGGACCCATCCTGTTCCGGGAGGGGTATCCCTGGAAATGAGATATTTGAACGGCCCAGGTGTTTGTGTGAAGTCTAGTTCGGTTGGCTTAACCCAGGCGACAAACACTGAACCTTGTATAGGGTCAGTATTCCTGATACTGATATTTGTAATGATCGGAAGGTCTCTTTTTAAGCTGACACAGACTTCAGAAGAAGCGATGCTCTCAGCGCCGTCGTCAAAGAATGCAATCACCATATAACAATAATCAACGCCATGGATCAACCCACTTCCGTTGTCATCGTCGGTAAACGAGAGTGTACTCAGATCATTAATCGTTGCGATTTTCTGATAACCCGTATATGCAGGAACTCCTGTCTCGCAATAGCCTGGCACATATCCGTAAAACCCATTTCTGCGATAGATTCTATATCCGATGGCATTTGCGCATTTGCTGGGATCCCAGTGCAGAATAATGCTATTTCCAAAGGGAAGTGCGTTTAGATTTTCGATACGTGGCGCAATAACGCTTAAGTTAACCATTACAACATTAACCAGGTTTACAGGGTAACCATTATCCTGGGCTTTAAAATAAACCGTATGCGGATATTTCTGAACATGATCACAAACGGTGTTCCAGCTAAAGTGCGACACAACTGTTCCCTGATTACTCGTTGTAGGAAAGCTTGCCGGGCTAATGGGCATCACCAGAGGACCACCGGTTCCGCTGAGGGTAACAATTTGTCCGTCAGGATCACTGGCTTCAACATCGAAGTTGATTGAACTCCCTGCAATCACGCAGGTGTCGGGGGGCGCTTTGATAACAGGCGGGTGGTTTGTACATGCCATGATAATAATCTGCATATCACGGGTCACATACCCAATTCGAATTCCTTTACGCCACTCTTCAATGAGGATAGCAATATTATACTCACCATTTATCTTTGGGTAATTCCAAAGGAATTCACCGGTTAAAGGGTTAATTGAGCAGACGGTATCGGGCGGAATGTTATTCCCGGAAGTTTTATTAGGCAGCACATAACCTCCGATTGGCAAGCCACCGGCTCCGCGGCAATCTACCAATCTGTATGACAAGCTGTCGCCATCAGGATCCCATGCTCCGGGGTTGTGAATATAAGGATAATTGGTACAACCCATGTCGATTGGAGGCAACAGCAATTCGGGAGAATTGTTGGCTGTAAAAAACGGATTGATCACGAGCAAAGTCTCAATAAACAAAGGGACGTTCACCGAATTGGGAATATTGAGGATTCCCCCGTTCCTGTTCGGATCTTCCAGAGAGACGATATAGGAACCGACTCCGCTGTAGGTATGATCCCCGATATATTTATTCCGTCGGATCTGGTTGGGGAGATCCACTTTCTCCACCCTGGATATTGTACCTATTTGCCCATCTCCAAAGTTAAGATCAAGTGATGGCCTGTCAGCAGGACTGGGTGCGTAGGTATAAGTAAGTATGGTAAATTCATAGGTAAGGCCCCCTTTCCAGCGGAAGGTGATCTCCCCTGCCCGCTGATGCGTTGCCATGGCAGCAAGTGTAAAACCAAGTAAAATAAAGACTATAAATAACTTACGCATCAATGTGATAGAAAGTCCAAAGGTAAAAATAAAAGACGGACGATAGATAACATGAATCGCCCTAATTTATTACGTAACGTACAAACATAAAGCCAGAAACACTGAATCCCGGAAGTTTTTCTCCTTCTCTTCCAGATTTCATTTTTTTCATTTACTTTTGGATGCAGGAAGGCCTTGTAAACTGCTTTTCCAAACCTATTCTTTATGTATATCATTGATCCGGAGAAGGAAAAAAAGGAAATCCTGAATCGTTATCGTTATTTACTTTCTGCATGGAAAGCAAAGTCGGAAAAAGATCGCCGCCTGGTGCGCAAGGCATTTACTTTCGCTGTTGAAGCTCATAAGGATATGCGCCGAAAATCCGGGGAACCCTATATCTATCATCCCATAGAAGTTGCCCGTATCTGTATTGAAGAAATTGGATTAGGAACCACTTCCATTTTAGCTGCTTTAATGCATGATGTAGTTGAAGACACCGAATACACGCTGGCTGATATTGAAGGGATGTTTGGCCCGGTTGTGGCTAGAATTATCGATGGCCTAACTAAAGTACGAACATTTGTACATGCCCAGGATACAGATTCAGGATCGCTCCAGGCAGAGACCTTTCGTAAGATTCTTCAGATATTCCTATCAGAAGATATCCGAGTTATCCTTATTAAATTAGCTGACAGGCTTCACAATATGAGGACACTTGAGTTCCTCAACAGGGGAACCCAGTTAAAGATTTCCTCTGAAACGCATATTTTCTTTGCCCCCCTGGCAAACAGACTGGGGCTCTATCTTGTCAAGACAGAACTTGAAGATCTGGTTTTAAAATTTACCGAACCTGAAGCATATGCTACTATAGATCAGAAGCTGAAAGACAGTGAGTTGGAAAGGGCTCGTTTTATCAATAGCTTTATCCTCCCCCTGAAAAGATCAATGGCGGAACAGGGGTTTCAGTTCAGGATTACCGGAAGGATAAAGTCACATCATTCCATCTGGGAGAAGTTGCAAAAAAAAGACGTCAGTCTCGAAGAGGTTTATGATCTTTTTGCTGTGCGGATTATCATCGACACGCCCAGGGAAAAAGAAAAACTTGACTGTTGGAGGGTTTATTCGATCATCTCCGACTTTTACAAACCAAACCGGGAGCGCTTACGTGACTGGATCTCTAACCCAAAAGCCAATGGTTATGAGTCACTGCATACCACGGTGATGAGCCATGAAGGCCGATGGGTCGAAGTTCAGATCCGTTCGAAACGTATGGATGACATCGCGGAAAAAGGCTATGCCGCACACTGGAAGTATAAACAACAGGGAGACAGCGAGAGTGGCATCGACGAATGGCTCAGGCAGGCAAAAGAAATCATTGAAGGCAATACCGAATCCGATGCACTCGAGCTGGTTGACGAATTTACCAGAAGCCTATTCGGAGAAGAGATTTATGTTGTAACCCCAAAAGGTGATGAGGTTAAACTACCTGCAGGCTCAACAACCCTTGACTTTGCCTTTTTTATTCATTCTCAGATTGGAACAAAAGCCATAGGTGCCAAAGTCAATTACAAACTGGTTCCCTTAGAATACAAACTGAATAACGGGGACCAAATTGAGATTATCACTTCTTCCAGGCAAAAGCCGAAAGAAGAATGGCTATCCATCGTTACAACGGCAAAAGCCCGCTCACGCATCAAAGAGGCCTTGCGGGAAGAAAGAAAGCTGGCAATCATTCGAGGGAAGAAGAAACTTGATGAGATCCTGTCGACCAATGAGATAAAGCCAGGCAGTGAAACCCTGAAGACAATACAAACGGCCTTGCAAATCAAAGACCCGAATGAGATCTATTTACGGTTAGAAAACGGGAGCCTCGGCAGCGACGAGATTTTGCATTCACTCCGCCCACCGGGAAGGGAAGGGATATTTAATCTTTTTTTGAGGCCATTTTTCAGGCTGATCGGTAGTCCTGGTGATGCCAGTGAAGAAGAAATCCTCAGCACCATCCATGAAAACCCGGGCAGCCTGCTTCTTTCAGAAGATGTAAAAGAGTTTAAAACCGTCGTGGCAGTCTGTTGCCAGCCTGTCCCGGGCGATGATGTTATCGGGCTCAGGATTAACCCAGAAGAAATTGAAATCCATCGTACGATATGTCCGCATGCTTTACAGTTTATGTCAAAACACGGCGACAAAATTGTGAAATCGAAATGGAAACCCCAGGAAGATGTCAGCTTCCTTTGCGGATTGATGGTCAGAACCGGTGAAAGGAAAGGAATGATCAAAGACTTATTGGATGTGATCTCTGTTCAGTTTAACCTTAATATACGCTCTCTTCATATTGAAACCGCAGGACAGATTTCCAGAGGGATCTTTATGGTTTATGTCCAGCATACCAAAACCATCAGCGATCTCATTGAAGGTTTGAAAAAGGTGCCTGGAGTTATGATCGTCAAAAGAATCAATAAACTTGAAGAAAAAAATCCAATGGCTTCAGAATAATTAATTGAATCTGTTGAACTTACCAATGATATCCAGGATTTTTATTTTTATTTATTCCAAATAATCTCATTTTTTTTCTAATTTTATCGAAAATATCAGATCGGTTCTCCCTTGGATATACAAACATAGTTAGCTATCCATGAGAAACTTATCATGATTATTGGCTTTGAAAAAATAAAAACACATGAAGGATACCAAAGAAAACAAAGATACGCTGGAGACTGTAAAAAAGATCTTTACAGATTATCTTGAAAGCCACGGTCATAGGAAAACGCCGGAACGTTATACCATTCTGAAGGAGATTTACACCACTGACGGTCACTTCGACATTGAGACCTTGTACATCCGGATGAAAAATAACAAATATCGTGTAAGTCGTGCAACCCTATACAATACGATTGAACTTTTGCTCAATTGTAGCCTGGTGACCAAACATCAGTTTGGGAATAACTGTGCCCAGTTTGAGAAATCTTTTAAGTTCAAGCAACATGATCATTTTATCAGTCTGAATAATGGTGCTGTCATTGAGTTTTGCGATCCCCGTCTCCAGGAGATCAAGAATTCTGTTGAAAAGGAACTTGGTGTCGAAATAACCCATCATTCCCTGATCTTCTATGGCTATTTCCATGAAGAAGCTAAGAAAGAGTAGAATAAAATAGCAATAACAAAGCAGAAATGAGAAAAGCTGATGTCATCTTAGGCCTCCAGTGGGGCGATGAAGGAAAAGGAAAAATTGTTGACCTGCTGACCGCTGAATATGACATTGTAGCCCGTTACCAGGGTGGGCCGAATGCAGGCCATACGATTGAGATCAACGGAAAGCGACATGTACTTCATTTAATTCCCTCAGGAATCTTTCACAAAAACACCATCAATCTCGTTGGAAACGGCGTCATCATCGACCCTTATATTTTCAACCGGGAGATCCTGGGTTTGAAAGACCTGGGTATCAACCCAGAAGGACAGCTTCTTATTTCCCGCCGGGCACACCTGATTTTGCCCACGCACCGCATGCTTGATGCCTGTCAGGAAAGAATGAAAGATTCAGAAAAGATCGGTTCAACGCTGAAAGGCATCGGACCGGCTTATACTGATAAAGTCGGCCGGACAGGAATTCGTGTCGGGGAAATCTTCTCGCCGAACTTTAAAAGTCATTACGACAAGCTAAAAAACAATCACATCCAGCTCATGGATCATTACAAGATCCCTTATCAGGAGATTCTTATCGACGGTCATCCCTTCGCCGACTATGAAGAATTGTGGTTTGGCGCCATTCAGGATTTCATGAAACTCGGCTTTGTAGACAGCGAGTATTATATCAACCAGGCGATGGATAACAACAAAAGTGTTCTGGCAGAAGGTGCCCAGGGAGCACTTCTGGATATCGACTTTGGTTCTTACCCTTACGTGACCTCATCCAGCACTACGACAGGTGGTGTTTGCACCGGCCTGGGGATTCCGCCAAACCGCATTGGTGAAGTAATCGGGATCTTTAAAGCTTATTGCACGCGTGTTGGCAATGGCCCTTTCCCTACTGAATTGTTGGAAGAGACCGGGGAAAAGATCCGGGTGACCGGTCATGAATTTGGCTCAACAACAGGCAGACCCCGGCGTTGTGGCTGGATCGACCTGCCTGCATTACGTTATGCCATGATGGTTACAGGTTGTACACAAATGGCGATGATGAAATCCGACGTTCTGGATGATTTTGATGAAATTCAGGTATGCACTCATTATAATAATGGGGATGAACATACTGAAGTTTTCCCCTATGATCCGGCAATGTGTGGATATGTTCCTGAATACAAGAAACTTAAGGGGTGGAAAAGCCCCATTACTGAGATTCAAGACTGGGATGAAATCCCACTTGCCTTTAAAGATTATATTCGATATCTTGAGAAGGAAACAAAAATTCCGATCACGCTGGTATCACTCGGACCAGGGCGTACGCAATCACTTAGAAAGACATCATTTTTCTCCTAAAATCTAATAAATAAACCCATGAAGTTCAGGCTGTTTATTTTATTCTTCGCCATTAGCTTGTCTGCCTTGGCACAGAAAACCCCGGATTCAATTCCTCAAAGCGTATTGCGGGCTTTTACCAAGGAATATCCTGATTCCAAAAAAGTTAGCTGGGAAAAATCCGGAACTAATTACCTGGCAAACACAAAAGTTGACGGGCAAAATGCCAAAGCCCTTTTTTCAACCGGCGGAGAATGGGTAGAGACTAATTTTGAAACCAGCGAAAGTGAATTGCCGGGGAAGATCTCGAATTACCTGAGTGCAAACTACGCTGGCTATGAAACCAACCTTAGCCGCTATACTGAAAGCAAAAACAACGGTGCTTATTATTATATCACAATCCGGAAAAAAGGCACTGCTGAGACTGCCGGTGAGATGTTTTTTGATTCCCAGGGAGTGTTTATCAAAAAGAATGACTTTATCCCAATCACAGCCAATATTTCGACAAGTTCGGCGCAGGAAATCGTCAGAAAGGCCAAAGAAGAAGCAGAAAAAAAAGAGTATGACGAGCGTAGGGCTGCGTTGCTTGCCATGGACCGGACCATTTCCGAGTCGGAAATGCCTGCAAAAGTCAAAAGCAATTTCAACAAGAAGTTTCCTAAAGCAGTTATCAGCAAATGGGATTCTTTAGACAATGCGTATACCGCCCACTTCACTATGGAAGAACAGCCTGTTAAAGCTGATTTCGGCCTCAATGCCGACTGGCTTGCTACCTATGAAAACGTTACCGGGCAATCGATTGACCGGACAGTGGATCAATATATTGAGACGAATTATCCTTCTTTGAAAATCAAATTTGCCGAAAAGCTAAGCAGAAGAGATAAAAACAACACTTTTTATGTAGAGCTTGCCCACAAGGCGAAAAAGGGAGAAACGCCACTGCTCACCAAATTAACTTTCGATAAAAACGGGAAACTCATTAAAGAGGAAGAGCCTCCGAAACAAGCTATAGCTGAAGAAGAAACAGGCACGCCGGCTGTAAAAGAGGGACCAGATCGCTTCGAACAAAAAATGGCAAAAGAGGGAGAGACCCAAGCAGAAGTCTCTGCTGACGCTGTCATTGACGCCTCTGAGCTACCTTCTCCTATCATTAACTATGTTGCCAATTTCAAAGGTTATAAAATTTACAAAGCCTATTTCGGAGATCACCCTGAAGGAGAAAATACCTATAAAGTTGAAGCCCGTAAAGAAGGTGTTGCTCAAAAGGGCTATCAGATGTTCTTCGACAACCAGGGGAAATATTTGAGTGGCGATGAACCTCCTGTCTCTAAAAAAGTCGCCAAGGCTGAAGCCGCAGCGGCTCAGGAGGAAAACGTTTCTGTTGGAACCCCTGTGGCTTCCCGCGCCCCTGTTGCAAAAAAATCAAAAGGGAAAAATGCTTATGTTGACCCGGGTGATATTGACGAAGTCCCAGATAATGTAAAAAAGAACTTTTCCAGGAAATACCCGAAGGCAGCAGATGCATTCTGGACTGTCGACGAGCAAAAGTTTACTGTCGAATTCACGATGAATGAAATTAAGAACACCGTTCTTTTTGGAGCAGATGGAAAAGACCAGGTAACGAGGACTGAGATGGATGCGGATTTGTTGATGAGTCCAATCAAACGTTATATCGAGGATAAGTACAAAGGCTATAAAATCCGTTATGTCGAGAAGGTGACCCGTAAAGACCGGAAGAATCATTTTTATATTGAGATTTACAGTAAAAAACGGAATGCAAACCCCGGTGAAGCCCAGCTGTATTTCGACACCTCCGGAAGGCTAATGCAAAACCCACCTGAATAATTCCATTCACCGCATGTGTTCTGCCTTCACCCAGCTTACTCCTATATTTCGGGCAACAAGGCTCATGCGTATCCTGTTCCTGGCTGCCAGCCTCAGTGCCTTTCTTTCTGGCAGCTTTGCCCAGAAAACGACTAAAATCAACCTGATCAAGGCTGACTCTATGGTATTCAGGAAGGCTTGGGGGCCAGACCTCCGGCGCGTTATCGGCAACGTGGTATTTGAACATGCCGGCGCCCTCTTATACTGCGACAGCGCCTATTTCTTTGAAACGACCAATAATGTCAATGCATTTGGGAGAATCCACATCAAAGTGAGTGACACGCTGGACATCTTTGGCGACAAGCTAGACTATGACGGAAACACGAAACTAGCAAACCTTATCGGGAATGCCAAAATGGTCGACAGGCAGACTGTCCTCAGTACCGACCGCCTTAGCTTCGACCGGAATACGGGGATTGCCTTTTATGATAATCATGCCAATATCATCAGTGAGGAAAACAAACTGAGCAGTTTAAGAGGATATTACAACACAAACTCCAAGGAGTTTTTCTTTAAGGATCATGTTCTTCTGACAAATCCGAAGTACATCATCAAATCAGACACGATGCTATACAATACCCTCAGCCGTGTATCCTTTTTCAAGGGACCAACAAGGATTATCGGCAAAGACAATATTATCTATTGTGAGAACGGCTGGTACAATACAGAAAATGACAAATCTCAGTTCAGCAAAAATGCCTGGCTGCAATACAAAGAACAGAAACTCAGTGGCGACAGCCTGTATTATGACCGTAACAGTGGGATAGGCAAAGCATTTCATCACATAACACTTGTAGATACTGCAAAACAGGTAGTTCTGCATGGAAATCATGCTGATTTTTATGAGCTGCAAGGCCATTCTATGATCACTGACAGTGCTGAAGCTATTCTGTTTTCATCAAAAGACACATTGTATTTGCACGCAGATACTTTGCATGGAACTTTTGATTCGTTAAAGAACTTCAAGGTTCTGAATGCCTATCATAAAGTCCGTTTCTATCGCCATGACTTGCAGGGAATCTGTGACTCACTTTTATACAGTTTTTTGGACTCAACGGTGAGCATGCGTAGGACACCAGTTATTTGGTCTGGGGAAAATCAAATCTTCGCAGACAGTATCAGGATTTGGATGACCCGCCAGGAAGCAGATTCTATGCTTCTTTACAACACCAGTTTTATCATTTCTAAAGTCAGGGAGAAAAAGTACAACCAGATCAAAGGGAAGAACATGACAGGATTCTTTCATAAAAACGACCTTTACAAACTAAAAGTGCTTTCAAATGCAGAGTCACTCTATTTTGTGGACGAAGACAATGGCAAACCAATTGGGGTCAATTACGCTAGCTCCAGCGAATTAGAAATTTATATCAAGGATAAAAAAGTTCAACGGATAAAATATATTGGTAAACCACAAGGGTCGATGAAGCCTGAAAACTTTGTCAAGGCTCCTGACTTGATTTTAAGGGGTTTTGAGTGGAAAGAAGAATCCCGTCCAAAAGACAGGTTCGACATTTTCAGAAATTAATTTACTTACTTACAGGCGCCTTCGGCTCAACTTTTGCATCCTTCTTCCCGAAAACAGAGAAATGCACATAGCGTTTGGGATGAATCCGCATATCTTCGAGCAAGCGGTCTAACTGAAGTGTCGAATGATTTAAGGCATTATACAAGCTGTCATTATTCAGCAATTTACCAACAGTCCCTTCGCCTTTGTTAATCCTGGTCATCACGTCGGAGGTACTACTCAGCGTTGCGTTCAAGTTCTCAAAGGTACGTGCGATATTCGCTTTGGCAATTGTATCAGACAGATTACTGAAGTTATTGATGACATTACTGATCTTCTGATTGTTGTTTTTAAGGTTCGCTGAAATTGACTCAACATTAGCCATAATACCAGCCAGACGGTTCTTTTGAGAGGCCATCAGCTCATCAACGTTCACAGAAATGTTATCAAGGTGCTGAAGGGTGTTTTTAATTGAAACAAAGCTTGACTCCAGATTCCTCCGGGTTGACTCATTAAAGACCAATCGAATAACAAGCAATGCTGAATCCATCGACTGAAGCAACAATTCCGCTTTGTCTTTTATTGGCCCGATCCTGTTGCTGATCTCCTCTTGCAGTGAGGTTTGGATAAACCCGCTCAGTGTGTCATTGGAGGCGGCAGATGCGCCTGAATTCCCAAGCCTGATATCTAATGACTTAGAGCCAAGCAGATCTGAACTGACAATCCAGACGACTGAATTTTTCGGGATTTTAATGGTGGCAGAGATCGCGAAATCAACAAGAATCGGGTAGTCAGCAGTTTCCAGAAAAGAAACGTTCTTTACTGTGCCAACCCTGAGTCCATGTAAAAAGACCGGGCTGGATTTGGCCAAACCGGTAATGGATTTGTATACAACAAAATAGTGGTTTTCGTTTTTAAATACGTCTTTCCCCTTTAAGAAGTTAAACCCCCAAATAAACAGTGCCAGGGCAACAATAAAAGTGATCCCGATCTTTAATTCCCTTGTAATTTTCAAAGAAGTATATTTTGTGCAAATATAAGCTATTTCAATAAAATATCTTTTGCTTCTGCGATAGTAATCCTTGTCCCACGATAAAAAGCAACTACGAAAGCATCAGGAAACCCATCTGCTCTCAGTTTGTCCTGTAACGCTTTGGCATCGGCAATATTGTTGAAATTCCCGCTTACATATTTGTAAGAATTTTGCAGGGCATAACTTTCATAGTCTTTCATCCCTTTAAACAAAGGGCTTGTCGGCGGCAATTTCTTAGGATTGCTAAGAAACTGGACTTTAAAACTCACAACAATATTTGAGACTTCTGTTTCCGTTTTGGTTTTGGGCTTCTCCTGCTTCGGGTCGGATTTCACAGTTTTATGCACAGATTCAACAACCTTAGGTTCTGTCTTCTCAATTACTAATTCGGCTTTCTCTGTTGATTTCCTGGCCGGAGGTGTAGTCTGATTTTCCGTTTGAGATTCCACAGAGGCAGCTGTTGTTGTCGAATTACGATGATCAGATACTGCAATCGTCTTCCCGATATCAAAGGACTCCTTATAGGCCTTAAATGCTTTAAAGATTGCCGATGCCATCTCATCTTTCCCATTATCCCCCAGTAAATATTCTTCATCATCGGCATTGCTCAAAAAGCCAGTCTCAATGAGTAAACCCGGCATAGTCGTTTTGTACAGGACCCAGAATCCTGCTTGTTTGACGCCCCTGTCGGGCATGTGAATTGGCAGGGTGGCGAATTCCTGCACTTTGCTGGCGATGGCAAGACTTTGATCAAGATAGATGTTCTGATAGAGTGAAAAAATGATGTTGGCCTCGGGAGAGTTCGGGTTAAAGCCATCATATTGGGTATAATTGTCTTCCATCAGGATTGACGCATTTTCCTTTTTGGCGACCTCAAGATTCTCTTTCGACTTATGAAGACCCATTACCCAGGATTCAACACCCCTTGGGACAGGATTCAGGCTGCTGTTACAATGGATAGAGATGAAAAGATCGGCCTTGTTCTCGTTGGCGATCTCAGAACGACGAAATAACTCGATAAAAACATCAGTTTTACGGGTAAAAATGACTTCAACCTGGGGCATATTTTCCTGGATTAGCTGTCCAAGTCGTAAGGCAATGGCCAGAGTAACATCTTTTTCTCTGCTTTTTTTACCCAAAGTTCCAGGATCATGGCCACCATGACCAGCATCGATCACTACCTTTTTCAGCACTGTACTCTTTTGTCCGTGAGCCACTGGCGTGATACCAAATATTAAAAGCATCACAATAATAACACTAATTTTACGATTCATTAAACAGGCCGCAGAAGGGTTCATCATCATAGTACAAAAACGTAAAACTATGTAGTTTCGTTTATTTTATTGAATTTTGCAGCAAGTTAACCTAAAAAACCGGCTTGAATATTCTGTTGACTTTCGAATTTTCAACAAAACCATTGTTAAAAGCACTGCTTCTCGCTGGTTTACTAATCCTATGCCTCCAATCTATTGTGGCACAGGAGGTCACGCCGAACGCTGCCACGACTTCCATTAAACTCAAGACCGACACCCTTGCCGCTGACACAACGCCAAAAGGGGAAGGCAGCCTTAAGTTCCCGGTAATTTACGAGTCGAAAGATTCAATTATTTTTGACATCCCGGCAAAAAAAGTGTACCATTATAAAGAAGGTAAGATCTCTTATGATGAAATTAAGCTTCAATCTGACTATATCGAAATCGATCTTCAAAAAAAAGTAGTCCATGCGATTGGCGTGAAAGACACCAATGGCGTGGTCAAAGGGAGTCCTGTTTTTGAAGAAGGTGATAAAAAATTCAAGTCGAAGAAACTGGTTTATAATTTTGATTCGAAGAAAGGGATGATCACTGACATGATCACCCAGGAAGGCGAAGGATACCTTCATGGAAGCACCATTAAAAAGATGGGCAATGACATCATAAATATCCGAAGTGGCTCCTACACAACATGCAACCTGGATCACCCGCATTATGGCTTCAAATTTAACCGCTCGGAAGTAATTCCAAACAATAAAATTGTTACCGGCCCTGTCTATCTTGAAGTTGCAGATGTCCCCATGCCCATCATCGTGCCTTTCGGGATGTTTCCCAGTCATAAGGGAGCCAAAAGCGGGATCTTAATACCAACTTACGGGGAATCTGCGCAAAGAGGGTTTTATTTCGAGAACTTCGGCTATTTCTTTAACCTTTCACAGTTTTTCGACCTGGAGCTGAGGGGCGATGTTTATTCTTTAGGAAGCTGGGCTGTAAAAGGAGCATCACGCTATACCAAACGATATAAGTATAATGGCTATGTAAATTTGAATTACGCCTATAACATCATTGGGATTCCCGGGGGCGCTGATTACAACAAATCCAGGGATTTCTCTTTCCGCTGGACACATTCGCAGGACGCCAAAGCCAGGCCAAACAGCCGATTCTCAGCCAATGTAAACATTGTATCAAGTAAATACAATAAATACAACCCTACCTCGACAGCGGCTTACCTGTCAAATACCTTCCAGTCAAGTGTCAGTTATCAAACCAATTTTGCAGGGAAATACTTTTTAAATGCCAGTTTAAATCACAGTCAGAACACCATCGAAAGGACAATCAACATGACCTTACCGAACCTCTCCTTCACCGTGAACCGCTTTTACCCTTTTGAAAGGAAGGTTAAAACAGGCCCCACACGCTGGTATGAAAAGATCGGAGTTAATCTTCAATCCAATGTTGAGAATTCCATTTCCACTTACGATTCTTTGCTTTTCAAACCTCAATCGGCCAAAATGTTTCGTAACGGAATGAAAAATGCAGCCTCACTGTCGAGTCCGATCAACCTTTTCAAACACCTCATCCTGACTAATTCAATAAGTTACACTGACCGATGGTATACACAGAAAACAGAAAAGCATTGGGTCGATACTATTTTCACGCCTATCGACACCATCGCCGCTTATCTGAAATCCGATACCATCCATGGTCTGTTCAGCAACCGGGATGTCACCTTCTCTTCCTCTGTAAGTACGATGATTTATGGCCTGGTTCAGTTTAAAAAGGGATACATCAGGGGGATACGTCATGTCATGACACCTTCCATCTCATTCAGCTATGTACCTGGCTTCAAAGATCCGAAATATGGGTCATACGGATCCTATATTGGTCAGGATGGAAAGCAGGTGACTTATTCCTATTTCCAAAATTCGATCTATGGTGGGCCACCGGCAGAAAACTCAGGACGCCTTGGATTCAACCTGTCTAATAACCTGGAAATCAAAGTAAAATCTAACAAAGACACCGTCACTGGCTTCAAGAAAATACCACTAATCGACAATTTTACGATCTCGACCTCATACGATATTACTAAAGACTCGCTGAGGTGGTCGCCACTGACATTAAGTGGAAGAACCCGCTTGTATAAAAATATAGATATCTCCTACGCGAGCTATTTCGATCCGTATATCCTTGATTCCAGTGGCACAAAAAACCTGGATCAATATGAATGGAAAGTGAACAACAGGCTGTTCAGGCTGGTAAACACATCCTGGAATTTAAGCTTAACCTATTCGCTCAGTTCAAAGAAAGGCAAGCCTAAAACTGCAACGCCCACGACCAACAATACCAATCCGAATAATGCCACTCCGAATGAAATGAATGACATCCAGCATGGGAAGGATAATTTTGTTGATTTTAACATTCCATGGACTTTAAATATCTCTTATTCACTTAGGTACACTGCTAAACATGACTATCTGTATTACCACATGAAAGTCAATACCAATGTGATTCAAACCCTAAATTTCTATGGAGACGTGAATGTCACACCCCGCTGGAAAGTGGGTGTACGCTCAGGTTATGACTTTATCAATCATGATGTCAGCTATACCTCTGTCGACATTTATCGCGACCTGCATTGCTGGGAGATGCGTTTTAGCTGGATTCCCAAAGGAACGCAGAAGAGCTGGAATTTTACAATTAACGCAAAAGCTTCAATCCTACAGGATCTGAAACTGAATAAAAAGAAAGACTTCAGGGATTATTAATCCGCGATCACCCTTATTTTCCCGACAGAGATCACTTCATTGTCACCGATAAAGATCCAATAATAATAGCCTGGCGGGAGTTTTATTTTTATGCCCTTTTGCCTGCTGTCGATCAATAACTGACGCTTATTTTCCCCTGATTTGTCGATAAAAACCATCATTAGTTTCTTGATTGAAAGCGGGGATTCCCACTCAAAAGAGATCTCTTCACTTGATTTTATGCGGCTGTTCTTTGCAGGTGATTTTATTTTAAATCCGATTCCCCTGAGTTGCAGCTTATATAAAGCTTCCAGCCTGGCATTCCCGAAATTGTCTGTTATGGTTTGATCTAACTTGTTTTCAGCATATTGAATGTTTCTCCCAGTTTCTTTTGTTTGAGTAAAGTTTTTGATTCCTTTCGCACTGTTTTCTGCAACATCATTGCGGCTCTGGTCGCCTCCACCGATTTCAGACTGAAAGAAATATATCGCGCTTCCAATTCCGAACAAAATCAGCAATGAGGCTGCAAGAGCCCAGGGTGAAAAAAGTCGTCTGACAAAATCTTTGTCCTTGTCAATACCTGAACCTTTTTTGGTCCTTTTACTTTTCTTCGCATCAAGCACGGGATGAGCGATCTGAGGCTGTAAAGGCTTATTCTCAGCGATCATGTCATAAAGCAAAGCCACTTCTGCCCTGCAATCCTCACACAAGCTCATGTGATTCTTGACATCCTCTGGAAGACACGCTGTTTTTCCCAGTTGTAAGGCATCCACGAACAAGGCCTGGCCTTCTTCATTCAGATGCCCATCCGCTGCATATAAATCTGCAAATAATATTTTTCTTGTCATCCATTTATAATTTTAAGATGCCTGGTTTTTTCCTGAATTTTTAAATCTATTGATCATGGAGACAGAACTGCTGCCATGCAACAATCCGGATTTCTCGACATAATACCGCTCCATCAGTATCTGTAAGGTTTCTTCGTTATAATTTGCGCGCGCAGGATTGCCATTAAGCAGTTTAACAATCTCTCTGATCCTGGCTTTCACCCATTTCCGCAGGGCATCCGACTGTGTTATCTTGCCGTCACGGTAATTAAACAAGATGTTCAAATGTAAAAGCACTTCTTTTTCCATCAAAGGCTCCGGCTGCATCAGGTAACGGATTGACTCTTTGACCATAGGAGCTTCCGGGTCCTTACAGCTGCAATTGAAATCTGACTTATTCAGTGGAATCCTGTATAAAGCTTTTAAACAAAGCTCAACCTTAGACTGTAAAGGACCAAACAAGAGGAAGATAGTATCCAGTCTCGACAACTCCTGTTTTATCACCATACGACTTAGCGGATCGGTTTCGTAGTTCTCGCATTCTACCGGTTCCTCAAAATACTGAATGAAGCTACTTTTCTGGCGTTCCCGCTGAAGTTCCGCACAGATATTTTTTATCACTGCGGAAAAATAAGTACGGAGCAAGGCCCGGCCATTATAATTCTCGCGAATTTTCCCCATCCGGTCGAGCAATGCCTCGTTGACATATTGAATCAACTCCTCTTTGCTTTCATGCTGAAAATAACCCGATCGCATAAAAACCTGAACAATGACTGCGATAACTTGTTGGTATTGCAACAACAGTACTGCAGGATTTTCTTTGAGTAACGCTACATCCAGGCTGTTTGGATCCATTTTTTTCGCTTGATTAATACAATAAAGTACCGACGATCTACTTATATATACGGAAAAATGAACTTTAGTGGAAACAATTTACAAACTTTTTTTCATTTTTTTCGTTTTTCATCTGAAAACACGAATTCCAGATTTATATACCTTTGCCTAACATGCTTTAGATCCCTTTATGAGTAACAATTCCGGACGATTACAATCTTATTTACCCCTGTTATTGGTTCTTTTCCTTGGAGCTGGCCTCCTGATCGGCTCCCGCTTCAGCCTTTTCAAACAGGAACTCTTCAAAACCAGCAGCAATGATAGTCAGAAAACCGATGAAATTTTGTCTTTCATCCTCGAAAATTATGTTGACACTGTTAATACGAATGCATTAAATACGGCAGCGATAGAGGGAATGCTTGGCAGCCTTGATCCTCATTCCGCTTACATCTCAAAGGACAGCTATCATGAATTTGTTGATCCGATCAAAGGCAACTTTGAAGGAGTCGGCATTCAGTTCAGGATCGTGAACGACACTATTGTGGTGATCCAGCCAGTCCACGACGGCCCATCTGAAAAAGCAGGGATCATGGCAGGTGACCGGATCGTGACAGTCAATAATGAAAATGTTGCCGGTAAAAAGATCACTGACGAAGAGGTCCTGAAAAAACTCAAAGGACCCAAAGGATCTGTTGTCAAAGTCGGGATTTACAGAAATGGAAGCCCGAAGATCCTGGCATTCTCCCTGAGCCGGGATGTTATTCCGACTTATAGCATTGACGCTGATTATATGATCAATTCCGGAATCGGATATGTCAAACTAAGTCGTTTTGCAGCCACAACCGGGCATGAATTTGAATCAGCACTGGCCAGTCTGAAAAGCCAGGGCATGACCAAACTCATCCTTGACCTCAGGGGAAATTCAGGAGGATACCTTGATGCGGCAACAGCGCTGGCAGATGAGTTTCTCCCCGACAAAAAGATGATCGTCTACACACAGGGCCATAAACGCGCCAAACAAGTGTATTATGCCACAACTTCCGGGCTTTTTGAAAAAGGGGATCTTTATATCCTCATTGATGAATATTCTGCCTCCGCAAGCGAGATCCTGGCCGGAGCCATTCAGGACAACGACAGGGGTACCATTATCGGCAGACGTTCATTCGGGAAAGGACTCGTACAGGAACAGATTGAACTAAAAGACGGTTCCGCACTGCGTCTGACGGTTGCCCGCTATTTCACACCAAGTGGCCGCTGTATTCAAAAACCTTACTCAAAAGGCGTCGATGACTACAATCATGAATTCCTGAAACGCTATAGTGATGGCGAGATGGAACACCCCGACAGTATCCATTTCGCTGATTCTTTGAAATTTAAAACATCAAAAGGGAGGCTTGTGTATGGCGGAGGCGGCATCATGCCAGATGTCTATGTGGCTTTGGACCGTAAAGACCCTGTCAGGCAGTTCTTCTACCACATCAACAATACGGCAACACTGTACCAATACACTTTCGAGTATACCGACAAACAGCGTAATGCGCTGAAGAAGTTCAAGAACTTTACTGACTTTGACGCAGGCTTTAAAGTGTCTGATGCGATGATCAAAGACTTTATGGCCCGGGCAGCCAAAGACAGCATTGCGCGCAACCCAAAACTCCTCACGCTGGTTAAACCCGATCTTGAGATTCTGATCAAATCATTCATTTCACGCAATCTCTACGACGATGCAGGCTTTTATCCCCTGTATAATCAAATTGACAAAACTATGATCACGGCTGTTGAAATTGCTAAAAAATAATTTGAACTTCTGACAGGGTTTCCTGTTTATTTGTAAATTTACCTTGAACACTTAAAACCAATTCCTATGATCTTTGAATTGCCTCCTCTCCCCTACGCCATGGATGCGCTGGAGCCATACATCTCAAAAAACACCCTGGATTTCCACTATGGAAAACACCACCAGGCTTATGTCACCAATCTGAACAAACTGGTGATTGACTCTGAGTTCGCCAATGCCGGTCTCGAAGAAATCGTGATGAAGTCGTCAGGTGGAATCTTCAACAATGGAGCCCAGGTCTGGAATCATACCTTTTATTGGAATTGTCTTTCTCCAAAAGGCGGAGGAGATCCCAAAGAGGAATTACTGGAAGCTATCATTGAAGACTTTGGGTCTTTAGCTGAATTCAAGGAAAAATTTTCCACAGCTGCTGCAACTTTGTTTGGAGCAGGCTGGGCCTGGTTAGTTTCTGATGAAGATGGGAAACTCAGCATCGTTCAGGAAAGCAATGCAGGAAATCCTATGAAACACGGGCTTGAGCCACTGCTGACCTGTGATGTATGGGAACATGCCTATTATCTTGACAAACAAAACCGTAGGCCCGATTATATCGCAGATTTCTGGAAGCTAGTCGACTGGGAGGCTGTGGCTGAGCGGTATTAGGCTGAGGGCTGAAGGCTGTTAGGCTGAAGTCATCCTGAGCTGAGTCGAAGGATGGCGTGCCAGGCTGAAGGCATCCTGATAGAATTGAGAATCGCACCCCGTCAGTGAATGCTGGCGGGGCCTTCTACTCGGTTAGCGAAATAACCCTGCCAGAATAAAGTTCTTAAGTCATCTTCGTTTACGAAGCATGTCACACGCCATTACAACAAACCGCTGCTAGCGGTAGTACATTTTAGTCTGTCAGTACGTCTTTAAAACTGTTTTATTAAGTTCAGGTATTCAATACTCTTTTTCAGCTTGAACAAGGGAAGTGTCGCCATTAATTCTTTAGCTTTCTCTTCGTCAATATCTTTGAAAATCAAAACTGCTCCATTTTTGGTTTGTCTTAAAAAAAAATGGTCTAAAATTCCTTCCCCTTTCCATTTTGCAATAACTTCTTGCTCGTGTTTTACTATTTCTTGAAAATTGTCGGGAAGGTTATCCGTGTCGATGGTTAAAATTGCTTGTATTCTGTTCATTGTTTATATTTTTTTTTAAGTTTACTATTCGATGTTGATTTTTAAGATAAAAATGGATAATCAATATATCCTTCGTCTTTTCCTCCATACATAGTGGCTCTGTCGGGTTGATTAAGTTCTGAATTTAGCTCAAAACGTTTTGGTAAGTCAGGATTGGCTAAAAATAATGCTCCGTAAGAAATAAGTTTAGTAATTCCTTTGTTCAGCTCAGCTTCGCCTGATTCCTTAGTATAGCCACAATTAGCAATTATTGTATGTTGTGTTAGATTCCCAAATGCGTCTATAGAATTTACTGGATAATGAGGGAATTTTTCGGCCGGAAAAGGAATGTTCATTATGTGAATATATGCCAATGGCATTTTGTTCAGTTCATTAATAAGTAACGTGAATTGTTCAATAAGATTTTGATGAATAATGTTGTTGTAAGTGCTTGTTGGCGATAAACGGATGGCCACTTTGTCGTTTCCAATAGCTTTAACCATTTCTTGCATTATTTCTAATACAAACCGATTACGATTTTCGTTGCTTCCACCATATTGGTCAATTCTTTGATTTGCACTTTCCGCTAAAAACTGATTAGGCAAATAGCCAAATGCAGAATGAAGTTCAACGCCGTCAAAACCTGCTTCCATAGCATTTATTGCAGCTTGTTTATAATCTTGAACAATACTTATTACCTCTTCTGTGCTTAATGCTCTAGGCGTTTCATAATCTTTCATTCCTTCCAAGGTGAAATGCTGTTGTCCTTCAATTGCCAATGCTGAAGCAGAAACAGGTTGCTTCCCATTTTTTACAAGTGAATGTCCAACACGTCCTGTGTGCCAAAGTTGAGCATAAATTACGCCTCCTTTTTCGTGAACAGCTTGTGTAACTTTTTTCCAGGCAGTAATCTGTTCAGGCGTGTAAATGCCTGGTGTAAGAGGGCTACCAATAGCTTGTTTAGAAATATTTATGGCTTCGCTAATGATCAAACCTGCACTTACTCGTTGAGTATAGTACAATACTGTAGAGTCACCAACAATTCCATCTAAATTGGCACGGCTTCGTGTCATTGGTGCCATAACCATACTATTCTTAAGTGTGTTATTACCCACTTTTATTGATTCTAATAATTTCATTTTTGTCTTTTTTTTTAAAATTAAGTTGCAAACCTACACCCATTACTTTACTTTTGCAAGTAGTTACACTAATGTACAGTAGTAACCCAAAGTAAAGCAATGAACATAATCAATAAGTTATGACTAAAAATAAATTAAGTATTTCCGAAAAAACTTGCACCTTAAAAGACGTTTTAGATATTATAGGAGGAAAATGGGCAATGCCTATTATTTATATTTTGTCAAAAGGCAAAATGCGTTTTAAAGAATTAGAAAGAACTGTCGAAGGAATTAATACAAGAATGTTAGTCAAGGAATTGAAAAATATGGAAGCTAATGGTATTATTACAAGAGAAGTCTTTGCAACTGTTCCGCCAACTGTTGAATATACTTTGACAAACAAAGGCGAAAAATTATTGCCAAGCATTGTGTCATTGCATAATTGGGGGCAAGAGTTTACTGTCTGAAAGTCTGCGGTTCGCTTTGGTTGTATTACCGCTAATTATTTAGCAGGAACATTAGGCTTTATTCCTGATTTGTAGAAAATTCCATCATTGGGGTTTTCAGCCATATAACGGGAGTTCATTACCGAATTGATAAATAGGACTTTATGTCATTATTCTATTAAAGATAAGAAATATTTTACCTAAATAATACTCCTGGAGAAAATACATAATAATACGGATATGATGCAACATCCTACATGTTGAAATACACCTTTTCGAATGGTGTGAAAAAATTATGTCGCAGCTACGCTGCTTTGGATTTACATTGTCAATAATCGGCTACATAGATTAGGCAACTACGTTGCCGGTTTCAAATTGTCTATAACTAGGCTATATAGATTAGGCAACTCCGTTGCCGGTTTCTAATTGTCTAAACCTGCTACATAGATTAGGCAACTCCGTTGCCGGTTTCAAATTGTCTATAACCGGATACATAGATTAGGCAAAATGTTGCTGGTTTCAAATACATCTTATTCTTAAAGAATGATATTCATATCTTTACATGAAATAAACGAATTAATACAAAAAAATTATCTTCCTGGAATCTGTATTCACAGGTTCTCATTTTTGCTTTGAACCAAATTCATTTCATATACAGAAAAACCTCTTTAAGTTACTTTGTGTAAGTCTTCGGGTCCCTTTGTGTAAGCCCTATACATTGATATCGCAACAGGGCAACATGTTTAAAAACCAGCAATTTTATACTCTGTCACAGCCCCTGCGGGGCGATAGCTTTGTAGCCAACATTCGGGGACCCTGTTTCTTAAAGCCCCAGCGGGGCGACATCATTGTCCGAAAAAAATAAATATTCTGTAAACAATAATACGAAAATGATGTAACATCCTAATGCATAGGCCGTATACAAGTCCGTCAGGATGCTTAAATAGCGCGAAAATCATCTCTTCAAAATGGCAAATACCTACACTCAAATGTATGTGCAAATTGTTTTTGCACCCCAAAACAGAACAAATATTATTCATGAGGCATTTCGCGATGAATTGGAAAAATACATTTGTGGAATCATCATAAATAAAAAGTGTAAACCACTATCAATATATTGCAATCCTGACCATATCCATATATTAACAAGCCTTCACCCCACAATAGCTGTATCGGACCTAACACGGGACATTAAAGCAAGTTCTTCAAAATTCATCAACGACAAGAAATACATACCTGGCAAATTTAAATGGCAGGATGGTTTTGGCTCTTTTACTTATTCCAGGTCACAGATTGATAGAGTGGCAAAATACATATTAAATCAGTCCATACATCACAAAAAAGCTACATTTAAAGAAGAATACCTGTCGATATTGAGAGAATTGGAGATAGAATATGATGAAAAATACCTTTTCGAATGGTATGATTAAATAATTTCGCAGCTACGCTGCTTTTGATTTGCATTGTCAATAATCGGCTACATAGATTAGGCAACTCCGTTGCCGGTTTCAAATTGTCTATAACTAGGCTATATAGATTAGGCAAAACGTTGCTGGTTTCAATTTAAAAAATACTCCGGAGTTTAACTTTGACTTCATCCACAGTTTCATCAACCCCGAAAATCATTGAGGGTGTCATTTTTGTTAAGGTGAAATCGCGCCTTAGCCTCGCTTCTCCCCCACCGGTGATGTTCAGCATGATGAGGCTGTCGGGGCTGACATGATTCTCGTTCACTGCCTGAATTAATGATGCGACGGCCACTGCAGCAGCCGGATGGATGTCAATACCTTCAGTTTGCTCAAAAATACGGGCGGCATGAGCAGATTCGTCATTGCTGATCCCGTAAAATTCTCCGCCGTTGTCAGTCATAGCATCAAATAACCCCCCGACAATTCCATAGGGTGGTTTGCGGTTGGAAAGTACTTTTGCTGTTATTTCCATGACTTGTTGCCGGGCTAAGACATCAGACAGCGGTAACAAATCCCTGCTATGCGCATTCCACGCCTCCAGCATGGGTAAAAACGGTTTGTTTTGTGAGAGCATCAGCTTCATCTTCTGAGTTCCGAAACGGCCATCTTCCAGCAAGCGGATATTGGCCTCCCATGCAGCGATGGCACCGGTTCCACTACCCACTGCCTGAAAATAATATTCTGGAATACGACCGATGGTGGTAACAGCAGACAAAACCGTTGTCCCCATTCCATCGCGCCTGGCGACATTTTTAGCACCCCCTTCAGGGATAAAGCCTTCGATCTGGCAGACAAGATTAGACAAGTGAATGGCATCATAATAATCACTCCCTGAACGGGTTACAATGAGCTTAACACAATCTTTGATTGGCTCGTCAAACCACATAGAATCCAGGCAATCCTCAGGCATACACAAAAGGAGTGGGATGTCATTGTCGGAGCATACTCTTGCGAAAGAACGTGCCGTATTCCCTGCAGAAGCAACGACAAGGATGTCGGTTTTGCCGGCATCAAGACGGCCGCAGACGCTATAGGCTTCCGTTTCTTTAAATGCGCAGGTTCGCATACCGGCTCCTTTTTCAGGCCAATAACCGGAGAAAGTAATATATAAGTTCTTTAAACCTAAATGTGCTGCAAATCCCTCGCTTTTATAAGTGACCGGCGCAGAGGACCCTTTTAAGATACGCTGGATTGGCAGCCAGTCTGAGAACTTATACAAACCAAGGCTGTCCACTTTCACATGTAATTGTTTCTGAGGGTAGATAGCCCGGATCAGGGAAGGTCTTTCTTCGCCGGTTGCCTCAAGAAGCCAACCCGTGTCGTCAAATTCTTTACCGCTAAACAGCGATTTTAATTGATAAGTAGTCCTAAAATCATTCATATTAAAAATATATTCTATTAAAATAAATTGTTGTAGTGCTTTATGGTTTTGCTACATCCAGGCGTGTGGCACTCATGGGAGAAACTGAACTAACAGTGGGTGCACCAACCCAGGTTACACCGGCAGTCATTGTCCCGGTATTCCCATTTCCTGAATTATCAGTCAAACTGGTACCAATTCCTTCTTCCATTTTATAATATGCAATGAGCCCGGTCTCGTTACCCACAAGTTGTGTATTCATGCTGGCCTGAATTTGTGCCTGGGTACGCACCACATTCCAAACCCGAACTTCATCCAGCTGGCCTTTCCAATTATAAGAAATAATAGCTGCGCCGATATGAAAAATATCGTTAGTAATCAGTCCGATTGTTCCCGTATAAGTGTCCGTTCCGAATGAAACACCATCAAAGTAGATGGCCATAGCCCCTGTGCTTTGATCCCATGTTCCGGCAAGATGATGCCAGGCAGTATTTGAGTTATCAAAAGGCGCACTGGCAACGTTAGCTGAATAATCATATATAAAAAATCTCATTGCGTTCCCATTGGAAAAAAAGCCAAAGCCCCCATCCAACCATGAACCTGAATGATAGGTTCCACATGGGGCATCCCAACTTCCGGGAGTTGTTGTCATCCTGAATCGTGTTTCAAGGGTAAGTTTATTGGCCGAGGCAATTGAATTACTAATCGATGAACCGCAACTTACGTAGTCACTCCCGCTAAATTGTGTTGCAAAATTTTGACCGAATCCCGATTGAAAACACAGCAAAAATAAAAAAGCCGGAAAATTCCTTCTCATGGGTACGCTGTTAATAAAATGAATACAAAAATAGCAGTTTTTCCCTCTGAACCTTGTTTCATAAGAAAACTTATAAATACCAGAATCAAAATCAATTACCTACTACAAGTCCGGTACAGTTGCCAAAACTCTTAAGAAATTACACGACCGAGGCAACTTACTGCTTTAAGAATGAATCTATATTGCAGTATTCCGGTAATGAATTAATGTTTTTTTTATGCCTTTTGAATTTCTTGGGTGTTTTACATTTAATTTTACAAATTAATTTGTTTCACAACAAATACATTAATCTATATATTGTTATAAATCCCCCCGCATTGAAAAAAATAGTTACAATATTAAGAAATCAACTCTTACTTGTATTGTTCTGTCTGAGTACTTCTTACGCTCAGAACAATGCAGCTGATGTTGTTCATTTAGAAAGCATTACCCAAAACCTGAAAGCCCCGGTTCGCTTTGCCATTGATGCCGCTGACAACATATATGTTACTGATGATTATCAGAAGCTTGTATTGAAATATGATGCCAATGGCTCGTTTTTAAACAGTTTTACTGTTGGTGTTTCTCCATTATCTATCGCGATAAACAAAGCCGGGCAGATTTTTATTGGAGACAAGGTGAGCGGCAAAATCTTCAAAGTGAATCCTGATGGGAGCTCCAGCGAGTTCTTTTCTGGATGCATCGACCCCAATACCATGATTTTTGATCCGGATGGCATGCTCTATATCACAGACGGTGTGCTGAAAAAGGTCCTGGTTTTGGATGTCTCTGCCAAGCTTGTCAGGACGATTGGTGAAGGAACACTGACCTTCCCGACTGCCATTGTTTATGACCAGAGAAACAACAGGATACTTGTCGCCGAACATGGAGGACTCGGGTCTGGGATGACCCCACCCTGCAAAATATGGATCTTCAATCTGGATGGTGTTTTGCAGGGCAGTTTTGCCACTGCGGGCAACGGAAACGGGCAATTCTACAGGATACAGGGAATGGCGGTCGGAAAATGTGGCAATTTGTATGTCTGTGATCCATTCCAGGGGAATATCTCTGTATTTAATCATAACAATGTCTTTTTAATGCGCTTTGGACAATTCGGCACCCAGGCAGGACAGCTGAATGTCCCCACGGATATCCTTTTTGACTCAAAAGAAAGAATTCTCATTACCACCATCAACAACGGAGCCCTGGAGGTTTATCGTGTTACCGACACTTTACCGACCTCTAATATTGCCAATTCTGATGCCGTGATCTGTGCTGGACAATCTGCCAATATAAAAATCAACTTCACCGGCATAGCCCCCTGGACATTTACGTATACTATCGATGGGCTTAATCCTACCAGCATCACAACCTCAGACAATCCTTACGTTTTATCTGCAACTCAGTCAGGCCTTTATGAGGTCACGGCACTTACTGACGCCAGTAAAACCGGAAGCTGTTTCTCAGGAAGTGCTTTGATAAAAGTAAATTCTCTCATTCCTGCCACGAACATGCCCAGCGGAAATGTCTCCATTTGCACGGGAAGCACCTTTGAAATCCCGGTTCATCTAAGTGGTTCTTCACCCTGGAATATTACATATACCCTAAACGGAACTGATTCTGTGACGGTACAAACTGCGGATAACCCTTTTATTATAAAAGCGAACAACCAAGGTCAGTATGAAGTTGTTGCCGTTAATTCGGGAGGCTGTGAAGGCAATGTTTTTACCGGTCTTGCCAATGTTTCTGTAAATCCCTTGCCAGTTGCCACCTTCTCCGGTATTGCCCAGAAGATCGCGGTCTGTTCAGGGGAAAGCGCACTCATTCCCCTTGACTTCACTGGAGCAGCGCCCTGGACTTTCAGTTATTCCCTAAATGGGGCAGCGCCGATTTCTATACTCTCTTATGATAGCCACTTTAACCTAAGTGCAACACAAGGAGGGATATACAATCTGATTGGCATCTCAGATACTTACTGTGCCAACGGACAACAAGACTCAAGAGAGATCATTTTAAAACCTATCCCTTCTGCCACCATGACAGAGGTCAACGCAACAGTCTGCCATGGAAATATCGTTGAAATTCCGCTTACTTTTACTGGAAATTCGCCTTTTACGTTTACCTATTCCGTTGATGATACGCTGTTTAATACCGTCAGCACTTCAGATCATTTGTTTAATATGCCTGTAAATACACCGGGTAATTATCAGATTGTCAGCCTTGAAGGCGATGGTTGTGCCGGCACTTCATTTTCCGGCAGTGCGCTCATAAAAAACACGCCCATTCCAACTGCCGCTTTTGAGGACGGAAATGCCCAGCTTATTATCTGTGATGGACAAACAGCAAGTCTGCCAGTCAATTTTAGCGGTGCTGCACCCTGGACAATTACCTATACAATTAATAATATTTCGCAGGCAAGCATCACCACCAGCGACAACCCATACGTTATAAACACAACGACTCCGGGGGTTTATGAAATTCAGTCTGTTTCTGACCTCAATTGCGTAAACGCATCAACCCTGGGAACTCCGGAAGTCGTAGTTATTCCTTTACCTTCCTCGGTAATGACAGCTACTCAGGTATCTTATTGTTTTGGCAGTTCAGCTGCAATTCCGATAACTTTTTCCGGAATGGCACCCTGGAATTTTACTTTTAGTTTTAATGGCCTTACAAGCGGGGACTTCACGACTTCTGACAGTTCCTTTTTCCTGGCAGCATCCGCAGGAGCAGGGAATTATCAAGTTGTGGCGATCAGTTCTTATGGATGTGTTGGTTCGGAAATGACAGGAACCACTACGGTTGTAGAAAACCCTGCAGCTGTTCCCGCATTTACATATAATGCCAATAACATGGAAATTACCTTTACCAACAACTCCCAGAATGCCAGCAGCTTTTCTTGGAATTTCGGGGATGGTCAAGCCAGCTCTTCCATAAACCCAGTTCACTTGTATGCTGCGCCAATTGTATATAACGTTATGCTCACAGCATCTAATGGTTTGTGCGCCGATAGTACAAGTACCCAAATTATTAACCTGATTTGGGCTGATGTAAATAATAAAGGCAATGGATATTCCATCCTGGTATTTCCCAACCCCTCCAGCGGCCATATCACCATTATAGTAAACTGGAAAGATCCAAAACCATGGACCCTGGAGATTACGAATGCCCTGGGACAGCTTGTCTATTCAGGGAACCATAGCCTTCAAAAAGAAAGCATTGACGTTAGCAGCTTCCCGGCAGGGATCTATACGCTGAAAATCATTATTGATAAGATCGCAAGAACAGAAAAACTCTTGATTAATAGATAATAAAGCAATGATGTAAACTTTGTAATAAAAAGAATGTTATCACAACGAAAGACTCTTTATATTCCCCCAAAATTTTTTCACAATGAAAATCCTTCCGTTTCATAAAGCAATTGTTCTTTTTGCTGCTGTCCTATTTTTTTCAATAACGAATTCGGTGTCATTGGCACAAACTATTGCCTCAGTCAGTGGAAACTGGAGTTCCCCTGCAACATGGGGCGGGGCTGCGATCCCAACCTCAGCAGATGCTGCGATAATTAATAGCGGGGTAACGGTTACAGTTGACGTTAACGACGCAGCCTGTGCCTCTTTGCAAATTAATGAAGGGACTTCAGCAGCAGCTGTGATTCAGTTCAATAGTGCTTCTCAGCTTACAGTTTCAGGATCGGTAACCCTGGGAAATTCCATTAACAATGGGGCAGGATCAATTATAATGACCAATGGGGGATTACTGAGCTGTAATGCCCTGGTAAACGGAGGTGGCACTGGCACCAAGACATGGACCCCGGGAAATCCTGGAGGCACAGTTCAACTAAATGCAACAAACACATTACCTTCTCAATTCGCCACATTTTACAATTTAATTATTGGCGGAGCAACCACTTTGGGTGCAAATACCACCATTAACGGTACACTTACGCTGGTTAGTGGTGTCCTGACCTCAACATCAACAAATATGTTGAGGGCACTTGCAACAACAACGATTAGCGGAGGCTCAGTCTCTTCTTATATCAGTGGTCCGCTCAGATGGACCCTGCCTTCCGGAACCTCTACCTATACCTTTCCTGTCGGGAAAGGTGGTGTTTTCCTGCCTATAGTAATAAATCCAACATCAAGCACGACGCCAAGACTTGTTGTTGAAGCCTTTAGTGCCAATAGTGGTGGCTCTGCAGGTGCTGGCACCAGCTCAATAAGCAACACAGAGTATTGGTCAGTCAACCTCAACAGCGGAACTTATAACAATGGCAGGGTATCTATAACGCGCCAATCGGCCCTTGGGGTATTTAATGCCATTGGGATGAGTACTCCTGCTGCCAACGGGTCATATACCAATATGAATGGAACCGTAAGTGGGACCTCTGTTAACACTTCTGATCTGGTCGGTGCCATCACAGCCACGAATTATTTTGTCTTTGCCCAGATTAACCTTGCCACCCCCACTTTCACGATTGCAAATCCTACAACCGCAGTCGGTGCTGCCTCTATTTGCCCCTCCACTGTCAAAGTGCCCATTCATGCTTTTAATATAACTTCCTCAGCAAATTCAGGTATTTTGACAAATTTTCAGTTCAATACGTCAGGTACTTATGTTGGCAGTGACATCACAAATTTCAAGATCTGGTACAACACCACCAACAATATAGCCTCTGCTACAAGTCTTGCCACACTAACAAATCCGGGCGGCCCGGGACTGAAAACATTCTCTGCATTTTCGGTGACTATCCCAAGCGGATCGACATATTATTTCTGGATCACTGCTGATGTGACAGCCTCTGTGGCAAATGGAGACCTCCTGACAGTAAGCGGATCCAATGCTGCCGACATGACTACAACGGCAACGAAAGCCGGAGGCCCGACCAATGCCAGCGGCACCCAAACCTTAAACGCTTTACCTACTGTTGTTACCGTGAGTGGTGGTGGTTCTTTTTGCGGAAGCACTACTCTGCTGACGGCTTCAGGCGGGACAGGAGGCACGATATATTGGCAAAACACAACAACCAACGGGACTTCTACGGCTACCCCTTCAAGCAGTCAGACTGTTTCTGCAAACGGAACTTACTATTTCAGGGCCAGTAATGGCTCATGCTGGGGTACACAAGGAAGTGCTACCGTTACCCTCGGTACAGGTCCTGCAATTTCGCCGGGTGCCAGTCCTCAGGTTTGCCAGGGTGCAGGCACGGCAAACCTAAGCTACAGCGCAGCAACAGGAAGTCCGAATCAGTATACTGTTAATTTTGACGGAACAGCGCAGGCACAGGGATTTGTGGATGTAATCAATGGAGTATTGCCTGCTAGCCCTATTGTATTGACAGTTCCTCCGGGTGTCGCTGCAGGCACTTATAATTTCAATCTGAGCGTCAGAAATAGCAGCACTTCTTGTGTGAGTAGCATTTATGTTCTTACTATTAACGTTAGCCCCAGCACCGGAGTAGCAGGACCTATTAGCGGACTGACAAGCGTTGCGCCTACCTCTTCAGGCTTCGTCTACAGCATTGCTGTTGTCCCCGGTGCCAGTGGATATACATGGACAGTACCCACTGGATGGGCAATTACGTCAGGGGCCGGAACAACATCCATAACAGTAAACAGCGGGGCTATTGGTCAGGATGGGAACATCAGCGTGACACCAATTATTGCCTGCGGCACCGGTACTCCTTCTACCATTGCCATTGTAATAGCCGGACCCCATTCTTCCTGCAACAGCTGCCATATCAATCATACTTCACCTGGCGTATCGCTGACTTCTATCCTGGGCAATGCAAATCTTTGCATGAATTGCCATACACCTTCAGGAGTTGCAGGCACCATGCCTTTCACTGATGCCATGAAAGCAGTACCGGGAGTAAGCGGCAGTTCCCACAATTGGACAGCCGATGCTGTCAACCCAATGTATCAAACCTCCCTGCCTACTGATCCCGGGATGCAGACCCGGGTTTACAATGGCCAGATAGTATGTTCAACCTGTCATAACCAACACCCTTCGAATACGATCCCTCACTTCTTAAGAATCGCCAATACTGATGATGCCCTTTGCCTGAGTTGCCATTCTGCCCGTAATATCGGGAGATACGCTGACAACCCTGCCAACAAAGGAACACACCCTGTCGGCATTACGTATTCGCTCGCCGACACCCGTTTTCAAGCCATGTCGCTACCGCTTACAGCCTCTAATCAAATATTTTGCAGCAGCTGTCATGATACACACAACGCTGTTTCCTCCGATGGGAATATCCTGAGAACTGCAAACAGCGATGCCTTGTGCGCAACGTGTCACACCACAGCCGGCTACAACACAACCTTAAATCACAAAGGGATGAGCTGTACCACCTGCCATTATGCGCACAACACAGGGTCAAACAATATATACCTCATTAACGATAACATTACGACACCTAACAGCGGCACCAAAGCAACTGTTTTTACCAATAATTCAACAGGTTCAAGTTATGCGGATGCAACAGGCATCTATAATGGGGTTTGCGAAGTCTGTCATACAACGACTGACCATTATTCAAATACCAGCATGGGGACGACAGATGCCCGCCACATGATAAGCCCTGCTACCAAATGCACAACCTGTCATCCTCATAACACAGGATTTGCAGCACAAACAGATTGTTTTTCCTGCCATAACATTATTGCTGACAAACCTGGTGTCGGACCTGCAGGCGGAGTAAGGCAAATCGTCGATGGAAGCGGAAATGGCCTGGGAACCGGCGGTGACTTCAAGCGAACATCCCACCACGTTAGTGGCTCAATCCCAACAGTGGCCGATTGCTTAAAATGCCATTATATGGGGGATCATAAAACAGGAGTTGTAAAACTATTAGATCCGGATTTAGGCTATCAGAATATCATTACATATGACCCTTTGAACAAATCCAGTATTGAGAGCTTTTGCCTTAAATGCCATGATGCAAATGGAGCCAATGGCAATACAACTCCCTTTAGTGATAATGTAACTGTCCCTGTGGTCGATGCTACTGCCTGGGCTGCCTCATCCCATAAAGGAAATGCAAACTCAGGCACTTGCCTTGTTTGTCATGACAATGGGCATGGTTCCAATAAAAGTAATTTATTGGCCCCTGCCACCTATACCGGTACAGGTACCGGAACTGACCTCATGAATGAAGAAGAAGGCTTTTGCATTAATTGCCACGGAGCGGCTGGTTTGGCTACGGTTAAAGTCCACCTGGCCTTCAGCTCATACACTAATACCACAACAAATTTCTATAAACACGACCCAAATGCCACATACAGAAAACATAATTATAATGAAGCGGCAGGTTCCGCATTTGGCGGGACAAACAGGCATATTGAGTGTGTTGACTGCCATAACCCTCATGCTGCTGTTGCCGGCACTGCTACAGCACCGGTATTGCTGCCAACTTTAATTGGCGCATCGGGAGTAGAACCTGTTTATGGTGCCTCAAACACAAGTCCTGGCGCACCAACAGGGTTTACCTGGATGCCGAGTGTTACTCAGGAGTACCAGGTTTGTATGAAATGTCATTCCAGTTTCACAACCCTGCCCACTTATCTGCCGGGGGGATACCAAAATGGAGCTTTAGTGGCTGACGGTCTTAAGAAATTAACCACCGGGGGCACCAATTCTCAAATTGCCGATTCCCGTGACATGGCCCAGGAATACAACCCCAACAACCAATCTTACCACCCGGTTATGGCTGCAGGAAAAAACCTGAACATTAACGCAACAGCATTCCAGGCGGGATATACCTATACTTCCAGAATCTACTGCTCGGATTGTCATAGCAACTCGAGCTCAGCAACTGCTGGCCATGGTAATGGTCCTCATGGTTCGGCTAACCTTCATATACTTGATGCAGGCCCCACTGCTGCAGTCCAGTACGATTCCTACAACAGCAGCAATTCAAACACCAACGAGATTTGTAATAAATGTCATACGACAGCCGGGTATTATACGGGGAACACAGGATCCCGTTTTAGCTATCATAATTACCACACTACAAAAACGGACTGTTATACCTGTCACGACTCACACGGAAGTGAACAATTTCACTTATTTAACTTCAGCAGAAACGAAACTGGCAATATCAGTGCCTTTGGAACTGCGCCAAACAATACGTCACAAAGTGGATTTGTTCATGTTGCAGGTACTGCCACAAATACGTGTTTCGTTACCTGCCATGGGACATCTCATGGTGCCGGAAAAAGCTATAACCCATCTTACAATTAGCAATAATTATGTGAGTAATGAATATAGGTAAACTTATTGCACTGATATGCTGCTTTTTATCAATTGGGTTGTGGGCGCAGGAACCCAGCCAGGCTATTAATGACATTGATGGCAATGTATACAAAACGATCAAAATCGGAAATCAAACCTGGATGCAGGAAAACCTCAGGGCTACTCACTATGGCAATGGTGACGAGATCAAAACCCTGAAGCCAGACACTTTAGATCTTACAGACATGGTGCAGCCCAAATACCAATGGGCTTATAAAAGCAAGGATAGTCTGGTTGCTGATTATGGACGTTTATATACCTGGTTTGTTGTTACTGACAAAAGAAATATTTGTCCCTCAGGCTGGCATGTTCCTACAGATAATGAATTCTGCATACTTGAAAATTTCCTGGAACCAGGCCTGGACCCGGATTGCAATAAAGTGAAACATCGTGGGACCAATATTGGAAATCTTTTAAAAGAAGCCGGTCATAAACATTGGGGAGATCCAGAAACCGGTGCCAATAACTACAGCGGCTTTACAGGCCTCCCATCTGGAGTAAGGTATTTCACCGGAAAATTCGACTTCCTGACTTTATATGGTTCCTTCTGGAGTGCTACCGAATTTGATTCAAAAAAGGCATGGAACAGACGGCTGTATCACAATGAACCCGATATCAGCCGCGCTTATTATTTCAAAAAGGATAGTTATAGCGTGCGGTGTATTAAGGACTAAAAGGAAATCTCTCTTCTTATTTCAATCCCCGTTTCTTCAGCAAAGGCTCCAGCGATGGCTCCTTCCCACGGAAATTCTTATAAATGATCATCCCTTCATCAGAACCACAGCTGGCGAGCAAATGGCGGAATTTCGCAGCAAGATCTTTGTTAAACAGGTCACCGCTTTGCTTAAATGCATCAAACGCATCAGCATCAAGCACAGCAGCCCACAAATAAACATAATATCCTGCAGAATAACCCCCCGAGAAAATATGAGAGAAATAGGTGCTTCGGTAACGTGGCAAAAACTCCGGGATCAATCCGATTTTATCCATGGAAGCTTTTTCAAAAGCGCGCACATCTGCAATTTCAGGGTTTTTAACCGTATGATAATCCATGTCGAGTAAGGATGCCGCAATGTATTCTCCTGTGGTAAAGCCCTGGTTAAAGGTTGCGCTCTTTTCAAGTTTTTCAATCAGGGCATCGGGAATGGGAGCACCGGTGATGTAATGTTTGGCATATACCTTCATTACTGCCGGCTCTGTAGCCCAGTTTTCCATGATTTGTGAAGGCAATTCTACAAAATCACGCTGGACGCTGCCGGCTGTCCTGCGATAAGGGCCATCCGAAAACAAACCATGCAAGGCATGACCAAACTCATGAAAGAAAGTAGAAACTTCGTCGAAACTCAGCAGTGCCGGCGTATTGCCCGAAGGACGGGTGAAGTTCATCACAATAGATCCGACCCGTGAAACACGCTTCCCGTCTTCGTAATGGGCATTGCGGAAGCCAGTTGACCACGCCCCTACCCTTTTACCATCGCGCGGATGGAAATCCATGTACAAAACCCCCAGGGGCGAACCATTGGCCTCCTGAACCTCATAAGCCTCAGCCTCAGGATGATATGTGGGCAGATCCGTTCGCCTGATAAATTTGATCCCATATAATTTCTCTGCCACATAAAAGACACCTTTTTTCGCATTTTCAAGGCTGAAATATGGTTTTGTCTCTTCTTCGTCGAGACTGAACTTTTGTTTACGGATTTTCTCGCTGTAATACCAATAATCCCAGGATGCAAGTTTGAACTTACCACCTTCTTTGTCGATGATGGCCTGCATGACTTTAACATCCTGGTTGGCCATCCGGAGTGAGGGTTGCCACAATTTCAGCAGGAAATCATTGACGGTCTCAGGCGTTTTGGCCATGTTGATGTCAATGACATAGGCTGCCCAATTGCTAAACCCAAGCAATTTGGCCTTCTGATCCCGAAGCAGGACAATCCGCTTAATCGTTTCCTTGTTGTCTTTATCATTATCATTATCGCCCCGCATGAAATATCCACGGTACAGCTTTTCTCTCAGCTCCCTGTTCTCAGCATACTGCAGAAAAGGAAGCATGCTGGGTTTTGCAAGCGTAAAGACCCATTTCCCGGTCTGCCCGTACTTTTTAGCATCATCAGCAGCACGGGCGATCACGTCTGTTGGTAATCCTTTAAGGTCAGAATCCTTTTCTACAATAAGGCGGAAGTTTTTGTTGGTTTCCGCAAGTACATTTTCGCCATACTTCAGACTAAGATTTGCAAGCTCGAGGTTAATGGCTTTGAGTTTCTCCTGACCGGCAGCATCAAGGTTGGCACCGTTACGCTGAAAATCCTGATAATACTTCTCTGTTACCCGCATCTGCTCCGGATTCAGGCCCAGCTTAGTCCTATTATCATAAACAGTTTTAATACGGGCGAAAAGAGCCGCATTCATTGAGATATTGTTACGGTGTGCGGTCATCAAAGGTGTGATGCTGCGATCGATTGCCTGCATGCTGTCATTGGTGATGGCGGAAGATAGCGGACCGATGACATTGTTAACATTGTTGAGCAATTCTCCCGAGAGGTCAAAAGCCAGGATTGTATTTGCGAAAGTCGGAGCCTCCTGATTTGCAGTGATTTTACCGATTTCTGCCATCTGTTCAGCGATCCCTTCTTGAATGGCAGGCACATAATGTTTCAGTTTTATCTCGTTAAAGGCCGGAACCTGGAACGGGGTGTTAAACGGATTAAAGAATGGGTTGCTCATGTCTTTGGCTTGTGTTGTCTGAGCGATACAAGATCCACCTGCCAGACCAAGGCAGGCAAGTACGAGAAAGGTAATCTTCATAATGGGAATAGATTTGAATTCAGCCCAAAGATATGAAAACGAATATAACCATTAACGGTTACTCTTGGGAACGCATATCAATTAAAAATAGTAAAAACGACCCCCAACTTCTTCTTCTCCCATTCCCCAGAAAATTCAGGAAACCGCAGTGTAGGTATAGTCTTTTTAATTTCCATTTATTCTTTGTGGGTTAACTTTTTTATGTTTTTCTTTTCCGCCAATGCAGCCTTGGCATTTAAAGAACTTACAACCTTTTTTCCTGTTTTTGCTTCCAATTCCAGTCGGGCAACTTTGGCAACATTACCACCTTGCTTTGCTACTTTCATGCTTTCCTCAAATGTTTCGGGATTCACTACTTGCGAAATGTCTTTGGTGGATGCTTCGGCTAGCATATTTAAAATTAATTCGGTATTGGTCATATTATCCCGAAGATTCTCTTTCTTCAAACCCTTTAGGATTTTGTATTCTTTAGTTGTTTTATCCGCCCATGCTTTGGTAATAATATCTGTCAGGGTAGCAAAATGCGTACCTTCTTTTAATCCTTTGGTTTTCCATTCATCCGTAAGTTCTTTGCGTACTTCAATACTTTTCAGACGCTGGTTAATCCAACTTTCAGAATATCCCAATTGTAAATATTGCTCCAGAGCCCTGTCGATAGACAGTTCAGGATCTTGCATTTCGTCCAAACGTTCTGCTGCCACCTGTGCCAGCCAAAGTTTAAAAGGCTCGGCCTTGGGCGATGGTATGGATTGGATCAATCGAAAAAGTTGTTCGGTATCGGCAACATCAGTTTTATAGAACTTTCCATCGGCAGATTGCATTTTCAGTTGACTACACTTTGTAGCCAACTGACTTCCTTCCTTCTTTAGCCTGGTTTTTAGCACACTCCAATATGTACGGGGATTCGGGCTGGAGGTTAACACGTCAATAGTATCTACAATAGAGAAATACCATTTTTCCTGTTCGTCGTCCCAAATTGTGCGAACTTTTTTATCTTCAAATATTTTTATTGCGTCTGTAGTTTTCATACTCACAACTTATCCCTCTTTCACACTACTCCACAGTAACTAAAAGCTCTGCTTCCGAGGGTGATACAGAACATCCAGAGGTTATCGTTAAAAGTTCGTCAACAAAGATACAACAATCAACCTATACTCCCATACAATCAAAAGGTTATGCTTTATTAATGTCTGTAGAATTAAGGGTAGCTAATATGTGGTGTCCCCCATATAACACCTATCAGAAGGAGCTTTTTGGTATTATAACCAAACTTCATGATCAGGGTATGGATTTTAAACAAATATCGGACTGGCTGAACCATAGCGGTTATAAGACACCCAGGGGTAAAACCTTTATGGAACAGCACGCTTGGAGCATTTATACTAAGAAAAACAAAAGCATCAGGAGGTTTGGTCGGGAGTTCGAACCCCGTATAACTTATATTGGTGCTGATGTGGTGGATATTATACCATGTGCTGGATAAATATTAGTTGAAGCAACCACCATATTTTGGCTTAAAAG
>JBAXPV010000029.1:0-46768 GCA_037132075.1 Bacteroidota bacterium
TGGATGGAATAAGTATCTTGGGCCCGGGCTACCGCCAGCGGCGGTTTAGTTCAACAGGTAATAAACTCCAATTGGGCTTACTATTCCTTTTTGGAATAAAAAGCACATTAGGTTTACTATCCCATACAAATATTGTGTTACTTAATTAATAATTAAGGCTTTGCATTAACAACAACAACAATATGTAATTATAATCCCTATTTGATATTTCGGGACAAATATTAAAATTCAACTGCATTTGCAACATCAGTTAGGCGCTTTTTTCCCGTCTTCAGCAGTCAATTTCAGTTGGTGACAATTTGTCACCGACTCACTTCCTTCCTTCTTGAGTCTCTCCTTAAGTTTATTCCAATACTTTCGGGAAGCCTGAAAATCAGGCTGCTGGATTAGTACCTGTATAATATCGATTACCGAGAAATACCAGGTTTCGGATTTTTTATCATATAAGCGACGGATTTGAAACCCTTCGAATATTGCTATGGTATCTTTCATGTTTCTAATAATTATATATTAAAAAGGATTAAATAGAATTACACACAGATTATTTCCCGATACAAAAGCGACCAAAAATAGTGGCCAGTACTTCTTGAGAGGATACAGTTCCGGTGATGAGCCCCAGCTGATGCAAAGCTGTTCGGAGATCGATGGCTACCAGGTCTGTGGGAACTCCTTCCCCGAGTCCCTTCGCTACTGCATCTATCGCAATTAAGGCCTGCTGAAGTGCATCAAAATGGCGGGCATTCGAAACGATGACTTCATCAGAAGCCTTCCCGGCTTCTACATTGGCCAGGAGTGAATCAAGAATGGAAGAAATGTTCTCTTTCCGCTTGGCAGAGATAAAAATGACTTCCAGATCAAGCATATCGCGGAGATGATGCGGAGATTCGACCAAAAGATCGACTTTATTGCCGATAAAAATCAGGTGCTTCCCCTTCGATTGCACTTCTGGTTCCAATTCCTCAGTGATCAGCAGCAAGTCTTCATAGGTGGTCGTCAAAAGATCAAACACATAGAGGACAATACTCGACTGGGCGATCATCGCATAAGTCCTTTCTATACCCATGCTTTCAACTTGGTCAAGGGTCTCGCGCAATCCTGCCGTGTCGATAAAACGAAAACTAGTCCCTTGAATATTCAATACATCTTCGATGCTATCCCGCGTAGTTCCAGGGATCTCGCTCACCAGGGCTCTTTCTTCATCAAGGATTGCATTCAGCAAGGTTGATTTCCCGACATTTGGACTGCCGATAATCGCCACAGGAATGCCATGTTTTAATACATTTCCCAATGAGAACGAAGCAATGAGCTTTTCGAGTTCCTGCTTCAGTATGGCAAGCAAGTCTTTGAACTGTTTCCTGTCGGCAAATTCAACGTCTTCTTCACTAAAATCAAGCTCAAGCTCGAATAAGGCTGTCAAGTCAAGCAGCTGCTGTCTGAGTTCTTTGATCTTATGTGAGTATCCGCCGCGCATTTGTTGCAAGGCAAGGTCGTGTGATGCGCTAGAATTCGAGGCGATCAGGTCGGCGATGGCTTCGGCCTGGCTCAGGTCATATTTGCCCTTGATGAAGGCACGCATCGTGAATTCTCCGGGACGTGCCATCCGGGCGCCTTTACGAACCAGGATCTCCAGTAAGCTTTTTTGAATATAAGGTGAGCCATGAACAGAAATCTCCACGACGTCTTCCCCTGTAAAAGAATGAGGGGCCTTGAATAAACTCAGCAAAACCTCGTCGATCAGCGCATCCCCATCATGAATGAAACCATGATGAATGGTATAACCCCCGGCAATCGCGAGGTCGGTTTGTTTTACTGTTGGCTTAAAAATAGTTTTTACAAGGGCCAGGCAGTCTTTCCCCGACACCCGGATCACCGCGATGGCTGCAGTTCCCGGAGCAGTGGACAACGCGCAAATGACGTCATCTTTTTGCAGGTATGAAAAAGGAGATTCCATATAGAGTATTCATTATGATTTTATGTTCGGAAAATTACAACAAAATATACTATTTTTGCCCGTCATAACAAATTCCATTTTATACCATGAGCGTACTCGTAAACAAACACTCCAGAATCATTGTCCAGGGCTATACCGGCTCCGAAGGAACTTTTCATGCAAGCCAGATGATTGAATATGGAGGAAACGTCGTTGGTGGCGTAACCCCCGGTAAAGGCGGAACAACACACCTCGACCGGCCTGTCTTTGACACGGTTGCAGATGCTGTCAAAGCTACCGGCGCTGATGTCAGTGTTATCTTTGTACCACCTGCTTTTGCCGCAGATGCCATCATGGAAGCTGCTGATGCCGGAATCAAGGTGATTGTTTGCATTACCGAAGGAATCCCAGTTCGTGATATGCTCACCGTAAAACAATTTTTACTCAACAAAGATTGTCGTCTTGTCGGCCCAAACTGCCCGGGCGTGATTTCACCCGGCGAAGCAAAGGTTGGCATTATGCCAGGCTTCATTCACCTTCCAGGACGTATTGGCATCGTTAGCCGTTCAGGGACCTTAACCTATGAGGCTGTTGACCAGCTCACCAAAGCCGGATTGGGCCAAAGTACTGCCATTGGAATCGGTGGTGATCCAATCCCGGGTACAACGACTCAGGAAGCAGTTCAGTTGCTGATGGAAGACCCTGACACTGACGGTATCGTCATGATCGGAGAAATCGGAGGAAGTATGGAAGCTGATGCCGCGTATTGGATCAAAGCTCATGGAAATAAGCCTGTAGTGAGTTTCATAGCCGGCGCTACTGCTCCCAAAGGAAGAACGATGGGACATGCAGGCGCTATCGTCGGCGGGGCCGCAGATACTGCTGAAGCCAAGAAAGCAATCTTAAGGGAATGCGGCATTGCCGTAGTAGATTCTCCTGCAGAGATTGGCTCAAAGATGGCGGAACTGATGAAATAATTCTGCACTCCGAATTTTATCCCCTAAGGTTTAAACTGATACGCCCCCAGATCCGGAAGCGGTAACCTTGATATTCCATAGTAATCAAGTGGAAATGGTGCAGCAATCGTAGCATCCCCTTTTCCTATCGCTGGCGAAGTCTCCTTTAATGCAAAATCAAACAGGCTTGGATCTTTGAACTGTGGATCCTGGTTCCGGTAACATGCAGTGGCATTGACATATTTATAGGCTGTTCTGAGAGAACAATGGTCAAAGCTGTAAGTGGAATCCACATCACCGAGCATGTCAGTCAGCACTTCTTCCTGCAAATTGCCATAGATGATACAATTGCCGAAATAGGCTTTCGACATCGGACCAAGGTAAATCGTTTGGGTACTGTTGTCTTTATAGTAATTGCTGAGAATCAGGGCAGGCGTCTGACGGACAGAATTCATCCAGTAATTCCCAAGGGTGCAATGTCTGAAATCATAAGTGCCACCCCGGCTCAGGTAGACGACATCACTACCGCAATTGGAAAACTCGCAATTTGCTGCATCAATCTTATAAAAGCGTGTAAACAAGCCAAAAGCAGTGGCGTTGGTGATTCGGGTGTTGGTCAGCACCAACTTATTCCCCATGCTGGCTTCGAGGGTTTCTGCCTGTATTCCCACAAATGAATTTTTGATGATGGCGTAGTTGATCACATTATCAAACTTCCCTTCATTGATCCAGATCCTGTCCCACTGTCCCGGGATATCCTTATATTGCTGTTCCAGCCGGTCACCCTGGAAAACAACGGGTTTTTCGAGTGTGCCGTCAACATGCAACGAACCGCCTTTGTAAATCCACATCCCGGCGCCATTGTGAAAATAAAGCTGGGTTCCGGCAGCGATCGTTAAAGAGCCCGTTGAATCAACAACAGCATAACCAAAAATTACGTAAGGCTTGTCGTTAGGCCAGTCTACGTGCTGCTTTTCTGCTGCAACGATGAAATAAGGTGGGAGATTTGGGCTGTGCTTTGTACCAACAATATAATGCGCATCTTGTCCCCAGGCCACCAGGTGAATAATCTGCTCGTTGCCATTGGTCTCAAATAATAGAGAATCGGTAACAACAAGCGGACTATTGCTGTTTAATGGGTCTATCCGAACTTTGACAAAGACAAAAAGACTGTCATTGGCAGGGATCTCAATATTGTTCACTGAAACATCTGCTTGTCCATCAACATTGATCCGAAATTGAGAGGTACTGCCCTTACCCAGCCTGACATTGGATATCTTAACCGGCTGATTGCTGTTATTGTATACCATCAGATATTTCGTGGTACTGCCCAAGGTGGTGAAAACAGTATCAAACAAGACGGAATCATTGGAGAATTTCAGGATAAAATTCGGATCATTGTTGACTGACTCTTCTTTCTGGCAGGAAATCAATCCAATCCCTGCAGATAACAAAATCATTCCCAAAATTATTCTGTGTTTAAGATTCAGCATGAACGCATATTTATTAAGCCGGCAAAGGTAAACGTTTTCGATTTGAGAAAAGTATATTATTCAAAGCCTTATTTCTAAGGTTAATTTTCCGTTAAGCAGAACATATATTAATAAAAAATGTTAAATTTATCCAGTCTAAAGAAGTGATGATGCAAATTCCAGCAATAAGTTACTTAAATTTGCAAATTGGAAAATATTTGTAACATCTTGATAATTAATGACTAAGGATTTTACATGAGCTATATAAAATTTGACAAGGTTCAGCTGATCAACCTGGAGTACTCTCTGGGAAAAGAATTGCTTCGATCGAATCGTGCTGGTTCCTACTCCAGCACAACGATTATCGGATGCAATACCCGTAAGTATCATGGTTTGTTGGTTACCCGGCAACCCAACATTGATGATGACCATCATGTGTTGCTGTCCACCATTGATGAAACAGTGATTCAGCATGATGAATCCTTTAATTTCGGGATCCACAAATACCAGGGTGGGCAATACAATCCGAAGGGGCATAAATATATCAGGGATTTTGTAACCGAACCTATCCCGAAAATCCTCTTCAGGGTTGGGGGTGTGTTCCTTACGAAAGAGATGTTGTATACACACAACGACGACAGGGTGATCATCAAATATACCCTTGAGGATGCAAATTCACCTACAATTGTGCGACTGAAACCCTTCCTGGCATTTCGGAACCGCCATGCCCTCAGTAAAGCCAACCATTTCGTCGACACCCGCTACAAATCTGCAAAAAATGGCATTTGCGTTCAAATGTATGAAGGCTATTCTCCCTTATTCATCCAAATATCAAAAAAAACAGAATACGTACATGTACCAGATTGGTACTATAATATTGAATACCAGGAAGACTTGGAAAGGGGTTACGACCACCTGGAAGATCTCTTTGTGCCTGGATACCTGGAGTTCAGCATCAAGAAAGGTGAGAGCGTTTACCTTAGTGCCGGACTGAATGAATTGGATCCCAAAAAACTGGAATCGCTTTATAAGGAAGAAATCAAAAAGCGCACACCGAGGGACAATTTTGTTAATTGTTTGATCAACAGTGCACATCAGTTTATTGTTGAGCGGGATGGGAAATCAGAAGTAATCGCAGGCTTCCCCTGGTATGGGATGCATGGACGGGATACCTTTGTTGCATTGCCAGGGCTTTGTCTTATCGACAATCGCATCAAGCAATTCAAGGCTGTTTTGAACTCAATGATCAAAGAGATGCAGGGTCCATTCTTCCCCGAGAAAGGTGACGGAGCGCATGCAATTTATGGTAATGCTGCAGATAATTCTCTTTGGTTTTTCTGGAGTCTTCAACAACTCGCGAGCATCCCTGGTCAAAAAGAAACAATCTGGAAGGAATTTGGGGAAGTGATGAAGACAATCCTCAAAGCCTACCGCGATGGATTTTCGCCTGATATTAAATTAAACGCTGACGGTCTGCTGGAAACAGGAAATCCATACAAAGCCATGAGCTGGATGGATGCCTATAAAAACGACATCCCAATCACCCCAAGAAATGGGCTCGCCGTTGAAATCAACGCTTTATGGTATAATGCAATTTGTTTTGCGACTGAATTGGCTAAGGATCAGGGAGACAAAGCATTTGTCAGGGAATGGAAAGAGCTGGCCGAAAAGATCCCCGAGTCTTTCACCAATACTTTCTGGGATGAACAACACGCTTACCTTGCAGATTGTGTGAATGACAACAAAAGAGACTGGAAAGTCAGGCCAAACCAGGTGATGGCAGCTGCTTTAGATTACAGCCCAATTGACGAGGACAAACAAAAGAAATTACTTGACAAGCTAAAATCTGAACTTGTTACCCCCCGCGGACTTCGCAGCTTATCGCCAAAGGACCCGGATTACAAAGGTTTATATATCGGAAATGCTTCAGATCGTGACACAGCAGCTTATAACGGCACTGTGTGGCCCTGGCTCCTCAGTTTTTACGCAACTGCTTACCTCAAGACTCACGGACAATCCGGAATGAATTCCATTAAAAAGCTTTATGCTGATTTTGAACCTGTTATGTGGGAGCATGGTATTGGGAGCGTCTCAGAGGTTTATAACGGAGATCCGCCTCATTATTATGGCGGGGCCACATCCATGGCCTGGAGTGTGGCATCATTGCTGAGTATTCACCGGATGATAAACCTTGTCACGAAAGATTAATAATGACACAAATTAAGAAATGAAAGTATTAATGTTTGGGTGGGAATTCCCACCTCATATCACAGGAGGACTAGGAACCGCTTGTTTCGGGCTCACCAAAGGGCTTGCCAAACACGGGGTCGAAGCACTCTTTGTAGTCCCAAAAGCCTATGGCGACGAAAGCCAGGAAGCTGTTCGACTCATCAATGCCAGCGACGTAGAGATGCTGACTTCGGAGGAGCTTCACAAAGAATATTGGGAACAGATCAGCTTCCTTGAAGTCGGGTCAAACCTGGTTCCTTATCTCACCCCTGAAGAATTTGAGAAGGAAGTCATCGAATATCACAAATCTAAAAAGAAGAAACTCAAAGAGACGAAAAAGTCTGCTTTCGGTGAGAAGTACCAATTCTCAGGAAAATATGGTGCCAACCTGATGGAAGAAGTTACCCGATATGCCATCGTCGCATCTGCCATTGCAGAGGACAATGAATTTGATGTTATCCATGCCCACGACTGGCTCACCTACCCTGCAGGCATTGCAGCCAAAGAGATCAGCGGAAAGCCTTTGGTTGTGCATATGCATGCCACTGAATTCGACCGCTCCGGCGAACATGTCAACCAAACCGTTTATGACATTGAGCGTAAAGGAATGGAAGCTGCTGACATGGTGATTACCGTAAGTGACTGGACCCGGGCAATTGTTATTGAGCATTATGGCATATCGCCTGATAAAGTAAAAACAGTTCATAATGCTGTTGAGCCAATTGAGAAATTAGATCCTGCCAACTACAAACGTCATCTCGATGAGAAAGTAGTAACCTTCCTGGGTCGAATCACTTTCCAGAAAGGCCCTGAGTATTTTGTTGAAGCAGCTTATAAGATCTTACAGCGTGATCCCAACGTACGTTTTGTTATGGCTGGGACCGGCGACCTGATGAATAAAATGGTCAGGCGTGTCGCCCAGTTAGGCATCGGAACTAAATTCCATTTTACCGGATTCTTGAAAGGGGAACATGTGGATCATATGTTTGCTTTAAGCGACGTTTACGTGATGCCTTCTATTTCAGAACCCTTTGGAATCTCACCACTTGAGGCAATGAGAACCAATGTCCCTGTTGTTATTTCAAAACAAAGCGGTGTTTCTGAAATCCTCAAATATGCCTTAAAAATTGACTTCTGGGATATCGACGCCATGGCTGATGCTATCTATGGCTTATTGCATTATCCTGCCCTTTCAAACTACCTGAAAGAATATGGAACAGAAGAAGTCAATGCCCTGAAATGGGAGAATGCCGCCTTAAAAGTCCGGGCTGTCTACGAAGAAGCCTTAGTATTACATGAAACTCAAAATAATTAATATGAGATCGCTTTGCCTTAACTTCCAGGTTCATCAGCCATACAGGCTTCGTACTTACCGGTTTTTTGATATAGGTGATGATCATTATTATTATGATGATTACCTCAACCGCACTACGATTCGCAGAATTGCTGAGCGTTCCTATATACCAGCCAACAACCTGCTATTGAAACTCATTAAAGAATGGGGACCTCAATTTAAAGTTAGTTTTTCCATCAGTGGCATTGCATTGGAACAGATGGAACGCTTTTCTCCGGAAACATTGGATAGCTTTAAAAAGCTGGCTAAAACCGGTTGCGTTGAATTCCTGGCCGAAACATACAGCCATAGCCTTGCCTCCCTGAAAAACAAGGATGAGTTCAAGACCCAGGTAGAGAAACATGCCAGTAAAATAGAGTCCTTATTCGGTCAAAAGCCTGTGACATTCAGAAATTCTGAGCACATATACTCCGACAATATCAGTGAGATGGTCGCAGATATGGGATATACATTGATGCTGACAGAAGGTGCCAAGCATTTCCTTGGTTGGAAAAGCCCGAATTTCATGTATTGCAGCGCAGCAAATCCTAAGCTGAAACTGCTTCTTAGAAATTTCAATTTAAGCGATGATCTCGCTTTCCGCTTTTCCAATACAGCATGGTCTGAATGGCCTCTTACCGCTGAAAAATTTGCCAACTGGATCAAAAAGCTCCCGGCCAACCAGGAAGTTGTAAACCTCTCTCTGGGATATGCAAGCTTTGGTGAAATCCAACCAAAAGAAAGTGGAATCTTCGAATTCCTTCAGGCGCTTCCCAAAGCAGTGATTAAAAATTCAGGATACACCTTCAACACCCCTGCAGAGTTAAACCAGGCACTACAACCTGTTGCGGCAGTGCACGTTCCATTCCCTGCTTCATGGGCCGACGAAGAACGTGATGTTACTGCCTGGCTGGGCAATGAACTTCAACAGGAAGCAGTGAATAAACTTTATTCGCTCTCAGGAATGATGCAAAAATGTAGTGATGTTGCTTTACAGAATGACTGGAACTATCTTCAGTCGAGTGATCATTTTTATTATATGTCGACGAAAGTATTATCTGACGGAGAAGTCCATTCCTATTTTAACCCGTATGGATCACCCTATGAAGCTTTCATTAACTATATGAACGTACTGTCCGATTTTACCCTGAGAATAGAACACTACCAACCAACAGTTATAATACCTGCTGAGCCTGAGGTGAAAAAGATCACAAAAAAAACGGCAGCTAAAAAGAAAGCGGTTAAATAATACCTTTGTTTCGAACACGGTTTTTATGATTCAGCGCCTTTCTGTTAAGAGTCTTTTATTTCTATGCCTACTCTTGTTATTCACTTCCGGACTGAATACGGCATTGTATGCAAACAAGGCAGTTCCGGATTCCTGCTGGGTCGATTCTGTGTTTCATTCCCTGAGCCTTAATGAGAAGATCGCGCAGCTGATTATCGCCAGGGCCAATAAAGACAATAACTTCCTGCCAGAGATCCCTGAACTGATCCAAAAATACAATATCGGAGGTTTGTGCTTTTTCAAAGGAACACCTTACAGACAGGCTATCACTACGAACTTCTGGCAATCCATTGCTAAAACCCCGCTCTTTGTCACCATCGACGGGGAACGCGGCCTGGGGATGCGGCTTGACAGTGCAGCCGGCACACCCTATATGATGACCCTGGGTGCGATGAAAGATGATGAACTCGTCTTTCGTTTCGGCCAGCGCATAGGGCAGCAATGTAAAAGAATGGGGATACAGATTAATTTTGCGCCAGTGGTCGACATCAACAGCAACCCGGCAAACCCCGTCATCAACAGCAGATCATTCGGGGAGGATCGGGAAAATGTCACCCGCAAAGCACATGCGCTCCTAGAAGGCATGAAGACACAGGGAATCATGGGCACTGCCAAGCATTTCCCCGGGCATGGCGACACTGATTCTGACTCTCATCTTACCTTACCTGTTATCCACCATTCGTTTGCCAGGCTCGATAGTATCGACTGGTATCCTTATAAAAAGCTGATCGCACAAGGACTTGAAGGCGTAATGGTCGCTCACTTATTTGTGCCTGCTTTAGATAGCGGCCCTAATAACGCCTCAACTTTGTCCCGTCCTATCGTCACAGGCATTTTGAAAAAAAAACTGGGGTTCAAAGGATTGATTATCACCGATGCCCTTGAGATGAAAGGCGTTACAAACTATCACAAACCCGGTATGCTGGAAGTAAAAGCATTGATGGCAGGGAACGACATCCTTCTGATGCCGGTCGACATCCCCATCGCGATCCGGAAGATCAGGGAAGCGGTAGACAGCTGCTGGATCTGGCCAGAAGATATCGATGAAAAATGCCTTAAGGTTTTAGAGACCAAATACCGCCTGGGAATGAATAAGCTGCACCCAATCCAGCTTGAAAACCTGACAAAAGACCTCAACACACCTTACGATAAAGTGCTGTACCGCGAAGCTTTCAGTAAAGCCATCACGCTGATAAAAAACAAAAACTCCCTGCTCCCGCTACAGCGGCTTGACACCATGCGCATCGCCTGTGTCAGCCTGGGGGATACCAATTCTGACGGATATCACCAGTACATGGAACGCTACGCTGTGATGGATCACTACCATTTGCCCAAAGGGGCTGATTGTCATTTCCAGGACTCACTCGCTGAACGGCTGAAAGGATACAACCTCCTGTTGCTGGGCATTGTCAATACCAGTATCCTGGCCGAGCGTAAATTTTCAATCCCGCAATCTACCATCGATTTTGTCCGTTGCATACAGGGACAGTCAAAAATCGTCCTGAGCCTTTTTGGAAATCCCTATGCACTTAGGAGATTTGATGATCTCAGGGATGTTGATGCCCTGTTGACCTCCTACCAGGATACTGAAGATGCATATGACATTGCGGGTCAGCAGATATTTGGCGCCCGTGCATTTATTGGACGGCTTCCGGTAAGTGTCAATGATAAGCTGAAAGTTAATAATGGTTTTACGACCAAAGCTACTGGCAGATTACAGTATGTATTGCCTGATGACCTGGGTATTTCTGCCGAAAGTATTGCCAGGGTCGACAGCATTATAAACGAAGGCTTACTGGCCGGAGCTTACCCGGGTTGCCAGGTAGCTGCCTCATGGCATGGAAAGGTATTTTACAGAAAATCATTTGGTTTCCAAGACTATAGCAAGACCAAGCCTGTGAATAATGCAGATATTTACGACTTGGCTTCTGTGACAAAAGTGGCAGCCACGACTTTGGCCATGATGCGTTTGTATGAGGAGAAAAAAATCGACCTGGAAGCGACACTCGGCGACTATTTGCCCCAGGCAAAAAACACCAACAAACAGGATGTCGTGATCCGTGACCTCATGGCCCACCAGGCAGGGCTTGTCTCATGGATCCCTATTTATCAAAAGACGCTGAAAGGGGGAAAGCCTGACACAAACCTTTATCATAAATATGCTGACTCCTTGTTTAGTCTCAAAGTATGTGACAGCTTATATCTCAGGAACGACTACCGGGATAGCATCATCAAAACCATCCTGGATTCCCCGAAAGAAAAAAGGGGTACCTATAAATATAGTGACCTGGGATTTATTCTGCTGAGATTTGTCGTCGAAAAAATCAGTGGAGAACCCCTGGAACAATATGTCAGGGAACAGTTTTATAAACCACTAGGCTTGAATAGTATGGGCTACAGACCGGCCTTGCGTTTTCCGCTCAGCCGCATCATTCCTACGGAATTAGATACAAGCTTCAGGCAGTCCCTGATTCGCGGAACAGTTCATGACCCGGCGGCTGCCATGCTGGGTGGAGTTTCCGGACATGCCGGTCTTTTTTCTAATTCCAATGACATGCTTATTCTCATGAATATGCTGATGAATCAGGGAACTTATGGAGGCAGAACCTATTTCGCAAGAAATACGGTGAGTAAGTTCACGGCTTGCCAGTTTCCTGAAAACGTCAACCGCCGCGGACTTGGCTTCGACAGGCCTCCCTCAGAATATTCAGCTGATGGTCCTTGTTGTAAAAGCGCATCTGCCAGCAGTTTTGGTCATAGCGGGTTTACAGGTACCTATACATGGGCTGATCCTGCTTCAGGACTCGTTTTTGTTTTCCTTTCAAACCGGATAAACCCATCGGCTGCCAATGGCAAACTTGCCCACATGAATATCAGGACAAGAGTCAATGAAGCCTTCTATGAGGCGATTCAATCAGCAAAAAAATAGAACTTATATCAAAGGAATTACCTTTTCAAGCAAGTGCGTGACCTTCTCTGCGTTCGCATGAAAGGTTTTGATGATATCATCCCAGGTCACCCCTTCTTCACTCTCACGCCAGGAATCATAGTCGGTGCACATGGCAATGGCTGCATAGGGGATATTTAACTCTTCTGCCAGGGTACATTCAACAGCAATGCTCATATTAATAATATCTGCACCCCAAATCCTGAACATCTTTGACTCTGCACGGGTAGAGAGCCTCGGGCCTTCAATAGTCACTACAGTGCCAGTGGTATGTATGAACATATCTGCCTGAGCAGCCGCCTCTTGGATCTTTTTTCTGACATAATCAGAAAAGGGGTCAGCCATGGAGATGTGGATCACATTTCCATCTTTAAATTCTTTATGAAAGGTAATTTCCCGGTGCCTGGTGAAATCAATGAATTGATCGGGGATGATCAGCTCCCCGGGATGGATATGTTCACGCAGGCTACCACAGGCAGTACTGGCAATAATGGCCTCACATCCCAATTGTTGAAAGGCGCTGATGTTGGCTAAATTGTTTACCTGGCTGGGGGGTATCTCATGATTTCTGTCATGGCGTGAAAGGATATACACCTCTTTATCAGCTATATGACCAACAAAAAAAGAAGAACTGGGGTCACCATACGGGGTTTTTACGTGAATTTCTTTTACATCTTTAAAAAGTTGTAATTTTTCGAGACCTGAGCCCCCGATGATGCCTAGACGTGTCATGAATTTGATTATTAAAAGGGCAAAGATAGGGACAAAAAACGATGTCAACCTATAGCGCTGAAGTTGCTATAATACTAATAAATGTTAGACACCCGTTGAATGGCCCGATAATTGATATACTTTTGCCGATTCTCTTTCACCGAAAAAACAAACTTAAATGAAGTGGCTTTTACTGGCCTTAGGAATATTTTTTGAGATCGTGGCTTTAGTTTTCATGAAGAAGTCGGAAGGATTTACAAAAATAACTCCTATCCTGTTAGTATTTTTGTTTTACACACTTGCCCTGGGCTGTCTCATTTTAGTGCTTAGGAAAATGGATACCAGCGTAGCCTATGCGATCTGGGCCAGTGCGGGGATACTCATTATGGCACTTGTGGGTGTTTTATTTCTGAATGAGCCGGTATCAGTCATAAAAGTAGTTTCTATGCTTTTGATTTTATTGGGCGTTATTGGATTAGAATTCTTTGATTAATTTAAATTACATATGATTATTTTCTTGACGGGGGTTACCGGATTTTTAGGTGGGGAATTATTGGTTGAATTGTCGAAAAAGCCAGAAGTTGAAAAAATATTCTGCTTAATCAGAGCGAACTCTGAAGAAAAAGCAGCCATCAGGTTGAAAAAGGTTTTCGATTTGCATAACGATCCTTTTGATCCACAAAGAATCATTCCGATCCTTGGAGAATTGACAGATCATCATCTTGGCGAAAAACTAATTCAAAATGCCCAGCTTAGCCAGGTTGATACTATTATTCATTCTGCTGCGAATACTTCATTTTCAAAGATTTACGACGACCTTGTCGAAAAAGTAAACATCGGAGGAACCGAGCAATTGCTGCATTGGGTTAAGTCTTTAGAGAATCTGAACCTATTTACCTATGTTGGAACAGCAACGATTTGTGGGACAACAGTAAAAAACGCCTTAGTCACAGAGGACATGTCGCCTAATCTCGGCTCCAAGCACCTTGTAAAATATTCCTATACCAAGATGATGGGCGAAATCCTGGTCAAAAACTCTCTGCCCGCAGAAAAAGTATTGATCGTAAGGCCATCTATCATCATGGGAGATAGCCGGGACTGGATCCCAAGATCCTATGTGATCCTATGGGCCCTCGCAACCGTCAACGAATTGCGCCTCGTTCCTTTCCATGCACAATCCCACATTGACATCATCTCGATCGACTATGCCTCACAATCTATTGTTTCCCTGGTGTTAAACTCAAAAAGAAAATATGGCGTTTACCATATCTCTTCAGGAAAAAAATCTATTACCAGTCCGGGCCAGGTATTTGAAGCCATTAACAATCTTTTTCCTGAAAAACCAGATTTCAAATTCGTTCCCAAAACTTTATTGGGTGACATGAAAAAATGGTCAAAAAACAGCACCCTCGTTGATGCCGATAGTCATTTATTCCAATATGCCGACTACCTGGAATATTGGATTAATAACTTTGGTGACAATACCAAACTGAGGATCCTGTTTTATGCGCTTGAGCCATATATTAACTTCATTGAATTAGGGCAGATATTTGACAATACACGTCTCTTGGAAGACACTGACATGGGTCCTTCCATCCCCGCGCATGAATACTTAAAAGTATCAGGGAAGCATCTTGAGTCAATAAATATCTTTGAAGGCGCGATCGATCCCTGATCGTAAATAAGCTGTTTTATCCATAAGAATTTGCCGTAGCTTTGTTGCTGATTTTAAAATCATCATCATGAAACGCTATGTACTTCCACTGCTTCTGTTACTAGTCTTTTTCATTTCCGCTTGCCACAGGAATGAACACCTCATCAACCTCAAAGCCTACCAGATCAAGACCAAGGAGATGTTTGCCAAGACAAAGCTCCTGGCCAAAGAACGCGACAGCGCTCTTTTTGGTGTGATGGATTCAAACCTCACGATTCAAGAACGAGAAGGCATGGAATTTCTATATGCTTTTGCCCCCTTAAGTGACCTTGCCGATTATAACGGGGATTATTTCCTCAGCCAGGTAAGAGCCAGCCTTAAAGCCCGGGAGGAAATGCCCTGGGGCAAAAAAGTGCCCGAGCAACTTTTCCTGCATTTCGTGCTACCAATCCGTGTCAACAATGAAAACCTCGACACTTTCCGTTCTGCTACCTATGAAGAACTCAAAGCCCGGGTGCAAGGGATGAGCATGGACCAGGCTGCATTAGAAGTGAACCACTGGTGTCATGAGAAAGTAACGTACAAAGGTAGTGACGAGCGGACCAGCAGCCCGCTGGCATCAATGCGCACCTCCTGGGGACGATGCGGGGAAGAATCTACCTTTACCGTTGCAGCCCTTCGGGCTGTTGGGATCCCTGCACGCCAGGTGTATACGCCCCGCTGGGCCCATACTGATGATAATCATGCATGGGTTGAAGTTTGGGTGAACGACAGATGGCATTTTATGGGTGCCTGTGAGCCGGAAGCCAGGCTCGACAAGGGCTGGTTCGAAGAACCTGCAAAACGTGCCATGCTCGTGCATACCAGAGCTTATGGCTGGTATCGGGGGAATGAACCCAGGATACAGTCAGAAGAACGTTTTAGCGAATTGAATCTTATTGAAAATTATGCGCAGACCAAGGACATCATCATCGAGGTGAAAGACTCACTTGGCAAAGCTGTTTCTCAAGCGAAAGTTGAATTCCAGCTTTATAACTATGCAGAATACTATCCCATTGCCAAAGCTACTACTGACAAGTTAGGCAGGGCTAACTTACGATGCGGACTGGGAGATTTACTGGTATGGGTTTCTAAAGACAGCCTGTATGGATATAAACTGGTAAAAGGAGTTGAAAACGGTATTGTTGCCATCACTTTAACGAACAAAAGGCCCAAAACCACAGATGAGGTTTGGGACATTACGCCACCTGCCAGGCCCCTGGCCGCAGTGGCTGACACAGTGGGTAGTGCGGTGAACCGACTCCGCCTGAAACAAGAAGATGAGATCCGCACGAAATACACGCACACTTTTAAAGACAGCGCTTATGCTGCAGCCTTCGCCCGTGAGCTGTCTTACCCAAGAGATACTATTAAAAAAATCATTCGCAACAGCCTGGGGAATTGGAAAGAAATCACGAAGTTCTTACGCAATGTCAGCCCGGAAAACAAGATGTGGGCCTGTAGGATGCTGCTAAAACTCAACGACAAAGATTTAAGAGATGTAACAGCTGATGTTTTACAGGATCATCTGAAAAATGGCATGATGTATATCAGCGAAACCGGGAGCCGTTATGCTGATTTCTTCTCTGAATATATGTTATCACCGAGAATTGGCAACGAGATGCTTCGCCCCTGGCGCGGTTTTTTACAATCGAAATTCGACCGCCGTTTCAGGGCTGTTGTTCGTGACAACCCACAGCATGCCGTCGACTGGATGCTTGACAACCTGAAACTGGACCAGGTCAACAACCTGCATTCACGGGCTCCCATTTCCCCTGAAGGGGTTTATGAATTGAAATTAGCCGATCAAAGGTCGATGGATATCTTTTTTGTCGCCCTATGCAGAGCCTCAGGATTACCGGCCCGCCTCAATCCCGTTACAGGAAAACCCCAGGCACTGGTGAAAGGCAATTTTGAGGACATCATCCTGGGAACCAAAGAACAGGAAGCAGGGAAAATGGGAAGTATTGCACTTCTCAATGGCAATGACAAATCTGATCCGCAATACACAACGCATTTCACACTGGCACACTTCAAAAATGGTGTTTACCGTACCTATGAATTCCCTGAAGGTCGTAAAGTCAGCGATTTCCCTTCTGCAGTAGATGTAGAGGCCGGGGACTGGATGCTCGTCACGGGAAACAGGATGGCTGATGGCGGTGTTTTATCTTCGGTTCATTTTTTCAATGTTGAAGAAGGGAAAACAACACAAATAGAGGTCGTGCTCAGGGAACCAAAAGTTGAGAAAGCCCAATATGGCAAGGCAGACATTAAAGGCATTGAACTCAAGGCCATCGGAACAGGAGAAACAATCAATTCAGCCAAAATGCTGAATGCTACAGGTGCTTTGTGGATCTGGCTGGACCCGGGCAAAGAACCCTCCAGACATGTTCTGGCTGACTTACCTGCCTTCAAAGAAGAACTCGAGACATGGAACGGTGCTGTGAATATCATTATTCCCAAAAATCTTGTTCCCGAAAATTATGATCCGAAATCTATGGCAGGTTTGCCAAAGCAAAGCGTATTCTTATCTGAAGAAAAGCAAGTCCTGATATCCCGAATAGAAAAACTCGTACAACATCCGCTGGCCGGGAATCTGCCGGTGATTGTGCTGCTTGATTCTGAACAGAATGTCATCTTTTTATCCGAGGGATATACGATTGGGATTGGGGAGCAGATTGGGAAGCTGATTGGGAAGTAGATTTTAACAATATACCAATTGAAGGATGAAGGATGAAGGATGGATGATATATGAAGGATGAATTGGGGATAAACAATGTATCAATATACCAATTGAAGGGTTGGTAATTTCCGGCTTTCGTTACGAGAGATTTCTTTGTTTTCCTTTGTGTAATCCTTTGGGCTCCTTTGTGTAACCCCTTAAAATAAAAATTGGAATGTTCTGGTATAAAGAGATCCTATAGGTACATTTTTGATTTTTTAGGAAATTATTCAAAAACTGGCAGGAAGACGGCTGTATTTTTCGACATAAAATACCGCCCCCGTGTGGAATTATAATATTTTTTTTCCTGCTTTAACGTGAATTTTATTTTGTATTCCAAACTTACTGCATTCCCATTTTTCAAAGCAGGAATCCAATTACCCTCAGTCAGATTAACCAACCGGATTGCTTCTTTCCTGAGTTTTTTGTTTGCATACCTAATATCTTGCATTTTGGGTTCTGAATTGTGTCCCAGGGTATCAATATGAACACGTTCAATGACAATACTTATTGAATCAAAAAATATTTTTGGTTTTTTCCTAGCAAGGCCAGACTGGAGCAATTGGGCTTCTGAAACATGTCCCAGCGAATCGATTTTAAAATGCAAAACAACGCTTGTTGAATCAAAAACTAAAAATGAATCAAACAAAGTATAATCGAATGCATCTGCCAGGAAATCTATTAAACAAGGCAGGCCCCCGATAAAAAGGGGAACCCTGTTTTTGTTATATTCTGAACTGTCTTTTAATGAGGAATCGAATAACAAACGACCCTTTGAAAAATCAAATTTTTGAAATAATTCAGCATTTTCATTTAATGCGCTCCACTCCCCTATCCTTTGATCATCTTTATAAATACCGGCAAGTTTAAGTTTTAAAGATTCCGGAGCAAGTTCGACAGAAACAGAATCCGTTCGGCGCTTTCCCTCATATACCTGCGAATGTTTCAGATCGGGAATGGTGTCAAGATAATAAGAAGTAAAGATTCCATTCTTCTTTCCATTTTTATACAACACTCTTTCCCTGATACTGTTCATGGTGTTGACAGCTCTTGCTTGATTATAAAACTCCCAAAGACCTGTCTTTAAGCCATTCTTATAAAGACCTGATTCGATTAACTGCACACCAAAAAGCATATGCTTATACTTGACATAAGTACCATGTTTAATCTTCTTGTCGCTTTTTAAAACATAATACTCTTCTTTGAAATCCTGGTGAACTTTTAAAACAAACTTCGTTTCCTGTGAATAGGTCTCATGACAGATAAGTATGATAAGAGTAATCCAAAACAGTCTCATAATGCTCAAATAGGTGAAGCCAACCTTGCTTTAGGCAAAGATATTATAAAATTAATGTATCAATATACCAATTTTCAATATACCAATATACCAGTGGAATTAATACAATCAAATATTCACACAAACATACTAAGCTGTAAAATTTTTTTGTATCTTTGCACCCATTTTTAGATCACCTATGATTAACATTACATTACCGGATAATTCAGTCAGACAATACCCTGCAGGGGTGACGAGCCTGGAAATCGCCAAAAGCATCAGCGAAGGCCTTGCCCGCAATGTTCTGGCAGCAAAGGTAAATGACGAAGTTTGGGATGCTACCCGCCCTATTGAGCAAGATGCTTTTGTGAAGCTCCTTACCTGGAATGATGAGGAAGGCAAATCCACCCTATGGCATTCTTCTGCACATCTTATGGCTGAGGCCATTGAGCAGCTTTATCCCGGGGTAAAATTTGGCATTGGCCCGGATATTGAAGCTGGCTTTTATTATGACATTGACTTTGGCCAGCATGAGATTATCGAAGCAGACCTGAGCAGAATTGAAGCCAAGATCCTTGAATTTGCCCGCGAAAAACAGGTTTACACCCGTAAATCCGTCAGTAAAAAAGAAGCACTTGACTATTTCACCGCAAAAGGTGACGAATATAAGCTGGAACTCATCAACGACCTTGAGGATGGTTCTATCACATTCTACGAATCCGGTCGTTTTACGGATCTCTGTCGTGGACCACATATTCCCGAAACCGGGTTTATCAAAGCCGTTAAGCTGACCAGCATCGCAGGTGCCTACTGGCGCGGCGATGAGAAAAGGAAACAGCTGACTCGTATCTATGGGATTACCTTCCCAAAACAACAAGAGCTTACTGATTACCTGGCGCTCCTGGAAGAAGCAAAGAAACGCGACCACAGGAAACTGGGTAAAGAGATGGAACTTTTTATGTTCTCACAGCGTGTTGGCCAGGGATTGCCCATGTGGCTTCCCAAAGGGACGATGCTTCGTGAGAAACTCGAACATTTCCTAAAAAAAGTACAGCGTACCGCAGGTTATCAGCAGGTGATCACCCCGCATATCGGGCAAAAAGAATTGTATGTCACCTCAGGTCATTACGACAAATATGGTAAAGACAGTTTTCAGCCAATCAAGACACCGGTAGAAGGGGAAGAATTCTTCCTCAAACCGATGAACTGTCCGCACCACTGTGAAATTTACAAACACAAACCTCATTCCTATAAAGACCTTCCCTTACGTCTCGCTGAATTTGGTACGGTTTACCGTTACGAACAAAGCGGCGAACTTCACGGCCTGACCCGTGTGCGGGGATTTACCCAGGACGATGCGCATATCTTTTGCCGCCCCGACCAGGTTAAAGAAGAATTCCTTGGCGTAATTGACATTGTGCTTTTGATTTTCAAGGCACTGGATTTTAAGGATTATACCGCACAGGTTTCCTTACGCGATCCTAACAACCGTGAGAAATATATCGGTTCCGATGAGAACTGGGAAAAAGCAGAAAGGGCTATCATCGAAGCTGTGGAAGAAAAAGAGATGAAACATACTATTGTCACTGGTGAAGCTGCCTTTTATGGTCCGAAACTGGACTTCATGGTGCGCGATGCCATTGGCAGAAAGTGGCAGCTGGGAACAATACAAGTTGACTATAACTTACCTGAACGTTTTGAACTTGAATATGTTGGCAGCGACAACGAACGCCATCGCCCAGTGATGATTCACCGGGCACCTTTTGGTTCTATGGAGCGTTTTGTCGCTGTACTTATCGAACATTGTGCCGGTAATTTTCCATTATGGCTGACGCCAAACCAGGCTATTATCCTTCCAATCAGTGAGAAGTATGTAGACTATGCACAAAAAGTTTTGAATTTATTAAATAATTCCGACCTTCGCGCCACAATTGACGAGCGGAATGAAAAGGCCGGCCGCAAGATACGGGATGCCGAGTTAAGCAAAGTACCCTATATGCTGGTCGTGGGTGAGAAAGAAGAAGCTGAAGGCAGTGTTTCTGTCAGAAAGCACGGTGCAGGCGACCTTGGCACGTTTAGTGTAGATGAATTTGTAGTATTAATCAATGAAGCCATTAACGCAGAATTGGGCGCATTGGCAAAATAAGTAATTTTAAAAAAGGAGGAAATATCGCAACAACACCTTTCAGGAATCCAAGGGATCCAAGAGCCAATCGTAAGGTTGTCGAAGAACCCTACAAGATCAACGAAAAAATCAAAGCGCCTGTTGTCAGGGTTGTAGGCCCCAACGTAAACCAGGACATTTATCCCCTGAGGGAGGCTTTAGATATCGCTGACAGTCTTGAACTTGACCTGGTAGAGATCCAACCCAATGCCAGTCCGCCCGTTTGTAAAGTAATCGATTACAAGAAATTCCTTTACGAGCAGAAGAAAAAAGCAAAGGAGATCAAAGCCAAGACTGCCAAAGTAGTCGTCAAGGAGATCCGGTTAGGACCGAATACGGACGAACACGATTTCAACTTTAAGTTGAAGCATGCCATCAATTTCTTACAGGATGGATGTAAAGTTAAAGTGGATGTGTTTTTCAAAGGAAGGTCGATCGTATATAAAGATATGGGAGAGATCTTGTTGTTAAAATTTGCCCAGGAAACCATTGAATACGGCAAAGTGGAACAACTCCCGAAATTAGAAGGAAAGCGGATGATTATGATCCTGTCACCCAAGAAATAAACCATTAACCACCCATAAATCAATTCAGAATGCCTAAAATGAAGACCAAATCCGGAGCCAAGAAAAGGTTCGACTTTACCGGTACCGGAAAGCTCAAAAGAAAGCATGCTTACAAAAGCCACATTCTGACCAAAAAATCCAAAAAGAGAAAGCGGAATTTAACCAAATTCGAACTTGTGGAGAAAACAGATGCAGGCCGTGTCCTTAGGATGTTAGGAGCTTAATTCAATCAGTGTCTAATTACTTTTAGCTTACAAGATTCCGCTTGCGGAACGCTAAAGTAAAAAACTAAAAAAATGCCAAGATCAGTAAACGCAGTCGCGTCAAGGGCCAAAAGAAAAAAGGTCCTAAAACAAGTAAAAGGCCAGTTCGGCAGGAGAAAAAATGTCTGGACAGTCGCCAAGAATGCCTTTGAAAAAGGTTTGGGTTATGCTTATCGTGACCGCAGAGCTAAAAAGAGAACATTCCGAGGCCTCTGGATCACCCGTATTAATGCCGGTGTTCGTCAGTATGACCTGTCTTATTCCAAGTTCATTGGATTATTAGCTGCCAAAGATATCGTTATCAACCGGAAAGTTCTGGCCGATTTGGCTATGAATCATCCTGAAGCCTTCAAGGCTGTGGTTGATGCGGCAAAAGCCTAGATAGTTAGTAGTTAGAAGTTAGCAGTTAGTTGTTAGGTGGGGGTTCTGCTTGAGGACTGGTTGTGTTATGGAGATTTTTTCGAGTCTCCGGAATTCGTTTGCGTGCATTTTATTGCTCGAATCCGAAGATCATAATTCAGGATTGAGCTAGCTTAGATTCCGTCAACAGCTTCTTTAAGTCGTACCAATTTGCGAAGCAGGGCATCCAAATTGTCCAGTGGAAGCATATTGGCTCCGTCTGACTTTGCCCTGGAGGGCTCAGGATGTGTTTCAAGGAATATACCCTCAGCTCCGGTGGCAATGCCTGCCATGGCAATGGTTTCAATGAGTTCAGGGTTTCCGCCTGAAACGCCTGAGGCCTGGTTTGGCTGTTGCAAAGAGTGTGTAATGTCAACGACGACAGGCACCCCTATTTTTCGCATCAATGGAATGTTCCTGAAATCCACGACCAGATCCTGGTAGCCGAACATACTGCCTCGCTCCGTTAGCATCAGCGGCTGTGTATTCCCGCTTTGTCGGATCTTGTCGATGGCAAAACGCATGGCGCTGCCTTCTACAAACTGGCCCTTTTTTACATTGATGATCTTACCTGTGTTTGCAGCTGCGATGAGCAGATCTGTCTGTCTGCATAGAAATGCCGGGATTTGCAAAATGTCAACATATTCAGCTGCCATCACAGCATCATCAGCTGTATGAATATCTGTAACTACCGGAATGCCTAATTTGCTGCCAACTTCCGCAATCTTTTCCAATGCTTTTAAATCACCAATTCCTGTAAAGGAATCGAGACGGGTACGGTTTGCTTTTTTAAAGGAAGCTTTAAAGATAAAAGGGATGTTATATTTTTGAGTGATCTGGAAGATCGCTTTGCCTATTTCCATAGGCATCTGTTCATCTTCTACCACGCAAGGCCCTGCCATCAGGAAAAAACGACCCGGAATCGGATTTGTCAAAAACTCAAATTTATTCATACAACATAGGTTAAATATCACCAGATCACCATCGATTTGTCAATTTCCCGGGACCATTCAAACAGACCGCCCAGAAGACTGTAAGTATTTTTATGTTTGTGATCGGCACGGAGATTGAGATTGATCTGCTCACTTTTCTTGCCATATTTACACAGTAAAACCACAGGAATATCAAACGGGATATCAGCGATATGTTTGTCGAATTCCAGACGTGGGTAATTCACAGAACCTTTAATACGGACATCTTCAAACTCATCTGCATCCCGAATGTCAACGATCAGCAAAGGATCACCTTTGTCGATCCAATCCTTCAAGTCATGTGCAGTAATAACTCTCATACATTCAATTTTAATTCCCGATCACCACGAATTCAGTCCTTCTGTTCTGACTTCTCCCCTCTTCGGTGTCATTGCCGACTATCGGCTTTGACTTTCCGAAGCCAATATACGAAAGTCTGTCGCTCGCGATATCTTTTTTGACAAGAAATTCATAAACAACTTTAGAGCGGTTTTCGCTGAGTGCCTGGTTGTATTCTGTAGTCCCAATATTGTCGGTATGACCCTGTATTGAGATTTTTAATTGGGGGTTATTTTTCATCAGGATGATCAGCCTGTCGAGTTCGACAAAAGATTTATCAAGAAGTTCTGCTTTACCGGTTTCAAAGAAGATATTCTTTAAAACGACGGTTTCCCCTATCCTGATTTTCTTGAGTGGAATATCTTTAAGGAATGGCTTATCGATGGAATGCAATCCCAAAAAAGAAAAATTCTCAGAATAAAAAAGATAATGTTCATGATTAACGTGCAGGGCATATTCATGACCAACAGGCAGTGTCACGAGAAATTCTCCACTGACAGGATCTGCATTTGAATTCAATACCGTTTTCCCACTTGAAAGATCGATTAATACAAAGTCTGCATCAAGAGCTTGGTGTGATTGGTCATCAAAAACTTTTCCTTTGAAATAAGAAACACTCAACGGACGTATGGCCTCATAGAGGGGAAATGAGTAAATGTCTTTTTTTCCGATACCGCCTGCTTTGTCAGATGAAAGATAGGCCAGATCGCCTTTTGCACTGACGACGAGGTTAATTTCATCGGCATAAGTATTAATTGGATACCCCAGGTTCACCGGTTCCGACCACTGGCCCTTATCGTCGAGCCTCGACATATACAGATCGTATCCACCCATACCTTTATGGCCCATTGAGGAGAAATAAAGCGTTCTTCCATCCGGGTGAATGAAAGGACACATCTCTGCCTGAACGCTGTTAATCGTTTTACCGAGATTTTCAGGATTACCCCATTGCCCGTTCTCACCCAATGTCACTTTCCAAAGGTCAGAACTGCCAAGCCCACCAGGCCGTTTACTGGCGAAATACAGCGTTTTCCCATCAGAAGAAAGAGAGGGTTGGGAATCCCATTGCATTGTATTTACCTTATCTCCCATATTTTCCGGCAGTGACCAGCTCTGGCCCATGCGTTTGGCGTGATACAGGTCACAACTACCCATGCCTCCTTTGCGGTTGCATCCTGCGAAAAAAAGATTCATGCCATCTGGGGAAATACAAAGGGCACCTTCATTTTCGTCAGTATTAACAGGTGGTCCCATTAAACTGGCTTTTGACCATCCTCCTGACTTTCTATTGAAGCATCGATAAAAATCCTCAACAATTTCGGAGCTTTGATTTAAAGTATCCCTTGGATGCTGCACGGTGAGGTAAAGCCATTGATCGTCAGCGGTAATCGAATTTACAAAGTCATTATAAACAGAATTCACGCTGTCACCCATATTCTTCGGTTCAAAAGGCACAGGATGCTCCATGGCATCGATAGCAAAATCGCAGGATTCAATTAACTTATTAATCGGAGCTTGTCGTTCTGGTGTAGATTTTGCCAATTCCAGAAAACGAATAAAATGTTTTTTTGCATCCGCATATTTTCCGGTTTTTAATTCCAGATTAGCCACGTTTGCGTAGGTGTTCACAAAAAACTTTTCGTTAATCCCGATAGCTTTTAAATAGGCGACAATGGCCTGATCTTTTTGATTCATGTCGGAAAGGATATCGCCTTTCATCAGCCAGGATTCAATAAATTCCGCATCAATTTTCAGGGCTTCATCAAGTTCGGTGAGTGCTTCCGGCAGATGCCGTGCTGTGTATAAATATGCGGCCTTTTCATAATGCTTCACAGCTTTCTTAGAGCTGCTTGTGAGTTCTGGCATGCGCCCCTGTGCTGAGAGGCTTGCTGCAGAAATAATCACACAGAGCAATCCGAAAAAAAAGATTTTAATTTTCATAAACTCCTGATCAGGGAATATGCATATACTTATGACTCTGTAAGGAAATTCTCCAGTGAGGATTTGCCAGAATGAAGTCAATTATTTTAGGCATCATCACGTCCCTCCTACTCCATTCTGGCTGCAAAAACAGCTGACAAGAAGGCAATATGTGGCTTGACATTTCTTCGGCCCAGAAGAAGTCATTTTCTTCGAAAACGATTACTTTTAATTCATTCGCCCTGGAATAAATGCCAGGTAAGGGAGGCGCTTTTGTCTTTGGAGACAAGCAGATCCAGTCCCATTCTCCGCTCAGTTCTTCGGACCCGGAAGTTTCGAGAAAGATCCGGAAACCATGCTTGTGCAAGAGGTCGGTGAGTGGCGCCATATTGTAATTCAGCGGCTCTCCCCCGGTGATGACGATTGCTCTGGATTTATGCTTCAATGCGAGTGCCAGGATATCGCTGATGGAGGTCGCAGGATGCAGGTCAGGGTTCCAGGACTCACGGGTATCACACCACCAGCATCCCACATCGCAGCCACCGATCCTGATAAAAAAGGCAGCAGTCCCGGTGTGAAATCCTTCACCCTGAAGCGTATAAAAGCTCTCCATCAGGGGAAGCATTTTTCCTTCTTTTACCAGTTCAGGAATTGAATTTTGAATATCTGACATTCCTTTTAAACTCCAGTTTCTTTGTAAATCTCATGTTCTGCAGCACTGAGCGTATTGAGCAGCAGCGACACTATGGTCATTGGCCCGACACCTCCGGGTACAGGGCTGATCCAGCTACATTTGGCAGCTACCTGGTCGTAGTCAACATCGCCAACGATGACATAACCTTTGGGGTTGTCGTCAGAGGGAATGCGGTGAATTCCGACGTCGATGACTACGGCTCCTTTTTTCACCATATCAGCTTTGACGAAAAGTGGACTTCCGATAGCGGCAATCAGGATATCGGCCGATCGCATAATTTCCGTAAGATTTTCTGTTTGACTGTGACAAAGGGTGACAGTCGCATTTCCAGGGTATCCCTTTCTGCTCATGAGTAAACTAACCGGAGTTCCAACGATCTGGCTTCTGCCAAGCACAACACAATGCTTCCCGGATGTTTCAATTTTGTAATGTTCAATCAGTTTCACAATTCCCATTGGTGTAGCAGGAAGATAACCAGGTAGTCCCTGGACCATTCTTCCCACGTTGACGGCATGAAACCCGTCGACATCTTTTGAGGGTTTAATCTGATCCAGGACCCGTTCCACTGCAATGTGTTTTGGAAGCGGTAACTGGACAATAAATCCATCAACTTCAGGATCATCATTTAAGAAATTAACGGCTTCTAAGAGCTTAGTTTCAGAAGTATTTTCAGGAAAACGATACACTGAAGAAAGGAATCCTACTTCCTGGCAGGACTTTTCTTTACTTTTCACATAGGTCTCACTGGCAGGGTCGTTTCCGACTAGGATTGCTGCAAGATGCGGTGGTTCAATTCCCGCATCGATCATTGCCTTCACTTTTGTGGCGATTTGTGACTTTATCGCAGTGGCAACGAGTTTCCCATCGATGATTTTAAATTCTGCCATTTTCAATTAAAATTTATGCCCTGCCGGGTGTTTTCATATTTTTAACCATGTTCATCATCTGACGGCCACCCCCGCCAGTCATCATCTTCATCATTTTCCGGGTGTCTTCAAACTGTTTGATGAGCCTGTTAACTTCCTGAACGGTAGTGCCGCTGCCAGAAGCAATTCTTTTGCGTCTACTTCCGTTGAGAATTAAAGGATTTGACCGTTCAGTAGGTGTCATGGAATGAATAATGGCCTCGATTTCTTTAAATGCGTCGTCGTCCATGTCAACATCTTTCATCATCTTACCCATTCCAGGAATCATACCCATCAGGTCTTTCACATTCCCCATTTTTTTTATCTGCTGAATCTGGGCGAGAAAGTCGCTAAAATCAAATTGATTTTTGGCAATTTTTCTTTGCAGTTTTTGAGCTTCTTCGGCATTGAATTGTTCCTGAGCTTTTTCAACAAGGGAGACAATATCACCCATTCCGAGGATCCTGTCCGCCATACGTTGCGGATGGAAAACATCAATTGCATCAGGTTTTTCCCCGACCCCTACAAACTTGATAGGCCGATCAACAACAGCCCTGATGGTTAAGGCTGCACCACCACGGGTATCACCGTCGAGTTTTGTGAGTACCACGCCATCGTAATTCAGTCGATCAAAAAATGTTTTTGCAGTATTCACTGCATCCTGTCCCGTCATGGCGTCAACAACAAACAAGGTTTCCGATGGGTTAATCTCACTTTTTATCGTTGAGATTTCTTTCATCATCTGTTCATCGATAGCCAGACGACCGGCTGTATCAATAATCACAGTATTATAGCCATTTTCCCTGGCATGCGTGATCCCTTTTTTGGCAATTTTTACCGGGTCAAGATTTCCTTCTTCAGAATATACATCGATTTCGATCTGCTGGCCAAGCACTTTCAACTGGTCGATAGCAGCAGGACGGTATACATCGCAAGCCACGAGCAGCACACGCTTCATTCTCTTTGTCGTCAGGAAACGAGCCAGCTTTGCAGAGAAAGTCGTTTTTCCGGAACCTTGTAAGCCCGCGATCAGGATGACTGCCGGATTCCCTTTCAGGTTAATATCCTGGGCAGTGACTCCCATCAGCTCTGTTAGCTCGTCATGAACCAATTTTACCATCAGCTGGCCTGGAGATACTGAAGTCAGTACGTTTTGGCCTAAGGCTTTCACCTTGACGTCGTCAGTAAATTGCTTGGCAATTTTATAACTGACGTCAGCGTCCAGCAATGCTTTTCTAACATCTTTCAGGGTTTCGGCCACGTTGATCTCCGTGATGTACCCCTGACCTTTAAGGACTTTAAAAGCCCTATCCAGTTTTTCACTTAAATTTTCGAACATATAAATCGTTTTCGGGGCAAAAGTACAAATTTCCGGAGGAATTCTCAGAAGAATAGCAAGGAGTGCTTCTAAAGCTAAAAGAAAATGTCTGGAACAATAAATGACAAAATTCATATATTTATCATGCAATTTCATCATGTGTGAATCTTCAAATGCCTTTGTTATCAAGGGAATAAAGAGATATAAACTGAATTTGTGTTAAATTTTTGATAATTTTATTTAAAAACATAGGGTAAAATAGAAATCTTGTTTATTTTTGTTTAGATGCATAGGATCAAAGCATGAATACCAAAACCATTGATTCTGTGAGATTTACACAGTTGACTCTGTCTAAGAGTATCAGCTGTGCAGGATTTTTAGTTTATTAGGAAGCGGAATGCCGCACTATTTGACCTATATTTAACGTATTGAAATATAATTAAGTAAAATAAAATAACCAACATGAAAACAACAATTACAAAAGTCACTGCAGTACTTCTTGCTATCTTTCTTTCATCGGTAGTAGCTTTTTCGCAGACGATTGTGACAACTGTCCCTTCCATCGCTAAATGTTCCGGGCAAACGGGCCTGGTTAGTTTTGACATTAAGGTTCAGAATTTCACTTATATTGGCTCCTTGTCATTGAAGCTGAAGTTCAATCCGGCGAACATGCTTTACACCGGATATACTGTAAATCCACTGATTTCAAGCGGATTTATCCTCAATGGACAAAACACCGGAGCCAATGCAGGAACTGTTAAACTGGCCTGGTATACCCTTGATTCAGTTTCTATTCCGAACAATGCGACAATGATCACCTTGAAATTCAATTACCTGGGTGGTAATGCCAGCCTGGCTTTTGACACAGCTGTCGACGGTGATTGTATGTATAGTGACTGGACAGGAAGTTTTGTACTCCCGGCCCAGTGGATAAACGGGGGTATCAGCGTGACCAGTGCACCTGTTCTGACTACCAATCCTGCGAACCTCGCAATTGCATCCGGAGCCAATGCCGTTTTCAATGTAGCGACTTCTGCCACAGCTAGCTATCAGTGGCAGACAGGTACAAGCGCAACAGGGCCATGGACAACTTTAATTGATAATGCTACGTTTTCTGGGTCAACCACAAATCAACTTACCATAACTTCTGCAGGCACTGGCTTATCAGGAAGTTTTTATATGTGCTCAGTCACAGAATCAGTCTGTAACCTGAGCACAAATTCAACGGCTGCATCACTCATGGTTACGGCTGCCTGCACTGATCCTCTGGTATTCAACACCAGCGGAGGTGGCACTTATTGCCCGGCAGGAGCAGGACTTTCTGTAGACCTGAGTAATTCTGAAGTCGGTGTAAACTACGAACTATTTCATAATGGAAGCGGCAGCGGGACTATCATCGCCGGTACAGGAAGCCCTATTTCTTTTACTGGAATCTCGACAGTAGGTAGTTATACAATTAAAGCCACATCCTCACTGGGGACTTGTAACAGCATGCAAAACGGACTCGCTACTGTTCTGGCAGCTACAGCCTTGGGTATGACGCAAAACCCACTCAATTCGACCATTACCTCAGGTCATAATGCTTTCTTTACAGTAACAGGAAATTATCCTGAATCTGCCTTAAGCTTTCAGTGGCAAATCAGCACCGATGGTGGTTTAAACTTTACAAACCTCAGCAATGGCACTTCATACGCCGGGGTAAGTTCTTCAGCACTTTCTGTCTGGAATGCTCCTGTTTCTCTGAACAATGCACATTTTCGTTGTATTTTGCATGAAGCCGGATGTAACCAGACGCTGAACAGCAGTGCAGGAACACTCACAGTGAATGTCCCGCCAACAATCAATACCTATTTACCGGTATTAAGCGGGCTTGTTTCAGGGAATACAGTATCTGTCCCTGTTACTTACGACCATATGCTGAATGTGAGCGCAATGTCTCTTTCATTTCTTTTTAACAACAGTGTACTGACCTACCAGGGTATCAGTGGCGTTAACAGCGCGCTTTCTCCTGACAGTTATGTTGTGAATGACGTGAGCGGCAATCTGAAATTCAGCTGGTTTAGCGTGACTCCTATCTCCCTGACCGATGGCACTTTATTTAATATCAATTTTACTTTTAACGGTGGTACTGCTTCCTTGACCTGGGACGAAAGCCAGGCAGGTGATTGTCAGTATACCGACGGAAACTTAAATATCCTGCCTGCTGTTTTCCACAATGGTTCTGTGGAAGGCTGTACTTTACCAACTGCTTTTGCTGTTGGTGGCGGGGGGATTAATTGTCCGGGCGTTGATGGCCAAAATATAAGCCTGAGTGGTTCCCAAATTGGAGTTACTTATGAACTATACCATGATGGATCTGCAAGCGGGTTTACGGAAGCCGGTACAGGAAGTGCCATACAGTTTGTCAATTTTACCGCGGGCACCTATTCCATTCTGGCTAGCGAGGGTCTTTGTTCAACACTACAATCAGGAAATGCCATTATCACAGAATCTCCTGTTCTTCTTTTTACGACACAACCAGCTGATGCAAACATTGCGGAAGGGGGAAATGCTTCTTACAGCGTTGATTTAACTTCAATTTCCAATGAAATAACTTACCAATGGAAAGTCAGTACCGATGGAGGTAATATTTATACGAATCTTACAAATGGTGGTAATTATAGCGGAGTAAGCAATTCAACACTTTCAATTACAAACATCCCTTATGCATTCAATGATTATCGTTTTGTTTGTGTGGTCAATGAACAAGGGGGGTGTAACCAGTCATTAACTTCATTATTTGCTGCACTAAGCGTAACGCAAACTTCAACAATTAATACCTACCTGCCTCATTTGACCGCCTTAGTTCCAGGCAGCACTGTTTCTATTCCTGTTACTGCTGACAATTTAAATAATGTAGGTGCAATTTCACTTACGTTTTTATATGATAACACGGTATTGTCCTACCAGGGAACTACCAATTTGCTTCCAGCACTTGCTGCAGGCTCACCTCTTTTTAACAATACTACTGGAAAAATTAAGTTCAGCTGGTATGGACTTGATTTGGTTAGCTTAAGCAGCGGGACTTTATTTACTGTTGACTTTGTTTACAATGGCGGAACTTCAAGCCTAAACTGGAATACAAGTGTCGGTGGTGATTGTGAATATGCTGATACCGATGGCAATAACCTTCTTGCTGATTATCACAACGGTTCTGTTTCTGGCTGTGCGCTTCCAATTGTATTTACAGCTTCAGGTGGTGGCGTTTACTGTGCTGCTGGCGTTCCTGTTGGTGTTGACCTCAGCAGTTCTGAAGCGGGTGTCACTTACACTTTATTTGTTGACGGGATCACTACCGATATAACAATACCTGGCACCGGAAGTGGGATTTCCTTTACTGGTATTACTTCACTTGGCACCTATTCTGTTCAAGCCAAAGCTGACAATGGAGATTGTTTTACCTGGCAATCGGGAAGTGTAACGGTAAGCGCACCGCTTGCATTAAGTGTTACGCTTGATCCATCAAGTGTGAATATTCCATCTGGGGATAATGCCACATTCCTGGTTTCAACAAATTACGCTGCTGCTTCAGTAACCTATTACTGGGAAGTAAGCACCAATGGCGGTCTTACCTATACCATCATGAGCGATGATGCTAATTATTCAGGTGTTAACACTGCAACGCTGAATATTTTAAATGCCCCGTATTCATTCAACGGGAATAAATACCGTTGTTTCGTTAGTGAAACAGCTTGTGGGTTGGTTGTTACTTCAGCTGGTGCTACCTTAACCGTAACCCAGGCATTGCCCATCAATACTTACTTGCCAACAATTACTGGTGTTACCCAGGGTACCACGATTTCAATTCCTGTCACTGCTGAGAATATCAGTAATGTGGGAGCCGTTTCACTTTCTTTCATCTATGATCCTAGCGTTCTTACTTACGTGGGTTACTCCGGTCTTAATGCTGACCTGGCACTTGGCATTTTCTCTTTGAATGATATCAGTGGCAAAATAAAATTTGGTTGGTTCAACACAACACCACTTAATATTTCCAGTGGAACTTTATTTAACATTGACTTCACTTACAATGGAGGCACCTCATTACTTACCTGGAATGTTGCTCAGCCAGGAGAATGTCAATATGCTGATTTTGACGGAAATACCGTAAACGCCAATTATTTCGATGGTTCTGTTACCGGCTGTTCTTTACCTGCAGTTTATAACGTATCCGGTGGCGGTGTTCATTGCGCCGGTGCTGTAGGAAATGTCGTTTACATAGACCAAACTGAATTAAGTACTACCTACTCTGTTTTACTCAATGGTGTTGCCACAGGCGTAAGCTTTGCCGGCAACGGATCAAGCCAAAGTCAAACCTTCGATGGTGCAGGAGTTTATACTATTTCAGCAACAAATAGCTGTGGTTCGAAACTGATGGCAGGAAGTGCTACGATTAGCATCCAGCCATTACCCCTTACCTTTAATGTTAGCGGTGGCGGCACATTCTGTTCCGGTGGTGACGGCATCAACGTTGGCCTTGACGGGTCAGAAGCTGGTTTGGTGTATACTTTAAAACATAACAACCTCAATACTCTAAATACGGTTACTGGTAACGGTTCTGCGCTGAATTTCGGATTACAGACTGTTGCAGGCACCTATACCGTTACTGTCAGCTCTCCATGTGGAATATTTGACATGACCGGTAGTGCTGTTATTAACCTTTTCCCGACACCTTCCCTTTTCACAGTTACAGGTGGTGGTGCTTATTGTACAGGCAGCGCAGCACCCAGTGTAAGCTTAAGCGGATCTGAAGTTGGTGTTACCTATACCTTATATCATAACGGGATTTCAACTGCTGTCACCAAAGCTGGCACAGGAAGCTCAGTGAGCTTTGGCAGCCAAACTGTTGCAGGCACATACACAATTGTAGCAAGCAATACCTGCGGGACACTAAATATGACTGGTTCCGTATCTGTTACATTGAGCCCAGGCCCAATTTCCTTTATCGTTAATGGTGGTGGCGCTTATTGCACAGGTGGCATTGGCGTTGCTATCGGACTGACAGGATCAGAGTCTGCTGTGGTTTATACCTTAATATATAATGGTACTCCTACCAGCGCTACAGTAACTGGAACAGGCGCTTCTATCAGCTTTGGAATACATTCAGCTATTGGAACTTATACCGTAAGCGGCCATAACAGTTGTGGGACTACGGCAATGGCAGGTAGCGCCAGCGTTTCAATAAATGCCTTGCCTTTAGTCTATACGATGACCGGTGGTGGCAATTACATTGGTGGCGGTTCTGGCGTAAGTGTTGGCCTGAGTGGTTCACAAACCGGTGTCAATTACTTACTTTATGTTGATGGTTTATTCACAGGCCAGACTGTTGCCGGAACAGGTTCAACTATTTCTTTTGGAAATCAAACAATAGCTGGTAATTACACTGCCAGTGCCACAAACATCTCAACTACCTGTAATTCAACTATGACAGGGAGTGCCCTGGTAAGCGTAACTCCAATTATTGTTACAAATCCTGCTGATACAGCAATCTTCACCGGTTACTCTGCGTCATTTACTGTAGTTTCTGTCGGTGGTACCACCTATCAGTGGCAAGTTAGTTTTGATGGTGGCCTTACCTGGACCAACCTGACCAACAACGCACCATATTATAATGTAAATACGCCTAACCTTGATATCATTGGTGCATTGATCGGAATGAATACATTTATGTACCAATGTGTTGTAAGTAGCGGAACTGCAAGCGTTACTTCATTACCTGCAACGCTAAACGTTATCCCTGCCCCGGTTCTGACCACAATTGCTCCTACCATGACAGCTACAGCAGGGACACTTATTTCTGTACCTATTGATGTGCTGAATTTTGGTGGAATCTCAGCTTTTAACCTGACCCTTAATTATACCCCTTCCGTAATGACTTACTCTGGAGTTGCCAATATGAATCCAGGTCTGTCAACAGGAGATCCTTCCTTGTTTATTTTCGAAAATGGGACAACGCCCGGAGAATGGTTTATGGCATACAATTCTATGATTCCAGCCACTATCGGTAATGGAAAACTTCTTGACTTGAAATTTAATTACATCGGTGGCTATACCCCACTTGTCTGGAAACTTGTTCCCCACGAAAATGCAGAATATGCAGATCCACTGGGCAATGTTCTTCCTTCAATCTGGATCAACGGTTCTATTAATTCCATTGGTGGTACAGCAATCACAGTTCAACCTGACGATGCCACCGGATGCGAAGGCGGTTCTACAAGTTATAGCATCACAGCTCCCGGAGCAACCAATTATCAGTGGATCATGTCACCTGATTTTGGAATGAATTGGTTCGACCTGACCAACTCAGCACTTTATACAGGAGTTAATACAAACACCTTGATTGTCAATGGCATCTCTTCAACAATGGTTGATTTCCTCTTTGCCTGTAAAGTTGACGTAGGGATGGCAACTGCAGCCGGCTCTGATCCAGCTTCTTTGTCAATCACACCATTTGTCACTGTCCCAGGAACGATTGTTGCTGCCCCGGGAACAACAATCTGCCCAGGCAATAATGTTACCTTCTCAGTAAGCGCAGCTTATAGCCTTACAGGAGCAACCTACCAATGGTTCGTAAACAGCATTCCGGTTGCTACTACAGCTACTTTTTCAACGACCGCGCTTATGAACGGCGATGTTGTTAAAGCAGATGTTTATGTTGCCGGCAGCTGTGCATTCCTGAACATTCCTACACTCACCATGGTTGTTGACCCACATCCTGTTGTGACAACTGCTCCTGAAAATGCTACCGCTGTTGTTGGTGACGCACCAGGCTTCAGTGTTGTTGCCACAGCCCCGGGAAACAGCCCGCTTAGCTACCAATGGCAAATCAGTACAAACAATGGTACCACCTGGACCAATCTTGCCAATGGTCCTGACTATACCGGCGTGACCACAGCAAACATGCATATCACCTATGCTACGATGCCTATGAATGGCAATCTATTTCATTGTGTTGTAACAGAAGGCACCTGTGGAAACACCGTGACCAGCGATTACGGCAAACTCTTTATGTTCTATGGCCCGATCATCACCAAGCTTGCTGATCAGGTTGTCTGTGGCAATTCTCAAATGGTAGTTCCTGTAAAGGTTGACAATTTCATCGATGTTGCATCTATTTCATTAAAAATGAATTATGACGCAAACTTCCTTACCTATACCGGTTTTCAAAATGTCAATCCTGCCTTGGTAGCAGATCCTTTCTCATTATTTACCATTTCTGCTACAGCTACCCAAGTTTCATTCTTCGGTTTCTCACTGACCCCGGTTTCATTAACTAATAATGCAACCATGGTTGAACTTCTGTTCACACCAGTACCAGGAACGTCTTCACTAACTTGGGAAAGCAACACTTTTGGCAGCTGTATGTATACCGATATCAACGGGACTGTAATTCCTGATGAATATATCAATGCAACTTATACTATTAATCCATTACCTGCTATTTTCCAGGTTACCGGTGGTGGTAATTATTGCGTTGGTGGCTCAGGCCAACCTGTCGGCCTGAGTGGCTCAGCAGTAGGATTTACTTATGAACTTTACAATAACAACTTCTCTACATTCCTTACCCTTGCCGGTACAGGTGGTCCTTTGACTTTTGGAAATCAGTTTGCAGCAGGTGTTTACACCATTACTGCTACCAATAACTCAAGCGGATGTTCTCAGATCATGGGCGGAAGTGCTGTTATCATCATCAACCCATTACCTGTAGTAACATTTAACGGAACGCTAGCCAGCCAGTGTTTGGGCGTAACTTCTTATGTATTAACCGGAGGCACACCTTCAGGTGGAACCTACAGCGGACCTGGCGTTACAAACAATTTATTCTATCCTACAGTTGCAGGAATCGGAACCCATACGATTACCTATTCCTACCAGGATCCGATCAATGGCTGTATCAACTCAGCAACAAAAACCATCACAGTTATCCATGGTCCATTGCCAAACACGGTTACAGGTGGTGGTGCATTTTGCCAGGGTGGCATTGGTGTCACTGTTGGCCTGAATGGTTCAGAGATTGGAATGTTATACCAGACACAAATCAATGGTATTGTTAACGGTCCTCCTGTTGGAGGAACCGGGCTTGCTATTACTTTTGGATTACAGACAATTCCAGGCGTATATACCATTTTAGGTACTGATCCCAATACCCTTTGCACTTTAGTGATGCCAAACAGTGTCACTGTTGAATATGCTCCTTTACCAAATGCATTTACTGTAACAGGTGGTGGTGCTTATTGTGTTGATGGCAATGGAGTCGCTGTTGGCCTGAGTGGATCTGCTGTTGGAACCAATTACCAACTGGAATACAATGGCTTTGCAATCGGAACTCCTGTTGCAGGCACTGGTTCTGCCATTAGTTTCGGTCTGCACTTAATGAGCGGTTTTTATACTGTTGTCGCAACCAATAGCTTTGGCTGTATCAATACGATGACTGGTAATGTCACAATTACTATTAACCAACCTCCTACTGTAAGTTTTGCAAGTTACCTACAGGCTCAGTGTATTACCAACACTACTTATGCTATTATCGGTGGTTTCCCACTTGGAGGCACTTATAGCGGCAATGGCATCACTGGCAATAATTTCAATGCTTCAGTTGCCGGCCTTGGTGCTCATTTGATTACCTATACCTATACCAGCCCAGCTACAGGATGTACCAATACTGCGACCAACTGGATTGCTGTAAATGCAAACCCAACAGTGACCTGGAACACCAGCTTAGCTCATGTTTGTCCTGACAATACCAATTACCTGCTTAGTGGCGGACTTCCTGCCGGAGGTGTTTACAGTGGACCAGGTGTTGTTGGAAATGTATTCAATGCCAGTTTACTCGGTGCAGGAAGCTATACACTCTCCTATACCTTTACAGACCAGGCTACAGGTTGTTTTGCCACTGCTACCCAAACTATGGTTGTTGATCCATTACCTATCGTTACCTGGAACGGATCTCTTACTGCCCTTTGCGAGGATGCTGCCGCAGTAACCTTAATTGGAGGGATCCCAGCAGGTGGTACTTATAGTGGTCCTGGAGTTGCCGGGAATACTTTTAACCCTGCTTTGGTTGGGCCAGGTACTTATACCTTAAAATACACCTACACCAACCCAGCTACATCTTGTACCAATTTTGTGACAAATATCATGGTTGTAAACCCATTACCTGTTGTTGCTTTCAGTGGCAAACTGGAAACACAGTGTAGTAATTCAACAGCAATGTTAATGCTTACCGGCTTCCCGGCTGGTGGAACTTACAGTGGCAGCGGCGTAACTGGAAATATCTTTAATGCCAGCGTTGCAGGATTAGGAACCTTTGTCATTACCTATACTTATACCAATCCTGCGACAGGATGTACAAACTATGCCACAAATGATGTGACTGTAGTTCCCGGACCAAGTGTTAGCTGGACAGCGCCACTGATTCCCCAGTGTGCCAATGCAACAAATTATGTCTTGCCTGCAGGTTCACCTGCCGGTGGGGTATTTAGTGGCCCTGGTGTTACAGGCAATGTTTTCAATGCTTCATCTGTTGTACCCGGAACCTATACGCTTACCTATAGTGTAACATTTACCGCCAATGGCTGTACAGCTTCTACGAGCAACACCATCGTTGTAAATCCATTACCCGCATTAAGCTGGAGTAATGTTTTAACAAACCAGTGTATTACTTCTGCCTCTTATACGCTAACAGGAGCTACACCTGCCGGCGGCACTTATAGTGGCATTGGCGTTACCGGAAATAACTTCAACGCAAGCGTTGCAGGTTTAGGATTACATGTGATTACATACACTTATACAAATTCTAATGGGTGTACTAACAGCATCACAAATACAATCACAGTCAATCCACTTCCTGTCGTTACTTTAGGCCCGATTACCGCTGTTTGTCTTAACGCTTCAGCTTTTGCTTTGAGTACCGGAACCCCTGCCGGAGGCACATACAGCGGAACAGGTGTCAGTGGCGGAAACTTCAATCCTTCACTTTCAGGTGTTGGCAGTTTTACAATAACCTATACCTACACCAATGCCAATGGTTGTACCAGCAGTGCTAGTGCTCCGATCACAGTGTATAGCTTACCTGTTGTAACGCTTGGAAGTGTTCCATCAGTTTGTGTTAATGCACCTACTTTTGTACTGAATACAGGCTCTCCTGTTGGAGGAACTTATAGTGGCGTTGGCATTAGCGGTGGCATTTATAACCCTGCTGTTGCCGGTGTTGGTTCACACGTGATCACCTATACTGTTACTAATAGCAACAACTGTACAGTTTCAGCTACTACTACAATCATTGTAAATGCTTTACCTGTTGTTAGTTGGAGCAATACTTTAACACAACAATGCGTTACATCTTCTACCTATGCGCTTACCGGTGGCACCCCGGCAGGTGGAACCTATAGCGGACCAGGCGTAAACGGGACTAACTTTAATGCAGCCCTGGTTGGCGCTTTATTAGGGACTGGTACTTATACACTTACTTATACCTTCACTAACAGTAACGGATGTACAGCAAGTGCTTCTAATTCCATCGTCGTTAATCCATTACCTGTTGTTAGCTGGACTGGCACATTGGCTGATCAGTGTACCTACGCAAACGCTTATACCCTCACCGGTGGAATTCCTGCTGGTGGCACTTATAGTGGTCCTGGAGTTACCGGATCGAACTTTAATGCGTCATTAGCTGGTGTCGGTGTACACACATTGACCTATACCTATACCAACCCTGCTACTGGATGTACAAGCGCAACAACAAAGCCTATCACCGTTATGAATCCAGTCGCTGTTTATTGGAATAATGTTCTACCAAGTCCTTGCCAGAATATTACTTCAGTAACTCTTTCAGGTGCAACTCCTGCCGGAGGTACCTATAGCGGCCCTGGTGTTAATGCAGGCGTATTTGATCCTTCACTGATAGGACCGGGCAGTTATACACTGACCTATACATACACAGATCCTCAGGGTTGTACAGGTACTGCAAGCAATTCAATCACGGTAAATGCTTTGCCAAGTATGAGTTGGTCTAATGCTTTGACAACACAATGTGTCAGTGCTAACTTCTACCTGCTCTCCGGAGCTTCTCCTGCCGGTGGTGTTTATAGTGGCCCCGGTGTTTTTGGAAACAATTTCAATGCAGCAAATGTTGGTGTTGGAACATACACACTTACATATACCTATACCTCTTCAGCTGGTTGTACCAATAACGTCACAAATACAATTACCGTTGTTGCATTACCTACTGTAACCTTAGGTCCTAATCAGAACATCTGCTTTGGAACGACTACTACCCTGACAGCAACTGCCAGTGCCGGTGTAAACTATACCTGGAGTACTGGTGCCTCTACACCATCAATTAGTATTGTTGTCGGTGACACCAACACTTACGCAGTTACCGTTACCAATTCATTTGGCTGTAAAGCAATTGATTCTGTAATAGTAAATATGTTACCCCTGCCGAATGCACAAGCTTCTGCCCTACCAAAAACAATCTGTAAAGGTGAATCTGCTACCCTATCTGCAACAGGTGGTTCTGGCGCTACACCATATGTATGGGGAACAGGCCAGACATCATCCAGTTTTGTTTCTAACAACAATCAGGACACCACAGTTTTCTTTGTTACCGTGACGAATAGCTACGGATGCCATTCGGTCGCCAATGTTAAACTGAATGTGAACAAGATTCCTATTGTTGCCCTCAATGGCGGTGTTGCTCAGTTAACTGCATGTAATTACACCAATGCATTACTTGTTCCGGGCCCGGGTCCATATGACACTTACCTTTGGAATACCGGAGATCAAACAGCAACACTGTCCATTGAAACAGATCTGATTGGTGCCAGTACTTTCACCACATATACTGTTACAGTCACTTTGAATGGTTGCCAGGCAATGGATAACATCATCCTTTATGTTGACCCATGCGGCGGGATCCAGGAAATTGGGACACAACAACTCATCGAAGTTTATCCAAACCCAACGGATGGGCAATTTACACTGAACCTCGAAAATGTTGGTGAAGGAACGATCCTCGACATTTACAACAACCTTGGTCAGAATATGCTTCGCGAGAAACTGGCAAACGCGGCTCATGCTAAGTTCACCAAGACTTTCGACTTATCTTCCTACCCAATGGGAATCTATTACCTGAGATTCACTGATGGAGACAAAGTTTATTCGAAAAAGCTGATTGTGAAATAACAATGTAATCCTAAACAAAAAAGGGTGCTTCAAAACTGAGGCACCCTTTTTTTTCATTCTGAAAGAAACTACATCCTCTCCGGAACCTCCACTCCAAGCAGGCTCATTGACTTTTTGATGATGCTGGCAACAAGTGAAGATAAGGTCAAACGGAAACTTCTGATGGAAGCATCTTCTTCACGAAGCACTGACACTTCCTGGTAAAAGTGATTGTACTCCTTGGCCAAATCATAAACATAATTGGCAATCACTGCCGGGCTCAGGGCATTGCCCGCCTGCTTCACTGTATTCGGGAAGTCATAAGTAAAACGTAGCAGGTTCAGCTCAATGCTATGGAATTGATATTCTATCGACAATTCTTCATTTGAATCCAGGTTTCGCTCAGTGGCTTTGCTCAGTAAAGACTTGATCCTCGCATGGGTATATTGAATAAATGGTCCGGTATTCCCGTTGAAATCAATTGACTCCTGGGGATTGAACATCATATTCTTTTTGGGGTCCACTTTGAGTATGAAAAACTTTAAAGCACCAAGGGCCAAAGTCCAATATAGCTTTGACAGCTCATCACTTTGCGCCTCACCGGCTTTCCCTAAGTCTTCCGTGGTGCTTTTTGCCACATTATACATTTCCTGGAGGAGGTCATCGGCATCAACCACAGTTCCTTCCCTGGATTTCATTTTACCTTCCGGTAATTCAACCATGCCATAGGAGAAATGATGGATCTTTTCCCACCAGTCTTTTTCAAGTTTCTTCAGAAGAAATCGTAACACATCGAAATGGTAATTTTGTTCATTACCAACCACATAGATCATGCTAGAAGGACTGAACTTCTCATAGCGCTGATTCGCGGTTCCGAGATCCTGTGTCATATAAACCGAGGTCCCATCCCCTCTCAGCAACAACTTCTCGTCCAGACCATCACTCGTCAGATCAGCCCAGACAGAATGATCCGGTTTCCTGAAGAAAACACCCTTATCGAGTCCTTCTTCAATAATTTCTTTTCCAAGCAAATAGGTATTCGATTCGAAAAAGGTTTCATCAAAGCTGACACCCATCCTATTGTATGTATCATTAAACCCGGTATAAACCCATTGATTCATCATTCGCCATAAGGCAAGCGTATCGGGGTCATGTGCCTCCCATTTCATCAGGATCTCTTGCGCTTTCTTCATCAGAGAAGCATTTTTTGTCGCCGATTCTCTGTCAATTCCCTGGGCAACCATTTCTTCTATTTCTGCTTTGAGATATTGATCAAAAAGGACATAATACTTACCTACCAGGTGATCCCCTTTTAGTCCGGCACTTTCAGGCGTTTCGCCATTACCCCAGGTTTGCCATGCCAGCATTGATTTGCAGATATGAATGCCCCGGTCATTGACCAGGTTTACTTGTACAACAGGCTTGCCATTTGCATGAAGAATTTTGGCCAAGGAGGAACCAAGCAAGTTATTCCTTACATGCCCAAGGTGAAGTGGCTTGTTGGTATTGGGAGAAGAATATTCGAGGACGATGGCATCCAGACTCTCATCTACCGGACAAAAACCAAAACCTGGTTCAGACACTGCTGATTTAAAGAAAGATGACCAAAGATGCTGTTTCAGACTCAGGTTAAGAAATCCTTTAATGACATTGAATTTTTCGACCATCGGAGCGTTCGCTAAGAGGTATTGCCCAATCAATTCAGCTGTTTTCTCAGGAGGCATTTTTGAGAATGAGGTAAAAGGGAAAACGACTAAAGTATAGTCGCCTTCAAATTCTTTCCGGGTTTTTTGTAATGAAATGGCTGCATAATCAAGTGTTTGTTTGAAAAGCACTTGAAGTGCAAGCCTAATGTCAGTGATCAGGAGATTTTCGAAGTCCATGGAAGAAATATTTCAGCAAAAGTAAGTTTTTTAGGTTCATTGAGCACGTAATAGCACCAATGAGTAGAATTGTTAATGAAATAACAATAAATGAGTAAAACACAACTTCTGATCAAAATAAATTCTTACCTTCGCAATCCGAACTAAAATTGGAATTATTTCAATTATCTACTTAAAAACAAATATTTATGACTCGACAGAATGTAATTATCATTGGTGCAGCTGGAAGAGATTTCCACAATTTCAACACCTTTTTCAGAGGGAAAGAAGAATACAATGTCGTTGCTTTCACAGCAGCTCAGATTCCTGACATTGATGGCAGAAAATACCCTACTGAATTGGCAGGTCCCCTGTATCCTCAGGGCATTCCAATCTATGCACAAGATGAGCTCGTTGACCTTATCAAAAAATTCAATGTTGATTTCTGTGTTTTTGCCTACAGTGATGTTCCCTACAACAGAGTAATGAATATCAGCTCTGTAGTCAATGCTGCCGGTGCAAACTTTATGTTACTCGGCCCTAAGGACACTATGGTAAAAAGCACCAAGCCCGTCATTGCCGTTGGAGCTGTCAGAACCGGTTGTGGCAAGAGCCAGACCTCACGCAGAATCATCGAACTCCTCATGGAAAAAGGCCTGAAAGTTGTGGCTGTACGTCACCCAATGCCTTACGGCGACCTGGTTGCCCAGAAAGTTCAGCGTTTTGCTACTGTTGCTGATCTCGAAAAACACAAATGTACCATTGAAGAAATGGAAGAATACGAACCCCATGTCGTTCGTGGTAATGTAATCTATGCAGGTGTTGATTACGAAGCAATTCTTCGTGCAGCTGAAAATGATCCTGATGGATGTGATGTTGTCGTATGGGATGGTGGAAATAATGATTTCCCTTTCTACAAACCAGATTTAACAATTACTGTTGTTGACCCACATCGTCCTGGCCATGAAGTTAGTTATTACCCTGGCGAAGTCACGCTGAGACTTGCAGACGTTGTTGTGATCAACAAAATCGATTCTGCATATCCGGAGCATATCCAAACGGTTAGACAAAACATCGCAAAAGTCAATCCTAATGCGATCGTCGTCGACGGTGCTTCACCAATTTCTGTTGATGATGCAGCTATTATCCGCGGAAAGAATGTTCTCGTTATTGAAGATGGCCCTACCCTTACCCACGGTGAGATGAAACTTGGTGCCGGAATCGTAGCTGCCATGCGTTTTGGTGCTGCCAGCTGGGTTGACCCAAAACCTTATGTTGTTGGAAAGCTTGCTGAGACATTCGAAATCTATCCTAACATTGGGAAACTCATGCCAGCTATGGGTTATGGCGCCCAGCAAGTGAAAGACCTTGAGACTTCTATCGCCAATACTCCTTGCGACAGTGTCGTTATTGCAACACCTATCGATCTCAAACGACTGATCAAAATCGACAAACCCAGCACAAGGGTTTATTATGAACTTCAGGAAATTGGTTCACCAAACCTGACTGAGGTAATGAATGACTTCGTTGAGAAACATAAACTTTAGTAGTGATGAAAGCGGCTTCGGCCGCTTTTTTTTTGTTTTCAACATAACTTGACACCTTCGCAAAAAGTTCTAATTTTAGGCCTGAGCATAATTACCAATCTATTGACAAAAAAGTTCTGAGTAATGAAAAACCGAAGCCTTGTTTCTATTAACGATTTTACTAAGGAACAGCAGTTGCGGATTCTTGACCTTGCAGAAGGTTTTGAACTTCAACCTACGCAAAAAATCCTTGAAGATTTCGTTGTTGCCTCCTTATTTTTCGAACCCTCGACCCGGACCCGGCTTAGTTTTGACTCTGCAATTTCCCGTTTGGGCGGGCGGATCATCGGGTTTTCCGACACCTCTTCAACGAGTGTAAAAAAAGGAGAATCCTTAAAAGACACCATCACGATGGTAAGTGGATATTCCGACCTGATCGTAATGCGTCATCCGCAGGCCGGAAGTGCACGTTACGCCAGTGAGGTAGCCGGGGTGCCTGTCATCAATGCAGGCGATGGTGCCAACCAGCATCCTACCCAATGTTTGCTTGATATGTATTCTATCAGGAAAACACAAGGAAAGCTTGAAAACCTGCAGATCGCCTTTGTCGGCGACCTCAAGTACGGACGTACAGTGCATTCCCTGGCAATGGCATTGTCAGGTTTCAATTGTACCTTCCACCTGGTTTCACCACCGGAGCTGAAGTTGCCTAGCGTGGTAAAAAGCTACATCAAAGAAAAACATTGTCAATATTATCAGTACACCGATCTTAATGAGGTAATTCCTTTTGCTGATGTGATCTATATGACTCGTATTCAACGGGAACGATTTTCCGATCCTCTTGAATATGAAAAAGTAAAGAACGCCTATATCCTAAAAAATGAAGCCTTAAGACATTCAAAGGATAACCTTCGGATTCTTCATCCACTGCCCAGAGTCAATGAAATCGACGTGGATGTGGATGATAACCCAAAAGCATATTATTTCCAACAAGCCATGAATGGTGTATATGTCAGACAAGCCCTCGTTAGTTCAATTTTAGGAGTAAAATAATGGAAAATACGCACAACCCCAAAGAACTGAAGGTATCCGCAATCGAAAACGGAACCGTTATCGACCATATCCCCGAAAATAATGTCTTCCAGGTAATCCGTATCCTGGGCCTCGACAATGTTGACAACCAGATGTTGTTCGGCACGAACCTCGAAAGCCAGAAATATGGAAAAAAGGGTATCGTCAAAGTCAACAACTTATTTTTCGCTCCCGAAGAGATCAATAAGATCGCCTTGGTTGCCCCGACAGCAACACTGATCGTTATCAGGGATTTCGCAGTGGTAGCAAAAAACAGTGTGACCATTCCTGACGAAGTACACAAAATCGTCAAGTGCTTTAATCCAAATTGTATCACGAATCATGAAAGCATCCCTACCCGCTTCGATGTCGTGAATAAAGAAGACGTGAAGCTGCTTTGTCATTACTGTGAGAAAGTCACTGGGAAAGAAACAATGACCTTTATTTAATCATAAGTATATTTTATGAAAAAAGTTTATTTAAGCCTGCTGGCGGGCTTATTCATGTTGCCTGTATTTGCGCAACAACCCAAAGACAAAGCAATCTATAAAGTCTACAAAGAAGGCTTTTATGAGAAATATATCATGAGTGGGATAGAGGAATTCGAGAAAAAAGAGACTCCTGTTACTCCTGTTCGTTCTTTCAAAGTGGACTTGAGCACCATGGACATCCCTACCTCCAAGGAAAGTTTCAAAACCTTATGGCATAACGATCCAGTTTCCCAGGGAAGTACCGGGACATGCTGGTGTTTCGCCGGCACCTCTTACCTGGAATCAGAGATCAACCGATTAAGCGGCCGCAAAGTTAAGCTGAGCGAAATGTATACCGTTTATTGGGAGTATGTGGAACGCACAAAACGCTTTATCGACAAACGTGGCAAATCGCTGGTTGACGAAGGCGCTGAGGGAAATGCCGTTGCCAGAGAATGGAAGAAATATGGTATCGTGCCAGAAGCTGATTATACCGGCCTTTTGGCAGGACAGATTTACCACAATCACGAGCCGATGATTAAAGAAATCCGCTCATTCCTCAACAGCCTGAAAGAGACAAACAACTGGAATGAAGATTTGGCTGTTTCCACAGTTCGGAGCATACTCGATCATTATATGGGAAGGCCACCACTGACCATCAAGGTGGAAGGTAAAGACATGACGCCGCTTCAATACCTTCATGATGTACTGAAGATCAACCTGGACGATGAAGTGGATCTGCTTTCACTGATGCAACAACCCTATTGGGAAAAAGTTGTTTATGAAGTACCAGACAATTGGTGGTTAAGTAAAGACTATTATAATGTACCGCTGGATGACTATATGGCCGTCGTAAAAAAAGCCCTAAAGATGGGGTATACCTTCTCTATTGGCGGTGATGTTTCTGAAGCAGGTATGGATGCCAGAGACTTCCAGGCTGCTATCGTGCCTACATTTGACATACCATCAGAGTATATCGATGATTATGCCCGCCAGATGAGGTTTTCAAATGGAAGCACCACCGATGATCATGGGATGCACGTGGTAGGTTACCTTGAAAAAAACGGCAAAACCTGGTTTTTAGTAAAAGATTCAGGTGCAGGTTCAAAATCAGGAGGAAAAGAGAAAAACAAGAATTACGGTTATTATTTCTTCCATGAAGATTTTATCAAGCTTAAGATGATCGACATGACCGTACACAAAGATGTTGTAAAAGACCTCATGGCAAAATTTAAGAACCAATAACAGAATTTCGCTTTGTTGCGAATACTCCCGGATTTTTCACTTCTTTACTACTTGCACAAAAAAAATGGTCGCTCCGGGAGGGCGACCATTTTTTTACTTTTTCCTTCTTGCTTCTTATATCTTATATCACCCTTCACTCTTCATCCTTCAAACTTCAATAATCAGAATTATCTGCGATGATCCACAGTGGGGGGGCCTCAATGTAAAAATGCCGGCACTGCGTGCCTTTCATTGGCGGGATTATCTGCGATGATCCACAGTGGGGGGGCCTCAATGTAAAAATGCCGGCACTGC